>CAXXPZ010000045.1:0-20711 GCA_963422555.2 uncultured Ruegeria sp.
CGATCTTGTCGCAGACGCCCAGAAAGACCGCAGCGTCGTAGGTGTTGTGGCTTAGCGCCACACCCGTGGCCAGCGCGATCACATCGCGGGAAAACAGGGACAATTCCATCCCTGCCTCGCCTTGCGTGACGCCGTCGCACATGGCTGGCACCCCACCTGCGACCTGCGCGGATCCGCCCGCTGCCCGGATGGCATCGCGGATCAGGGCGGGGTACCGCTCGAACGGCTGATGGGCCGAGAGCATGTCGTTATAGGCGGTGACGATGCCCAGATTTCCGGCGGCGCCGGTGGCCATGGCCTGCTGATCCTCGCCCGCCCCGGCATAGGCGTGGGCCTGTCCGCTGCAAGACAAATGCCCGCGCGCGGGGCCTTTGGACCGGGCCTGTTCCAACCGCTCAAGATGCGGGCCGCGCAATTCGGCGCTGCGGTCGACGATCCGTTGTGTGACATCGGTGATGACGTTGTGAACCATCTTATCCTCCGATCTGGCGCCAGCGGCGCCCATCGCGATGCATCAGCATCAAAGCCTCTTCCGGCCCCGAACTGCCCTGATCATAGCGCGAAGGGCGGTCACCGCGCTGTTCCCAGCCCTGAATGATGGGATCGACCCAGGCCCAAGCGGCCTCGGCCTCGTCCCCGCGCATGAACAGCGTCTGATCGCCGCGGATCACATCCATGACCAGCCGCTCATAGGCATCCGGTGCTTGTGCATCATCGCCCAGCGCGTCCGCAAAGCTCATGTCCAAAGCGACATCAGACAGGCGGAACCCGCCCGGTCCGGGGTCCTTGATTGTGGTGCGCAGGGTGATGCCCTCGTCCGGCTGCAGACGGATCACCAGCACGTTGCCGTGCAGCGGGCCTACATTTGGGAAAATCGTATGCGGCGGATCGCGGAAGAACACGGCAATTTCGGATTCGCGGGCACGCAGGCGCTTGCCCGTTCGCAGGTAAAACGGCACTCCGGCCCAGCGCCAGTTGCCCAGATGAACTTTGAGCGCGATGAAGCTTTCGGTGCGGCTGGCCGGGTTGCCGACATGATCGACATAACCACCCTCACCTTTTTCCGCGCGGTACTGTCCGCGCGCGATATCGGTTGGGGCGACGGGATCCAGCGCCTCGATCACCTTGACTTTTTCGTCGCGCACCGCGTTGGGCGCAAATTTGGACGGAGGCTCCATCGCAGTCAGACACAGTAGCTGTACCAGATGGTTCTGGATCATGTCGCGCATGGCACCGGACTGATCGTAATAGGCCCCGCGCCCCTCGATCCCGACCGTTTCGGCCACGGTGATCTGAACATGATCCACATGGGTTGCGTTCCAAAGCGGTTCGAACAGTGAATTGGCAAAGCGCAAAGCCATCAGGTTCTGCACGGTTTCCTTGCCCAGATAATGGTCGATCCGATAAATCTGATGTTCCTCGAAACAGGCGCGCAGCCCCTGGTTCAGCGCCCTGGCCGAGGCAAGATCGTGGCCAAAGGGCTTTTCGACCACGATGCGGCTGTCCGGCGTGGCCAGCCCATGATCATTCAGCCGTTTGGCAATGCCGGAAAACAGGCTGGGACCCACCGACAGATAAAACGCCCGCACGACGTCCGCGCGCAGGGTCTTGCTTAGATCGGCCCAACCGGCCTCACCCAGCGCGTCCACCGACACGTATTCCACGTGCGCCAGGAATCGATCCAGCGTGTCCTTGTCGAAGTTCGGCGCGTATTCCTGCATCGACTTGCGCACCTGTTCGCGGAACTCGTCGCTGCCGATGTCTGACCGGGCCGATCCGATGATCCGCGCCTCGTCCGGCATCTGGCCGACTTCGAAACGATGGTACAGGCCCGGCAGGATTTTGCGCTGCGCCAGATCACCGGTCGCGCCGAACAACACAAGGTCGAACGGGTCCACCGGAATTACGCGTGAAACCATCTCAGGCTCCTTTTCGAGTTCATGGCAGTCAGCTTAACACGGCGTTTGGCGCAAGCGTGAACCGGGCGGGACGCATTTGGGCATTCCACATGGCGACTGTTATCGCTAACATTCCCCGTCTGCATAGAAAGGTGATGCACAAAAAGCAAGCCGGTAATCGCGACGATCCGCGAATTTCAGGCCTAAACCTGATTGCGCAGCCACTCCATCACCGACGGCCGCACGGATTGCTCGCCGCGGTGGCGGGCGTCGGCGATAATCTTGCGCACCTCCTGCAGGTTTGACCGCAGCAGCAGGCTTTTGACCGGACCGATCGAGGCCGGGCGCATAGACAGCGTGCGGATACCCATGGCCACAAGGCACAGCGCCTCGACCGGGCGGCCCGCATCCTCGCCACAGAAACTCAGCGGCGTATTCGAAGTCTCGCACCGTTCAACGATACGCTCGATAAAGCTGAGGAAACTGACATTCAGCGTATCATATCGACGGCGCACCAGTTCGTTTTCGCGGTCAGCAGCAAAGAAGAACTGTTTCAGGTCGTTGCCACCGATCGAGATGAAATCAACCTCGTCAAAAAACTTCTGCGGGGCAAAGCCAAGCGAGGGCGTTTCCAGCATCGCGCCGACCTCAAGCGTGACGGGCAGTTGATGGCCCAGCCGCTTTTCCCGGTCGATGGTTTTGTTCACTTCCCAACGCGCCTCGCGAAACTCATCTGCCTGCGCGACGAAGGGGAACATGATCGTCAGTGGGCGCCCGTTCGCAGCCCGCAACAGTGCCTGCAACTGCATCCGCATGACGCCGCGCTTGTCCAGACCAACGCGGATTGCGCGCCAGCCCAGCGCGGGGTTCGGCTCGGCCACGTGTTTCATGTAGGGCAGAACCTTGTCCGACCCGATATCCAGCGTGCGGAAGACAACCCGCTTGTCGCCCGCCGCATCCAGAACGCGCTTATATTGGGTCACCAATTCGGACCGCTTGGGCATCTTGTTGCGCACCAGAAACTGCAGCTCGGTCCGGAACAGACCGACGCCTTCGGCCCCGGACGTCCCAAGCGATGGCAGATCGGCCATCAGCCCGGCATTCATCACCAGATTGATCCGCGCCCCATCCTGCGTCACCGTTGGCGTTTCACGGATCGAGGCATAGCGTTCCTGCGCCTTGGCCTGCATGGCGACCTTGTCGCGGAAGGCCGTGACAACAGTGTCCTCGGGGCGCAAATGGACGGTACCGTTGTCACCATCGACCAGAATATGATCTCCGTTCAGGGCCTCGGTCGTGATCCGTCCGACATGGACCACCAGCGGAATCGCCAACGCCCGGGCCACGATTGTTGCATGGCTGCCGACGGAACCCTCCTCAAGCACGACCGCCTTGAGTGACCGCCCGTATTCCAGCAGATCGCCGGGGCCGATATTGCGGGCAATCAGAATCGGATCGGGCGGCAGATCCTTGCCATTGGTGTTGCCCTGCCCGGTCAGAATACGCAGCAACCGGTTCGAAAGGTCGTCCAGATCGGCCAAACGTTCGCGCAGGTACGGGTCCGTGACCTGCTCCATGCGGGCGCGGGCCTGGGATTGTTCCTTTTCGACCGCAGCTTCGGCGCTGAGACCAAGGGCAATGTCCTCTTCCATCCGGCGCATCCAGCCTTTGGAATTGGCAAACATGCGATAGGCTTCCAGAACCTGCAGCTGTTCCTTGTCGCCGCCCTGCGAAATCTCAAGCATTTTATCGACACCCACGCGCAGTTCTTCGACTGCCTCGCTCAGGCGTTCGCGTTCGCGGTGCGGGTCTTCGGCGATGGGATTGGTGACCACAACACGCGGTTCGTGCAGCCAGACATGGCCTTCGGCAGACCCTTCCTGCGCCGGACCACCGCTTAGCTGCACCGATTGCTGGTGCAAAGGCGACAGTGCCGCGCCCTCGCCGACAAAGGCGCCTAGTTCGGCCATCTCGGCCAGAACCATCGCGACCACTTCCAGCGCATAGACCTCATCAGCGGAAAATTCGCGGGCTTCGCGGGATTGCACGACCAAAACGCCCAGCTTTTCGCCCAAACGCTGCACCGGCACGCCCAGAAAGGACGAAAACCGTTCCTCACCGGTTTCCGGCATATAGCGGAACCCTTTGGCCGCCGGGGCATTGGCCGTGTTGACCACTTTGCCGCTTTTGGCGACGCGGCCCACCAGCCCTTCGCCCATGCGCATACGGGTTTTGTGCACGGCTTCGGGCGTCAGACCTTCGGTTGCGCATAGTTCCAGCGTATCTTCATCCCGGAACAGATAGACCGAGCACACTTCGCTGCGCATACTGTCCGCGATCAGATGCGTAATCCGGTCAAGACGTTCCTGACCGGCGGCTTCGCTCGCCATTTCCTCGCGCAGCCGCCCCAGCAGCTTGCGGGATTCTGTTTCGGTGCCGTCCGCCATCGCACAATCGCTTTACGGTGTCAGGCGCGTCCTTTGGCCGAAATGCTTAGGCCGCCTTGTCCAGTTCAAAGGCATCATGCAGTGCCTGAACAGCAAGTTCCATGTATTTCCGATCCACAAGAACGGAAATTTTAATCTCAGAGGTTGTGATGACCTTGATGTTGATCCCCTCATCCGAGAGAACCTTGAACATTTTCGCCGCCACACCGGATTGCGAGCGCATGCCAATGCCAACCACCGAGACCTTGCAGACGTCTTCGTCGGCAACCAGTTCGGCATAGTTCAGCTCGCCTTTTTCCTTGATCCCCAGCAGGGCCTTTTCAGCGCGCGCCACCTGATCGGTGGGGCAGGAAAAGGTCATGTCGGTGCGCCCCTCGTCCGAGATGTTCTGCACGATCATGTCGACATTCACACCCTCTTCGCTGAGTGCGGTGAAGATGATCGAGGCGATGCCGGGGCGGTCGGCCACGGAAACGACGGTCATCTTGGCTTCGTCGCGGGAATAGGCCACACCGGCCACAACATTGGATTCCATGATATCCTCCTCGTCGCAGACCAAAGTACCGGCCTCGTCGGATTGTTCCTCAAAGCTTGAAAGAACACGCAGTTTCACTTTGTAACGCATCGCCAGCTCGACCGAGCGGGTCTGCAGCACCTTGGCCCCCAGCGACGCCAGTTCGAGCATTTCCTCAAACGCGATCCTGTCCAGTTTGCGGGCTTTTTCGCAGATGCGCGGGTCGGTGGTATAGACGCCATCCACATCCGTGTAGATGTCGCAGCGTTCGGCATCAAAGGCGGCCGCAAAGGCCACGGCAGTGGTATCTGACCCGCCCCGACCCAGCGTGGTGATCCGACCTTCTGGGCTGAGACCCTGAAAACCGGCCACAACGGCGACCTTCATGCCTTCGTTGAATTTCTGCGTGATGTTGTCGGTCGGGATGTCCTGAATCCGGGCCTGACTGTGGGCGCTGTTTGTCAATAGCGGCACCTGCCACCCCTGCCAGCTGCGCGCAGGCACATCCATTTCCTGCAGCGTAAGCGCCATCAACCCGGCGGTGACGTTTTCGCCCGATGATACAACAGCGTCATGTTCGCGCGCATCGTATAGCGGCGATGTTTCGTCGACCCAGCCCACTAATTCGTTGGTCTTGCCCGACATGGCCGAGACGATGACGATCACGTCGTAACCCTTGGCCACTTCGACGCCCACGCGTTTCGCTGCGCGGCGGATACGGTCAGGATTGGCGACCGATGTGCCGCCGAATTTCATAACGAGTACGGGCATGGGGGCTGGTGTCTCCGCGCCTTGGAATTCAGATCTCGTGCCTCTTATGCGAGGGGGGCTGCAAGGGCAAGTGGGCAAAGCCGCACGGATGCACGACTTTACAAGCCGCCCTGGCGGTGTCAGCGTGGCCAAAATCGATTAGATCAAGAGGATTTCGATGCTGCGTTTTGCTTTGGCCCTGACCTTGCTTTCATCTCCTGTCGTGGCGCAGGTTGCCACCCAGTCCGGCACCGATGGCAAGAACGCCCTGGGCACGGTGCCTTGCGCGGCCACGTCAGGTGCGACCTTGCAAAGCTGCAACGCTGAATTGCGCCGACGCGATGATGGAACCGCCACGCTGGCCGTTCTGTTGCCGACCGGAGAAGTGCGAAATATCTACTTTACCAACGGCATCCCGGATTCCAGCAGTTCAACGTCAAAGCTGTCATATGAAACGCCCGGGGATATCTTGGTCATCTTTGTTGAACCCGGCGAAGTGTACGAGATTCCCAAGGCGGCTCTGGCCACTCAGTAAGGGTGGGGCTGACCGTCCCAGGTTTCAAAACATCCCGTAGTTGCCAGTGACAGCGCCGCAAAACGGTCCACCAACCCGGATGCGGCCTGATCCACGTTAATCTCTGCCGCGCTGCCGCCCATATCGGTCTGCACCCAGCCCGGGTGATAAATCCCCACAGCAACGCTGTCTGTGCGCATATCTGTCGCCAGATTCCGCCCCAGATTCAAAACCGCAGCCTTTGAGGCCCGATAGATATAGCTGCCGCCCGGCGCACGGGTATGAGACGCCATCTGGGATGACAGGATCGCCACTTTGCCCTTGGCCAAACGCAGATTGGGCAACAGAGCCTGAACGGTCAGAAAGACGCCGGTAACATTGGTCGCAAAACTCTGCGCCCACATCTCGGCCGGGTAGCCATCGATGGGCTGCCCCTTGTCCAGATACACTCCGGCATTGCAGATCAGCAGATCAACCGGCTGGTTGGCCAGTGTCCCGGCCATGGCAGCCTGCTGCGCTGGATCTGTGACATCCAATGTGATGTCTGCGCTACCGTCGCGTGCGGTTCCGGTGACCGTATGGCCCTGCGCCTGGTATATACCAGCCAGGGTTTTTCCGATCCCGCGATTAACCCCGGTTATGACTACATGCATGATTTAGTTGGTCTTTCTGCTGGGCACAAAAGGCAGCGGTGCAATGGGAATGCCGTCATCGATCAGGGCCTTTGCTTCTTCCGGCTTTGCCTCGCCATAAATCGACCGTTCTGGCGCGTCGCCCAGATGCATCTTACGGGCTTCGCTGGCAAAAGACTTGCCAACATAGTCCGAGTTTTCCTCGACCTTGCGGCGCAGCTCAGTCAGGACTTTTTCGACTTCAGGTTCAACCGTCGCAACATTGATCCGGTCTGTCTCGGAGGCGTCCTGGGCACAGGCGACCTGCCGTGCCGGTCTGACCCGCGGTGTCATAATCGCCTTTTCTACCTGCGTGCTGGAGCAGACGGCGCAAGTCACCAGTCCCGCGGCAGCAAGCTTGTCGAATGCTTCTGCGGATTGAAACCAACTGTCAAAGCTGTGGCCAGAGTTACATTTCAGTGCGTATTGAATCATAATTCGGTCTAAACCCTTGGTTGGCGAATAGATACCGAGCAGCTTGGCAATATCAAGCCCTTCCGGTGGCCGTTCAATTAAGTTAGCTCTATTCGCACATCGTATTGATGTGTTATATTTTGTCTGAAATACAGGAGGATGCGCATTATGGACCGGAAAGCCTTTCTTGCCTGGTTGTCGGAGGTCGACAAGTTGAGCGAGGCGCAGAAAGTAGAGGTCGGTGAGGTTCTGGCCGGTCGCCCAGCGGGTGAAGCCTCGGTTGCGGCAGTTGAGCTGGGTGTTGGAGAAGACCGGACCTGCCCGCATTGCGGCGCACACGGTGCAGTGGCCAATGGCAAGTCGCGGGGAATGCAACGCTATCTTTGCCGATCCTGCAATCGAACCTTTGGAGCGGTGACGGGTACACCACTGAGCGGCCTGCACCGCAAGGATCTTTGGCTGA
Source organism: uncultured Ruegeria sp. (assembly GCA_963422555.2). Taxonomy (GTDB): domain Bacteria; phylum Pseudomonadota; class Alphaproteobacteria; order Rhodobacterales; family Rhodobacteraceae; genus Ruegeria. The sequence goes on from CAXXPZ010000045.1 coordinate 7,672, forward strand.
CGTTCAGCGAATGCCTCGCCAATGGCGATACGGTGGCAGTTTCGGCAAAGCGCTGTGGCATAGCCGGGAGCACCGCCTTTCGCTGGCGACACCGCTTCCTTGCCGGGATCAAATCCACCGCCGAAAAACTGAAGGGCATTGTCGAGGCCGACGAAACCTATTTTCTTGAAAGCCGCAAAGGGGATCGTGTTTGGACACGGGCCACGGAAGGCAAATCCTCTGCAAAAAAGCCGGACCGAAAGGCCCGAAAGCGCGGGGGCAAGGCAACAAAGCGGGGCCTGTCCGATGAGCAGGTGCCGGTTCTGGTCGCGACAGATCGCTCCGGCACGACCGTTAGTGCCGTCCTGCCTGCGGTCAATGCTGCCGCTCTGCGGGAGGTTCTCGCGCCGGTCATGGACAAGGATGCACTGCTGGTGACCGATGGGGGCACCAGCTATCCGCCGTGTGCTGCCGCCCTGTGTGTCAGCCACGAAGCGCTCAACCAGTCTTCCGGTGAACGCGTTCGCGGCGAACTCCATATCCAAAACGTCAACAACCGTCACTCCCGCCTCAAGGGGTTTATTGGTAACCGCCGGGGGATCGCCACAAAATATCTTGCCAGCTATCTGCGCTGGTTCCATCTCATAGTCCTGCAGAAGAACCCAACCCCGAGGCACTGCCTCGCCAGCGCCCTCGCTGGAATGAGCATCAATACGATGTACGAATAGAGCCATTAAGTTTGGGTGTAAATCCCTGTAACAATGCCGCCAATTCCGGAAAAGCGACACGTTGTGAAGCTTTTTTTGGCGAACACCATTTGCGCCGCCTCTCGCCAGATTCCGGGTATCTGGCCGAGATCTGCTGTACATGTAGCGCGAATACATCGACCACAAAATGAGCGGACTTTTTGCCCGGGCGGGTTTTGGTATAACAAAACTGGCCCAACGGTGATTTTGCGCACAGGCCCGAAACGCCAGCCTCCTCCCAAGCCTCATGCGCGGCGGATTGACAGGATGTCAGTCCTTTGACCCGCCAACCCTTTGGAATGATCCAGCGCCCTGATCGGCGCGTCGTGATCAGCAGGACTTCGGGTTTGCCGCTGTCAATGCGATAGCACAAAGCGGCGGATTGCACGAAAACCGCGTGGCTTCCGGCCGAAAGGTCTGCCCGTATCGTTTGCCCAATATCCATCGTTCTGCTGTGACCCGCCCGAAATATGACGATTAAGGCGGCCAGCCTATCTTGTGGAAATTAAAACACTTAATACCACATAATGCGGATTCAGCCAAGCGAGCCTGACTTGTCGGTTCTCAGTTCACCATGCGCTGTGACAATCGGCGCACAAGCTCGTCATGGGGAATGTCTGCGTCTATTGCCAGTCTGCGCAGCCCGAAATGGACCTGCGCGATCTGCTGATAATAGCGCGTGTAGATGAAATTCGTGCTGCCGCCGGCCAACGCCCCCAAAACCGGCACCGACTGCGCCGCCAGTTTCTGGCCCAATACGACTGACAGGCGCGGTGCCACGGCAGCAATCAGCCGCTGCATGGTTGGCCCGGTCAATGTCAATCGAACGGAAAAAAAGCCCAGATCCGCCCCATCATCCTCGCGCAACGGACCAGCTGCCGACAAAACACGGATGGAATCGAATTTTACATTTTCCGCTGCCGGATCAAAACCTTCGCGGGCAGCCGCACCTTGAATCGAGCGCAACAGCATGGCCGTGGTGGCAGGCAATTCGACCAATGCCGAGGTCACGCCGCCCAAGCCGCCTGCCGCACCCATTGCGGTAGTTACTGCTGTATTCACCCATGGGCTTTGGTCGGGAACCGCCCGGCGCGATCCCTGCGCAGCCTGCATTGCCATCCAAAGAGCATGCTCCGTCGCCTCGGTCAGGCCCTTCCTTACGGGCTTGGGCAATTGATCCATCAAAGATTCTGCAGATCCGCCCAATCGGTTGAGCAGCTTGACCCCGGCACCGCCAGCGGACTTGTAATGCTGTGCCAACCGGTCCAGTTCGGCCTCGGCATCCACTTTGTCAATCAGAACCACGTCGTGCATTCTTGCCCTCCTGTCCTGAAAAGATTGGCATTTTGCAGCCGGTTTTCAATGCCTCATCCGGTCCAACGCGAAACTTGCCCCGCAACCCCAAGCCACGCATCCGGTAAAAGATTCAATCCCAGAACCCGCGCGGGATTGGTCGGCGGCGGCATTTCCACGCCACTTAAAGGCCTTAAACCAAATCTCGCGTAATAGGGCGCATCGCCAACCAGCATGACCCTTTGCCAGCCCTTATCATGCCCGGCGCTGATGCCTTCGTGGATCAGATATCCACCCAACCCTTCGCCCTGATGCGTCGGATGTACTGCCACAGGACCAAGCAAAAGTGCATCGTGATGACCGACATGCACCGGCCAGAACCGGATCGCGCCTGCCAAAACGCCGGTCCGGTCCCGCACAACCATCGACAATCCGACGACAGGGGGCACATCATCGCGCAGACGATAAGAGGACAGCGCCTCGCGCCCGGGCGCAAAGCACAGATCATAGAGGGCTTCGACCTCCCACCAATCATCCGGCTTTTCCGGACTGATATCGAACTGCTGCACCCCGGTCCTCTTTTCCCTTCTGGAATTCGCCCTAGCACTTCGTTACGCCTTGAGCAAACGCTTGGAGATCAGATGTTCTATCGCCCCGAAGACGGCCACGGATTGCCGCATAACCCGTTCAACGCCATCATCACACCGCGCCCCATCGGGTGGATTTCTTCGCGTGATGCGGATGGTGTCAACAACCTTGCCCCATATTCATTCTTCAATGGTGTCGCCTATACGCCCCCGCAGGTGATGTTTGCCTCGACCGGCGCCAAGACCGATCAGAACGGCACCAAGGACAGTCTGGCGAATATCGAGGCCACCGGCGTGTTCTGTGTGAACATTGTGGGCCACGCGCATCGGGATGCGATGAATGCCAGATCTGCCGGCCTGCCCAAACATGTCGACGAGTTTGCACATGCCGGTCTGACGTCGGTGGGATGCGAAACCATCGCCTGCGCGCGCATCCAAGGCGCGCCTGCAGCACTGGAATGCAAACTGACCCAGATCGTGACTTTACCGGGTGAGGCCAACCGAGTGGTGTTTGGCGAAGTAACCGGCGTGCACTTGCAGGATGAACACATCAAGGATGGAAAATTCGATGTCACATCCTTCCGGCCCCTCGCAAGGCTGGGATACCGGGACTATTCCGTCGTGACAGAGCTTTTCTCGCTCAGCCGCCCTGATGATTAGGTAAGGGGGCTCTGCCCCCGCCGCAGCAAGCTGCGACTCCCCCGAGGTATTTATAGCCAGATGAAGCAGAGGATCCTTCATTCATCTGGCCGCAAATACCTCGGAGCGCGAGGCAGAGCCTCGCAAAAGGTCAGTGACCGCCAAAAATACCCGTACGGACCGAATAATCCACGACCAGCCCGTAATCCGGATCATCGTCGCTGTCGACCATCAAGTGACCTGCTTTGTTCAGCAATGTGTGGCAGTCGCGGCTGAGGTGGCGCAGCATCACGCGCTTGCCTGCGGCCTCGTATTTTCCGGCGATATTTTCGATGGCCTGCAGGGCAGACTGGTCCACCACGCGGCTGTCGGAAAAGTCGACGATCACGGTGTTCGGGTCGTTGGCAACGTCGAACAATTCCACGAACCCTTCGGACGAACCAAAGAACAGCGGGCCCTTGATTTCATATACTTTGGCGCCTTCTTCGGTGACCGACTCGCGGGTTTCGGCGTGGATCCGTTTGGCGTTGTTCCAGGCATAGGCCAGCGCCGAAACGATCACACCAACGACGACGGCGACCGCAAGGTCCTCCATCACTGTCACGACGGTTACCAGCACGATGACAAAGGCGTCCATCGGGGGCACCTTGCGCATGATGTTGAACGAGTTCCAGGCGAAGGTACCAATCACCACCATGAACATCACACTTACCAAAGCCGCCAGCGGGATCCGTTCGATCAAGGGTGCCGCGAACAGGATAAAGATAAGTAGGAATATGGCTGCGGCAATTCCTGCCACGCGGGTCCGGCCACCGGATTTCACGTTGATCATCGACTGACCGATCATTGCGCAACCACCCATGCCGCCGAAAAAACCGGTCACGACATTGGCAGCACCCTGGGCGATGCATTCTTGCGAAGCCCCACCGCGTTTGCCGGTGATCTCACCGACAAGGTTCAGAGTCAGCAGGGATTCGATCAGGCCAATGGCGGCCAGAATGACCGCATAGGGCAGGATGATCTCGAACGTTTCCCACGTCAGGGGCACCATTGGAAGGTGGAACGACGGAAGCCCGCCCTCGATCGACGCCAGGTCACCAACGCGCGGCACATCCAGCCCAAAACCAATAACCAGCGCGGCCACAACAAAGATACCAGCCAGTGGCGCAGGGATGATGCGCGTAAGGCGCGGCATGACCCAGATCACCGCCATGGTCAGTCCCACGAGGCCCAGCATGGTGTAAAGCTGCAGCCCGGACAGCCACTCACCGCCACTGAGGCCGTGGCCGGTATTTTCCATCGTCCCCGGCACTTTGAACTGTCCCATCTGAGCCAGAAAGATCACAATCGCCAGACCATTCACAAAGCCCAGCATCACCGGATGCGGCACAAGACGAATGAAACGCCCCCAATGCATTGCCCCGGCAATCACCTGCAGAATTCCCATCAGCACGACCGTCGCGAACAGATATTCGACCCCGTGCTGCGCCACCAGCGCGACCATGACCACGGCCAGCGCGCCCGTCGCCCCCGATATCATGCCGGGACGCCCGCCGATCAAGGCGGTAACCAACCCGACAAGAAACGCGGCATAAAGACCAACAAGCGGATGAACACCAGCGACGAAAGCAAAGGCCACTGCCTCGGGCACCAGCGCCAGCGCCACGGTGAGACCGGACAGCAGTTCGATCCGGACACGGGATACAGAGAATCCTTCGTCAGGCATCCAACGCAGATCGGGTATGGCTAGGCGATTGGCAAAGCTTGCCAGCAAGGCTCGAGGCATTGGACGGTCCTGTGGGTTATCGTTTTCGCGCGAAAGGGGCCTTCTACCTGTCATTGATCTCGTGAGATACCGCGTCTAGCGGGACCCTGGTATGCGCAACACGCATGGCTTTTTGGTCTTGCGCCTAAATGGTTCAACCCACTTGCCAAATCCGGTGCGGGCCCGCAGAAATCGCTGAGCAGAAAATTCACGCGGAGAGAAGAAGTGACCCAAACCAAAATCGCCGTCATCGGAGGATCGGGCATTTATGACATCGATGGTCTGGAAAATGCGCAATGGGTCACGGTTGAAACACCCTGGGGCGCTGCGTCCGATCAGATACTGACCGGATCACTGGGTGGCGTCGAAATGGCATTTCTGCCCCGCCACGGACGCGGCCACGTACATTCCCCAACCGATGTGCCCTATCGGGCCAATATCGACGCGCTGAAACGGCTGGGGGTGACAGATGTAGTCTCGGTTTCGGCCTGCGGCTCGTTTCGCGAGCAGATGGCGCCCGGCGATTTCGTGATCGTGGACCAGTTCATCGACCGCACATTTGCCCGCGACAAAAGCTTTTTCGGAACCGGGTGTGTCGCCCATGTCAGCGTCGCGCATCCGACCTGCCCGCGCCTGTCGGATGCCTGCGAAACCGCCGGACGGGCAGCCGGGATCACCATCCATCGGGGCGGCACCTATCTTGCCATGGAAGGCCCGCAGTTTTCGACCCTGGCGGAATCCAAAATGTATCGCGAACAATGGGGTTGCGACGTGATCGGCATGACCAACATGCCCGAGGCGAAACTCGCCCGCGAGGCCGAGTTGTGTTACGCCTCGATCGCCATGGTCACCGATTACGACAGTTGGCACCCGGATCACGGAGAGGTGGACGTGACGGCCATTATCGCCACCCTGACCGGCAACGCTGACAAGGGCCGTGCACTGGTCAAGGGCCTGCCAGGCTTATTGGGCGCAGACCGCGCCCCCTGCCCTCACGGATGTGACCGTGCGCTGGAATATGCGATCCTGACTGCCTCAGAAAAACGTGATCCTGCCTTGCTGGGGAAACTGGACGCGGTCGCTGGTCGGGTTCTCTGACCCACAGTTTCAACCGTTGGGCAGCGCCTGTTGCACCTGATCCCACAGACCATGCGACCAGAGGTCGTTATGCGTGCCGTCCGGGATCACATAAAGCTGCGCAGTATCGCCCGACATCTCGGCGAGCGCCTGACCGTGATGAAGCGGGACGGTTTCGTCATCAGTCCCGTGAAAGATCAGGGTCGGGACCGTGACATGTTCGATCAGGTCGCGGGTGGCAAACTGGTCATTCATCAGGGCCGACACCGGCAACCATGGATACCTTTCCTCCGCAACGTCCAGGGTCGCCGTGAACGGAGCCTCGAGCACCAGCAACTGCGCATCCGGGCGTTGCTCGGCCACGGCTGCGGCAATCGCTGTTCCAAGGCTTTGACCGTGCAGAACAACGGTTGTGCCTTCGCTGGATAGCCGGTCGAACATTTGGATGCCATCCGCGATCAGCGACAGCTCTGACGGTTCGCCCTCGCTGCCCGGATAGCCGCGATAACTGGGCGCCAGCAATCCAAACCCACTGTTGAGGATTTCACGCAGCCGATCCGCTCGGTCACCCAGATTTCCGGACTGACCGTGAAAGAACAAAACGGTTGGTGCATCTTCCGTTGCCGGGGGCGCAGACCACGCGGTCAACACAGTTCCGTCCGACATCGGCAGCGAGAGTACATCGACATCCGCCAGCCCCACGGTGCCGGGATCGGGCAACGCGCCTTCGGGTTTGAATAACAGTGATTGCTGATTGAAATACATGTATCCCACGATGCCCGCATAGATCGTAACGGCCACTATCGCCAACAGGATCACAGAGCGCCTTTCACACGGTCGGTAACCGACCGCGCAGTTCCGCGCATCACATCCGAATTTGCGTCTTGTGTCTGCGTCATGAGTATCTCCGGGCGCGTGGGATTTGTTACGAGTCTGGGCACACCGGGGCGGTATTCAAGGCCGGGGTTCAAAGCTTAATCCAATCTTTAACCTGTTGCCCGGGGATCAGCATGTTCAAAATTCCACCCAGATGCGGTTGAATAATGCCACGTCTACGCCATGTAAGATCAGATTGTCGATTGCAAACAGATCGTTAAGGATTGCGCCTGTCAAATGTAACCGCCGCGATGAAGGAGCAGGATGAAACGTCTCGACGCGTTGGACGCAGCCCGGTTTCTGGCCTATTGCGGCATGGTTCTGGTAAATTTTCGCATCGCCGCGCAGGTTGCTCCGGGCGCGGATTGGGTCTCGACCCTGATCGACGCGCTTGAAGGGCGTGCTGCCGCATTGTTCGTGGTGCTGGCCGGAATCGGGATCGGGCTGTCAGACATACCAGCCCGGATATTGGTGCGCAGGGCTGCGTTCCTGTTTGGGCTTGGCCTGCTGAACATGACCGTGTTTGACGCTGACATCCTGCATTTCTATGCCCTGTATTTTCTGGTCGGCGCGATGTTTCTGACTACTGCGCCGCGCGGGTTGTGGCTGGGCGCGCTTGGGTTGATCGCTTTTTCGGTCGTCGCGCATCTGGTCGTCGATTACGATCGCGGCTGGAACTGGGAAGCGCTAACCTATGACGATTTGTGGAGCCTGCGGGGTTTCCTGCGCAATTTGTTCTTCAACGGCTGGCACCCGGTTTTCCCCTGGGCCGCATTCCTGTTGATTGGCATGGCCATCGGCCGGACCGAGTTGCATACCCTTTGCATTCAGCACAGATTGATCATGTGGGGCTTTGGCGCGGCGGTACTGGCGCTGTTTCCCGCGATGTTGGTCAACGACCCGGATCTGGCCGCGCTTTTGGGCACGCAGGCTATCCCGCCGGGACCATTTTACATTCTTGCCGGAACGGGGACGGCCTGTGTTGTGATCGGGTTGCTTTTGAAACTTTGGCCTGTGATCGAACGCCTCCGGATCGCTGCGGTGCTGACCACGCCCGGACGGCAAAGCCTGACGCTTTACGTGGCACATATCCTGATTGGTATGGGGCTTCTCGAAGCTGCCAGCCTGCTGGACGGCAGCCTGAGCGCAGCGCAAATAGCCGGGTATGCTGTGGCCTTTTGCGCCGCATCCTCAGTCTATGCCCTGCTGTGGGGACGAATATTCAAGCGCGGCCCGCTGGAGGCATTGATGCGGTTGGTGACCGAGCCCTCAAAGGGCTTGACGCGGAAATCCTGAGCGGGCTTGCTGTGCCGGATATTCTTGCAGGTGACCTATGAACATTGAACTCTGGTTGGCTTTTGTGGCCGCATCAACCGCCCTTTTGCTGATCCCCGGCCCGACCGTGTTGCTGGTGCTGAGCTACGCGCTGTCCAAAGGTCGCAGCGTCGCCGTCGCCTCGGCAACCGGTGTGGCCTTGGGTGACCTGATCGCAATGACGGCGTCGTTGTTGGGTCTGGGCGCGTTGGTTCTGGCCTCAGCCACGCTGTTTTCCGTGCTCAAATGGGTTGGTGCCGCCTATCTGGTTTGGCTGGGCATCAAATTGCTGCGCAGCGTACCGTCCGAAGGGCTGCAACCCGAAAAGACACAAGCTGACGTGACCGCCCGCAGTGTCTTTGGCCATGCAGCAGCGGTCACGGCGCTGAACCCTAAATCCATTGCGTTTTTCATTGCATTTGTGCCGCAGTTCCTGCGCCCGACCGATCCGCTTGGCCCGCAGTTTGCCATCTTGATCGCAACCTTTGTTGGCCTAGCCTGGCTGAACGCGCTGGCTTATGCGCTGGTGGCGGACCGTCTGCGTTTGATGATCAGGCGCCCGGCCGTGCTTGGCGGACTGACACGGTTCGGGGGGCTTACCCTGATCGGCATGGGCATGGCGACAGCCGTCCTGCGCCGCCCTACCTGATCCCGGGGTCAATCTTCGGCGTGTTCTTTCATGAACCCGCGAATGAACCGGCGGATTTCGCGCGCGGCTGATGTGTCCAACTCTCTGCACAGCTCGACAAATGCATCGCGTTCATCCTTGTCCAGACGAAGAACCAACTGACTATTCTTTTTGTTCGACCCTTTATCGTCTTTCTTCGCCACGCGCCCTGTTCCCACTTGAGACTTGATTCATTTTGAGATGCATTGTATATACACCGCATAGTATTTGTCGTTATCGGGCACCTAACAATAAAAAATGGAACTTAGCAATGAACCTTCATACGGCTCAGGCTTTTCTTTTGCGGGATCAACGCAATTGGCGCAAACCGCACCTGTCATGGCTACCTGCGGCCCTGTACCGGTATTATGGCCTGCCAGACGCGATCAAGTCGCGCCGTAAATAATCGCAGGCGGCAAACTTTCCTTGCATGACTGACCCGAATGGGCCAAACACCGCCGCGTGTTTTGACGCAAAAGGGTTGCCCCATGTCCAGAAACAAAACGGTCAAGGATTACATTCGGACCATCGTTGATTTCCCGCATGAGGGCATCATGTTCCGCGATGTCACCACTCTGTTTGCCGATCCGCGCGAGTTTCGTATCGCCATCGACCAGATGCTGCATCCCTATGCGGGCGAACGGATCGACAAGGTTGTGGGGCTTGAGGCGCGCGGCTTTATTCTGGGCGGCGCCATCGCACACCAACTGAGCGTCGGATTTGTCCCCATCCGGAAAAAAGGCAAACTGCCGGGCACCACGATCAGCCAAGACTACAAGCTGGAATACGGCGAGGCGATTGTCGAAATCCATGATGACGCGATTCAGCCGGGTGAAAATATCCTTGTTGTTGACGATTTGCTGGCCACCGGCGGCACGGCCGAGGCAGGCATCAAGCTGATCGAACGTCTGGGGGGCGAGATCGTATCCTGCGCGTTCATCATCGACCTGCCAGAGCTTGGCGGGCGCAAAGTGCTTGAGGATATGGGCATGGACGTTCATGTCCTGTGTGAATTCGAAGGGCTATAAGCTGGTCGCGATCAGGTCCGGATGACGGCCCCGGGGTTCATGATCCCGTTTGGATCCAGCGCCTGTTTGATGGCCCGCATCGCATGCAACTTGACCGGATCGCCATACCGTTCCAGATCGTCCGTTTTCAGGCGCCCTATGCCGTGCTCAGCACTTACTGACCCCTTGAACGCGTGGACAAGGTCGTGAACGGCAGATTTAACGGCTCCGCGAACATCTTCATAATCGGATCGGTCACGGCCCTTGGGTGGGAAAACATTATAGTGCAGGTTGCCGTCACCCAGGTGACCAAAGCAGTTGATCCGAAACTCTCCCAGCTTTGTAATCACGTCCTGTCCGCGCCGAATGAAATCCGGAATGTCCGAAATCGGTACGGATATGTCATGGCTTGAGACCGAGCCGATCACCCGGTTCGCCTCGGGGATATATTCGCGCACGGACCAAAGCGCGTCACGTTGCGCACCGTTTTGGGCAATGACGCCGTCGCTGACCAGCCCTTGCCCGTCGGCCAGCGAATACAGATTTTCCAGAACATCCGAAGGGCCCTGACCGGCCGACAGACCCAGCTCGATCAGGACGCTCCATTCGGGCGGAGTGTCAAACGGCTGGCGCACATCAGGAAGAACCTCGGCCAGAAATTGCAGCCCCTGTTGGTGGATAAGCTCAAAGGTGCTAACGCTATCGCCGACCAGATCCCGGGCAATCGAAAGCACATTGATCGCCGCCTCAGGGGACTGCACCTGAAACATGGCCGTCCCGACTGCCGCAGGTTTCGGAAACAGCTTGAGCGTCGCAGCCGTGATGATCCCCAGCGTACCCTCGGACCCGATCAGCAGATTGCGCAGATCATAGCCCGTGTTATCCTTGCGCAACCGGCTGAGGCCATGCCAGACCTCACCATTGGGCAAGACCGCCTCAAGCCCCAGACACAGGTCCCGCGCGTTGCCATAGCGCAGAACATTGACCCCGCCCGCATTGGTCGCCAGATTCCCGCCGATCCGACAGGAGCCCTGTGCCGCCAGCGAAAGTGGGAACAAACGCTCCGCCGCATCTGCAGCGGCCTGTACATCGGACAGTATCGCACCCGCCTCGACCACCATGACGTTTTCTGTGGAGTAAATCGCCCGGATCGCCGTCATCCGCTCCAGCGAGATCAGTATCGGCGCAGGACCGTCGGGCATGATCTGCCCCCCCACCAGCCCCGTACCCCCTCCATAAGGGACAACCGCAACGCCCGCCTCGCCCGCAAGCCGCACCAACGTCGCGACATCCTGAACGGACCGCGGCAGGGCCAGCAGGCCGATATGCCCCGCGAACCGGTTGCGCGGCTCTTCCAGATAGTGCGGGGCCACCGGGCGCAAGATATCGTCGCCCAATTGCGCGCGGATCAACGTGGCAAGATTGTCATCGGCGGGATTAAGTGTCATGCCCATTCCTTGCCAAAGGCAAGGCGTCGCGACAAGACTTATTCCAGATCTATGAGGAATTGCGGTTCAAGCACCACAACGGTGGGCCGATCCGGAAGCGTTCGCAAGGACACCACGATTTCCGAAACACCATCCCGTTCCACCGGAAACTCATCGCGGATATCGACCAGGAACAGGTCCAGCGAGTAACCTGAGAACCAGTGCATCGGAATGATGATCGAACTTTTCAAACGTTTCAGGACCGAAATCATCTCGGGCAAGGGCATCGTCGTGCCACCGTCAACGGCGGCCATCACCACGTCCAGCCGTCCCAATGCCGCGAATTGCTCGTCCGAAGGCACGTGATGCAAATGACCCAGATGCCCGATACACAGCCCCTCGATCTCAAACACAAAGATCGAATTGCCGCGTTCTTCGACACCGCCATAGATTGACCTGATATCGGTCGACACATTGCGCACCAGCATCTCGCCCAGATCAAGGTGGTGGTCGATGCCCTGACCAAATTCGCCCCACCCCGGCAGAACATGCGGGATGGCGGGATCGGGATGCGCTGTCCAATGGGTGCTGTGGGCGTGGTTCATGGTGACAACGTCCGGGATCATATCCGCGCCACCAATGAAACCGGTAAAATCCGTCACATTTCCCAAGTGTAGCGCAACCGGGCGACAAGTCACCCACCCGTTTTTCACCTTTTCGAAAATACTCCGGGGTTTGGGGCAGCGCCCCAATCAGCCCGCAAGCGTGACCTAGCCCGCGTCTGTCTTACCGCGCCGGTCCGAGCGCAAACTGGCATATAAAACATGCGTCCGCCAGCGTCCGTTGATCTGCAGATAAGACTGCGCCACACCTTCGTATTTGAAACCCGAGCTTTCCAGCAACCCGCGCGAGGCATTGTTTTCGTGCAGGCAAGCGGCCTCGATCCGGCTCAGGTCCAGACGGGTAAAGGCGTGGTGTACTACTGCGCCGATGGCCTCGCGCATATAACCCTGACGGGCAAAGGCCTGTCCGGTCCAATACCCCAGCGTTCCCGCCTGCGCAGGCCCGCGGCGGATATTGTCCAGCGTGATCGCGCCCAGCAAAACGTCGTCCGAACGACGAAACAGAAACAAAGGGATCGCCGTACCGCTGGCCACAGACCGCTGTGCCCAATAGACCCTGTTGGTAAAGGACTTGCGGCTGAGGTGATCGTTGGCCCAGATCGGTTCCCACGGGGTCAGATAGTCTTCGGATGACCGCCGCAGCGCCGCCCAATCGTTAAAATCCGAATGAACAGGCGGGCGCAGGCTCAAGCGCTCGGTTTCGAGTTTAAGCTTGCGTCTGCCCAATTGCATCACGCCGCACGCCTCTCCTGCAATTCAGCCAGTGTCGGTGCGCCGGAAACCGGTCCGTACAGCGCCAGGGCTGCGGGGGCCTTCACTGCCATTTCCTCGGCAAACAGGCGCACATCTTCGGTGCTGACGGCATCGATCTTGGCGACCGTATCCTCAAGCGAGGGCACCTGATCCCAGATCTGCACCAGCCGCGCCAGACGTTCTGCCCGGTTCGACGGGCTTTCCAGACCCATCAGCATCCCGGCCTTCATCTGGGCACGCGCTCGGGCGACCTCTTCTTCGCTCATGTCCTCAGCGGCGCGCTTCAT
>CAXXPZ010000046.1:0-29735 GCA_963422555.2 uncultured Ruegeria sp.
GGGCTACCACGTCCTCGACCCCGCGCTTGCGAAACTCTTTCATCGTGACGACGTTATAGCCGTAGTCGTAAGAAGGTTGCAGCCAGTCCAGCGTGCGGGCGTGACCCCGCAGGCCAATCTGCATTGAATGGTGCGGATCAACCTTGCCCTGATCCGCCAGATAGGCGCCCCAATGGGCTGCGGATTTCTTGGCGCCCAGGAAGTGATCGACCTTGGTGAAGACATCCGTATGGGCATCGAAATGCAGGAAACAAACCGGCTCGCCCCCGGTGATCTTGCCGCATCCCAGCGCCTGCACGATGCCACCGGTGATCGAATGATCCCCCCCGACCGAAATCGGGCGCGCGCCTGCGGCGTCGATCTCGGTATAGAACCGGGTGATCTGCTCGATACAGTCTTCGTTGTCATTGGCGCGGGGAAATGGCACGTCGCCGACATCAGCGATTTTTGCCGCAGTCCATGGGTCAAGCTGGAACTCTCCGTGCATCCTCCGCGCAACCGAGGACACGTTGCGCAAAGCGCGCGGGCCCAGATGCTGATCCCGCTCGGTCGTGCCATTGCCGGTAGAATGCGGCACACCGACAAGGGCGATATCCTGCCCTTCTGGTCCTTCGTTGGGGCAACGGAACATCGTTGGGATGCCCCACCAATACAAGTTGTCCATCATGGATTTCAGATGTTCGTCAGCCATGTACCGCATCCGTTTCTGGGTCAGAAAAAAGCACCCCGGCGGCCAATGGCGCGCCGGGGCAGTCGGGGGGAGTTAACTTAGTGCCCGCCAACCTTGCGGCGGTACATGCCTTGCGCGATCCGGTCGATGACCATGGCGCAGAAACAAGAATGGCAAGCCCGCCCAGCAGGCCTTGCCCCTTGGCTGCGTATTGCAGCGCTTCGAGGATCAGCGCGCCCAGGCCTTCGGCCCCGATCAGCGAGGCGATGACAACCATCGACAGCGACATCAGGATGGTCTGGTTGATCCCCGTCATGATCGACGGCAGCGCCAGCGGCAGTTCCACGTTTGAACAGCAATTGCCGTTTCGAGCAGCCAAAGGCGACAGCGGCCTCTTTGGTGGTTTCGGGCACGCCCCGCATGCCAAGCGCCGTCAATCGGATAACGGGCGGCATGGCAAAGACCAGTGTCGCCAGAACACCCGGTGGTTTGCCTACTGTATGCACACATCTTTTCCCGCACGCGGAATTAGGTTCTGAACCTTGCCGTTTTGTCATATCGGTTCTATCTCCTGTCTTGCTGTTTCAAGGGGGTAGAGATGCAAAACTCGAGTTCGCATTTTGGTGATTGTCGTTTGGATCAGGCTGAACGCTTTTTGCATGGTCGTCTTGTCGAGGTCGGTCCTCGTGGTATTTCGGTGCGTAGCGTCGGCGGCAATCGCGCAGGTGAGGTTCGCTTTGGTCGGTTTTTGAGGAACGAGAAGGTGACAGTGAAAAAGATTGTTGAAAAGGCCGGGAAGGTCACGTCCGGGCGCGTTGACGGTCTGCATGTTCTGGCGATTCAAGACACAACGAGCTTTCGTGATGATGGGTCGGGAAACTGCATTGTCGGCCATGCTACGATCGCGGTGGAGGCCGAACAGGGGCACGTTGCTCGGAGCGGTTGACATGCAACTCATTGAACGCTCTGGCGGCCGCAAGAAGCCGCCCAAAAATCGACCTCTTCGTGAAAAAGAGAGCTATCGCTGGCTTGAAAGCATGCAAACTAGTGCCGCCGTTCTGAACGCGGCTGCGAATGTCACGGTTATAGCCGACCGTGAAGGGGACATCTTCGAGATGTTTGCATGCCGCCCAAAAGGCGTGGACGTCCTGGTCCGAGCGTCCCATGATCTCAATCTTTCCGATGATACAGGCAAGCTCTTTTTCAGCCTTGAGGGCACGCCGCAGCAAGAACATACGGTCGAGTTGCCCGCGCGACCCGGGCAGAAGAAGCGCACGGCCCGGATTGGCGTTCGTTTCGCTTGCGTTACCCTGCCGCACCCCAAAAAACAGACCGATTGAACAAGGCGTTCCCGCCAGCACGTCCGTCTACATCGTTGAGGCGCGAGAAATCGACCCGCCAGTAGGTGTGCAGCCTGCACGTTGGCGCCTGCTGACCAGCCATCGGGTCGAAACATTCGAACAGGCACGATGGATCACTCAACTCTACCGTCGGCGCTGGGTCATTGAGCAGGTTTTCCGGACCATTAAGACCAAAGGTTTCGACATCGAAAACGTGTCTATGGAGCCCCGCACCCTTCAAAACTCTTTGCGCAATGACGCTTATCGCGGGGATATCCTGCATGCAGCTCGTGCAGGACCGGGATGGCGCAGGCAAACGCCCGCTGGAGGATGTATTCGAGGCGCAGGATCAACCGGTCCTTGAGGCCGTATCCGCTTCGCTTGAAGGTAAGACCGAAAAGCAGAAAAACCCGCATCCAAAGGGGGTCGCTCGCCTTTGCAGCCTGGGTGTGCGCCCGTCTCGGTGGCTGGACCGGATATTATGGGAAACCGGGCCCCGTGGTTATGTTGCGCGGTCTCTATCAATTTAGGTCAATCCAACTCGGATATGGGATCGCTGGAAATGTGTGAATCGAGTAGGGTGGTTTGCCGGTGCCGAAAAAGGCTATGATCGGGATCAGATACACAAAGGCAGGCATGGTCTGCATGAAGTCCAGAACCGGTTCGGCAAAAGTATAGGCGCGTTTGGACATGCCAAACCAGATTGCCCAGCGGAATGCCGATCACCACGCACAGGAACGCCCCTGCGCCGATCAGCGCCACTGTGATCATCGACATCTCCCACAGGCCCATGAAGGCGAGATAGGCCAGCGACGCGGCTGTAAAGATCGCCACTCTGGGCCCTGCAAGCCCGCAGCGCCAGAACCACGGTGACAAACATCACCACAGGCCAAGGTGTCTGGATCAGCAGGATTTCGAGCCCGTCCAACACCCAGCGGATACCGGCGGTAACACCGTCAAAGACATCGCCGAAATTGTTGGCCAGCCAGTCGAACCCGGCATCGCCTTTCTTGGACAGATAGGCAAAATATTCACGACCCACCGGGAACTCGGTGATTGATATCCGATCCCCCAACAAGCCGCCAGTCAGTTTGGCCACAAAGGCGTTTGGGTCGGCAACGGTGAACCGGATCAGGGTCAGCGGCCAGATCGCCAGCAAGCCCAGCAGCCCGAACAGGATGCTTGAACGTTTGATGCCCGCCTGCTCATTGCTTGAGGCCCGCCAGCGCAGATACTGCGACTCGTAAGCGTAGTTGGCATAATATCCTTCGGCCAGTTTGATCAGGACGACCAGAATTACCCCGGTGATCAGAATACCGGTCGCTTCGCTTGAGGCGGCATTCGCGGCCTCCAGCGCCTTATCGGCCGCGCCCTTCAGGTTGTTCGCGATCTTCAGCTTGGCATCGGCTCCGGCAACATCACCAGCAGCTGTCAGCTCGGCCGCCTGTGCCTCGCGTTTGGCAATGTTTGCGATCAGGCGATCATACCGTACCAGTTGATCCGCGCCCAGCTGCCCCCAAAGACCACGGCCCAGTTGCACCAGCGCGAACAGTTCGAGCACCAGGAAGATCCAGAAGAACCCCCAGACACCGCGCGCCGCGCCCCATAGCGGCCCAAACACCGCAGCCATCATGTTCCATGACCAGGCAAAGCCGGTCTGGCCCTGAATCTTGTCGAATTCGGCGGCGTAGTATTCGGCATTGTCGATGGCAAACGCCTCGACACTGTGGCTTTGAACCGCCGTTTCGCTCTCGGTCATCATTCCAGTTTCAGTCATCGCAGCGGAATCCGTCATGCCTTGCCCCCCTGAATGCCTTTCAGCAGTGTCGCCCGGTCCACGACGCCGATATCAGCGCCATCGTCACCGGTAATGATGATCACGTTGTCGGTTGTGATCGCGATATCGATCAGGTGATCCAGATCAGTGCCGTGATGCGCGCGCGGGCTTTCGTCAAAATTCACCGGGCGCGAGGGCACATATTCACTGATCGGCACCATGATCGAATGGGCAAAGACCAGTTTCAGCTTGGAAATTCCGTCCACAAAATCCCGCACATAGTCGTCGGCAGGCTGGGTCACGATTTCCTCAGGCGTACCGATCTGCACGATGCGCCCGTCCTTCATGATGGCAATGCGATTGCCAATGCGGATCGCTTCATCCAGATCGTGAGTGATAAACACGGTTGTCTTGTGCAGCTCTGCCGACAGCGCCATGAACTGATCCTGCAACTGCCGCCGGATCAGCGGGTCCAGCGCCGAAAACGGTTCGTCCATCAGCAAGACATCGGGGTCCGAGGCCAGCGCACGCGCCAGTCCGACCCGCTGTTGCATACCGCCAGACAATTCACTTGGGAAACGGTCTTCGTATCCGGTCAGGTTGACCCGCTCCAGACAGCGTTGCGACACCTCCCAGCGTCGCGATTTCGGCTCGCCGCGCACTTGCAGCGGAAAGCCCACATTGTCCCGCACGGTGCGGTGCGGCAGCAGTGCCATGTGCTGGAACACCATGCCGATATTGTTGGCCCGCATGTCGCGCAGTTCATTGTCGGACAGGTTCAACATGTCGTTGCCCATCACGTTAATGCTGCCTGCCGTGGGTTCGATCAGCCGGTTCAAGTGGCGCACCATGGTGGATTTGCCCGAACCCGACAGGCCCATGACACAGAAAATCTCGCCTCGTTTCACAGAAAAGGAAACGTCGGCGATCCCCACCACGCAGCCAAATTCCTGCAACACTTCGGGTTTGCCCAAACCCCTTTCACGAATGGCCGCCATGGCTGCATCCGAATTGGCGCCGAAAATCTTCCAGACACCATCCAGGGTGATTACGTCGTCCGTCATAGCGTGCTCCCGGCCTGACCAAGATATTGGGGAGTGGCGGGTGGCGCACGGAATGCGCGCCACCCGGTTGTCATCAGTTGAACCAGGAATCCACCAAGTCGGTGTTTTCATCGACCCACTGACGGGCATATTCCGCCGGATCAATTCCGTCCACGGACAGGGCAAAGACGATGGCGTTAACCTGATCGGTGGTCAGTGCGACATTGGCCAGCATTGCGGCAGCCTCTGGCTGAGACTCTTCCAGAGCGGCCGAGTAGAACACGTGCAGCTTGGCCGCATCCCATGCGGTCGGCGCTGTCGAGTTTTCCAGCCAGTTGGGATCGTCGGTCGGCTGCGAGATTTTCCACTGCGCCTCGTCATAGGCAGGCTCGGTCAGCGGCACCAGATCATAGAGCGAGAACATGTGGTGCGGCGTGTAGCAGTAGAACACGATGTTCTGGCCTTGCGCCACGGCGTTGTCGACCTGCGCCAGCGCCAATGCCTCGTCCATTTCCATCAGGTTCATGGTCTCGGCATAGCCATAGGATTTGGCGCGGATTTTTTCGACATTGGTCGAGGCCCAGCCCGCACCGCCGATCCACATCTCACCGCGGCCATCGCCATCGGTGTCGAAATTCGCCGCCATGTCAGGATCGGTCAGATCGCTGAGCGCGGCGATGCCGGTGCGTTCCTGGGTGTCCTTGGTGACACAGATCTGCTGATCGGACAGAACCGAATTCGGGTTCAGACGAACGCTGCCCTTTTCAGCGACAAACGTATCGTGCAGGTTCTGCTGGTTCGGCAGCCAGACCTCGGGATGCACATGCATGGCACCGGAATCCATCGCCTCGAAGATGATGGGGTTGGTGCCATTCTGCAGCTCGACCGACAGGCCGAGGTTGTCTTCCAGCGCGACCTTGATGATATGCGCCGTACCGCGGACCGAGGCCCAGTTCGGCACGCCGATTATCACATCCTCGGCCAGTGCGACGGTGCCAAGCGACATCGCCAGAGTTGCGGAAGTCAGTGTTTTCCAGACTTTCATTGTTTAGATCTCCTGATCTGTTGGATATGCATTTTTCTTGTTTTTGCCGCGTTAAGCCACCGGTTCGGGTGCCAGCGCGGATTGATGTGACAGCGCAAGCGCCGCCTGAAACAGTACATTACAGCCCGCCGTCAGATGGTCGGGTTCGGCCCATTCGGCCTCGTTATGGCTGAGGCCGTCCCTACAAGGCACGAACACCATTGCAGTGGGCACTTTGCGCGCCACCAGACAGGCATCATGCCCGGCCCCCGACACCATGCGACGATGCGGGTAATCCAGCGCGCGCGTTGCCGCTTCGATGGCATCGACACAGCGCGGATCGAAACGCACAGGCGGATTGTGCCAGATCATCTCGGGCGCAACCTGTGTATCAGATTCTGCCTGTGCGGCTGCGCAAAAAGCGCTGTCCATGGCGCTGAGAACCGTGTCGTCAGGATGACGGAAATCAATGGTGAACTTGACCTCGCCCGGGATGGTATTGCGTGAGTTGGGGATGACATGAAGCTCACCCACCGTACCCACACCATCGGGGCCATGCGCCAACGCGATCTGCTGAACCGTGTCGATCATCCGTGCCGCACTTACCAGCGCATCGCTACGCCCCGGCATCGGGGTCGAGCCGGAATGCGCGTCGCGGCTCGTGACCGTCACATCATACCAGCGCTGCCCTTGGCCGCCGGTGACAACGCCGATGATCTCGTCATGACGCTCCAGCACCGGTCCCTGCTCGATATGCACCTCAAGGAACGCGCCCATTTCATGCGCGCCGCATGGCTCGGACCCGGCATAGCCGATGCGGGCCAGTTCCTCACCCAATGCCTGACCGTCGGCATCTGCGCGGCTCAGCGCAAAGTCCAGATCGAACAGACCGGCATAGACACCAGAACACAGCATCGCAGGCGCAAACCGCGCGCCTTCTTCGTTGGTCCAGTTGACGATTTCAATCGGTGCATCGGTTTCGATGCCGTGATCATTCAGGCTGCGCACGACCTCCAACCCAGCCATAACGCCATAGACGCCATCGAACCGCCCGCCATGGGGCTGCGTGTCCAGATGACTGCCGATGGCAATCGGTGGCAGGTCGGGATTGCGACCGGGTCGGCGGGCAAACATGTTGCCCAACCGGTCAAAGGTAACGGTGCACCCGGCCTCTTCGGCCCAGCGGGTGAACAGATCGCGGGCGATCTGATCATCATCCGTCAGGGCCAGCCGCCCGCAGCAGCCTGCGGGCAGCGCGCCGATCCGCGCCATCTCCATCAGGCTTTGCCACAGGCGGTCGCCGTTGATCCGCAGATTGTCGGTCATGCCGCTTCGCGATGCAGCGCCTGACTCAGGCAATGCACGCCGCCGCCGCCCAGCGTGAACATCGACATGTCCGGGTCATACACTTCGAACCCAAGCGCGCGCATCTTGGCGTTCAGATCCGTGGCCCCTGCCATCGACAACACCTTGCCATCACCCAGTGCAACAAGGTTGACGCCAAGGTTCTTCGCCTCGCGATATTCGACATCGACAATCTCGATACCCCAGCCCTTGACGATATCGACCAGCCACGGCTCCATCGCGTCGATACAGGCAACCGCCAGTTTCTCGGCCAGCGGCACAATCAGCCCGTCCATATGCACGAATTCTCGGCTGATTGGGGCCACCACGGCCTCCCAACCTTCGGCACGGACGAACTCGGCCGCCTGTTCCGAACCCTCCTGTTCCGAACGCTCGCCGCAATAGCCGATCAGAACCCGGCCAGGTTCGATGATATTGAAATCACCGCCTTCGAAATGGGCGGCGGTGGCGAATTTCCAGATCGGGATGTTGTTTTCCTGATAGAACTTGATCGCGGTGGCATAATCCGCCCGGCGGCATTTCAGCTGCATGTGGCAGATCAGGGCGCCCCATGGCGTCATGGCCGAGCTGTCACGGGCAAAGAAATTGCGGTGCAGCACCTCGTCACTGTCCAGATAGTGACAGGTCACGCCGTTTTCTTCGTAGATTGAGACCATCTCGGCATGTTGGGCCATCGCCGTTTGCAGGTCGAATTTCACGCCGGTTTTATGGGCGTTGGCCAGCGTGCGCCCGATCAGCGGCCCGGCGTCAACCCATTTGAAATATTCCGGACGGCCAAGCAGTACGTCATTCAGCTTGGCATAATCGTTGTTGATGCCCCAGTTTTGCGAGACCTCGCCATTCAGACCCATCTTGCTCATGTCCTCCCAAGGGTAAGCGTTTCGAATCAACCGTTGCACGGGGGTCATGTTGAATAAATTACAAAATAAGGGACTTAACTTTCATAAATATACAAGTAAGTTGATGATATGCTTCCTCCATCCTTTTCCAAGGCAGATTTACACCTGCTTTACGTATTCTGCACCGTTGCCGAGGCGCGTGGTTTTTCCGCCGCGCAGATCGTGCTGAACGTGTCAGCGTCGACAATCTCGCGCCAAATATCGGACCTTGAGACTCGGTTAGGCATGAGGCTGTGTCAGCGCGGCCGCAAGGGATTTCGCCTAACAGACAAGGGCGAGGTGGTCTATGCGGCCTCGCGGAAACTGTTCGCCGCGCTGGACCATTTCGGTGAAGCGGTGGACGGAACCCGTGGCAAGCTTGTAGGGCGCTTGTCAGTTGCCGCAATCGACAATTGGGTGTTCAACGACGACGCGCCGGTTATGGGTGCTTTGGCGGAAATGAACCGGATGGCACCGGATGTCTCGATCGAAATTCACTCACTGGCCCCCGATGACATCGAAATAGCCGTTCAGGACGGGCAGATTGCGGTTGGCATCGGTGTGTTTCACAAACACAAACCCGGTCTGATCTACGAGTTGCTTGGAACTGAAAAAATCGGGCTTTACTGCGCCTTGGGCAATCCCCTGTTCGACGCAAACACGCGATCCGAGGTCGAACGTTTGCTGCCCCAAGCGAATTTCTGCAAGCGGGCGTATCTGAACGAAGACATCGTGGCGCCGATTTCACAGGGACTGCCCTCAAACGCCAGTGCGCACCAGATCGAAGGGATTGCGATGCTGATCCTGACCGGTGGCTATATCGGTTACCTGCCGGAAAGTTTTGCCGATATCTGGGAACGCGAGGGGCGATTGCGATCCGTTGGTGACGGGATATTCGACCTGAAATCGGACATCAAGCTGGTCCGAAAACGCGGCGAAGAACCAAATCTGGTTAGCACGACATTCATCAACTTGTTGAAACGGGCGGCCCGTTAGAGCCTTGCCAATTGCAGTTCTTGCAACGGCAAGCAGTGACGCAGTCGTTTCCTGGACGGGCATTCAGCCAGGAATGTGCATTGATCACCGGAAGGGAATCGACAGATACACATGGCGAACGTGTTGATCAGATCGCAGACGAGGTCGCGTATTTTCATCTGGTCTTTGGCGATCAACAGAAAATTTACGCCGATGGCGTTGAAGCCGAGAACCTTTTCCCGTCCAATGCGGCGGCTTACATTCCGCTCGGAAAGGAGCAAAAACAATTGATCGCCAGGCATCTCAAGAACCGGACCTCAATTTGATTGGAAACCTTTGGCCAGGATCTGAACCTGCTCTGAGGCGGGCGCAAAACCCACATTCAACCAACGGCGAGGAAGTCTGACAGAACAGAAACAGCCGACACCATGTCCTTCGGCAATGCGAACTCTTCAGGTCTGCGGCTTGCATCATCACGTTACCTGACAAACAGCATCCCGATGGGGCAAAGGTCAGCCACAGTTGACGCATCATGGGTTGCACCCGGAGGCGGGGCCAAGCCACCGGCCCCTGCACGCTAGCGTTTGTACGGGGTTCGTCGCAGGGTGAGCAGAACTCGGCGGTCGGCCAAACACAGCGCGACCCCGCTTTGACCGCGTCCAGCGCTCTGACTGTGGCCAACAAGTCTTGGGCTTCCTGACCCATCCGGTTGATTTCGGAAATGATCGCTGACGTAACGACAGGGGCTTTCTGAATTGGCTGGTGTCGGATGTTCACACCTCTCAGACGAAACAGCGTCACCTTAAGCTGTTTTTAGTCCTTAGCGGATGCATTGCGCCCGGATGCCTATGATGGCGTCATTTCATTCAGCGACGGAATTCACCTGTTCACCGACCGCTTTTAGCTAAACCTCGATTGATCGTACGGGGTGAATAGCTAAGGCCGCAAGGCGGATTGCAGTCAGACGGACCTTCTTTGAGTGACGCGCCCAAGACACACATGGACGCCCCGCTTGTAGGTGGTGTTTAAAGGCACTCAGCCAGCGTTTTGGCCATGTTTCGGATGACCTGCGGATACAGGTTTGGTCCGGGTTCAAGTTCCGCCCCAAGCGGATCAATTACACCGGTACCAGCCTCGGTTCCGTCCAGAACAGTATCGACAATGCCTTGATTGAACTGCGGCTCGGCCAGAACGCAATCAACACCTTCTTCGCGAATACGACCCTGAATTTCCGCAATCCGCGCGGGGCTTGGGTCAGACGCATCGCTTAGCGAGATTGCGCCGGAAGCCGGGAAGTCAAACGTATCCTCAAAATACTGATAGGCATCGTGGAACACGATAAAGCTGCCGCCGCGCACCGGTTCAAGCGTTGCTTTCACCTCGGCGGACAGCGCATCCAGTTCGTCGCGCGCTGCCGATGCGTTTGCAAAATAGGCACCTGCGTTGTCCGGATCCGCCGCGGACAATTGGGCCGCGATCACGTTCAGCCATGCGGCGGCGTTAACAGGTGACAGCCACGCGTGAGGATCATGTGCGCCGTGATCATGTCCGTCGTGATCATCATGGTCATCATGATCTTCGTGGCCGTGTTCACCACCCTCGGCGTGATCATCATGCCCTTCGTCTTCGGCGTGTTCGCCATGACCCTCTTCATCCTCGTGCGCATGGTCGTCGTCATGTTCATCATGCTCGTCATGGTCCTCGTCACCGTGGTCATGCGCTTCGAACAAAGCCCCTTCGCGGAAATCCAGCAGGACAGTTCCATCCGCATCCAGCAGGCTCGTGACCGTCGCGCCATCGGCCAGAGCTTCGACGGCTCCCTCCATCCAGGGGGTCAGATTTTCGCCGATCCAGAACACCAGATCAGCCTCTTGCAACGCGGCAGCCTCAGATGGGCGCAGATTGTATTCATGCGGCGATGCACCCGGCTGCACGATCAGGTCCGGTGTTCCGACGCCATCCATCACGCGCGCCACCAGCGAGTGCACCGGGGCAATATCCACAGCGACGTTTGGAACATCCGCCATGGCAGTGCCCCCCATCAACGCGGCTGTGATCGAAACAGGAAGAAGCTTTCTGGACATCTGACCCTCTATGTGATTTTATAACGTTACGAGCGGCATACATGATATGGAATAACATGACAAGTGAGACACGCCCGATACCGGCCGACGATGCGGACCTCGTCGGGTTTCACAAACACGACCACGACAGCTGTGTCGAATCCGGCCTGTCCAATGCCGAGGCGCAATGCAGCGCCGAGGGTCTGCGTCTGACTCCGGTTCGGCGCAAGGTGTTGGAAATGCTGCTGCAAGAGCACCGCGCGCTGGGGGCCTATGCAATCCTTGACCGTCTGCGCGAAGCAGGTTTTGGGTCCCAACCCCCGGTGGCCTATCGGGCGCTCGACTTTTTGGTCGAGAACGGCTTCGTGCACAAGATCGAGCGTCTGAATGCTTTTGTCGCCTGCGCCCATCCGGGAGCCGCGCATTCACCCGCCTTCATGATCTGCAGGAAATGCGATGCCGTGGCCGAAACCCAATCCACGTCTGCAAAGGGGGCGCTTGGCGCTGCAGCGCGCGCGGTGGGTTTCGAGATTGAGCGGACGGTAGTAGAAGCCGAAGGCATCTGCCCCGACTGCACCGAAAAGGCATAATAATGGCGCTTATCACCGTCGAAGATCTCAGCGTCCGCTATGGCGCGAATACCGTACTGCGTCATGTGGACATGACCGTCGAACCAGGTGAGATTGTCACTATTGTCGGGCCGAACGGGTCGGGCAAGACCAGCCTGTTGCGGGCCATCATTGGCGCAACCGCACTGTCCGCCGGACAGGTCACGCTAAGCCCCGGGTTGAAAATCGGTTATGTGCCGCAAAAGCTGCATATCGACCCGACCCTGCCAATCACGGTCGAGCGGTTCATGCGTCTGACCAACAGTGTGTCACGACAGGACTGCGCAAAGGCGCTTGAAACTGCAGGCGTGCCCGATCTTTTGAAAAGCCAGATGTCGCAACTTTCTGGCGGGCAGTTCCAGCGTGTCCTGCTGGCCCGGGCCCTGATTAACCGGCCAGATATCCTGTTGCTGGATGAGGCGACACAAGGCCTCGATCAGCGTGGATCGGCCGCGTTTTATCAACAGATCGAAGCTGTACGCCGGGAAACCGGCTGTGCCATTCTGATGATCAGCCATGAATTGCACGTAGTCATGAGCGCGTCGGACAGGGTCATCTGCCTTAACGGCCATGTCTGCTGTGAAGGGTCCCCGGCAGTGGTTGCTTCGGCCCCGGAATATCGCGCCCTGTTTGGCACAGGAACGGGTGGCGCGCTGGCCCTGTACCGTCACGAGCATGATCACCATCATGATCACAGCAAACCCTCTCAGGAAGCCGCAGAATAATGCTTGATGATTTCATGACCCGGGCCACGCTCGCCGGTGTTGGCGTGGCTTTTGCCGCCGCTCCGCTGGGGTGTTTTGTCGTCTGGCGCCGGATGGCGTATTTCGGAGACGCAACCGCCCATGCGGCAATTCTGGGCGTCGCATTGTCCCTGACGCTGCAGATGTCGATTTTTGCGGGCGCGTTGGCGGTCGCCCTGATCATGGCGCTGACTGTGACGTTCCTGAGTGGTCGCGGTTATGCGATGGACACATTGTTAGGGGTTTTGGCACATTCGGCTCTGGCCTTTGGTCTGCTGGCCGTCTCGTTCCTGTCCGGTGTCCGCATCGATTTGATGGCCTATCTGTTCGGCGACATTCTGGCCGTATCGCGCACCGATCTGCTGGTCATCTGGGGCGGCGCGGCGCTTGTCGTGGCCCTGATTACCTGGCGCTGGTCCGAATTGTTGACGGCCACGTTGAATGAGGAACTGGCCTATGCCAGCGGGTTTGACCCGGAACGTGAGCAGTTGATCCTGACTTTGTCCCTTGCAGTGACCGTGGCCGTTGCAATCAAGGTCGTGGGCGTCTTGCTGATCGCTGCGATGTTGATCATACCCGCCGCCGCCGCGCGCAGCCTCGCACGATCACCCGAGGCAATGGCCATAATCGCCGCAATGATCGGAGCGGTTTCGGCCGTGGTCGGCTTGCGGGCCGCTTATGTCTTTGACACGCCCGCCGGTCCATCCATCGTATGTGTCGCGGCAATCGTGTTTGCGTGTTTCAACCTCATTGGATGGCAGACCCGGCACAGAACGTGAGTGTATTGCGCTTTCGACATCATCCGGCGATTGGATCGCTCGATCGGCGCAGCTTTTTCATCCTTAATTCCGCAGTAGGCGCGGAGGCGATATCGGGTAAACTGTTGAGGTCCAGTTAAGAATAGCCGTTGGAGGGTTTACAATTGGCTCACCCATTTGGTGATCGCGCTGAGGTTGAACAAGCGCATTCGAATGAGCCCGTTGCGCTGGACAGTTTCAGCGGTCAGGTTCATGTTCGCTGGTCTCCGGACGAAGCCGTCACTCCGCTGGGCCAGTTGCCGTTCTTCATCGATTATCTGAAGCAGGCCGATCTGTTTGATCCCTTTGTTGCGGATTGCCCGTTGCGGTTCAGCAGCCCCAATGCGCCAAAGGTTCGGGATGTTCTGGGCACGATGGTTCTGTCGATCGTGACCGGCGGTCGGCGCTATGCGCATGTGAATGCGCTGCGGCACGATGGGATCAATCCGGCGTTTCTGGGGCTGAGCAAAATCTGCAGCGACGACTCGGTTCGGCGGGCTTTGGCGACCCTTGATCAGCGAGAAGCGGACATCTGGCTGAAGCACCATCTGACATTCCCGCTGCATCCAGTGATGCAGGAAGACTGGATCCTGGACGCGGACACCACGGTCAAACCGATCTATGGCAAACAGGAAGGTGCAGTTGTGGGCTACAATCCCCACAAACCCGGTCGACCCTCTCATTGTTACCACAGCTTTATGATCGCAAACCTGCGGCTGATCCTGGGCGTTGAGGTCACCGCGGGCAATGAACATCACGGCACGCATGGTCTTTCTGGTCTGCTGGAAATTCTGGATGGCCTCGCCCCTGCCGCACGGCCGTATCTTGTTCGTGGTGACAGCAGCTATGGCAATGAAACGGTGATGTCTGCGCTTGAAGAGCGGGCTCAGCCCTATCTTTTCAAGCTACGCATGACGAAACGGGTGAAGGAACTGGCGTCAAAACTTGCTGCAAAAACCGGCTGGACTGAGGCAGGTCGCGGCTGGCAGGCGGCGGCATCGGAATTGCAATTGATGGGCTGGAGTCGCAAACGCCGTGTTGTTGTTCTGCGCCGTCGGGTGCCAAAGGACGTGGCGCTGACAGCGCCGATTGGTGAAGAGAATGAGCAACTTCTTCTGGGCCTCGCCGAGGTGGTCCCGGCTCAGGCGGCGCTTTGGGAGTACAGCGTTCTGGTGACCTCGCTGGATTGCGAGGGCCTCACCCTGGCACAGCTCTACCGGGATCGGGCTGATGCGGAAAACGCGTTTGACGAACTGAAGAACCAATGGGGGTGGGGCGGGTTCACAACGCAGGATCTGAAGCGTACGCAGATCACCGCCCGAATGACGGCGCTGGTTTACAATTGGTGGTCGCTTTTTGTCCGGCTGGTTGACCCAATGACATCGCGAGAAGCGATCACCAGCCGTCCGCTGTTATTGACTGGTGTCGCACGAGCGACCAGACACGCGGGACAGACAACGCTGTTCCTGAACAGCAGCCATGGGCAAACGCGGCAGATCCGGTCGAAACTGACGGACATGACACGGTTCTTGCGTAACCTGCAATCTGCGCCGCAGTTGACCGCCATTGAGCGTTGGTGCCGGATTCTTGGCCGCGCTCTCGCAAAATTCCTGCATGGGCGCAACCCAAAGCCACCTCCCAATGTGTTGCCAGCCTGTTGATAGGCCAAAATTGCACAACCAGAACGCGAACGCACCTGCCGAAATTGGCCGGAAACAAACTCCAACTGCGGAATCAAGGTTCATACATGCGACCCAACACCGATCACGGCAGATCCAGTGCCTCGGAATCAAACAGCACCTCTCGCACCTCGCCGTCAACGCCACGGATCAACAGGTGATTTCCCTCGACCTCCACGCAGTCTACCGCCGAGCCTGACGGCCACCGGATTGCCCCGATTACATGGGCGATCTCCACCCTGCCCTCTGGGTCTAGCCGGATCGCACCGCGGCGGGATGGATCGGTATCAGGATCGTCCCCAAAAACCGACATCGCCGCACCTTCTTCGACGCCCAGACAGCCGAAATGCCGGCCAGACCACGGTGGGAAATCCCTGCCTCCGTTCGAGTGCCACAACATCGTCATGGGCACGTCCTGAGCCGATTTGAGCGACAGGAAAACATCCCCCTCTGCTGGGCGTGTGATCGCTGTCCACGCAAGCCGATGTCCGGGCGCCTCGATGCCGACGACAAAATCTTCGCCGTTCGGGAACCAAGGATAGTGCGACAGATCCTCCAAGCCATCCTGCGTGGGAAAGGACGTCAAACCGCTACTTTCAGCTGGATAAACAAGGTAGGAACGACCGCGTGCCGGGTCCTCCTCCTGCGGGGTGGGGGGCGTTCGCCAGCAGGATTTGTCTGAGGTCCGAATGAGCCCGCCATTGGGCAACGCCACGTTTGCGTGGTTGGCAACCGGCACCTGCCCCTGCCCGCCCGAAAAGCTGTGACGTTGATAGACAAAGGGATGACCGGGGCGCAGTGTGATCTCTTTTGTCAGCCTTGCGCCGAAAACAGAACGATCAAGCTCAGCTCGCAGATAGGTTTGCGTCTGTTCGCGCAGGGACCAGGGCGAATTAGGCGGCCAACCATGCAGCGGAGAGGCCCTTCGGTCGATCCGAACGGGGCGCAGAAAAAGTCCCCGCCCAGTTTGACCAGATGCGGTGCGATGCCTTCGGGCATCACCTCATTCAGCCCGACCCAAGGGGCGCGATGCAGCGGCGCGATGTCCGCGCCGCCATCCTGAACAAGGAACCTTTCGATCAGGCCCAAAGCCGGATCAAAGGACAGGCTGATCGCATTTGTCGCGAGGTTGATCATGACACGCTCCTTGGTCGTAGCTTCGTCGGACCCGTCGCAAGACACTCGGCTGTGATCACGCAGGCACACTTTCTTGGCGCCACGAAAATCACTTGGCAGCATCCTGTTTCGTGCGGCCACCCGTCCTCTGGCTACGCTCCGGTATGATCGAATGCAGATCCTCTTTATAAGGACGGGCAGTCGGCGGCAGTTTCTTGCGTAGCGCGTATCCCGAGTCTTTCCGCTGTTTCAGAACCGACCCCATCATCTCTTTGTAGGCATCCCAGATCGAAGTGTTTGGCGGCGGCAGATCATCCTTGATCAATTCGTGCAGGGCAGGCAGGGAATAATAGGGAACCATTGGGTACATGTGATGTTCGATATGGTAATTCATGTTCCAGTAGATCCAGCGGCTGACAGGGTTCATGTACAGCGTGCGGGAATTCAGCCGATGATCGATCACGTCCTCAGCCAATCCGCCGTGCTGCAGCAATCCGGTCATCACGAAATGCCAGCACCCATAGACCCTTGGCCCCCCGATCAACAACACAGGGATCAATGACTTCCAACCCGCCCCAGTTGACAGAAGACCAAATGAAACAGCCAGAACAACACCGTAAATCGCCATGTGAACACGGGCCCAAAAGATGGCTTTGGGCCATTCCGATTCCGGAATGTAGTCGCGCTCATCCAGCGACAAATTCCCCGTCGCATTTCGCGCCAACCCTCTGAACGACGTCCAGGTTTCGACCAACCCGACAAAGGCCAGCGCCTTGAGCAGCAGGTTGATGGGATGCATCCATGCAATCTCGGGGTCGCGGCCCACAATGATTGTATCGGTGTGGTGGCGCGCGTGGCTCCAGCGCCAGTTGACGGGGTTTCGCATGATCTGAAACGAGGCGATATGATACACGACGTCGTTCATCCAGCGGGTGCGAAAAGCCGTCCCGTGCCCGCATTCATGCCAGCGGCTGTCGCAGGCCGAACCGTAGATCACACCATAGGCCAGCCAAAACGGAACCGATAACCAAGAACCCCAGAAAGAAAGCGCACCTGCCGCCAAAACCACGTGCAGCGCGGCCCAGATCATAGTGTCTCGAATGGCCGGCCCATCCCGGCGTTTCATGAGTGGCTTTAACGTCTTGCGCGGAACCTCGCTGTGGTACCATTCCGCCGCCGCCAGACCCGCAGAGATCGCGCGCTGCGCCCTGTCGCCGGTCAGCGAATAATCCCGAGCGGAAGGCTCAGGGCGGTCTGAAATGGCCGGTTCGCTCATTTGCCCCCTCCTCTCCGAACTTAAGCTGGGCTGGGTTTTGCATCAATCTGTTGTCGCGCAAGTCGCTGGGTGGCGCGGTACTTGCCCGCACGACCAATTCGACCGGGAGCGCGGCCTCGGTCGGGGTCTGGCCCGGTGCATTGGCCAACCGTCCCAGCAGAACCTCAGCCGCGCGGCGCCCAAGCTGATGGCGGTCTTGCCGGATTGTCGTCAGGGCAGGAACATAAGACCCGGACATTTCAATATCGTCAAAACCAACAACGGAGATGTCTTCAGGCACCCTGAGGCCACCCGCGATCAACCCGGCAATCAGACCAAAGGCGACCATATCGGCAGAACAAAATACTGCCGTCGGGCGCGCGCTCATCGCGAGAATGCGTTTCGCTGCTTCGTGCCCGGATTCCAGCGAAAAGTCCCCACGTATGATCCATTCAGGCAGCGCTGGCAGCCCAAGGCGTCCCCGTTCCTGCACCATGCCTTGCCTGCGCGCAGTGGTCAGAACATTCCCGTCCGGACCCGTGACATGTGCGATCTTGCGATGGCCAAGGTCGTGAAGATGACGGATCGCCAACCGTGCACCCTCGGCATTGTCGCTGGAGATCACCGGGAATACCTCACCCTCCACCCACTCGCACAGAAAGACGATCCGATCGCCGGCGCCGTGCGTGACACACAGTTTGAGCGCATCTGACGAGACCCCCCCATCAAGCGAGATTGCGCCATCGATCCGGCTATCGCGAAAATACCCCGCAAGGGTTTCATCCTGAAGCGGGTTGCTTTCCGTATCTGTAATCAGAACGGCATAATCCGACCCTGCAAACCCTTCACTGATCCCCGCCAGAATACCCGAATAAAACGGCTTACCCAGATTTGGCACCAGGATCAAAACCGCGCCTGCCC
Source organism: uncultured Ruegeria sp. (assembly GCA_963422555.2). GTDB lineage: Bacteria > Pseudomonadota > Alphaproteobacteria > Rhodobacterales > Rhodobacteraceae > Ruegeria. The sequence continues at coordinate 18,255 of CAXXPZ010000046.1, forward strand.
GCTGCATCCGCAGGTTTCGGGCGGCCTGATTAACCCGATAGCCGGTATCTCGGATGGCCTCCTGTACGGCCACGCGGGTGGATTGTGACACCAGGTTCGGGTTCGACAATACACGGCTGACAGTTGCCGAGGACACCCGCGCAGTGCGGGCGACATCCAGTATCGTGGTGGGTTTCGGTGGCTTGCCCATGACCTGTCAGAAAAATTCCGGGTTGACTCGAATCTGTTACAGTGCCGATTATGTAATCGATTACAAGAAATGAAAAGCGGGTAATTTCGGATATGTAATCGATTTCTTACTCGACTACAGACTATGTGGGAAAAATAGATGCCAGTCAGTTTCGGACGCACAGAAGACAGGATCTGCGGATGAATTCCGCCGTCTCCTTCGACTTTACCGGAGCCGTGGTTCTGGTGATCGGGGCCAGCCGCGCAGGGATTGGGGCAGCCATTGCACGGGCGTTCCAAGACGCGGGCGCTGAGGTGGTGATCACCGGCGTCGAGCCGGAATGCGTCGAGGAGGACGCGACCCGGTTCGCCTATTTCCAGCTGGACGTGACCGACACGGATGCCGTGCGGCAGTTCGCCAAATCGTGCGACCACGTCGATGTCCTGGTCAATTGCGCGGCGATCACGCAACGAGACGCGGAGATGGAGCCCGGCTTCTTTTCCCACGTGTTGGACGTCAATCTGACCGGATCGTTTCGCTGTGCCGAAGCATTGCACCCAGCCCTGTCCGCCGCAAAGGGGCGCGTTATCAATGTGGCCTCAATGTATGCGCGCTTTGGCTCACCCAAAAACCCAGCCTATGGGGCATCAAAGGCGGGCATCGAACAATTGACCAAATCACTGGCGATTGCCTGGGCCGAAGACGGCATAAGGGTGAACGCCATCACGCCGGGTTTTATTGTGACCGAACAATCCGCCCGCGCCCGCAAGGACACCCGCTTCACAGACGCGGTCGCTGCCCGTACGCCTTTGGCCCGATGGGGCCAGCCGGATGACATCGCAGGAACCGCCATGTTTCTCGCCTCTGACGCGGCGGCCTTTGTGACCGGTGCATGTCTGGCAGTGGACGGAGGGTATTCGGTTGTTTGACAGGTGCATATCATGACCAATTTCTCAGCACTCCGCGCTGCCGTTGTTGGAACTGGCTTTATCGGAACTGTCCACGTTCAGGCATTGCGGCGATTGGGGATCGAGGTCGCGGGGGTTCTCGGCTCGTCGCCGGAACGCGGGGCGGCGCGGGCGACGGAAATGAATGTGGCGCAAGGCTATGCCTCTCTGGATGCTCTGATTGCGGATGACAGCATCGATGTCGTACATGTCACCTCGCCCAACCACGCGCATTATCCGCAGGTCAAAGCTTTGCTGGCAGCGGGCAAGCACGTGATCTGTGAAAAACCCCTTGCCATGACATCTGCCGAAAGCGCCGAAATGGTCGAGCTTGCCAAGGCTTCGAGCAAAGTGGCGGCGGTTTGCTACAACATCCGGTTTTACCCTCTGAACCAGCAGGCGCACGGCATGGTGCAGGCCGGTAAGCTGGGCGATATCCGTTTTGTCACCGGGCATTACCATCAGGACTGGCTGGCCAAACCCAGCGACTGGAACTGGCGGCTGCAAAGTGAGATAGGCGGCGCGTTGCGCTCGGTCGGTGACATTGGAACCCATTGGGTCGATTTAACCGGCTTTATCAGCGGTCTGAAGGCCGCGTCGGTCATGGCAGAGCTGACGACCTTCCTGCCACAACGTCTCAAACCTGTAGGGCCGGTCGAAACATTTTCAAGCGGAAGCGGCGAGGCCGAAACCGTTCAGATCGACACCGACGATGCGGCGATGATCATGATCCGGTATGAAAACGGTGCGCGGGGGGTGATGAGCACCTCACAGATCAACATGGGTCGGAAGAATTCGTTGCAATGGGATATCGCCGGGGCAAAGGCCAGCACGGCGTGGGATAGTGAAACACCGGATCACCTGTTCATCGGGCATCGGGACGGACCCAACCAGACCTTGATGCGCGACTTTACCCTGATGAACGACACCGGCGTTGCCGCAGCCACCTTGCCACCCGGTCACGTCGAAGGGTTTGCTGATTCATTCTGTAATTTTTTCCGCGCCGTGTACTCGGACATCGCGTCGGGCGGGCGCGGACCAAACAGCACCTGGGCCACGTTCGAAGATGGCCATTACGAAATGCGCTTCTGCGACGCCGTTCTGAAATCGGCGCGCGAAAGCCGCTGGGTGGATCTGAGCGAGATTTGAGGGGGAAGATATGAAACTTGGCCTGCTGACCGCACCTTTCGAAGAATTGCCGCTGACGGATGTGTCCAGCTGGGCGGCCGCCAACGGTTTTTCGGCGCTCGAGGTTGCCTGTTGGCCCGCTTCGGGTGGTGAGCGGCGGCGTTATGCGGGCACAAGCCACATCAATGTAGACGGGATCAGCCGGGATCAGGGATCCCACGTTGTCGGACAACTGGCTGACCAAGGGGTCGAAATTTCAGGGCTGGGATACTATCCCAACCCGCTGCACGCCGACGCGGATCATCGCGCCGAAGTCATCGGGCACCTGCAAAAGGTCATCACAGCGGCGGGCATGATGGGGGTCGGCGTCGTCAACACCTTTGTTGGCGGTGACCGGGCGCTCAATCTGGATGAAAACTGGGCACGGGCCACCGAGATTATCGGACCTGTCGTCAAACATGCACAGGACGCGGGTGTCCGGTTGTGTTTTGAAAACTGCCCGATGATCTTCAGCTTTGACGAATGGCCGGGCGGGCACAACATCGCCTATTCGCCCAAGATCTGGCGTCGCATATTCGAGGAATGGGGCGATGCCGTGGGCATGAATTTCGACCCCTCGCACCTGATCTGGCAGTTCATCGACCAGACGCGGTTCATCAAGGAATTCGGCCCCCATATGGCCCATGTTCATGCCAAGGACGTGATGGTCGATCAGGACGGTCTGTATGAAAACGGCGTCATGTCCACTGGTATGGGATGGCAGATCCCGCGGCTGTGCGGGCTTGGCGATGTGAACTGGCCCGATTTCTTTTCGGGTCTTTATCGCGCGGGCTATGACGGGCCGATCATTATCGAGCATGAAGACAGGTTGTTCGAAGGAACAGAAGAAAAGGTGAAACGGGGCTTTTTGCTGGCGCGGGATGTCCTTTCGCCATTCATCAAATGAAACAAAAACCAATTCCAAGACGACTAAACAACAACTGAAACGGGAGGAAAATAAGATGAAAACCCTACTTTACAGCGTCGCTGCCCTTGCAGTTTCCGCGTCGCTTGCGTCCATGGCCATGGCTGACGGGCACAAGAAATACACCATCGGCGTGTCAAACACCGTGCAGGGCAATGGCTGGCGCGAACAGATGATCTGCGCCATGCGCGCGCAGGCATTGGTCGAAGCCGACGTCACGAACCTGATCGTCGCCCACCGCAACACGGATTCAGCCGGGCAGTTGGAAGACCTCAACAACCTGATCGAAGCCGGCGTGGACGCCATTGTTCTGAACCCGTCCAATCCCGACGCTCTGAACTCGGCGCTTGAAAAAGCCATGGCCCAGGACATCGTTGTTGTCGCAGTCGACGCGGGTGTGACCGCAGACGGGGCCTTTATCCTGTCGAACAATCAGGAAGAATATGCCTATCTCGGTGCCAAATGGCTGTTTGAACAGCTCGGCGGCAAAGGTGACGTTGTCTATATGCGCGGTATTGCCGGGGTTTCCGCCGATACTGACCGCGACAATGGCTTCAAGCGCGCCTTGGCCGAACATCCCGACGTCAATGTGGTCCATGAGGTCTTTACAGGCTGGCAGCAAGACCAGGGCAAGCAGCAGATATTTGACTTTCTGGCCACCGGCATTCCGTTTGACGGTGTCTGGACCAGTGGCATCGACAATGTCATCGTCGACGCGTTCACGGAATCCGGCGCGCCGTTGGTGCCCATCGTTGGCGCGGATAATGCCGGTTTTGTCCAGTATCTGACGGAGGTCGAAGGTCTGAACGGTGCCGCGGTAACCAATCCCGGCTCGGTCGGTGGCGCAGGGATTGCGTTGGCCGTGGACATCCTGAACGGCGAAGCGCCTGACAGCAAAACGGTTCTTGTCGATCCGGTGCTTTGGGAAAATGCCAGCGACGAAGGCCGCAAAACCATCGAAGCAGCGCAGAATCCCAACCTAGACCCTGAATGGCCCGTATCGGTCACTGTGCCGGGGTGGACGGACTACACCATGGAACAGATCATCGACTGCAAGGGACCGGGCGAAGGCTGATCCTGTGAACAGTTCTTCCGCCCCGTTGCGGGCGGAAGACACATCTACGGCATTCAAAGAATTCAAGGATTTTCATGAGCCGCACAGCCTTACTCGACGCGTCTGACGTGGCCAAAAGTTTTGGCGCGGTGCGGGCATTGACCGATGCCCATCTTACAGTGGGCGAAGGTGAAATCGTCGCCCTGATGGGTGCAAACGGAGCCGGTAAATCCACTTTCGTCAAGATCATCACCGGCGCCCTGCAGCCCGATGCCGGACAGGTGTTGATCCGGGGACAACAGGCATTGGTTGGAAACCCTGCCGAGGCACGTCGGTCGGGTCTGGTTCCGGTCTATCAGGAACCCTCGCTCATCCCCGATCTCGACGTGTCTGACAATCTCAGGCTCACGGACACGCCAGTCGGCCCGTTTCGCGATTGGGTTGACGAACTTGGGATCACCGATCTGAATCTGTCGGCATTGATTGGCGATCTGCCACTGGCTACCTTGCGCATACTCGATCTCGCCCGGGCACTGGCGGCGGAACCCGATGTCCTGTTGCTGGACGAGATGACGGCGGCCTTGCCTACGGATCTTGTGGAAAGGGTGCTGAAAACGGTTCGGCGCAAGGCCAATGACGGTATGGGCGTCATCTACGTGTCGCACCGGTTTACAGAAATCTCCGAGCTTTGCGATCGTGCCACGGTGCTGCGCGACGGCATGTCTGTCGGTGATCTCGACATTGAACCCGGCGTCGAAGAGCGCGTGGTCGAGTTGATGCTGGGCCAGAAATTGGACATTGACCGGCGGGCGATACCGCAGGTGAACGGGTCGCAAGCAAAGACACCGCGCCTGCGCGTTTGCGCGCTGGCTTTTGAACCGCAGTTTTCCGACATCTCGTTCGACCTTTACCCGGGCGAAGTTTTGGGTGTTGTCGCGCTGGAAGGTCAGGGGCAGGACGAAGTTTTTGAGGTTTTGGCAGGGTTCGACCGACCGACATCGGGCACGATGGAAGTAGACGGGGTGCCCGTCAGCTTTGCTCATCCTGCCGATGCCATTGCCGCCGGGCTGACCTTTGTACCCGGCAACCGGTCCGAGGCGTTGTTGTCACAAAGATCGGTCAGGGAAAACATCGCACTGCCCTTTTCGGCGCGGTTCAAAAACTGGGGGCCACTCAAACTGGGGCATGAACGTGAACGGATCGCATATGCAATCGAAAAACTGCAGATCGACACCCGCGCGCAAGGTGAGGTACAGCGGCTTTCGGGCGGCAATCAGCAGAAGGTGACCATTGGCCGCTGGCTGGCGGCTGGGGTTGAGACATTGCTGTTGTTCGACCCGACCCGTGGCATCGATGTGCGCACGAAACGACAGATATATCCGTTGGTGCGCGAATTGGCCGATCAGGGCGCGGCGGTGCTTTTCTACACGTCCGAGTTAGAGGAAATCCCACTAGCCTGCGACCGGGCCGTTGTGATCTTCAATGGCCGTGTGGTGGACGTGATCGAGGCCGTCGATGCGGATGAGCAGACGCTGATGCGCGCCGCCTATGGCCTGACGCAGACTGAGGGCGCGGCGTGAACGGGTTGATCAGGAAACATGTCTGGGTCGCAGGACTTGCTGTGCTGCTTGTTGTGTTGCTGACCGTCACCAAACTGATCCAACCCACATTCGGGGCTTCGGGGTTGGAGAGTATCGCGCGGGCCGCCCTGCCCTTTGCCTTCGCAACCGCCGGAATGGCGATTGTGGTGATCGTCGGCGGCATCGACTTATCCGTGGCCTCGATGATGGCGGTCTGCGCGGTGACCGCAGCCGTTTTGATGGAACGTATGGCCGGTGTTCCAGCCCTGCTGATCGTGCTGGGCGTCGGCTTTTTGATGGGTCTGACCAACGGTATCCTGATCGTGGTAACACGTGTTCCCGACATCGTTGTCACGCTTGCCATGTTGTTTGTATGGGAAGGCGTCGCGTTGCTGATCCTGGTAACGTCTGGTGGTGCCACTGCGGATTGGCTTGAACAGGCTATCCGCGGACATGTCCTGTTTGACGGCCTGCCCAAGGCTCTGGTCGTGATTGCCATTGGAATTGCGGTGGTCTGGATACCGATACGCCGCTCGAAGCTGGGTCTTTCGATCTATGCTACGGGGTCTGACGAGCTTGCCGCCTTTCGATCGGGCGTGGCGGTGGACCGAACCAAGGTCGCGGCCTATGCGTTGTGCGGGCTGTTCTGCGCCATGGGCGGGCTGAGTCTGGCGGCACTCACCGGCATCGGCGAGCCGGTTCCGGGACCGTACCTGATGGCATCTGTTGCCGCTGTGGTGCTGGGCGGTGTTGTGCTAGGCGGCGGCAAAGGCGGCTTGCTGGGCCCCATCATCGCGGTTTTCATCCTGCGGATCATCCGGACGATCCTGACACTTCTGGCTGTCGATCCAAATGTGACCACCATAATCGAGGGCTCAATCATGGTTCTGGTGGTGATGTTGGGCACGGCAGCCTCGCTAAGGGGGGCCCGCCGATGAGCATGGACACCACCGATCCGCCAATGGTTCGCGTCGGGCGCTACCTGCGCGACAACCCGATCATTCCGTTGCTGGTTTTCCTGCTATTGATGATTGCCAGCCTCGAGGTTTTGCGCCCGGGTATCGTCACCCCGTTCCGGGCCGGTCGGGATGGGCTGATCTCGACATTCTGGGTCGGCAACCTGATCAAGTTCGCCATTCCTCTGGCCATGCTGGCAGCCTGTCAGGTTCTGACGATGCTGACCGCCGGTATTGATCTGTCAGTCGGTGTCGTGGCCACCGTGTCAGCCTTTGTCTGCGCGACCCTCAGCGCGATCTGGGGCGTGACGCCCGCCGTATTTGTTGCCCTGTCCGCCGGTCTGATCGTTGGCGTTGTCAACGGCATCGGGGTCGGGCTGGTCCGCGTGCACCCGCTGATCATGACACTGGGAACCGGGCTGATCGCCACCGGCTGCCTGCAGGTCTATCAGCGGATGGTCATCAACGCAGGCACCGAGGTTCCGGCATTTCTTACCTGGCTTGGAACCGGCAAGACGGCCGGAATGCCCAATGGGCTGTTTGTGTTCATCCCCTTCGCGCTCTTTATCCTCTGGCTGATGCGCTATACCGGCTTTGGCCGTTTGCTGTTTGCACTTGGCTCTAACGAGCAGGCCGCCAAACTGTCGGGCGTGCGAGCCTGGCAGGTTTATCTGGCGCTGTATGTTCTGTCCGGTCTGATCGCCGCACTGGCGGGCCTGCTGTATCTGGGCATGATCCGCCAAACCTCACTCAGCCTTGCCAACCCGCTGCTGTTGCCATCGGTCGCGGCGGCGGTAATTGGCGGCACTTCGATCTTTGGCGGTCGGGGCAGCTTTGCAGGCGCGATTGTGGGCGCGCTGATTCTGCGTGTGCTCGATACCATGCTAACATTGCTGCAAATGCCTGAAGGCGCACGAACGGCACTGTTCGGGCTCATCATCCTCGCGGTTACCGCCTTGTATGTCAGGATCACCGGCACACGTTAGACAGGAGGTTCCAATGGCCAAATTCCGGATTGTCGGCATCAGTTTCGATCATATGCATATGGGCGATCTGCTGCGTATGGTACACGAACATCCCGACGCCGAGATTGCGGGCGTTTTCGACCCGAACCCCGACAAGATGGCGGCGGCGATTGAGGTCTTTGATATTCCCGACGACCGCGTGTTCACGGATTTTGACAGCTGCATGGCTGCCGGACCTTATGATTTGGCTCTTCTATGCGCTGCCACCTCAGATCACGCCAATTATACGCGGCGGCTGGCCCCGCATGGCGTGCATGTCTTTGTCGAAAAACCTTTTGCCGCCTCAGCCGATGACGCGCGGCAGATGATGGCCGCGATGGAAGGCACGGGCAAACAGCTGGTGATCAACTGGCCGCTGCGATGGATTGAAAGCCACGTGACGGCCAAGCGGTTGATCGATGAGGGCATGATTGGCGACCTGCGCGAAGTTCACTTTTTTGATGGCAATCGCGGGCCGCTATACCATCTGGCAGACAAGGTCGAGGTCAGCCCCGAAGAGGTCGAGCGGCAAAAGCCGACCTCGTGGTGGTACAAAAAGGCGTCAGGCGGCGGATCACTGCTGGACTATCTGGGCTACGGCGCCACGCTGGGCACATGGTTCATGGACGGTCAGGCACCGATTGAGGTGACGTGCACGGTAGACGAAACGCCCGGCATCGAGGTTGATCAGCATGCAATTGCCGTTTGTCGGTACGCAACCGGTCTGTCGAAAATGGAAACCCGCTGGGGAACGTTCACCGATCCCTGGACAACGCAGCCGCAACCGACATGCGGATTTGTACTGGTCGGCTCGGATGGCACGATCTCATCGCCCGACTATGCCAGCCACGTCACGGTTCAGACCCGTGCACGACCCGAACGGCACGACATTCCGGCAACGCCCCTGCCCGTAGGGGAACGAAATGCAATCGAATATGTGCTGGGCTGCATATCCCGGGATGTTCAGGTCGAGGGCCCCTTGGCGCCTGCACTGTGTCTGACCGCCCAACGGATCGTGGACACCGCCATGCGTTCTGCGCGCGAAAAGCGAACCTTGAAGTTGCTGTCATGACGACCGACGCCGCCGACACCGAAACCTATGCCTTAAGATCAAACCGATCGCCGGAGATCGATCCACCGATATTGCCTTATCGCCCGCCAATGCCCGAGCGTTACCGGCCCCGGATCGGGATCATCGGGACCGGCGGTATTTCCGCCAGCCATCTTGACGCCTACCGAACTGCCGGATGGGATGTCGCCGCGCTGTGGAACCGCACCCGTGCCAAGGCCGAAGAGAAGGCTGCGGAATACTGTCCAACGGCGCGTATTGAAGACGACTGGCACGCGATGCTGTCGGACAGTGAAATTGATGTCGTCGACATCACGCTGCATCCCGAACACCGCGCGCCGATCATCCGGGCCGCCCTGCAATCCGGCAAACATGTGCTCAGCCAGAAACCATTTGTCACCGATCTGGATCTGGGCGCGGATCTTGTCAAACTGGCCGAAGATCAGGGGGGCAAACTGGCGGTGAACCAGAACGGGCGCTGGGCCCCGCACATGTCGTGGATACGTCACGCCGTGCAGGCCGGGTTGATCGGAGAGGTGCTGTCAGCCCATGTTTCGCTGCATTGGGATCACAGCTGGACCGCTGGCACACCGTTTGATGCGATTGACGACCTGATACTTTACGACTTCGGGGTGCACTGGTTCGATTTTCTTACCTCGATCACCGCCGACCGGGCCGAAAGCATATTTGCCACCACCGCCTTGGCGAGCGGTCAACCCAATCGCACCCCGCTTTTGGCGCAAGCATTGGTGCGGCTGGATCACGGGCAAGCCAGCCTGATTTTTGACGGCGGCGCACCTCATGGCCCCCGCGACACATCATATGTGGCTGGCACAAATGGCAGCCTGATATCCGACGGGCCCGACCTGTCCGCGCAATCTGTCACCCTGACAACCGCACAGGGGATCGCACGCCCGTCCCTTGAGGGGCAATGGTTCAACGACGGTTTTCGCGGCGCAATGGGAGAGCTGTTATGCGCCATCGAAGAAGACCGGGACCCTAGCAACTCGGCGAAGGCCAACCTGCAATCCTTGGCCATGACCTTTGCAGCCGTTGAATCGCGCAAAAACCGCAGAGAAATCGAGATTGGAACCGTGCGACGGCTGGAAGGCTGATCCAACCAATGCATGGGCCATCGGTTCAGTACTGTCGGGGCACGGGCTTTCTGGCAACGGTGTTCCGGCCCTTTTGTTGTTCACGCAAAAACACGAACAGACCCGAGCCGAGGATTAACATGATGCCGATCATGACCGGCAGGTTTGGCAGGTCATCCCAAATCATCCAACCCCAGAAAATCGCCAGCGGCAGCCCGACATATTCAAACGGCGCAATCGTCGCGGCATTTGCCATGCGATAGGCTTGTCCAAGGCAATAGCCGACAACCGCCGAATTCAGCCCCAACGCAACAAACAACCAGATATCGCCGCCATCAGGTCGAATCCAGGCCCGCAGAAGGAAGAACAGGCTTTCATTCTCAACCCCTTGTGCAAACCGTCCATCCCCGGCCATGGACCAGAACAGCAAGCTGACAAGGATGAAGATCGCCTGAATATACACAGCCATCGCCGATGCCTTGGATGACGCGCCCAGAAACCGGGTGAGTACGTTATTGAGCGCGTAACAAAAGGCAGCGACGACAGGAAGAAGATACATCAAAAGGCTGATTTCGCGCGTGCCACCGCTTTCCCATGGGCGCGTCATGATGACCACGCCGACAAAACCCACAATCACGGCGATGACGCGCGCAGGGCCGACCTTTTCGCCCAGAATCGGAATACCCAGCAACGTGACCAATAGCGGGGCGACAAAGAACACCGCTGTCGCCTCGGCCAATGGAATGGCAGCTAAAGCGGTGAAAAAGGTGAGATTGGCGGCGACAATCACCAGACATCGGATCAGATGCAGCCCCGGCTGATCTGTTTTCAAAATGCGCCAGCCACCTTCCATCTGCACCAGCGCCAGACCAAATCCAATGCCGATCAGGGACCGGGTGAATACGATCTGGTGCAGGGGATACCCGCCCGACAGCAGCTTGATCAGCATATCGTTGACCGAGATGGTACCAACGCCGATCAGAATAAAAGCAATGCCAACCGTCGGATTCTGCAGTTTCGTCTGAGCTGTCATAATGTGACCCTTCCGTACGGCCCTAACACAGGTCAACTGGCCACTCAGGTCTGTTTGCGACGCGCGGTGAAAACCGATCACTTGGCAGCACGCAACCAAAGCGATCAGACCAATGAAACAATCGGGTTTGAAAGGTCAGGTGCCGCTGTCAAAAGACGGACCAGCCCAGCCTGCGCGTCAGATCTTCGATTGCTTTCAGCGCCAAAACCGAGTTTCCCTTGTCGTCCAGACCGGGACTCCACGCGGCCAGCGAGGCAACACCCGGCACAATGGCCACGATACCACCGCCAACCCCGCTTTTGCAGGGAAGCCCAACCCGGAACGCAACATCACCCGAGGCGTCGTAACAGCCACATGTCATCATCAACGCGTTGATGCGCCGCGCCCGTTCCGGCGTGACAGCCGCGTTCTCAACCGTGCCATCCGTGCCGCCTGCCGCCAGAAACCGCGTTGCGCGCGCAAGCTGCTGGCAGTTCATCGCGA
>CAXXPZ010000047.1:0-44479 GCA_963422555.2 uncultured Ruegeria sp.
GCCATTGCTGGCGGCGGGATCGGCACATTTGCGGCAGGCACATTCGGGGCCAAGGTCGTGGGAGCCATGGTCGGAGCCGCAATCGCGGGTGCCGGCGGGCTGATCATCAACGCGCTGGTCCCGGCGCGGGAGCCGGACGGGCTTGATGGCGCTGCCGCGCCGCGCACCGATTATTCCCTGGGCGGCGGCTCCAACCGCGCCCGGCCCTACGAGCCGCTGCTGCTGCTGCTGGGCCGCCACCGGGTGCTGCCCGATCTTGGCGCAAAGCCCTGGACCGAGTTCCTGGGCGATGCGCAGTATCTCCACATGAGCCTGAACTTCGGCCTCGGCAATCCGCAATTCGACCTTGGTGATCTGCGCATCGGCAACCAGCCGCTGTCGGATTTTCCCGGTGCCCGCGCCACCATCCTGCGCGGTCCCGATCCCGCCTGGCCCGCCAATGTGGACACCATCGAGGGGAGCGGCGTGCTCAAGGGCCGGGCCTACACCACGCGCCGCAGCAGCGCGGGGACCACCCGGGTTGATTTCGACTTCATCATGCGGAGCTTCGAGATCGACCGCAAGTCGGGCAAACGCCGCGCGATACCGCGCCGCGTGGAAATCGGCTGGCGCAGGGTGGGCGTGCGCGAGGCCTGGTCAAGGGGGGAGGTGACCCTGAAAAACCCCAACGCGCCGGCCGATGCCTACCGCCGGACCATCCGCGTCCGCCTGCCCGCCGCCGCCACGTGGCAGGTCCGGGTCCGCCGCTTCGAGACAGCCTCGACCGCCGATAACGAGGTCGACGAGATCTCCTGGACCGCGCTGCGCTCCTTCCAGCCCGATACCGCCGACTATACCGGCCAGACCCGCGTCCGCCTGCGCCTACCCGCCTCTGCCCAGGCCTCCGGGCAACTGCCTGTGGTGCATGCCATCGCGCATCAGCCCGTGCCCGCCGGCACCACCCCGGACGCGGTTCCCGGACCCACGAGCAACCCGGCCTGGATTTACCTGGCCTTCCTGCGCGGCCAGTACATCCAGGGCCGCCTCGCCTGGGGGCTGGGCCTGCCCGATGCCCGCATCGACCTGCCCACCATCGCGGCCTGGGCGCGATGGTGCGACACCAACAAACTCACATGCAATCTCGTGCTCGATCGCAAGATGCCCGTCAGCGCGGTGATCAACACAATCTGCCAATGCGGCCGCGCCAGCCCGACACGGGCCAGCGGCAGGCGCGGCGTTGTCTGGGACGATCCCGCCACCCCCGCAACCGCGCTTGTCACACCGGGCAATATCGTCCAGGGCAGCTTCACCGTCACATGGTCCGGCGAGCAGGTGGCCGACGAGATCGCCGTTCGCTATCTCGATCCGGATGCTGACTGGCAATACCAGACCCTGCGCCGCCCCATGCCGGGCGTCACCGCGCCCCGCCGCACCGCCACCGTCACGCTGGGCGGTGTCACCGACGCCACGCAGGCCGCCGTGGAAGCCAACCTTCAGGCCGCGCGCCAGCTCTATCACCGCCGCCGCATGGCCTGGGAGATGAGCGCCGAAGGCCTCAACATCGCGCGCGGTGACGTGGTGCGCCTCACCCACAGCCTGATCGACGGCGGGATGACCGGGCAGCTTGCCGCCGTCGCGCCGCCAGACCCCGACACGCCGGAGCGCTGGGATCTCGGCCGCAGCTTCGAGATCCCCGGGGACGAGGACTGGTTTGCCATGCTGCGCCTCGCCGATGGTCGTCTGCACACCAGCCCGATCGAGGCCGAGGGTCCCCTGGTCCGGCCCGCCACGCCGCTGCCCGCAGACTGGGCGGGTGAGGATAGCGAGCCGTCAGACGTGCTCTGGCGGGTCTATCCCGGCGATGCCCCACCCGCACCGGTCCGGATCGTCGGTGTTGATCCGGTCTCCGACACCCGCATCCGGCTCGAGGCGATCGACGAGGTCGCCGCCTATCACAATGCCGCCACCTCCGATCTGACCGCGCCCCTGCCCCTGCCGGCACTGCAAAGCCCGCGCGTGCTCTCCGCACAGGCCTCCGACCGCACGCTGCCCGATGAGCGCATCGGGATCACCCTGCGCCTCACCACCGCCGGGCCCTGGCGCGGCGCGACCGTGAGCACCCACGACAGCCATGGCTGGCGCGTTGTTGCCGAAATCACCGACGCCACCACGATCTGCACCTGGACCACCGATGATGATCCGGGCAGCGAGATCTGGATCGAGATCACCCCCGGCAGCCGCGCGGCCCCCACGGGCGCGGTCTATACCGCAAAACACAGTCTTGTCGGCGACAGGACCGTACCCATCGCAGCGCCCACCGGCTTCGCGGTCGAGCTCCTCGCCGATGGCAGCCGGCGCTTTGTTGCCACGCCGCCCGCACACCCCGGTGTCGTCGGCTACGCCCTGCGCTACGGTCCCGCATCCGCCGCCGCAAGCTGGGCCGCGCTCACGCCCCTGGTCCATGGCCGGATCACGCGCCTGCCGGTCGAGACGCGCCTGCCCCCCGCAGGCCGATGGCGCTTCGCCATCGCCGCCCTGGACCGGGACGGCATCCCCGGCACACCCGCCTTTACCGGACCCGTCGATCTGCCCGACGCCGTCAAACTGCCCGTGACCCAATATGCGTTCCGCGCCACGGCCGCAGGCGCGCTCCCGCGACACCCGGCCAGCGGCGGCACCACCAGCGATGCCCATGTGCCAAAGGACTGGTCCCGCACACCTGTCAGCCTGACCGCGCTGACGCCCTGGCAGTGGATCAGCGAACGCGCCGGGCGCAGCGGCTGCGGGCCATGGACGAACTGGAGCGCGCCCGCGCTGTGGTCGACGCTCGGTGCCGATGGCGATCCCGGGGCGGATGGCAAGCCCGGTGCGGACGGCAAGGACGGGCGGGACGGGCGGGACGGCCCGGGCGTGGAGTTGATCTTCCGCCGCACCCGCACGGCCAGACCTCCCGCTACGCCCCAAACCACGGCCAGCCAGCGCCGCATAGATGATCACGTGCCCGCGGGCTGGTTCGACGATGCGCCGGGCGTCACCACATCCGAGCCCTGGCTCTGGGTCTCCGAGCGGCGCGGCACCAGCGGCAACTGGGGCACCTTCTCCGCCCCCGCGCTCTGGGCGCGCTACAGCTATGATGGCCGGGACGGGACGGATGGCCCACCGGGCAAAAAGGGCGACAGGGGCGACAGGGGAGGTCCGGGACCGCGCGGTGAAACCGGGGCGGACGGCCCGGGCGTGGAGTTCATATTCAGGCTCACAGGCACACCGATCCGGCCCGCAACACCCCACACCAGCGCCAGCCAGCGCCGCATAGATGATCACATCCCCCGGGACTGGGACGATGATCCCTCCGGGGTCTCCACCGCGAGACCCTATCTCTGGGCCTGCCGCCGCACAGGATCAAGCGGCAACTGGAGCGCCTTCTCCGCCCCCGCGCTCTGGGCGCGCTACAGTGCGGACGGGGCAGATGGCCGGGACGGGACGGATGGCACACCGGGCAAAAAAGGCGACAAGGGTGACAAGGGCGACAGGGGCGACAAGGGTGACGGGGGTTCGCGCGGCGCGGGGATGTTCTCCGCCGAGGTCAGTTCGAGGGGCTGGCAGGATTATCGCGCAAATCTTGCAACACCCAACAACAATGTGATCGGTGACGTGGTTACGCTTGTCGATGCCGCGGGCGGCTGGGCCGAGACCCGGGCCTGGTCAGGGCGGGCCTGGGTCAGGGTCGAGCATGTGATCGACGGCAACACCGTCATCCCCGGCACCCTGCTGGCCAATGCCATCGCCACAGACCAGATCGAGGCCCGTCACCTCAAAGCCGATCAAGCGGTCATCTCCAGCGGCCTGCAGCTCGGGGGCGGCATCATCACGTTCGGACATCTCGACAACAATCTGATCGGCGGTATCGCCCAGGGCGCGCGCTTCAGGATATCCGTGTCCGGGGGAACCTCCGCAAGGACCTATCGCGGGAGTGTGAAGGTCCTGCCCCGCGTGGCCGGCACCTCCGAGATCGTGGTGCGGCGCGACAGCGCCAACGAGGTGATGCGATACTCGGCGGACCTGGTCAACATATCCTTTACCCCGTCGAAGGTCTGGAAGGTGATCCGGACGCGCACCAGTCAGGATGACGAGAGGTCCGGGCGCTTCGCGGCTTTGCACAAAGCGTATCTCCGTATTGAAATCCGGCTTGACAGCACGGTGATTGCAACCAAAAGCCTCACCTTCACAGACAATTCATTTGGCTCAGTTTGCAAATCGTATGCGTTCACGGTACGTTCCTATTCAAATCAGAGGGAAAATCGGGTGATGGATCACAAGCAATTTCAGAAATGGCTTTCCGGGATAGACCAACTCAGCCCGGCGCAGCGGCAGGAAGCCGAAGCTGTTTTCTCAGGAGGTTCGCAAGCGTCAGCCTCGCTGGCGGCTATTGAAGCGAGTGTAGGGGAAGATCGCCCGTGTCCGCATTGCGGCACACCAGGGGCACTCTCGCGGGGCAAGGCCCGAGGCCTGCGGCGATATCAGTGCAAGGGGTGCAAGAAGACATTCAATGCCGCGACCGGCACCCCTTTGGCGGGTCTTCACCGCAAAGACAAGTGGCTTGCCTTTGGAACTTGCCTTGCAGATGGGTTGACGGTTCGCCGATCGGCAGAACATTGCGGGTTTGCCGTCACTACTGCATTTCGCTGGCGGCACCGGTTTCTCACCGCAGAAAGCCCGCAGCCCCGCAAGCTCACGGGCATTGTCGAGGCCGACGAAACCTATGTCCTGAAAAGCCGCAAGGGCCAACGGAAACTGGGACGCAAAGCGCGACGCCGGGGCGGCAAGGCCAGCAAAAGGGGGCTTTCAGATGAGCAGGTTCCGGTGCTGGTTGCCGCTGACCGGAGTGGCACGACAGTCAGTGCCGTTCTCCCTGCGGTCAATGCTGACAGCTTGCGGGAGGTCATCGAACCGGTCGTGGACGAGGATATCGTTCTGGTAAGTGATGGTCACCGCGCCTATCCGCCCTGTGCCGCCGTAATCGGTGTGCGCCACGAAGCGTTGAACCTGTCCAGTGGTGAGCGGGTGCGCGACGCCTTTCACATTCAGACAGTCAACAATCGACACAGCCAGTTGAAGGATTTCCTGCGGCGCTACCGGGGGGTCGCAACCAAATATCTCGACAACTACCTGCGATGGTTTCAGCATCTGGAACTGGAAAGCGCCTCACCCCGTGCGTGTCTCGCCAACGCAATCGACAGGCCATGCATACGAATTGGAAACTGAGCCATTCATTTACACTCCGGAATCCGGTGATTTCGGGGACGCTGTCCAAAAGCCTGACGCCACTCGCCCGCCAGAAGCGGCTCACAGCCCGCGCAAGCATCACTGTGCCCAGCACCAGCAAACAGCGGTATATCGGGCCCAGCAGCAGCAGGCGGGGGTCATCGGTTCCGACGCGGTGGAGCTTCAGCGCCCAGGTGGCACTCACAGCCCGCGAAACGCGGCCCTTCGCCTGACGGGAGGCCTCCGATGACCCAGACGACGCTCACCTACGATACCTTTGTCCAGGCCCTGACCGGGCTTGCGGAACAGGGCCTGCCCCATGGCATCCTGCCCTGGACCGCGTTTCCCGAAGATGCCATCCCGCCCAGGGCGATCACCCGGCCCATGTGGGACGGCTATACATGGAACCCGCCGCAATTCGCCGCCGCCGCCGATGCCGGTCTCTATGGCGCACCCGACCCGGAGGCGGCAGCGAAGCCCGCATGGGCCGCCCTTGTGGCAGAAGCCCGCCGCCTGGACCACGCAGAGGCGCGCAGGCTCAAACAGGCCGAGCTGGCCGAAGAACTGGCCCGCCACACCACGTTCCGGCACGCAGGGCGTCTCTGGCAGGGTGATCCCGAAAGCGCCGCCGACATCACCACCGCCGCGCTCCGCGCCGGTCAGGCAGGGAACTGGCCAAAGGACCATGTCTGGATCGATGCCGCAAATGCCCGCATCCCCATGACCGCCGCCGACATCACGGCACTCGCCGCCGCACTCGCCGCATGGCGAACCGCCAGACGCCTGCGCGCACGGGCCCTCAAGGACGCCATTCTGGCGACCAGAACAGCCGAGCAGATCAACGCGATCGATGTTACCGTGGGATGGCCGGATGAGAGTGACGCGGAGTGACATATGCTGACGCCCATCTTATAAAGGACGAAAGGACATCACCATGACCCGCAATTCCGAAACCCTGATGGTCCTGCTGTCGGATGTTCAGCAAAAGCTCGAGGCGCTGAACAGGGATATACGGGATGAGATCATACGGCTCGGGGCGATCCGGACCGGCCTGCGCAGGCTGCGGATCGCCATCGCCCTGTTCACCCTGTTCGTCCTCGTGGCCGTTTTTCTCCTGATGCAGTTGTAGCGAGTCGAACGTCGAGACAAATGCGGGTAAATTTGGCGGGATTTTGTGCGCTATTTTCTGCCGAAAAATCTGCCGGATTTATCACCAAAGTGTCGCGAATTGATCATTATTTTTGTCGCGCTACAGACAGTCTGCCACGCCTTTGCCTGAACGCACGCTCCGGGAAATTTTTCAGTTGGCCTGGAGTTTTGATTTGGAAAGCAGCCTTGCTGGGGTGGTTGGCAATCTTGTCAACGCGCCCGACATCGTGCCGCCTGATCGCACCTTGCCACCCGTTCTGGCAAAATTGGGCACGTCGTTTCACGCGCAGGCATCAGAAAGTGAGGCATTCGCGCGGTTTTGGCGGCACTCGGCCAACGTCCTGCTGGCTCGCAGTCGTACCACACCTCCTGAACCGACCGATTGGGTCGTTAGCTCAAATGACTTGGGGTGCGGGTGCGAATACTGTGCCGAACTTGTTCGATTTTGTGCAGATCCGGTTACAACCACACATCGAATTCCAGTGAGAAGGGAGTTGCGGTCGCATCTGCGGTCCGTGATCGAAAGAGCGGGTGCGGATTTGAGTTGTGAAACTGAACGCAAGGGTAGTCCTTATACGCTCATCTGCACCAAGACCCGCGATAGCTACACCAGACGAAGACAGCAATATGCGAACGACATCTCTGCAATCAAGCGCTTACTTGAAGTGGCAGACGCTGTGCCAGAGGCCACTAGCATTGCAGCCAGCCTCCGCGCGGCGGTCAACTGTAGTCAGAGTAACTCTCCAACTACAACGACCTGACAAGCCCGGAATTGGTCAGCATGGTTTGAGGTTCAGGATGAGTTGATCGGGGAGAGTTCTCAAGGTTTCGAGTATGCTCCACCCCTGCTTGCGCGCCGTCTCAATGACGGTTCGAAGCGTGCAGAAGTTTTCTGCGCCGACGTGAGTTCGGAAGCATCCCGACACTTTTTGACGGACCTTGGTCATGCGAAGGTCCCTTTCGGCTTCATTGTTTGTAAACGGCACACTCAGGTCGTTGAGGAAGAGCAGAACCTCTTCTTTGCGGGTTTGCATCCGCAGCGCGAGATTATGTCCGATCCTGCGCTTTGGTTTGCCTCGCCGCGTTTTGCCGACCTTGTCCGGGACCAGCGGGGGAAGCGCCTCGTGCATCCGGATGGCCGTCTGGCAACATGCGTCATATCGGCGTTCGATGGCAGCAATCCGGGCGGGCACCACCGCGCGGGAATTCCGGTCTCGCGCCCTGTCTGCGGCTGTTTTGGCGTCCAGCAGAATGGAGCGCATCTCCGTGGCCCATGGCTCTTTCTCAATGTCGATCAAAGCCTGCAATTCCCGAAGGTGATGGGCGTTGCATAAGGCGTGACGCACTCCGGGGATCTTTCTGTAGGACGCCCAGTTGTCGTGAACGACACTTCCGGTCACCTCCTGCGTCACATCGCCTCTGCTACGGCCAATCCGGAAATGGCTCAAGTCTGGTGAGCACAGGATGTGGAGCCACCGGGTCTTGCCGTTGATGCGCAGGCCGGTCTCATCCATGTGCTTCACCGCAACGTGTAGCGCGACATTGCTCGTGCAAGTGCGCGACATTGAAGGCGGGTGACGGTGACGGGTTGCAGAATGTCAATTTGGTGCACTCATTTCAAGGTTCGATTTTGTTCTTTGGTGTGGTTTTGTCCTCCTTGTTTTTGGCGTTGGAGCGGGTTTCATCTTCAATGTCGCTGAGCGACATTGCAGCGGCATGAGCTGCGCGACGTCGATAGCTCTCGACATTCATCTCGAAGATTGTCGCGTGATGTACGAGCCGGTCGATTGCGGCTATGCCCATGGCTTTATCGGGAAACACATCGTCCCAACCGCTGAAAGGGCGGTTTGCAGTGATCATGATTGATTTTCGGTAACTGCCCAGGTGGTCTGACTGCGACGATTTGAATCGGGCCATGCGGGTTATTTTTGTTTCTTGGTTAGCGTTTCTGTGACTCGATAGGCGTATGGATACTGCTCACCTGACCCGCAGCCGGCTTGCGACCTTCTCAAAGTCAAATCTGATTGATCTGGTCATTGTTCTGGCGGAGCAGAACGCGGCCTTGCGCACCAAGATCGAGAGGCTTGAAGAGCAGATCGCGGATATCACCGAACAAAACGCCCAACTTTTCAAGCAAAACGTAGAGCTGGAGAAGGCCAACAAAACCCTCGCACAGCGCGTAGAGGACCTGGAGCGCCGCCTTGGGCTTAACAGATCGTAACTACCCAGCTACCCCTCTGACTGAATTCAATATGACATTCTTTGCGGACGAGGTGGTCGAGCGCTGCATCGGCAAGAATCAACCAAAATCATCGTGGGATCGTCCTGAAATGTCGGAAAGGCGCATTGCCGAATTTCAGAAGTTTGGGGTAACAGATTGCATAGAAACCTGAGATGACAATTTGGGGGTCAGCGATCAATGAGCTATTATGCCAGTGATGTGGACGGCGGTTACTTTACTTTCGATGAGCGGCTGTCAGCCCTTTCCGAACTGATCTCGATGATCGACCGACCGGGCGACTATTGTGTGTATGGGCGGTTTCCTACCCCAATGCCTCGCATCTGGAACCACACGACAGGCGTCCTCGCATTCCCTCTCCAACCGGCACAATTACAGGACTTGATCACACTTGGTGAACGCGCACCATATGGACGCGGCGCAGAAACAATTTTGGACAGGTCCGTTCGTGACTGTTGGCAGGTTTCGCCAGATCAAATCAGCGTAGGAGGAGAAACCTGGGGCGAAACATTCAATCGCATCCTCAACCGTGCGGCCGAAGGCCTCGGCTACCCGCCGGAAGCTGTCGACGCGGAACTTTACAAAATCCTCGTTTACGAGGAAGGCGGTTTTTTTGCGCCGCACCGTGATACCGAGAAGGTTACCGGCATGGTGGCGACCTTGGTCGTTTCACTACCGGTTGCAGGGAAAGGGGGCGAACTGATCATCCGCCATCGCGGTCGAGAGACGATTGTCGAAATGTGTAGCAACGATCCTTCCGAACTGGTTTTTGCGGCCTTTTATGCTGATTGCGAACATGAAATTAGGCCTGTGACAGAAGGTCATCGCGCCTGTCTGGTTTACAATTTGGTTCTCACTCCGGGTCAAAATGTGGCCACCTCGGCACCGAACTATGCAGATTTTATGGGTCAGATTGCGAAGGAGATCAAAAACTGCTTCGCAACGTCGGACGCGCCTGAAAAACTTGTCTGGCTTCTCGAGCATGATTACAGCATCGCAGGCCTGTCGTTTGAAACCCTAAAAAACACGGATGCAACGGTTGGGCGTGCTTTGATTGCAGCTGCGGCACAGGCTGACTGTTCCCTCCACGCGGCCATCGTGCATGTTGATGAATATGCCGCCGCTGCCTACCTTGGGCGGGACTATGTCTGGGAAATCGAAGACATCGGCGCGGACGAATACGAACTCTATGATATCATTGAGCGGAGATGTGAGCTTGATGATTGGGTGCATCCCGATTTGGGCGCGAGCGCTTATGGCCAACTGGCGTTGGCGCAAAACGAATTGATGCCACCAGAACGGATCACAAATTGGGAACCTGACGTGAATCGCTTGACGGAGGCGAGCGGCAATGAGGGGGCCACAGTTGAGCGACACTATCGAAGCGCGGCCTTTGTTCTTTGGCCTGCTAAAGAAGGCCCTCGTGTTCTTGCCCAAGCCGGTGCCAAGGCGCTTTCCGTCCTTTTTGTACAGTCTGAGCAACGCGCTGCGACCTCTGACGGGAATGATTTGTCGCTTGACACCATTGCTGCTGAAATTGCTGAAGCTTGGCCAGCGCCCCAAGTCTTGCATTACTCGGACCGGGATGAGTGGCAAGAGAGCGGCGCAGTAATGCTGTCACGGCTTTGTCGTATCGGAAGTCGGAAAGCAACGGAATTATTTCTCGATCGGGTTGTGATACCGTATTACGGACCGGGTCTCAAAGCCGCACTGATTGAAGCAACATCGGAATTGGCTGAAAAAGACATGCTGAAGCGGCTTCTTGGCCTTGTTAGCGCACAATGCACAGAGCAGCCAGAAGCTGTCATAAATCTGGTCATGGGCCTGAGTGAGGCAAGTGATCAGGGGCAGAAAGTCATGACGCGGAATGCACTGAAAGATCTTATCAAGCACCTTTGTTCGGAGATACCGGTCGCGCTCAACGTACACCGGCCAAAAAACGCAGAGCCATTTTGGTACGGGTCGCGTCGACAGTCTGCCACGCCTTTGCCTGAACGCACGCTCCGGGAAATTTTTCAGTTGGCCTGGAGTTTTGATTTGGAAAGCAGCCTTGCTGGGGTGGTTGGCAATCTTGTCAACGCGCCCGACATCGTGCCGCCTGATCGCACCTTGCCACCCGTTCTGGCAAAATTGGGCACGTCGTTTCACGCGCAGGCATCAGAAAGTGAGGCATTCGCGCGGTTTTGGCGGCACTCGGCCAACGTCCTGCTGGCTCGCAGTCGTACCACACCTCCTGAACCGACCGATTGGGTCGTTAGCTCAAATGACTTGGGGTGCGGGTGCGAATACTGTGCCGAACTTGTTCGATTTTGTGCAGATCCGGTTACAACCACACATCGAATTCCAGTGAGAAGGGAGTTGCGGTCGCATCTGCGGTCCGTGATCGAAAGAGCGGGTGCGGATTTGAGTTGTGAAACTGAACGCAAGGGTAGTCCTTATACGCTCATCTGCACCAAGACCCGCGATAGCTACACCAGACGAAGACAGCAATATGCGAACGACATCTCTGCAATCAAGCGCTTACTTGAAGTGGCAGACGCTGTGCCAGAGGCCACTAGCATTGCAGCCAGCCTCCGCGCGGCGGTCAACTGTAGTCAGAGTAACTCTCCAACTACAACGACCTGACAAGCCCGGAATTGGTCAGCATGGTTTGAGGTTCAGGATGAGTTGATCGGGGAGAGTTCTCAAGGTTTCGAGTATGCTCCACCCCTGCTTGCGCGCCGTCTCAATGACGGTTCGAAGCGTGCAGAAGTTTTCTGCGCCGACGTGAGTTCGGAAGCATCCCGACACTTTTTGACGGACCTTGGTCATGCGAAGGTCCCTTTCGGCTTCATTGTTTGTAAACGGCACACTCAGGTCGTTGAGGAAGAGCAGAACCTCTTCTTTGCGGGTTTGCATCCGCAGCGCGAGATTATGTCCGATCCTGCGCTTTGGTTTGCCTCGCCGCGTTTTGCCGACCTTGTCCGGGACCAGCGGGGGAAGCGCCTCGTGCATCCGGATGGCCGTCTGGCAACATGCGTCATATCGGCGTTCGATGGCAGCAATCCGGGCGGGCACCACCGCGCGGGAATTCCGGTCTCGCGCCCTGTCTGCGGCTGTTTTGGCGTCCAGCAGAATGGAGCGCATCTCCGTGGCCCATGGCTCTTTCTCAATGTCGATCAAAGCCTGCAATTCCCGAAGGTGATGGGCGTTGCATAAGGCGTGACGCACTCCGGGGATCTTTCTGTAGGACGCCCAGTTGTCGTGAACGACACTTCCGGTCACCTCCTGCGTCACATCGCCTCTGCTACGGCCAATCCGGAAATGGCTCAAGTCTGGTGAGCACAGGATGTGGAGCCACCGGGTCTTGCCGTTGATGCGCAGGCCGGTCTCATCCATGTGCTTCACCGCAACGTCTGGGCCGCACAACAACGCTTGAATCCTGTTGACAACGGGCCGCATTACAGCCGCGGTTCTGGCGACGAGCGACGCCAGCGTTGCTGCGGAAATGTCGACCCCGTGAAGGTCGGAAAATATCTGCGCCAGGCGGTTGTCAGGGATGCAGTGCCGGGTTTGAAGATAGCTCGCCATGGCGGCAAGGTTGTCGCCATACTGCACCGGGGCGTTCACCCCTGCGGGAAACGTGGCCTGCACCCGGGTGCCACAGGCCGGGCAGACGCAGACACGCGCCCTGTGCTCAGTGACAATAAGCGGCGGTGGGGGTGGCAGGTCAAAGACCTGTCGCCTCACATACCGGTCGCAAACAACGCCAGACAGCCTGTGCTTACAGTCCGGACAGATGTGTGGGTAGTGATCGATGATCTGCTCCGGCGTCGAGGTCTGGCGCAGCGTCTTGCCGGGATGGCCGGGCTGACCTCCGGACTTGCGCCCGCAGGACCCGCGCAAACTTCTGGTTCGCTTCTTGCGCGCAGGCTTCGACAGCCCATCGCTTGAGGGAGGCTTGCCGCTGTTTGAGCTGTTAAGCCCAAGGCGGCGCTCCAGGTCCTCTACGCGCTGTGCGAGGGTTTTGTTGGCCTTCTCCAGCTCTACGTTTTGCTTGAAAAGTTGGGCGTTTTGTTCGGTGATATCCGCGATCTGCTCTTCAAGCCTCTCGATCTTGGTGCGCAAGGCCGCGTTCTGCTCCGCCAGAACAATGACCAGATCAATCAGATTTGACTTTGAGAAGGTCGCAAGCCGGCTGCGGGTCAGGTGAGCAGCATCCATACGCCTATCGAGTCACAGAAACGCTAACCAAGAACAAAAATAACCCGCATGGCCCGATTCAAATCGTCGCAGTCAGACCACCTGGGCAGTTACGATTTTCGTTCGTAGCGCGCGGCGATGAGTTCGAAGATGACGCTGGTTTCGGCCTGATCTTTCTGCACGTAGGAGATGTCATCGAGTATGAGCAGGTCGAATTTGTCGAGCTTTTGGATGTCCTGCGCGAGGCAAAGGTTCTGTCGCGCCGTCTGCAAGCGCTGCACCAGATCGAATGTTCTGATCATCAGGACGCGGTGGCCCCGCTGGATCAACTCATAGCCGATGCCTGCCGCCAAATGCGATTTTCCGGCACCCGGAGGGCCGAAGGCCAGCAAATTGTGACCGGCTTGCAACCAGGTGTCGCCCTCGGCCAGCGCGTTGATCCGGGCCTTGCTCACGGTCGGAACAACCGAGAAGTCAAAGCTGTCGAGGGTCTTGCCCTGGGGCAGCTTGGCGGCCGCGAGGTGGCGCTGTATCCGCCGCTGGTCCCGTTCGCTCAACTCCAGCTCAAACAGGGCCGCCAACAGCCGCTCTGCAGGCCAGCCCTCCTTATCCGCCTTGATGCAGAACTCCGGCCAGAAACAGGCGATTGTCGGCAGCCTGAGATTGCTCAACAGGATGGGAAGCTTGGCGGTTTCTACCGTGATGCTCATGCTGTGGCTCCTGGCTCGGAAAGCAGACCATCATAGACCGCTATGGTTGGGATATGGATCGGAACATCGGGGTGATCCGCTTCTGTTTTCTGCGCAAAGCGCACATGCAGATCGTCGAGATCAGGCAGGCCGCCAGCCTTGAGTATCTGATCCAGAGCGACAGCAAGTTCCGCCTCGCAAGCGTGTTCATGTGCTATCCACAGCAGGTCAACAATGGCTTGGGAAGCCTTGCGCAAGGGCCATGCCGCGGACAGCGCCTCCCATGTGCGGCGGTATTCCGTTCTGGGAAAAAGCGCATCACGATAGGTCAGGTTTGCGACGGCACCGGGCTTGGTGCGCAGGCTGTGAATCACATGATGAACCGCCCCGGGTTTACCGGAGAGTAAAACTCTCAAAGGATGAGCCCATGGAGAAGAAAAAGTCACCCCCGAAGTACACGGCTGAGTTTCGCGCCCGCGGCGTTCGGCTTTATAAAGACCATCGCGCGGATTACGCCAGTGACAACGCGGCCTACCACGCGATCGCGCCAAAGCTCGGCTGCTCGCCGGACAGTCTCAGAGTCTGGTGTCAGCAGGCTGAGCGCGATGCCGGCGAACGCGATGGGCTGACCAGCGAGCAGAAGGCACGTCTGAAAGCCTTGGAGCGTGAGAACAAGGAATTGCGCACGGCCAATGAGATCCTGAAGAAGGCCTCTGCGTATTTCGCACAGGCGGAGCTCGACCGCCCATTCCGGAAATGATCGCATTCATCGATAATCATCGGGACGAGTTCGGTGTCGGGTCGATCTGCAGGGTGCTGCCGATCGCGCCATCGTCCTATTATGCGCGTCTGTCTATCCGGCGCAGCCCGGACAAAGCCTCGGATCGGGCCAGGAAGGACGATAAGGATGCGCGGGAAATCCAGCGCGTCTTTGATGCCAGCCGGGGACGCTATGGCGCGCGCAAGGTATGGCATCAACTGCGCCGGGAAGGCTATGACATCGCACGCTGCACGGTGGAACGCCTGATGAAAGTCATGGGGTTGCAGGGTGTTACACGCGGCAAGAAGAAGACCACGATCCCGGACCCTGCACAGGCCTGCCCGGAAGACAAGGTCAATCGCGCGTTCACGGCCACCGCACCAAACCAGCTCTGGGTCTCCGACTTCACCTATGTGTCGACCTGGGCGGGAATGGTCTACGTGGCCTTTGTCATTGATGTCTTTGCGCGCAAGATCGTGGGCTGGCGCGTGTCCACGTCCATGACCACCAGCTTCGTGCTGGACGCGCTGAACCAGGCGATCTGCCAACGAATACCATCACAGGCAGACGGGCTCATTCACCATTCGGACAGGGGGTCGCAATACCTGGCGGTTCGGTACACAGAGCGGTTGGCCCAGGCCGGGATCGACGCATCGGTCGGCAGCGTCGGGGACAGCTATGACAACGCCCTGGCAGAAAGCATCATCGGCCTGTTCAAGACCGAAGTCATTGAGTTCTTCGGCACATGGAAAACGGTTGGCCAGGTTGAGTGGGAAACCCTGGACTGGGTCAGCTGGTACAACAACAAGCGGCTGCACGGCGCGATCGGGCACCGGCCGCCACAAGAACTGGAGGACGCATTCTATGCAAACCTGAACACCCTTGATAAAGTCGCCTGAGTCTTGAGCAAAAAAGTCTCCGGTAAACCCGGGGCGGTTCAAGGTCAGGTTTGCGACGGCACCGGGCTTGGTGCGCAGGCTGTGAATCACATGATGGTAGTTGACGACATGGCCATGTGTGCCGCGCTTGTGATCAGGGGTCCGCCCGCGTGGCAACGTATCGATCCGGGTGTTGCCAAGAAACAGTTCCAGACGATCATCGTAGGCACGCAGGTTCAACTCGAAACCGATCAGCCGCGAGGGAACCGTGTAAAACACTTTGCGGAAGACAAAGCCGCTGGAAGAGGTCACCCGCACACGTGCCGCATCATAATCGCAACTCCGCCGTTCTGGCAGCGGCTGGAGATCGGCGCGTTCAAGGGCCACTTGCTCCCTGCGTTGTGCATTGTGGCGGCCAACGACCTGAGCGATGAAGCGCCGCCATGCCTCCACAGTCTCGAAGTCAGAACTGCCGCGCAGAAGCAGCGCTTGTTCCAGACGCGCCTTGAGGTGTCCATGGCGGCTTTCGATGGAGCCGTTCTCGTGGGCGATGCCGCGATTGTTTCGGGTCGGTTCCATGCCATAATCGGCACACAGCGCCTCGTACCGCGCCCGCAAATCCTCATCAACATCCTTCTTCCTGTTGCCAAAGGCAGCTGACAGGCTGTCCGAGCGGTGCTCACGTGGTGCTCCGCCCACCTGCCACAGGGCATTCTGCAGTCCGCAGGCCAGCGCGGTAAAACTCTCCCCGCCAAGAACAACTTCGGCATATTCCCAGCCGGAGAAAACCAGGGTGAAGTGATAAACCCGGTGCGCGAATGGCTGACCCGCGATAGTGACGTTCAAATCATCGGCCTTGAAGAAATCCGACATCCCTTGCCGGCCCGGCGGATGTGTCTGGCGGAAGATGACGTCCCGATCCGGGCCATGTTCTGCGCGCCAGGCACGCATACGCCGTTCCAACGTGCGACGCGCCTTGCCCAGATTACGGTCCGGGTGCCGGAGTTGTAGCTCTTCCAGGATCGCAAACGGACGCAGATGGGGCTGCTTTTCCAGAAGAGGAACAACAACCTCCTCCCAAATCCCGGCTAACGGATCCGGTTTGCCGCCGCCGTGACGGCGTTCTTGTTTCTTTTGCGATGGCGGGCGCGGGTCCCGGTCAATGCGCGATCCGGTGCTCGAACTGAAACCGGCTTTCACGGCCGCTATGTTCTGGGTGTATTGAGTCCGAAGTTTCATGTAGTCCTCGTATTGTCGGTCGGTGATAAAACGCCCAGGCATCCAATCCTCTTTCTGGTTTGAAGATTGGAAAATCCTGACCGCTGTCACCGCCAACCGCACGGATAAAATCCGCGCGAGATTTTGGCGAAAGCTCCAGTCGGGCTACGCCCTCCTTATGCTTTCGCCAAAATCACCCACCTGCAATGTCGCTGACTTTCATGAGCGGTGTCGCTGGACAGCAACGTCTGGGCCGCACAACAACGCTTGAATCCTGTTGACAACGGGCCGCATTACAGCCGCGGTTCTGGCGACGAGCGACGCCAGCGTTGCTGCGGAAATGTCGACCCCGTGAAGGTCGGAAAATATCTGCGCCAGGCGGTTGTCAGGGATGCAGTGCCGGGTTTGAAGATAGCTCGCCATGGCGGCAAGGTTGTCGCCATACTGCACCGGGGCGTTCACCCCTGCGGGAAACGTGGCCTGCACCCGGGTACCACAGGCCGGGCAGACGCAGACACGCGCCCTGTGCTCAGTGACAATAAGCGGCGGTGGGGGTGGCAGGTCAAAGACCTGTCGCCTCACATACCGGTCGCAAACAACGCCAGACAGCCTGTGCTTACAGTCCGGACAGATGTGTGGGTAGTGATCGATGATCTGCTCCGGCGTCGAGGTCTGGCGCAGCGTCTTGCCGGGATGGCCGGGCTGACCTCCGGACTTGCGCCCGCAGGACCCGCGCAAACTTCTGGTTCGCTTCTTGCGCGCAGGCTTCGACAGCCCATCGCTTGAGGGAGGCTTGCCGCTGTTTGAGCTGTTAAGCCCAAGGCGGCGCTCCAGGTCCTCTACGCGCTGTGCGAGGGTTTTGTTGGCCTTCTCCAGCTCTACGTTTTGCTTGAAAAGTTGGGCGTTTTGTTCGGTGATATCCGCGATCTGCTCTTCAAGCCTCTCGATCTTGGTGCGCAAGGCCGCGTTCTGCTCCGCCAGAACAATGACCAGATCAATCAGATTTGACTTTGAGAAGGTCGCAAGCCGGCTGCGGGTCAGGTGAGCAGTATCCATACGCCTATCGAGTCACAGAAACGCTAACCAAGAAACAAAAATAACCCGCATGGCCCGATTCAAATCGTCGCAGTCAGACCACCTGGGCAGTTACAGAAAGACAAGAAAAAGGCGAAGAAGTAATCCTTCTTCGCCGTTCCCGATCAAAGACCGGCACCACGCGAGGTGCCGGTTTTTTTTATGCGAGCGTGCCGTCGGCCTGCAGGGTCAGCTTGCCGCCAAGATAAGGCGCCAGTACATCAGGCAATGTGACCGAACCGTCCGCATTCTGGCCGTTTTCCAGCACCGCAATCAAACAGCGCCCCACGGCCAGACCGGATCCGTTCAGCGTGTGAACATATTCAGGCTTTCCGCCGCCTTCAGGGCGGAAACGCGCGTTCATGCGCCGGGCCTGAAAACTACCGGTGGTCGAGACCGAGCTGATCTCGCGATAAGTGTCCTGACCGGGCAACCACGCCTCGATGTCAAAGGTGCGACGCGCGCCGAACCCCATGTCACCAGTGCACAAAACAACGGTGCGATAGGGGATGCCCATCTGCTCCAACAAGTCCTCAGCGCAGCGCAACATGCGCTTTTGTTCTTCATCCGATTCGTCGGGATGGGTGACCGAGACCATCTCGACCTTTTCGAACTGATGCTGCCGCAACATACCGGCGGTATCCTTGCCCGCGCTGCCAGCTTCGGACCGGAAACAGACGGTATGTGCGGTCATGCGGATGGGCAGTGTAGCCTCGTCCAGTATATCGCCGGATACCGAATAGGTCAGCGTGACCTCGGAGGTTGGGATCAGCCACCAGCCATTGGTGGTTTGATAGCTGTCCTCGCCGAATTTTGGCAGTTTGTCGGTGCCATACATCGCCTCGTCACGCACCAGAACCGGCGTCTGCATCTCGGTCAGGCCGTTCTTGTCGATATGCGTGTCCAGCATGAACTGGGCCAGCGCACGATGAATGCGGGCCACGCCCTTGGTCAGGTTCACGAACCGGCTGCCGCTGGTTTTGGCAGCCGTCTCAAAATCCATCGCCGCAGCAACGGCGGGGATTTCATAATGTTCCTTGGGCGTGAAATCGAATGCGCGCGGCGTGCCCCAGCGGGTCACCTCGACATTGTCGTCCTCGTCCGCGCCTTGTGGTACGTCATCGGCGGGCAGGTTGGCAATGCGCGCCAGCTGGTCGGTCAGCAGCGCATCCAGATCCTTGGCCTCGGTCTGCATGCGGGCGATCTCGGCCTTTTTCTCTGCCACCAGCGCGCGCAGGCGCTCAAATTCGGCCTCATCACCGCGACCCTTGGCGGCACCGACCTCTTTGCTGGCCTTGTTCTGTTCGGCCTGTGCGGTTTCGGCCGCCAAAATTTTGGCGCGGCGGCTTTCGTCCAGGCGCAGCAGGTCTGACGACACCGGCGCGTCCCCACGGCGCGCAAGGGCGGCGTCGAAGGCGGCTGGGTTTTCGCGAATGGCGCGGATGTCGTGCATGGTTCAGATCCTTAATGCGTGAATCACTAAAGCTGCTTATGCACCAATTGTCGGGCAGGGTGTAGCGCCGGGATTGCAAATCTCGCCTAAGTCCCGGCGTCCTCGCCACTTTCATGCGCAAGGTGCCCGTCCCATTCTTCTGCAGGGATCTTCGGCTCGGGGGGATCAGCCATGTAAGAGGGCGTCATGATCTGCACATTATTCTCGTTGAAAACGGCCACGATGTTGCGGTGCAGGTCGGATTTGATCTTGGGTATGATGCTGCCACGGGTTGAATAGCCGTTAACCTGATAGTTGATCGCGTAATCGGCCAGCGCTGTCCACAACACAAATGGTTCGGGCTTGGCCTTGATACCCTTGGTGCGGTTGGCGGCCTCGACCAGCATCGCCTCGACTTTTTCGGGGGGTTCTTCATAGCCGATCCCAACTGTTGTATGCAGCAGCAGGCCGTTGCCATCGGTCCTTTTCGAGAAATTGACAACGTCCGAATTCATCAACTGCCCATTGGGGATCGAGATCAATTCGTTCTTAATCGATTTCAGATGGGTCTCCATCAGCTTGATCTGAACCACATCTCCGATATGGTCACCGATCTGGATGCGATCCCCGATCGAGGTCGAGCGGCGGTAAATCACAAACAGCCCGGCCAGCATGTTCGACACGACCGAATTCGCACCCAGCGACAGCATCGCGCCGACCAGAATGGTCAGCCCCTGAAACGCCGCTGAATCCGAGCCGGGAATGTAGGGAACCGCAAAAACCAGCGCAATCAGGATGACGACGACGCGGGCGATATTGAAGGTCGGGTTGACCCAGTGCTTTTCAAAATCCCCCAGATCGAATGTGCCGGCCTCGACCGCATCAAAAAAGACCCGCATGCCCTTGATGACATACATCGTCACCCATGTGATCAGCAGCAGCATGATCAGGTTGGGGAAATAGCTGATAATGCCCTTGAAGATCAGCAGCACGGGCTCGGTGAGATAAGTCAGCAGCAGTTGCGCGAAATAACGCGTCTCGGCAAAGGCCAACATGACAAAGGACAGGTAGTAGTAGAAGCTCAGGAAGAAGAGGATCAGCAGAACAAAATTCGTAACTACCCAGCTACCCCTCTGACTGAATTCAATATGACATTCTTTGCGGACGAGGTGGTCGAGCGCTGCATCGGCAAGAATCAACCAAAATCATCGTGGGATCGTCCTGAAATGTCGGAAAGGCGCATTGCCGAATTTCAGAAGTTTGGGGTAACAGATTGCATAGAAACCTGAGATGACAATTTGGGGGTCAGCGATCAATGAGCTATTATGCCAGTGATGTGGACGGCGGTTACTTTACTTTCGATGAGCGGCTGTCAGCCCTTTCCGAACTGATCTCGATGATCGACCGACCGGGCGACTATTGTGTGTATGGGCGGTTTCCTACCCCAATGCCTCGCATCTGGAACCACACGACAGGCGTCCTCGCATTCCCTCTCCAACCGGCACAATTACAGGACTTGATCACACTTGGTGAACGCGCACCATATGGACGCGGCGCAGAAACAATTTTGGACAGGTCCGTTCGTGACTGTTGGCAGGTTTCGCCAGATCAAATCAGCGTAGGAGGAGAAACCTGAGGCGAAACATTCAATCGCATCCTCAACCGTGCGGCCGAAGGCCTCGGCTACCCGCCGGAAGCTGTCGACGCGGAACTTTACAAAATCCTCGTTTACGAGGAAGGCGGTTTTTTTGCGCCGCACCGTGATACCGAGAAGGTTACCGGCATGGTGGCGACCTTGGTCGTTTCACTACCGGTTGCAGGGAAAGGGGGCGAACTGATCATCCGCCATCGCGGTCGAGAGACGATTGTCGAAATGTGTAGCAACGATCCTTCCGAACTGGTTTTTGCGGCCTTTTATGCTGATTGCGAACATGAAATTAGGCCTGTGACAGAAGGTCATCGCGCCTGTCTGGTTTACAATTTGGTTCTCACTCCGGGTCAAAATGTGGCCACCTCGGCACCGAACTATGCAGATCTTATGGGTCAGATTGCGAAGGAGATCAAAAACTGCTTCGCAACGTCGGACGCGCCTGAAAAACTTGTCTGGCTTCTCGAGCATGATTACAGCATCGCAGGCCTGTCGTTTGAAACCCTAAAAAACACGGATGCAACGGTTGGGCGTGCTTTGATTGCAGCTGCGGCACAGGCTGACTGTTCCCTCCACGCGGCCATCGTGCATGTTGATGAATATGCCGCCGCTGCCTACCTTGGGCGGGACTATGTCTGGGAAATCGAAGACATCGGCGCGGACGAATACGAACTCTATGATATCATTGAGCGGAGATGTGAGCTTGATGATTGGGTGCATCCCGATTTGGGCGCGAGCGCTTATGGCCAACTGGCGTTGGCGCAAAACGAATTGATGCCACCAGAACGGATCACAAATTGGGAACCTGACGTGAATCGCTTGACGGAGGCGAGCGGCAATGAGGGGGCCACAGTTGAGCGACACTATCGAAGCGCGGCCTTTGTTCTTTGGCCTGCTAAAGAAGGCCCTCGTGTTCTTGCCCAAGCCGGTGCCAAGGCGCTTTCCGTCCTTTTTGTACAGTCTGAGCAACGCGCTGCGACCTCTGACGGGAATGATTTGTCGCTTGACACCATTGCGGCTGAAATTGCTGAAGCTTGGCCAGCGCCCCAAGTCTTGCATTACTCGGACCGGGATGAGTGGCAAGAGAGCGGCGCAGTAATGCTGTCACGGCTTTGTCGTATCGGAAGTCGGAAAGCAACGGAATTATTTCTCGATCGGGTTGTGATACCGTATTACGGACCGGGTCTCAAAGCCGCACTGATTGAAGCAACATCGGAATTGGCTGAAAAAGACATGCTGAAGCGGCTTCTTGGCCTTGTTAGCGCACAATGCACAGAGCAGCCAGAAGCTGTCATAAATCTGGTCATGGGCCTGAGTGAGGCAAGTGATCAGGGGCAGAAAGTCATGACGCGGAATGCACTGAAAGATCTTATCAAGCACCTTTGTTCGGAGATACCGGTCGCGCTCAACGTACACCGGCCAAAAAACGCAGAGCCATTTTGGTACGGGTCGCGTCGACAGTCTGCCACGCCTTTGCCTGAACGCACGCTCCGGGAAATTTTTCAGTTGGCCTGGAGTTTTGATTTGGAAAGCAGCCTTGCTGGGGTGGTTGGCAATCTTGTCAACGCGCCCGACATCGTGCCGCCTGATCGCACCTTGCCACCCGTTCTGGCAAAATTGGGCACGTCGTTTCACGCGCAGGCATCAGAAAGTGAGGCATTCGCGCGGTTTTGGCGGCACTCGGCCAACGTCCTGCTGGCTCGCAGTCGTACCACACCTCCTGAACCGACCGATTGGGTCGTTAGCTCAAATGACTTGGGGTGCGGGTGCGAATACTGTGCCGAACTTGTTCGATTTTGTGCAGATCCGGTTACAACCACACATCGAATTCCAGTGAGAAGGGAGTTGCGGTCGCATCTGCGGTCCGTGATCGAAAGAGCGGGTGCGGATTTGAGTTGTGAAACTGAACGCAAGGGTAGTCCTTATACGCTCATCTGCACCAAGACCCGCGATAGCTACACCAGACGAAGACAGCAATATGCGAACGACATCTCTGCAATCAAGCGCTTACTTGAAGTGGCAGACGCTGTGCCAGAGGCCACTAGCATTGCAGCCAGCCTCCGCGCGGCGGTCAACTGTAGTCAGAGTAACTCTCCAACTACAACGACCTGACAAGCCCGGAATTGGTCAGCATGGTTTGAGGTTCAGGATGAGTTGATCGGGGAGAGTTCTCAAGGTTTCGAGTATGCTCCACCCCTGCTTGCGCGCCGTCTCAATGACGGTTCGAAGCGTGCAGAAGTTTTCTGCGCCGACGTGAGTTCGGAAGCATCCCGACACTTTTTGACGGACCTTGGTCATGCGAAGGTCCCTTTCGGCTTCATTGTTTGTAAACGGCACACTCAGGTCGTTGAGGAAGAGCAGAACCTCTTCTTTGCGGGTTTGCATCCGCAGCGCGAGATTATGTCCGATCCTGCGCTTTGGTTTGCCTCGCCGCGTTTTGCCGACCTTGTCCGGGACCAGCGGGGGAAGCGCCTCGTGCATCCGGATGGCCGTCTGGCAACATGCGTCATATCGGCGTTCGATGGCAGCAATCCGGGCGGGCACCACCGCGCGGGAATTCCGGTCTCGCGCCCTGTCTGCGGCTGTTTTGGCGTCCAGCAGAATGGAGCGCATCTCCGTGGCCCATGGCTCTTTCTCAATGTCGATCAAAGCCTGCAATTCCCGAAGGTGATGGGCGTTGCATAAGGCGTGACGCACTCCGGGGATCTTTCTGTAGGACGCCCAGTTGTCGTGAACGACACTTCCGGTCACCTCCTGCGTCACATCGCCTCTGCTACGGCCAATCCGGAAATGGCTCAAGTCTGGTGAGCACAGGATGTGGAGCCACCGGGTCTTGCCGTTGATGCGCAGGCCGGTCTCATCCATG
Source organism: uncultured Ruegeria sp. (assembly GCA_963422555.2). Lineage (GTDB taxonomy): Bacteria > Pseudomonadota > Alphaproteobacteria > Rhodobacterales > Rhodobacteraceae > Ruegeria. The sequence continues at coordinate 23,377 of CAXXPZ010000047.1, forward strand.
TGCTTCACCGCAACGTCTGGGCCGCACAACAACGCTTGAATCCTGTTGACAACGGGCCGCATTACAGCCGCGGTTCTGGCGACGAGCGACGCCAGCGTTGCTGCGGAAATGTCGACCCCGTGAAGGTCGGAAAATATCTGCGCCAGGCGGTTGTCAGGGATGCAGTGCCGGGTTTGAAGATAGCTCGCCATGGCGGCAAGGTTGTCGCCATACTGCACCGGGGCGTTCACCCCTGCGGGAAACGTGGCCTGCACCCGGGTGCCACAGGCCGGGCAGACGCAGACACGCGCCCTGTGCTCAGTGACAATAAGCGGCGGTGGGGGTGGCAGGTCAAAGACCTGTCGCCTCACATACCGGTCGCAAACAACGCCAGACAGCCTGTGCTTACAGTCCGGACAGATGTGTGGGTAGTGATCGATGATCTGCTCCGGCGTCGAGGTCTGGCGCAGCGTCTTGCCGGGATGGCCGGGCTGACCTCCGGACTTGCGCCCGCAGGACCCGCGCAAACTTCTGGTTCGCTTCTTGCGCGCAGGCTTCGACAGCCCATCGCTTGAGGGAGGCTTGCCGCTGTTTGAGCTGTTAAGCCCAAGGCGGCGCTCCAGGTCCTCTACGCGCTGTGCGAGGGTTTTGTTGGCCTTCTCCAGCTCTACGTTTTGCTTGAAAAGTTGGGCGTTTTGTTCGGTGATATCCGCGATCTGCTCTTCAAGCCTCTCGATCTTGGTGCGCAAGGCCGCGTTCTGCTCCGCCAGAACAATGACCAGATCAATCAGATTTGACTTTCAGAAGGTCGCAAGCCGGCTGCGGGTCAGGTGAGCAGTATGAACCGCCCCGGGTTTACCGGAGACTTTTTTGCTCAAGACTCAGGCGACTTTATCAAGGGTGTTCAGGTTTGCATAGAATGCGTCCTCCAGTTCTTGTGGCGGCCGGTGCCCGATCGCGCCGTGCAGCCGCTTGTTGTTGTACCAGCTGACCCAGTCCAGGGTTTCCCACTCAACCTGGCCAACCGTTTTCCATGTGCCGAAGAACTCAATGACTTCGGTCTTGAACAGGCCGATGATGCTTTCTGCCAGGGCGTTGTCATAGCTGTCTCCGACGCTGCCGACCGATGCGTCGATCCCGGCCTGGGCCAACCGCTCTGTGTACCGAACCGCCAGGTATTGCGACCCCCTGTCCGAATGGTGAATGAGCCCGTCTGCCTGTGATGGTATTCGTTGGCAGATCGCCTGGTTCAGCGCGTCCAGCACGAAGCTGGTGGTCATGGACGTGGACACGCGCCAGCCCACGATCTTGCGCGCAAAGACATCAATGACAAAGGCCACGTAGACCATTCCCGCCCAGGTCGACACATAGGTGAAGTCGGAGACCCAGAGCTGGTTTGGTGCGGTGGCCGTGAACGCGCGATTGACCTTGTCTTCCGGGCAGGCCTGTGCAGGGTCCGGGATCGTGGTCTTCTTCTTGCCGCGTGTAACACCCTGCAACCCCATGACTTTCATCAGGCGTTCCACCGTGCAGCGTGCGATGTCATAGCCTTCCCGGCGCAGTTGATGCCATACCTTGCGCGCGCCATAGCGTCCCCGGCTGGCATCAAAGACGCGCTGGATTTCCCGCGCATCCTTATCGTCCTTCCTGGCCCGATCCGAGGCTTTGTCCGGGCTGCGCCGGATAGACAGACGCGCATAATAGGACGATGGCGCGATCGGCAGCACCCTGCAGATCGACCCGACACCGAACTCGTCCCGATGATTATCGATGAATGCGATCATTTCCGGAACGGGCGGTCGAGCTCCGCCTGAGCGAAATACGCGCTCGCCTTCTTCAGGATCTCATTGGCCGTGCGCAATTCCTTGTTCTCACGCTCCAAGGCTTTCAGACGTGCCTTCTGCTCGCTGGTCAGCCCATCGCGTTCGCTGGCATCGCGCTCAGCCTGCTGACACCAGACTCTGAGACTGTCCGGCGAGCAGCCGAGCTTTGGCGCGATCGCGTGGTAGGCCGCGTTGTCACTGGCGTAATCCGCGCGATGGTCTTTATAAAGCCGAACGCCGCGGGCGCGAAACTCAGCCGTGTACTTCGGGGGTGATTTTTTCTTCTCCATGGGGTTCATCCTTTGAGAGTTTTACTCTCCGGTAAACCCGGGGCGGTTCAGTATCCATACGCCTATCGAGTCACAGAAACGCTAACCAAGAAACAAAAATAACCCGCATGGCCCGATTCAAATCGTCGCAGTCAGACCACCTGGGCAGTTACGTCTAATCAACCGAAATTCAGAGGAAAAACGATGCAAAATGACTTTCCCGGGCTGGATCGCTTTGATCGGGCGCTGCTGACGATTCTGGCCGAGGATGGTCGGATATCGGTGGCGGACCTTGCCTGGCGCATCGGTTTGTCCAAATCGCCCACGCAGGCGCGGTTGAAACGGCTTGAGGCCGAAGGTGTCATCACCGGCTATCGCGCAATGCTGGACCCGATCCGTCTGGGTCTGGATCATGTCGCCTTTGTCGAAGTGCGGCTGACCGACACGAGGGAAAAGGCGCTGGGCGAATTCAATGCGGCCGTGCGCCGGATCGCCGAGATCGAACAAGCCCATATGATTGCGTCGAATTTCGACTATCTGCTCAAGGTACGTACCGGATCGATGTCCGAGTACCGCGCAGTTCTGGCCGAGAAGATTTCGTCACTGCCTCATGTCGCCAACACATCCACCTTTGTGGCGATGGAGGCCGTCAAGGAAACCGGCCTGTTGGGGGCGATTGAACCCACCGGTTGACGATTGCAGTTTTCACGCCACCATCTGGGTATGAAACAAACTGCGCTTGCCCTGTTGCTGACCGTTCTCCTGCCGAATTCTGCGGTATCCGATGAATGCCCGCCTGCGACGGATCATATTGCTGACGTGGATGCCCTGATTGCTCAGGTGCAAAAGGCCAAGTCCCAGCAAGATGCCCGCGTGATTTCCAGCCAGATGTGGGAATTGTGGACCGACGCGCCAGATGCTCAGGCGCAGGTTCTGCTGGACCGGGGAATGCGGCGGCGCGAGGCCTGGGACCTTAGCGGCGCCTATGAAGAACTGGATGCGCTGGTGAGCTATTGCCCCAATTACGCCGAGGGGTATAATCAGCGCGCCTTTGTCAGCTATCTGCGTCAGGATTACCCGGCAGCGCTGCGCGATCTGGACGCTGCCATCGTGCTTTCGCCCAATCATGTTGCCGCGCTCAGCGGGCGGGCCCTGACCCTGTTGGGGCTGAAACGTCTTGATGAGGCGCGGGCTGCGTTAAACTATGCGCTGGAGCTCAATCCTTGGCTTTCGGAACGGGCGCTGCTGGCGCCGGGCGGATTGCTGGATACGCCGGGTGAGGATATCTGAGTTCCCCAAAAGAAAACGCCCCCGAATTTCCTCGGGGGCGCGGTTCTGAATACGCCAGATTACCCGACCAACCCGTTATCCTTCCGCTTGATCGCGATGATCGACGAACGCGGCGTGCCGCCGTCCGGCCAGTTGCTGCCGGGGTGTTGAATGCCGACAAACATGGTACGCAGGTCGTTTGACCAGGTCAGACCGGTGACCTCACTGCCATTCGGGCCGGTCATGAACCGCGCGATTTCGCCGGTCACCGGGTCACCAACCAGCATCTGGTTGTTGCCGTTGCCCGCAAAATCTTCCTCGTTGTCGTCATTGCCATCAGTCTGAATCCAGACCAGTCCCGTTGAATCAATCGCCATGCCGTCTGGCGAGTTGAACAGGTTGCCTTCGTTCACATTGGGCGAACCGGCGCGGTCGTCCGAATGGACAGTTGGATTGCCTGCCATGACATACAGATCCCAATCAAACCCGTCGGCGGCGTGATCCTCATCAGTCGGGCGCCAGCGCACGATCTGACCATATTTGTTGGCCTCGCGCGGGTTGGGGCCGTTGGCAGCAGTGTCATCACCACCGGCATTCGGCTTGACGCCGCGGTTCTTGTTGTTGGTCAGGCAGCAATAAGCCTCAACCGAAATCGGGCTGGATGCGACCCACTCGGGACGATCCATGGTGGTACCGCCCACGGCGGATGCGGCCATTCGGGTAAAGATCAGGATTTCAGCCGCGTCCATACCGGTGGTGTCCGGCGTCAGCGCCAGCCACTGACCGGTCATGTCTTCGTTGAACTTGGCGACGTACAGCGTGCCGTCATTCAGCAGGCTCTCGGTTTCGACGCCGGGCTGATAGGTGCCGTTCGAGACGAACCTGTACAGATACTCGCCCCGTTCATCGTCGCCCATATAGACAACCACGCGACCATCCTTGGCCAGTGCGACCTCGGCGTTTTCGTGTTTGAAACGGCCCAGACCGGTGTGCTTGACCGGTGTGCTGTCCGGCTTGGTCGGGTCGATTTCAACTATCCATCCAGCGCGGTGCGGCTCGTTGGGGTTTTTTGACGTGTCAAAGCGTGGATCAAACAGCTCGTATCCATTCCAGCTTTCGGCTTTGATGCCATAGCGCTTCATGCCATCCGCGACCTTCTGGTCATAGCTGGCGTTTTCGTCCGAGGATCCGAAATAGCCGTTAAAGTTCTCTTCGCAGGTCAGGTACGTCCCCCAAGGTGTCTTGCCCGAGCCGCAGTTGTTCATGGTTCCCAGCGAGGATGTGCCCGTTGGGTCGGCTTCGGTCTTCAGCAGGTCATGACCGGAAGCAGGGCCAACAATTTTCATGGGCGAGTTGTGGTGGATGCGGCGATTATACGGGCTGTCCTTGATGACTGACCACCCCTCAGGACCTTCCTGAATTTCCATCACGGTGACGCCCTGAATGTTCTGCAGCTTCAGAACATCGTCGGCGCTGGCCGGAACACCCTCTTGCGCGGCGGGCATGTTGATCTTGCGGTTGGGGTATTCGTGGTTGATCGCGATCAACTCATGCCCCTGGAACGAGAACGTCTCCATCCCGTCGGTGTTTTCGCCAAAAATCTTGTCCGAATTTTCAACCGAACCACCATCGGTCAGATCATAGCCGTCCGCTTCGGAAAACAGCGGGTCGCCCCACCGCATCAGCATCTTCCATTCATAGCCCTCGGGCACATGCACGGTACCATCGGTTTGCGCGGCGATTGGCGTGAAGGCAAACCGCGACGCCTCGACCGCATGTGCCGAAGTCGAACCCATCAGACCTGCGCCCATGGCTGCCGCGCCCGATCCAAACGCCACAACGCCGCCAAGGAATCCGCGACGGGAAATGGCGCTTTCGACCACTTTGTCAAAGTCATTTTCAGCGGGGCGGGGGAAATTCAATTCGTCCCAATCGTCAGCGGACAGGTTGGTGAGATTGACGTCTTTCATGGATGGCTCCTGGCTATCTGATTCAGTTCATTGAGCACGATGTAGTGGCTGATTGTGACAGTCTGATAAAAGTTGCCTAATCGCCGGACGGGATGTCTGCATCGGTGGGCGAGAGGTTGGCATATCGACAATTTGCGGTCGCATTGTAATGAGCAGGTTTATTTCATGGTCCGACAGCCTGAAAAACTTGATACGATCCTTTGTTGGGGTAGATCAGGTCCAGATCCCAACCCGCAAATCGGAACTCGACCTCCAAATTGCCCCAATAGGGTTCATCCAAAATGACCAGGTATTCTACATTATTGCTCTGGGCTATTTCATCCAGCGCGTGCCAGCGTTCAACGCCATTGCTGGGATCGCTGAACGTTTCATGAGATGAAATCGCTCCGGGTGACTTCAAACCTACAAGATCCACGAATCTGAAGTCTGAAGGGGCCGGTTGGGTCGACAACCACCACGGCATGAAACCGGCGTCGTGGATGCCGATCACGGCTTTCGGCGGCAGATTCTCGGCAATCCAGTTGGTGGTCAGGTGCCGTTTGTCGTTCATGGCTTTCCAATGTCCGGCGTAGATCGGCCAAAACTTCGTTGCAAAGAAAAACATCGACAAAACTGTGGCGAACATAAACACCAGATCCGCCCGTTTCCACCTTGCCAAAAAGGCGGCCCAGGCAGCGATGGCGATGGGTAGGAAGGGGTAAAGATATCGAAAGTGGTTGTGATACAGTCCTCCCGGCAGTTTGAGCGCGGCGGACAGCGTAACAACCGCCAAAAAGACCAGCGCGACCCACCCGCCGCGCATCAAAGGTGCAAAAACCAAACCTGCGAACACCAGAACCAGATCGTTGCTCCAAACGGCGCGCAGCGCAAACTGGAGACGGTTAACAAAGGCTTCACCCTTATCGGCAAAAAAGGCTTCTTTCGCGCCAGCTGTGTCGGGGAAAATGCCACCAAGCGTCAAGATGCTGGTCAAGGCCAGCACAGCATACACGGTGGCAGATACAGACAGAAAAGTGATGCACGACCGCCGATCAAACGGCCGGTTGATTGCGACTGAGATGAATAACAGCGCGGACAGAACGCAAAATTCCGGCCGGATAAACGGCATGACACCTGCTAGTACCGCGAGGGCCACAGTCTTGCGCGTGTGTCGGAAATAAAACGCCCACGTGATTGCGGCCATAGCCATGCCCGTCTCAAGACCGTTTACAAAGTGAAACCACGCAAAGCCGAGGGTGATACCCGCAACGCCCCCTGCGGCAGCGATGAGCCGGGACGAAGACACAGCAGACAGCAACATCCACAGCCCGGTTGCGTAAAGTGCGGCGCATGAGATCCCCAGCGTCAGGCTTGTGGCAGGAGTCTCCATAACCTGCGACAACAAGGCCATCGCCAGAAAATGCACCAAACTGGTTGCGCCAGTCGGTGCGGCATTCCCGAACAAATCCTGACGACCTGTCAGAAAAAGGTCCACATTCCCGATCGTGATGTAGGCATCGTCCAGCGGAAACCAGATTACGGATTGCTGCTGCAGGGTCAGGGCGACCAGGCACAAAAAAAACAGCGTAAGCACGGCAACGGGCAGCGCATGTTTTCTGTCTATTTTCAGTGAAGACGTCAAACCGGGCCCCCATGCCCTGAACAAAGGTGATATAGATTTCCACCGCAATCTAAAGACCTTGGGGCCAGAGTGGCCAGTTTTGCCTGCCCAATCCAAAAATTAATATCAAACGTGACCTTGGTGCCGCGTGCCGGATGATGGCAAGAAATTCAACTTCGCGCTTGACGATGGGCGGCACATAAAATAATCAGCCAAAACGCTGAGCGGGTATAGCTTAATGGTAAAGCCCCTGCCTTCCAAGCAGATTATGTCGGTTCGATTCCGTCTACCCGCTCCAACTCAGCCCACAGCAAATTCAGCGACTTCTGGCTTGCGTCAAATGGCCCGTTTTAGCCCTGTGGGTGCTGTTGTCTTCTTGACCCCGGTTGCCCCTGCCGCCAAGAAGCTGTGATACATGGGGGCACCCCCGACACCCAAGTCACGACACAAGGGCCAGACATGGCAAGATCACCTAACGCCAACCCGGCACAGACCCCGGCACCCGGTGCCCAGGAAGATCGGGCAAGCTCCAAAAAGCTGGGTGTTCTGGCGTCTTTGTGGCCGTTCATGCGGCCCTACCGTGGCCTGATGGCCGGCGCGACGCTGGCGCTGGTTCTGACCGCCAGCATGACTTTGACACTGCCACTGGCCGTACGGCGCGTCGTTGACAATTTTCGCATCGAAGATGGCGAGTTGCTGGATTGGTATTTTCTGGCCGCCCTTGGCATCGCCGCGATTCTGGCCGTTGGAACAGGCATCCGGTATGCCCTGGTAACGCGGCTGGGTGAGCGTGTCGTCGCCGATATTCGCAAGGCCGTGTTTGATCGCGTCATCGGCATGAGCCCCGAGTTCTATGAGCGTATCATGACCGGCGAAGTTCTCAGCCGGATAACCACGGACACAACGCTTATTCAGTCTGTCTTGGGATCATCCGTGTCGATTGCGTTGCGCAACCTTCTGATGTTTGTCGGTGGACTTGTGTTGATGTTGCTGACATCGGCCAAGCTGACCGGGCTGGTTCTTTTGCTGATCCCGGTGGTGATTGTGCCCATTCTGGTTCTGGGTCGCCGTCTGCGGGTCATCAGCCGCGAAAATCAGGACTGGATTGCCGCGTCTTCGGGCAACGCGGGCGAGGCACTGGGCGCGGTGCAAACCGTGCAGGCCTTTACCCATGAACAGGCCAGCCGCAAGCAATTCGGCGACATGACCGAGACCTCTTACGTTGTATCGCTGCGCCGCATTCAGACGCGCGCCGTGTTGACCGTTATTGTGATATTCCTTGTCTTTTCGGGAATCGTCGGCGTGCTGTGGATGGGGGCAAATGACGTCCGCATCGGTGTGATGACCGAAGGTGTCCTGATCCAGTTCGTGATCTATTCGATCATCATGTCGGGCTCGGTCGCGGCCCTGTCGGAAATCTGGAGCGAACTGCAACGGGCCGCCGGTGCCACCGAACGTTTGGTTGAATTGCTGAACGTGCAGGATACGGTTAACGATCCGGCCAATACCACTCCGCTGACTGAGCCGGTGCGGGGTGAAATCCGCTTTGACGAAGTGACCTTTCACTATCCGGCGCGCCCGAAACACGTTGCGCTGGACCACCTGACACTATCGGTTCAACCCGGCGAAACGGTGGCGTTTGTCGGCCCTTCGGGTGCAGGCAAGACAACGGTGATCCAGCTGATCCAGCGGTTTTATGACCCGGATTCTGGGCAGGTCAGTCTGGACGGGGTTGATTTGCGTGATCTCGACCGTTCGGATTTCCGCACACATATGGCGCTGGTGCCGCAGGATCCGGTGATCTTTGCTTCCTCGGCCCGTGAAAATATCCGGTTCGGTCGCCTTGATGCCACGGATGCCGAGGTTGAGGCCGCCGCCCGTGCCGCTGCCGCGCATGATTTTATCTCTGCGCTGCCTGATGGCTATGACAGCTTTGTCGGGGAACGTGGGGTGATGCTGTCGGGGGGGCAAAAGCAACGGATCGCCATAGCCCGCGCCATCCTGCGGGATGCGCCGGTTCTGCTGCTGGACGAGGCGACCTCGGCCCTTGATGCGGAAAGTGAGCGCGCGGTGCAGGGTGCGGTCGACCAGATGCGGGCCGGGCGCACGACGTTGATCGTGGCCCATCGGCTGGCGACGGTGAAAAAGGCCGACCGGATCGTGGTGCTTGAGGCTGGTCAGATCGTAGCGCAGGGCACGCATGACGATCTGGTGGCGCAGGATGGTCTGTATGCACGACTGGCCCGCCTGCAATTCACCGACGGCATGGCTGCCGAGTAAGGTGACGTCCCGGCAAGTCGGGATTCGTCGCAGCGTCATTCTACATTTTATTGCCTTTCACGGCTAAGCCCTCGCTTGCGCGGGCATTGTTTTGCTTCCATCTTGGAGCGATCAGAATCCTGTGCGCGACATAGGAGAGAAATGGGGAGGAGCCTTATGGCCTTTGTGGGATCGGAAGACAAAGAGCGCATTGAACAGGAAATGGCGTGGGAAGAGCGGGACGTGCCCGTCACATTCCACCAGTTGCTGTCGCGCACAGCGGGGAAATTCCCGAACCACAAGGCGATCAGTTTCCAACTGCTGTCCGGTCCGACCGACAAGGCCGAGACGCTGACATGGTCCGACCTGCTGGGCAAGGTCAATCAGGCGGCCAACCTGTTCCGCTCGTTAGGTGTGGGTGAAAAGGACGTGGTGGCCTATGTGCTGCCCAACTGTAACGAGACGCTGGTAACCATGATGGGCGGCGCGGTCGCGGGGATCGTGAACCCGATCAACCCCCTGCTGGAGCCAGAACAGATCGCCGCAATTCTGCGCGAAACAGGCGCCAAGGTCGTGGTGACGCTGAAATCCTTCCCCAAAACCGATGTGGCTCAAAAGGTCGAAGAGGCTGTCCGCCATGCGCCGGGCGTCAACACGATTCTCGAAATTGATCTGAACCGCTATCTGACACCGCCGAAATCATGGTTGGTACCGTTCCTGCGCCCCAAGATGGGCGACAAGGAAAAGCTGGCCCACGCGGCCTATAAGAATTTCAACACAGAACTGGACAAGCAGCCCACGACCCTGACGTTCGAGGACAGCAAGGAAGACCGTGATGCCTGTTACTTCCATACCGGCGGGACGACCGGTATGCCCAAGGTGGCGCAGCACAAGTATTCCGGCCTGATCTACAATGGCTGGCTGGGCAACACGCTGCTGTTTGACGAAAACGACGTCATCATGTGCCCGCTGCCGATGTTCCACGTCTTTGCGGTGCATGTGATTGTCATGGCGGCGGTATCGTCCGGTGCGCATGTGATATTCCCGACGCCCGCAGGCTATCGCGGCGATGGCGTGTTCGATAATTTCTGGAAACTGATCGAACGCTGGAAAGTATCGTTCATCATCACCGTTCCCACCGCGATTTCGGCCAAGATGCAACGCCCGGTGGATGCCGATATCTCAAGCGTGAAAACGGCGTTTTCCGGCTCGGCCCCGTTGCCGGTCGAACTGTTCCGCCGTTTCGAACAGGCGACCGGTGTCACCATCGTCGAAGGCTACGGCCTGACCGAGGCCACCTGTCTGGTGTCCTGCAACCCGGTGGATGGCGAGAAAAAGATCGGCTCGATCGGTATTCCGTTCCCCTATACGGATGTCAAAATCCTGCAGGACAGTCCGGATGGGCCGATCGAATGCGGTGCTGATCAGGTCGGTGAAATCTGCATCTCGAACCCCGGTGTCTATGCTGGCAACACCTATACCGAGACAGAAAAGAACGTTGGCCTGTACCATTTTGACAAATACCTGCGGACCGGTGATCTGGGCCGGTTTGACGAGGATGGCTATCTTTGGATCACGGGCCGCGCCAAGGATCTGATTATCCGGGGCGGTCACAATATCGACCCCGCCGAGATCGAAGAAGCCCTGCTGGGTCATGATGCCGTCGCCTTTGCCGGTGCTATTGGTCAGCCAGACGCGCATTCGGGTGAGGTGCCCTGCGCCTTTGTCGAACTTGTCGACGGGGCCACCGCCACCGAAGAAGAGTTGATGGAATTCTGCAAGGTTCACGTGCACGAGCGTGCGGCGCAGCCCAAGCACATGACGATCCTGAACGAATTGCCCAAGACCGCAGTTGGCAAGGTCTTTAAACCTGATCTGCGCAAACAGGCGATCACGCGCATCTATAATGGCGCGTTGGAAACCGCGGGCGTTTCCGCCCGCGTGGTCGCGGTGATCGACGACAAAAAGCGCGGGCTTGTCGCGCAGCTTGACGCGAACGGCTCCTCCGAGGACGATGTTGCCAAGGTGCTGGGATCATTTACCCGGCCGTGGGAGTGGTCTGAATAAAGCCGGAGGAACAATGGACTATGAACGCCTGATTGACGAAGAAACCTGGGCGTTCATACGCCGCACCGCCGAAAGCTATCCTGACGATGCGGTCGATTTGTCCATCGAGGATCAGCGCCGCCTTTACGACGGGATGTGCGCCGATTTTCGACAGCCCAGACCCAAAGGCGTGAAAACCGAGGATCTGTCTGCCGACGGTGTGCCGGTCAGGCTTTACTTTGCAGGCGATCCAACACGAACCGTCGTCTATATTCACGGCGGCGGATTTGTAGTTGGCGGTTTGGACAGTCACGATGACGTCTGCGCCGAGATTTGCGCGCAAACCGGGTACCGCGTCGTCGCCGTCGACTACCGGCTTTGCCCCGAACATGCGCATCCGGCGCAGTTTCAGGACAGCTGGACAGCGCTAAATTGGGTTGTCCGGGAATTTTCGGATCCGATTGTTCTGACCGGTGACAGCGCGGGCGGTAATCTGGCAGCCGCCGTGTCCCATCACGCGCGCGGACGGCTTGAGGGTTTGCTGGGGCAGGTCCTGATCTATCCCGGCTTGGGCGGCGACACCACTCAGGGGTCGTACACAGAACATGCCCATGCGCCGCTTTTAACCCGCGATGACATCCTGTTTTACGAAAAGGTTCGTTGTGGCGGTGACATCCCCGACGCGGACCCAAGCTTTGCGCCACTGCGCAACACGGATTTTGCCGGACTGCCACCAACTGTTGTGGTGACAGCCGATTGCGACCCGTTGCGTGATGATGGGCCTGATTATTGCCAAAAGATCGCTGCGGCGGGCGGGCAGGCGTATTGGATCAACGAACCCGGGCTGATCCACGGCTATCTGCGCGCGCGCAATTCGGTGAAACGCGCAGCCGACAGTTTCGAGAGGATATCGGTCGCGATCGAGGCGCTGGGGCAGGGGCTCTGGCCTTATGACTAAGGCTTAGCTCAGAAAGGGCTCGGCCTTCATCGTATCCGCCACAGGCGCGCCCATTCGGTTCAGGATCGTCGGTGCCAACTGCAGCTGATCGATCACAGCATCCGCTTCGGGGCCTTCGGCGTCCCCGAAATAATACAGCGCCGTTTCCTGCTGCAGCGCGCTGCGCCCGCCGTGGTGGCCGCGTTCGTCCTGACCATGATCTGCGGTCACGATGACCTCGTACCCCATTTGCCGCCAGCGCGGGATGAAGGGGGCCAGCATCTCGTCCATGACGAAACAGGCGTGATCCATTTCCTCGCAATCGTGAAAGAACCGGTGCCCCATGCTGTCCAGCGTGCAGGTGTGCAGGATGCCGTAATCCAGACCAAAGCGCAGGCACAGATTGGTAAGCGTGCCGAACAGGTCCACATCGCAGGGTGTCATCTGGTTGGCCTTGCCATAGCCGGTCATCGAGTGAAATCGGCCATGGTTGATGGTGGCGCTGTCCGGTTCGTCATATTCCACATCGCGGACGTAATCAAAGGGATGACGGTTGAAGAATTCGGACCAGTAACTGTGGGTCACAGCACCCGTCACGCCGCCGCCTTCGCGCACCTGACCGAAAATGTCTTTGTGCCCCAGACGAAAAACGTTGCCGTTGCCGGTGCAGCCGTGTTCCTGCGGCGTGACCCCGGTGTGGATGGACGCATAACAACTGGCCGAAGTTGATGGCAGCACCGCGCTATGTTTCCAGACGCGGGCCTCGCCGCTGTCGACCCATCCTTCGAGATTTCCGAACAGGCGGCGAAAGTTGCGCCATGGGACGCCGTCCAGAATGATCAGCAGCAGTTTGCGGTCCATGTATAGGCTTTCTTGCGAATGGTTTTGATAGGGCACCTTATATTTTCAGTGCGCGCCGGGTCGCCTGTTCGCGCCTGAAATAGCAAAATCCCGACACCTGTCATCAGACAATGTGCCGGGATTTCAAATCTTCATCGAAATGTCACGTGCCGGGTCAGTTCCCCGCGCTTTCCATCTTGCGATGCGCGACAACCTCTTCCAGCCAACCCAGATGCATCTCGGGCACCGAGCTGAGCAGAAGGTCGGTGTAGTCGTCGAATGGCGGGCTCAGCACCTCGCTTTTCGAGCCATAGCGAACCACGCGGCCCTGATACATAACCGCGATACTGTCGCTGATCGCGCGTACGGTCGCCAGATCATGAGTGATGAACAGATACGCCACATCCTCGATCTTTTGCAGGTCCAGCAGCAGTTTCAGGATGCCGTCCGCCACCAGCGGATCCAGCGCCGAAGTGACCTCGTCACAGATGATCATCTTGGGCTTGGCCGCCAGTGACCGCGCGATACAGACACGCTGTTTCTGACCACCTGACAATTCCGCCGGATAGCGATCCATGAACTTTTCGCCCATTTCGATCTCATCCAGCAGTTCGATGATCCGCTTGCGTTTTTCGGCACCGCGCAGGTTGAAGTAGAACTCCAACGGACGGCCGATGATCGTACCAACGGTCTGGCGTGGGTTCATCGCCACATCAGCCATCTGATAAATCATCTGCAATTCGCGCAGGTCCTCGCGGCTGCGGCCTTTCAGATCCGCGCTGAGCTTGCGTCCGGCAAAGGTGATCTCACCATCGCGCGGTGGCAGCAATCCCGTGATGACACGTGCCAGCGTGGACTTGCCCGACCCGGATTCGCCCACTACAGCAAGCGTCTGACCGGGGTGCAATTCCACGTTGACGTTGTGCAGCACGTCGAAATTCAACCCCTTATAGCGCGCGGTGATCCCGTCAACGCTTAGCACCGCGTCCGGTGTGGGTTTTTTCTCTTCGTGCTCGATCGAACGGACCGAGACCAGCGCCTGAGTGTACTCTTCCTGCGGGTTGTTGATGATCTGATCGGTATTGCCATACTCGACCGTGTTGCCCATCCGCAGAACCATGATGTCATCGCTGACTTGGGCCACAACGGCCAGATCATGGGTGATATACAGCGCGGCGACACCGGTAGCGGCGATCGCCTCTTTGATCGCCATCAGAACATCGATCTGCGTGGTTACGTCCAGCGCCGTGGTGGGTTCATCGAACACCACCAGATCGGGTTCCGGACACAGCGCCAGCGCGGTCATGCAGCGTTGCAGCTGACCCCCTGACACCTGATGCGGATAGCGTTCGCCGATATTGTCCGGGTCCGGCAAACCAAGCTTGGCAAACAATTCCCGCGCGCGGGCTTCGGCCTCTTTGCGCGAGAATTTCTTGTGCTCAACCGCAGCCTCGACCACCTGATCCATGATCTTTTTGGCAGGGTTGAATGACGCGGCGGCGGATTGCGAGACATACGTCACCTCACCCCCGCGCAGGTTGCGAACATCGCCCAGCGAAGACTTGAGGATGTCGCGCCCGTTCACCCAGACTTCGCCACCGGTGATTTCGACACCACCCCGGCCATAGGCCATTGAGGCCAGACCGATGGTGGATTTACCGGCACCGGATTCACCGATCAGCCCCAACACCTTGCCGGGCGCGAGGTCGAAATCGACCCCGTGCACGATCTCGATGTCATGGGGCTTTTCGCCCGGAGGATATATTGTCGCGCCGATTTTCAGCCCGCGGACTTTGAGAAGCGGTTCACTCATCCCCGGCCTCCTTTCAGCGATGTAGTACGGTTCAGGACCCAGTCAGCCACAAGGTTAACCGAGATTGCCAGCGTCGCGATGGCGACGGCGGGGTACAGAGCCGCGCCAATGCCATAAACGATGCCGTCCTTGTTTTCCTTCACAATGCCGCCCCAGTCCGCCAGCGGCGGCTGAACGCCCAGACCCAGGAAAGACAGGGTCGAAATGAACAACACCATAAAGATGAAGCGCAGTCCGAACTCTGCCACCAGCGGCGACAGCGCGTTGGGCAGGATTTCCCGGAAAATGATCCAGCCACGCCCTTCACCGCGCAGCTTGGCAGCTTCGACATAGTCCATCACGTTGATATCAACAGCGACGGACCGTGATAGACGATAGGCGCGCGTGGCGTCCAGCAGGCCCATCACAAGGATCAGGATCGGAACGGTCACAGGAACGATTGCCAGAATGACCAGCGCCAGGATCAGCGTGGGGATCGACATGATCAGGTCGACCGTCCGGCTAAGCACCTGATCGGCCCATCCGCCCAGAACTGCCGCCAGCAGACCCAGCGAGGTTCCGGTCAGAAAGCTGAGCAATGTTGCAGCCGCAGCGATGAAGATCGTTGTACGCCCGCCATAGATCATGCGGGTCAGCAGATCGCGGCCGATATTGTCGGTGCCCAACAGATGCTCGGCGCTGCTTGGTTCCCAAACATCGCCAACAACTTCTGCCATTCCATAAGGCGCAATCAATGGGGCTGCGATCGCCACAAAGAAATATGCGCCGGTGAATATCAGGCCAATCAGTGCCGAAAGAGGAATGTTCTTTATCATTTCGGATGCCTCAGTCTTGGATTGGCGAGGATCGACACGATATCTGCCACCATGTTCAGGCCGATATAGACGGCTGCGAATACCACGCCGCAGGCCAGCACCACGGGAACGTCACGTTTGGTCACGGCATCCACCAGATACTGCCCCATGCCGGGGTAGACGAACACAACCTCAACCACGACAACGCCGACGACCAGATAGGCCAGGTTCAGCATCACAACATTCACGATGGGTGAAATGGCATTTGGAAAGGCATGTCTGGCGATGACCTGAAAGGTCGACAGTCCTTTTAGTTCAGCGGTCTCGATATAGGCGGACTGCATGAGGTTGAGGATTGCCGCGCGTGTCATCCGCATCATCTGCGCCAACACCACAAGGGTCAGAACAAAGGCCGGCAGCGCAATCGCATACAGTTTTTGCCCGAAGGACATGGAATCGTTGACCATGGCGAGGGACGAAAACCAGCCCAGTTTCACCGATATGAAATAGACCAGCACATAGCCGATCAGGAATTCGGGTATAGATACAGTTGTTAGAGTGATGGCAGAAATCAGTTTATCCGGCCAGCGGTTGCGAAACCGAACGGCAAGCAGGCCAAGAAAAATCGCAAGCGGAACGGACACGACCGCCGCCACACAGGCCAGGAACAGAGTGTTCCCAAGTCGTTTTCCGATACTTTCTGCAATGTCGAGCTTGTTGGTGAGAGACTGACCAAGATCACCTTGAACAATGCCTCCCAGCCATTCGAAATACCGTGTCAAAGCAGGACGGTTTAGGCCCATTTCTTCGCGAAGGTTGGCAAGGGCCTCGGGGGTGGCGGACTGTCCCAGGACGGCTTGCGCGGCGTCTCCGGGTAGGGCTTCGGTCAGGCCAAAAATCAGTGCCGAAGCGCCAAACAGCAAAAGGATTCCCAGCGCAAGGCGCTGGAAAACCAATTTGATGATAGGGTGCATTATCCGTGGCCCGTATCAGACGAACCACATTTTGCGGGACATGTTACCGTTCATCATCTCTTGTGTCGGGTCAGATTCCCAGCCATCCAGCTGGTTGCTGACACCCTCGACAAAGTCGTTGAACATCGGGCAGATCAGGCCGCCCTCGTCACGGACCATGTGGCCCATCTGGCTGTAGATGCCCTTGCGTTTGTCGGCGTCCAGTTCAGCACGCGCGGCGAACAGCAGGTCGTCGAACGCTTGAACCTTGAACCGAGTGTCGTTCCAGTCAGCGGTAGACAGATACGCAGTCGTGTACATCTGATCCTGAACCGGACGGCCACCCCAGTACGACGCACAGAACGGCTGAACGTTCCAGACCTCGGACCAGTAACCGTCATTGGGTTCACGCTTGATTTCCAGCGGAATACCAGCCTGTGCCGCCGTCTGTTGGAAGAGTGCCGCTGCATCCACGGCGCCCGGGAAGGCACCATCGGCGACGCGCATAACGATCGGCGAACCGTCATGACCCGACTTTTTGTAGTGTTCTGCCGCTTTTTCGACGCTGAACGCGCGCTGTTCGATTGTTTCGTCAAACAGCGGGTAGGCTGCGTTGATCGGCATATCATTCCCGATCGAGCCATAGCCGCGCAGGACCTTGTCGACCAACTCTTCGCGGTTGATGGCATATTTCAGCGCGGTACGCAGTTCGTTATTGTCGAACGGCGCCGTGTCGCAGTGCATGATGAAGACATAGTGACCACGGCCAGCGGTCGAGTTCACGGTCAGGTTCGGTGCACGACCCAGCAGGTCTGCAACTTTGGGCTCAACGCGGTTGATTGCGTGTACCTGTCCGGATTGCAGCGCAGCCGTACGTGCTGTTGCGTCGTTGATGACGACCACTTCGACACTGTCAAAGTTGCCAAAGTCGCTGTTCCAGTGGTTTTCGAACTTTGTGAACAGGTGGCGCACACCGGGTTCGTCCACTTCCAGCTTGTAGGGACCGGTTCCGATACCTGCGCCGGGATTGTCCATTCCGCCGTCGGGCTGGACGATCAGGTGGTAATCGGCCATCAGATAAGGCAGGTCGGCATTTGGTTCGGTCAGCGTGACCTGGAAATTGTCGCCATCCGCCTTCATCGATTCGATGCCGTTCATGATGCCCAGGGCACCTGACTTGGAATCTTCGTTCGAGTGGCGCTGCATGGTTTTCAGCACGTCCTCGCTGGTCATGGTTTTGCCGTTGTGGAATTCGACACCCTGACGCAGTTTGAAGGTCCAGACTTTGGCGTCTGCGCTGCCTTCAACGCTTTCCGCCAGGCGGGGCTCGATGGTTCCATCGGGTGCAACTTCGACCAGCTGGTCGCCAAATTGCTTGCCGTTCTGGAACGGAACCGAGCTTGAATACGTTGCCGGGTCCAAAGAGTTGGTAGACTCGCCGCCCTGCAGCCCGAACTTCAGATCACCGCCTTTTTTCGCGCCTGCTGCGCGTGCGGCATCTGCGAAAATGGTGCTGGCCATTGCCGCGGAAACACCCAAGGCCGCGGCTTTCCCCATGAATTCGCGGCGTGTCAGCTTGCCAGCCGTCACTTCTTTGGTCATGTGAGTGAGTTGTTCGTTCATCCAATATCTCCCAGTTTTTTGGATTAAGCCATTATCGGGCTTTTATTGACGCATGAGTCAAGGTTGCGCATTTCAGCCCTACGGGCAAGATTTAATGTCAATTGAATTTCAACCCGGCACTACATCTGATCACGAGGCACCTTGTCTTCGATCTGGCGGGAATGGATCAACTTGTCCCCTTCATTGGCCATGATGCTGGCGCGCAGGTGAAAATCAGTACGATCAGACCACATTTCGCAACTGGTTTGCGTTCTGATCTGAATATCGTCACGGGTCATTTCCTGCACCCATTCGCACACGCCACGCGCCGATAGTGGGTCATCTGGGTGGACCGTCCATGATTCGCGAGCGCTGCCGCCCGTGATCAGGCCATGATCGCCGTCCTGTTCGAGGCCAAAGTCATCTTCGATCAAAAGATGGACCAGACCTGTGTTCATATCCGTTTCCACACGTCTTGAGTTGGTGGCTGCCCGCAATGTTGTCACCTGACGTTCCGGGTCACTGTTAGCAGGGGCAAAGGTCCATTCATCCGCACCTTTCGTTGGTCTGACCGGAAGGGTAATTTCGCCATCGGTCAAATGCAGCTCGGCCCTTTCGGGTGATGGCCAGATCAACGGCCAATAGGCGCTGGAAATAGCGACGCGCAGTTTGTGCCCACTGGGGACACGATAGGCGATGTGATCCAGATCCAGCGTGATCTCATAACTGTGGCCGGGCGTCAGGGGCCGGGTTTGCGCATGGCCGTCGCGATGGCTCAGGTTCAGCACGCCATACGTAATTCTGGTCGAAGCCCCATCGGGGTGAACATGATTCAGACGCACCGCAATCTGCGCCTGCGGTTTGTCGGCGCTCAGACGCAGCCGGACGCGGGGCGCGCCGACAATGTCCAGATCTTCGGATAAGGCAGAGCCGTCGAAGCAGGCCGACAGCGCATCATCCGCCCGCTGATCGCCCTGCACCTCGGCAATCCAGCGACCGGGCCGTTCAGCGTACCATCGCGCAGGACGAACCCCATCCATCAGATAAGCCCGATAGTCGGGATCGTTTTCCACGCCGGTCGCAATATCCTTGAGCCACCTGTCCCACCATCGCAGAGCCTCTTGCAGAAAACCGATCCGGGGTTCCGGAACCGCAAAATGGGGGTATTTGTGAACCCAGGGCCCAACGATCCCCTTGACCGGGGCCTCAAGGTTTTCGACCAGCAACGGCACCGTGTTCTTGTAAGCGTCACCCCAGCCACCGATGGCCAGCGTCGCGGCACGAATGGCGCTGAAATCCTCGCACACCGAGCCGTGCCGCCAATAGTCATCGCGCGTCTGATGGCGCAGCCAGACCGACGGCAAAAACGGCTCGGCCTCCAGTCGCTGCAGCCAAATCTCGCGCCAGTCTTCGCGCAAGGCCGGATCGGGAGCGCGGGACGAATAAGACCACATCGTCGCGCCCCAGCCCAGATTTTCATTCAGCAGGCAACCGCCCTTGTAATGTATGTCATCCGCATACCGGTCTGCTGTAGAACACAAGGTCACGATGGCCTTCAGAGCGTCGGGTTGCATCGCCGCCACCTGTAACGCATTGAACCCGCCCCAACTGATGCCCATCATGCCGACGGGCCCGCTGCACCATGGCTGGTTGGCCAGCCAATCGATGACTTCGATCGCATCATCCAGCTCCTGCCGTGTATATTCGTCCTCCATCAGCCCATGGCTGTCGCCATTACCGCGCATGTCGACGCGGATGCAGGCATATCCGCGCTTGGCAAACCACGGATGGGTCAGGGCGTCCCGGGTCGCAGTGCCATCGCGTTTGCGATAGGGCAGGTATTCAAGGATAGCCGGAACAGGATTTTCACTGGCATCAACAGGTCGCCAGACACGGGCCGACAGGCGGCAACCGTCGGACATCGTAATACTGAGGTCGGGAATATCCTCGATCTCACGCAGTGTATTGGCGGTTGGTTTCATCTGGTCATCCCCGTTCGGTCGGTTCGCATTTTGCAAAGGTTCCGGCGAGCCGTTCACGTTCCGCATCAACTTTCTATCCAGATCGTCACCGGTCCGTCGTTAGACAAGTTCAACCGCCATGTCTGCGCCAAACGCTCCGGTCTCGACCGCAATTCCCTGATCAGACAGGTGCTGGACAAAGGCCTTGTACAGCCGCTCACCCTCAGCCGCCGGGGCTGCACCGGAAAATCCGGGCCGGTTCCCGCGCGAGGTGTCGGCGGCCAGCGTGAACTGACTGACCACCAGAGCCGAGCCGCCAATGTCCAGGATCGAGCGGTTCATTTTGCCCGCGGTGTCCTTGAATATCCGCAGCTTGGCTATCTTTTCCGCCAACTGCGCCGCTTGTGCCGTATCGTCCCCTTGCATGGCGCATACAAGGATCATCAGACCCGGCCCGGCCCTGCCGATCACAGACCCTTCGGTCGAAACCGAGGCCTTGGAAATTCTCTGTAACAATGCGCGCATGAGGGCCGCGTCCTTTCGTGTGATTAATCGCGCCAGTCGACGATCTGGCCCAATGACGCGCGGTCGGTGCGGTAGCCGTTGGCCGGGTGATCCGCGTCGGGATACCCGAACGACAGCGCGCACAGGATCAGCCGGTTATCCGGGATATCAAAGTACCGGTGCAGAAACGGCCCATAGGCGGCCACGGCGGCCTGCGGAATCGAGGCTACATCCAGCGCTTGTGCCGCCAGAGTAAAGGCGGTCACGAACCCTCCGCAATCCATCGCGCCGTAGGGACCGAGTTCCGCCGGGCTGGAAATGATCGCACAATGGGGTGCGCCGAAAAGGGCAAAATTCTGCATCATCTGCTGATTGGATGCGGCGCGATCCCCGTTTTCGACGCCGACAGCCGCGTATAATGCCCAACCGCAGGCGCGGCGGCGATCCTGATAGACGCCGGAGTATCCGGTGGGAAAGGGCAGAT
>CAXXPZ010000048.1:0-44315 GCA_963422555.2 uncultured Ruegeria sp.
CCCAGCGAGAAGCTCGGCATAGTCCAAACGGGCGCGGCCACCAGATGCTCGGGCCGGACCGAAGTGCCATCGGCGCTTAGGATGACAACGATCGCCGCCGCTACGACCGCCGCCGGAACCGCGAACAGCCGGTTGATCCGCCCTGCGACGAACCATGTGACGATCACGGGCAGCGCCTGCCATGGCAGCGCGACCGCCGCCTGAAAGGGCACGATACAAAGCGGCAGCAAAACCCCGCCCAGCATCGCCTGCGCCAGCGTTATCGGAATGGCTGCCGCCAACCGCCCCAGAGGGCGCCACAGCCCTGCCAGCACCGTCAGCGCCCCGGCGCACAGGAACGCGCCCACCGCGCCCGAAAAGCCATCAACCGGGGTGGTCGAAATTGCCAGCAGCGCGACACCCGGTGTCGACCACGCCACACTGATGGGTTGGCGATACCACAGGCTGAGAACAATCGCCGCCAGCCCCATGGCAATCGCCGCCATCATCAATCCCGAAGCGGACTGGGCAGCGGACGCTCCCATCGCGTTCAGCCCCTGCAGGACGATGGGGAATGAACTGAAAAAAACCACCACCGCTACCACAAGGCCGGTCGAAATCGTCTGCACGGGAGGAAGAGAGTGCGCCATTACAGCCTCGGAGTTTGCATTCGAGACTTGCTAGCAATCGCAAGCGGTTGTGAACAAGTGAAATCATGCGAGGGCAGAAGAAAACCCCGCCGGTGCATGTGCGGCGGGGTTTGGATTTTGAGTATTTTTGAAAAGATGAAGATCAGGCGATTTCTGCCAGACGCGCGAGCGCTTCGTTCAGTCTTGCCTCTTCTTCTTCGCGCGCGGCGAGGTTTGTCTTGGCTTCTGCGACGACCTCTTCCGGGGCCGAGGCCACGAATTTCGGGTTGTTCAGGCGACCGCGCAATCCGCCTAGCTCTTTGGCCAGTTTGCCTTTGGCTTTCTCCAACCGTTCCTTTTCGGCACCGATGTCGATGATATCCGCAAGCGGCAGGCCGAAGGATGCGCCGGGGGCAGCGATCGAGATCGTACCTTTGGGCAGTTCATCCGCTTTGGTCAGGCTGTCGATGCGGGCCAGACGCTTGATTAGCGCCTCGTTGCGGTCCCATGCGGCCTGTCCGTGTGCGTCGATTTCGGTCACCAGCATCGGCACGTAAAGCCCCGCAGGCACCCGCATCTGCGCCCGGGCCGAGCGAGTGTTTTCAATGACTGAGATCACACAGTTCATTTCGCGATCCGCTTTGGCATCGATCAGATCAGCGGCGGCATAGGCCGGCCAGTCGGCGTGAACGATCATCTTTGCGCGGTCCCCGGTCAGGCCCCAGATCTCTTCGGTGACGAAGGGCATGATCGGGTGCAGCAGGACCATGCACTGATCCAGAACCCAGCGCATGGTGGCGCGGGTTTCGGCCTGTGCCTCGGCGTCATCGCCCTGCAGCAGCGGCTTGGACAGTTCCACGTACCAGTCGCACACCTTGCCCCAGACAAAGGCATAGAGCCCGTTGGCTGCATCGTTGAAGCGATAGCTTTCCAGCGCCGCGTCGACCTCTTCCCGCACACGGGCGGTTTCGCCGATGATCCAGCGGTTCACGGCGGCTTTGGGCTTCAGGTCAGCCACATCCAGTTGCGGAACGGCATCGGTGAAGACTTCGTTGATCTCGGCAAAACGGATGGCGTTCCACAGCTTGGTGCCGAAGTTGCGATACCCCGTGATGCGTTCGCGGGACAGCTTCAGCACGCCGCCAATCGCCGCCATCGAGGCGTTGGTAAAGCGCAACGCGTCGGCGCCGAATTCGTCCACGATCTCCAGCGGGTCAATGACGTTGCCGGTGGTCTTGGACATCTTCTTGCCCTTCTCGTCGCGGACGAGCGTGTGCAGATAGACGGTGTGGAAGGGGATTTCGTTCACCACGGCCAGTTGCATTATCATCATCCGGGCGACCCAGAAGAACAGGATATCCGCGCCGGTGATCAGAACATCGGTGGGGAAATAGCGATCCAGTTCCTCGGTCTGCTCGGGCCAGCCCAGCGTGCCGATGGGCCAGAGGCCGGACGAGAACCACGTGTCAAGGACGTCGGGGTCGCGCCAGACCGGATAGACCAGTTTGGTCGGGTCCTGCTCGACCGCATAATGCGCAAGGCTTTCAGCAAACTGTTGAATTGCCTCGTGTTTGTCTGCAACCTCGATGACTGTTGCATGGCTCAGCGGGCTGGGGATGTTGGCGTTGTCATCCAGGAACTTTTCGGTAACCGCCTCAAGGCTCGCTGCGCATTCCATGACGTTGCCACGGTGCAACATACCACCTGCATTCAGCAGACGACCCAGTTCAACGAGATCAAGGTCGCCGTCGTTCTCATCGTCGATGAAGTCCTCAGCGGACAGATCGAGACCATACCAAACCGGAATCTGATGCCCCCACCACAACTGGCGCGAGATGCACCAGGGCTCGATGTTTTCCAGCCAGTGGTAATAGGTTTTCTCGCCCGATTCAGGGATGATCTTTACCGTGCCGTCCTTGACCGCGTCCAGTGCGGGGCCGACGACCTTTTCGGCGTCAACGAACCACTGGTCGGTGAACATCGGCTCAATGACGACTTTCGAACGGTCGCCAAAGGGCTGCATGATCGGTTTGCTCTCGACCAGCGGGACCAGAGCCGCCGGGTCGTCATCCTCGCCCAGCTTGGTGCCAAGAACCGGATTGTCGGCGTGGGTCATGACGGCCAGACCGTCAGCGGTGATCTCTTCGACGACCTTCGCGCGCGCCTCGAACCGGTCGAGGCCGCGCAGGTGGTCGGGGACCAGATTGATCGCGTCGATCTCGTTCTCGGTGAAATCACGTCCGCGAGCGAATTCCTGCGCCTTGCCTGCCTCTTGGGCGTAAGGCGCGCCATCGGCCCGCATCGCACCGCGCGTGTCCATCAGACGGTACATCGGAATGCCGCCGCGCTTGGCGACCATGTTGTCGTTGAAGTCATGCGCGCCGGTGATCTTCACCGCGCCCGAGCCAAAGTCAGGGTCCGGGTAATCATCAGTGATGATCGGGATCTGGCGGCGATGCTCTTTCGGTCCAACCGGGATTTCGCAGAGCTTCCCGACGATTGGCGCGTAACGCTCATCCGAGGGGTGAACCGCCACTGCCCCATCACCCAGCATGGTTTCCGGGCGTGTGGTCGCGATAGAAATGTAATCCCGTTCTTCGCGGAAGATCACATTCCCATCTTCATCTTTTTCCAAATACTCATACGTCTCGCCATCGGCCAACGGATACTTGAAGTGCCACATGTGACCGGCGACTTCGATATTCTCGACCTCCAGATCCGAAATCGCGGTCTCGAAATGCGGATCCCAGTTGACCAGTCGTTTGCCGCGATAGATCAGGCCCTTTTCGTACATGTCGACGAAGACCTTGATTACCGCGTCGTGAAAATTCGCAGAATTTTCGTGCCCCGTGCGTGGATCGCGCGGCGCGCCCGCCATGGTGAATGCGTTACGCGACCAGTCGCAGGAGGACCCCAGACGCTTGAGCTGCTCGATGATGGTGCCGCCGTATTCGCCTTTCCATTCCCAGACCTTGTCCAGAAACGCCTCGCGCCCCAATTCGCTCCGACCGGGTTGCCCAGTCGCGGCGAGCATCTTTTCCACCTGCATTTGCGTGGCTATACCTGCGTGGTCTTGCCCGGGCTGCCACAGCGTGTCGAACCCGCGCATGCGGTGCCAGCGGATCAGGATGTCCTGTAGCGTGTTGTTGAAGGCGTGGCCCACGTGCAAAGCGCCCGTCACATTGGGGGGCGGGATCATGATGGTAAAGCTTTCGTCGCGCGATCTGTTCGCGCCTGCCTTGAAGGCTCCGGCCTCTTCCCAGGCCTTGTAGATGCGGGCCTCGGCCTCGGCCGCGTTGAATGTCTTTTCCATCGCCATGGGATGCGTCCTGCGTCAACAAATTCGGGTCAGCGACTGCAATAGCGAATGGACGCAGGAAGGGAAAGGGGCCGCGCGCGTTCAGGACGGTTGTGTCGCGACCCGGACGGGATCACGACCCGCCGGATGCCGCTGGTGTATAGAGATGCAGGGTCTCGGCGGCCCCCTGCGCCATGGCTTTGGCCTGATCGGTGCGGATGCGGGCGTGCAAGTCCAGCGCCTCGGCTGAAAACAATTCGTCCGGAGCCGGAATATGGACGAAATTTCCAACCCGATCCTCGCCCCGCGCCAGAATGGCATAATCTCGGTCCGCCACTTTCTGCTGTGCATTGGGGTTCAGATAGCGGATCGCCAAACCGATCCTGCGATCGTCTGACGCGTTGGGCCCCGAGCCGTGAATTGTCAGCCCGTGGTGCAGCGACATTTGCCCCGGCTGCAATTCGATATGGGTCTTGTCCTCTTCGGCCACGTCCACGGCCACTTCCTGCCCGCGCGACAACAAGTTGTTGTCCGAGAATGTATCATTGTGTGGCAGTATCGGGTTCTTGTGGCTGCCTTGGACGAAATCCATGCAGCCGCTTTCAACGGTCGCAGGCGACAAGGCGATCCAGGCGGTCAACTGGTCCTGCGTTTCGCCCATGCCCCAATAGGTCAGGTCCTGATGCATTCCCACGACCTGTTTGGTGTGGGGTTCCTTGATGAACAACTCGGCCGACCACAACAAAAGATCCGGCCCCAAAACGCCCTCGACCACGTCCAGAACACGCGGGTCCAATGCGATGCGCGTCGCCAGCGGCATAACCACATGGGCGTTGATGCGTTTGTACATGTTCAATGGCAATGGCAGATCAGCCTCGCGCCAGATGTCTTCGATGTCTTCCAGTTCCGCGCGAAACCCGGAGGCTTCGGCTTTCGGGAATACGGTTATCGGAAGGCTCAGTTTCCAATTCGTATGCATGGCCTGTCGATTGCGTTGGCGAGACACGCACGGGGTGAGGCGCTTTCCAGTTCCAGATGCTGAAACCATCGCAGGTAGTTGTCGAGATATTTGGTTGCGACCCCCCGGTAGCGCCGCAGGAAATCCTTCAACTGGCTGTGTCGATTGTTGACTGTCTGAATGTGAAAGGCGTCGCGCACCCGCTCACCACTGGACAGGTTCAACGCTTCGTGGCGCACACCGATTACGGCGGCACAGGGCGGATAGGCGCGGTGACCATCACTTACCAGAACGATATCCTCGTCCACGACCGGTTCGATGACCTCCCGCAAGCTGTCAGCATTGACCGCAGGGAGAACGGCACTGACTGTCGTGCCACTCCGGTCAGCGGCAACCAGCACCGGAACCTGCTCATCTGAAAGCCCCCTTTTGCTGGCCTTGCCGCCCCGGCGTCGCGCTTTGCGTCCCAGTTTCCGTTGGCCCTTGCGGCTTTTCAGGACATAGGTTTCGTCGGCCTCGACAATGCCCGTGAGCTTGCGGGGCTGCGGGCTTTCTGCGGTGAGAAACCGGTGCCGCCAGCGAAATGCAGTAGTGACGGCAAACCCGCAATGTTCTGCCGATCGGCGAACCGTCAACCCATCTGCAAGGCAAGTTCCAAAGGCAAGCCACTTGTCTTTGCGGTGAAGACCCGCCAAAGGGGTGCCGGTCGCGGCATTGAATGTCTTCTTGCACCCCTTGCACTGATATCGCCGCAGGCCTCGGGCCTTGCCCCGCGAGAGTGCCCCTGGTGTGCCGCAATGCGGACACGGGCGATCTTCCCCTACACTCGCTTCAATAGCCGCCAGCGAGGCTGACGCTTGCGAACCTCCTGAGAAAACAGCTTCGGCTTCCTGCCGCTGCGCCGGGCTGAGTTGGTCTATCCCGGAAAGCCATTTCTGAAATTGCTTGTGATCCATCACCCGATTTTCCCTCTGATTTGAATAGGAACGTACCATGAACGCATACGATTTGCAAACTGAGCCTATCGAAAAAACAAACCCGTTTTCCCAGTAATCCTCGACCGATTGATGATCGAGGCGACCATTTGTAAGGGCGACAGATGCGGACATATGACCTCCAACAGGCTGAATTCTCGCTCAGCGTAAGGGGCACTTCGAATCCCGTGCAACGTCATTTCAGGACACGTATGTCGCAATCAGGCCATGTCGTGAATTTATTGATGGTCACTGGACATGATCCGGCAGCGCGCTAGGGTCGCGACCAGAGGCAGCCATAGGATCATGCGATGGAAAAGTTCGGTAAAAGCCAGCCCGTCAAACGCACCGAGGATCAGCGTTTTCTAACCGGGCAGGGCCGTTATATGGATGATGCCGTTCCCGCGAATGCGCTGTTTGCTGCATTTTTCCGCAGCCCGGTGGCGCATGGCAAAATCACGTCGCTGGATCTTGGGGCCGCACGCGCATCCGACGGGGTACGTCTGGTGATGGCTTGGGACGATCTGGCGGCGGCAGGGATCGACACCGTGATGAGCGCAACTACGGTCGCCAACCGGGACGGCTCCAAAGGGGCCGCGCCACAGAGGCATATGCTGGCCCGGGGACGCGTTCGGTTCGTTGGTGAACCGGTCGCGGTTGTCATTGCCGACACGCTGCTGCAGGCGCGCGACGCGGTCGAGCAAATCTGGATGGAGACCGAGGACCTGCCCACCAAAATGGACCTCGCCGCCGGAGGTGAAACGCTGCATGCCGAAGCGCCCGACAATCGCGCCTTTGACTGGGGTCTGGGCGACGAAGCGGCGACGGATGCCGCCTTTCGATCCGCGGCCCACACCGTTGCGCTGAACGTCCATGACAACCGGGTCATCGTCAATTCCATCGAACCACGCGGATGTCAGGCCATGTGGTCCGACGGGCGGTTACATGTAGCCTATAGCGGTCAGGGCGTCTGGGGCATGAAGGCACAGCTTGCGGATAAACTGAACCTGGACCCGGACGCGATTCGCGTGACCACGCCTGATGTTGGTGGCGGCTTTGGCATGAAGGCGATGCCGTATCCTGAATATTTCTCGGTCGCGGTGGCCGCAATGCAGTTGGGGCAGAGTGTTCACTGGATGTCTGACCGGTCCGAGGCGATGCTGTCGGATCATCATGGCCGCGATCTGACCTCGTTGGCGGAACTGGCCTTTGACGAGAATTGCAAGATCACTGCCTATCGGGTTCACAGCAAATGCAATCTTGGCGCATATAACAGCCATTTCGCGCAGGCCATCCAAACCAACCTGTTCAGCCGCGTATTGATGGGCGTTTACGATGTGCAAACAACCTATCTGCGGGTCGAGGGGTTTTATACAAACACAACTCAGGTTGATGCCTATCGCGGTGCTGGCAGGCCCGAAGCGATCTATGTTCTTGAAAGGGTCCTGGACCGGGCCGCGCGCGAACTGGATATCGACCCGTGGCAGCTGCGGCGCAGGAACTTCATCCGCCCGGACGCTTTTCCCTACAAGACCACAACCGGTGAAACGTATGACGTCGGCGAATTCGACATGGTCCTGTCGCGTGCAGGCGCACAGGTCGAAGGCTTTGCCGCCCGCAAGGCAGCGGATGCTGAACGTGGCCTGATCCGGGGACTGGGCCTGTGTTACTATATCGAAAGTATTTTGGGTGATCCTTCCGAAGGCGCAAAGATCGAGTTTTGCGAGGATGGGACGGTGAACCTTTATGTTGGCACGCAATCGAACGGGCAGGGCCACGAAACGGTCTATGCCCAGTTCCTGTCGGATCAGACCGGTATCCCGGCAGATCGGATCACTGTCGTGCAAGGCGACAGCGACCGGTTGGCGCAGGGCGGCGGCACGGGTGGGTCCCGGTCAGTGACCACGCAAAGCAACGCAACGCTGGTCACAGTTGATACGATGGTTGCCGCATTCACGCCCTATCTCGCTGATAAAATGGGGGTCGAGGACAGCGATGTGACATTCGACCACGAAACATTCCGCGCGCCCGGATCAAACCTGACGCCCACCTTGATCGAGGCAGCCGAAATGGCCCGCGCCGATGGGCGCCTGGACCTGATGCAGCACGAGGACCGCGCCAGACTGGACGCCCGCAGCTATCCCAACGGCGCGCATGTTGCCGAGATTGTGATCGATTCTCATACCGGCGAAACATGGGTGGACCGATATAACGTGGTTGACGATTTCGGCAATCTTATCAACCCGATGTTGGCCGAAGGGCAGGTTCATGGCGGGGTGGTTCAGGGCATCGGTCAGGCGTTGAATGAACGCGTCGTTCATGATGCTGCGGGGCAACTGCTCACGGCTTCGTTCATGGATTATGCCTTGCCCCGCGCGGCGGACGTACCCATGATTAAGTTTACCTCGGCGCCGGTTCCGTCAACCGCCAACCCGATGGGGATGAAAGGTTGTGGCGAGGCCGGAACCGTGGGCGCGCTGGCTGCTGTGGCAAACGCGGTTCAGGATGCGCTCTGGGATTACGGGGTGCGGCAGGCGGACATGCCTTTCACACCTCACAAGGTATGGGAATTGTTAAACGATGGTTCTGTCGCGGCTGAGTAAAAAGGTACTGGGATGGCTCGGACGGCCCCTGCGGTCCGAGCACTCTGCCGGGACGCGCCATCGTGAACCTATCAGTCACGTCATCATCCTGGACGGAACGATGTCGACCCTTGATCCGGGGTCCGAGACCCACGCGGGTCAAACCCTGCGCCTGTGCTGCGAGATGGGTAGCAAGGTGTCAGTGTTTTACGAGGCGGGTGTGCAGTGGGAAAACTGGAAATCCTCGCTGGATGTGATGATGGGGCGCGGGATCAACCGGCAAATCCGCCGCGCCTATGGGTATCTCGCCTCACGCTATAAACCCGGCGACAGGATATTCTTCATTGGATATTCGCGCGGCGCCTATGGTGTGCGCAACCTGGCTGGTGTCATCGACATGATCGGCCTGCTCAAGGCGGAACACGCGACCGAACGCAATATAAGGCAAGCCTATCGCCACTATGAATGCCACGCCAACGGTGCCGCCGCCGCGACCTTTCGCAAGGCTTTCTGTCACGAGGATGTCGCGATCGAGATGGTTGGCGTCTGGGACACGGTCAAAGCGCTGGGCCTGCGCCTGCCGCTGCTCTGGCGCTGGGCCGAGGAACGTCATGCGTTCCACAACCACCAGTTGGGTCCGGCGACCCGCCACGGTTATCACGCCATGGCATTGGATGAGACACGCGAGGTCTTCGAGCCGGTGCTGTGGAAATGTACTCCCGAATTCAAAGGCCATGTGGAACAGGTTTGGTTTCGTGGCACCCATGGCGATGTCGGTGGCCAGTTGAACGGGTTCGAAGAGGCGAGGTCGCTCAGCAACATTTCGCTGATCTGGATGCTGGACAAGGCTGAACTGCACGGCTTGCCGCTGCCCGAGGGTTGGAGGGATCGGTATCCGACAGATACCTCTGCCCCGTCCGTTGGCACATGGCGCGGCTGGGGCAAGATTTTCCTGTTGCGCAAGCATCGCAAAGTGGGGCGGGACAGGTCCGAACGCCTGCATGTATCGGTCTCGCCGGATGATCTGCCGCGTTGGGTGCCGATGCCGGACCTGCCGTCACACCCGGCACAGTAAATGCCAGAAGGCCAAGCAGGCATATCGTGTCGGTTCAGTAACTATGTCCTGAACCCCGTAAAGGTGTGACCGCATCAAAATCAGATTTTCAGTCGAAAAGGGTCTCAAGAGAATTCGCGCGGACCGCGTCAAATGCCGCATCAATATCCGAAGACAAATTTCGCGTCAGAGACAGATCAGGCAGGTCGGTGCGGTCAAAAAAGGCAACCTCACTGGTTTCCACCCCGGGTTGCGGGTCGTCCGAACCTGTTTCATCACATAAAAAGAACAACTTGTAGAAGTCGCGCGCATCCGCCGGATACCTATGCCGCGCTTTGTGGCGTAGGGCGTAAAGATGCCGTGCCCGTACGCGCAATCCAGCCTCTTCCCGGACCTCGCGCTCGATGTTTTCCGCCGGAGAGCTGCCGATATCCGCAAACCCGCCCGGCATTGCCCATTTCCCGTCGCTGCGTTCGCGCACCAGCAAAATTCGCCCGTCACGGATTACTGCGCCGCGAATGTCGATGCTGGGCGTGGCGTATCCCGCAGCATGTTCGGAAATCAGCCCATCGATCCGTGACAAAGGCACCTGACCCAGATCAGCCAGCATGGCCCGCGCCATCCCGGCGATCTCGTCATAGCGTTCGCGGTCGAACGGATCTTTGGTAAAGTGCTGGCCGGTTTCGGCCAGCGCCAGCAATCGTTTTGCACGGGCCAGCCAGGTCTCCTCCATCGCTGTCGGATCCTGGCGCATGGCCCTTACCGCCGCCGGTCGCGGCGCGAGCTCATTGGTTGGAAGGCCACGCCCACATGCGCCTCGCAGTATGGCTTACCCGCCTCAACGGGCAGTCCGCAGAACCAGAAATCTTCGGTCGCGGGGTCGCCTACGGGCCATTTGCAGGTCTTCTCGGTCAGTTCCATCAGCGTCAGCTTCTTGGCTTTCTTTTCGATCTCGTTGACCTTGGCCAGCGCTTCGGGGCTGATTTCATTGGCCGAAGGCTGCGGTGGCAGCGGTTGACCTGCCGGGATAATCTGACGGCGGGCTGGAATGGCCGGTTTGGCTTCGGCTGCCGGAGCAGGGGCCGGGCGCGCCGGTTCGGTCTTTGGCGTGGGCTTTGGCTTGGCCTCGGCCTTGGGCGCGGGGGCCGGTTTTTCCTTGGGCTCGGATTTGGCGGGCGACGCGCCGGTTGCGCGGTTCGACAGGCCCAGACGGTGCACCTTGCCGATCACCGCGTTGCGGGTCACACCGCCCAGTTCCTTGGCGATCTGGCTGGCCGACTGGCCTTCGCCCCACATTTTCTTGAGCAGTTCTACGCGCTCGTCAGTCCAGGACATGGGTTGCCTTTCAAAAAGCGGGAAAGCGGCCCCGGATTCGGGCCGCCTTCGGAATTCGTCTCAGCCCCCTATTCTAAACACTGCGCCCCGAGTTACAAGCAGTCTTCGAATCAGTTTGAGGCCCGATGATGCAGATTCCCGCAGAACAGAACGCGCGCCGCTTTGGCAGAGTAAACTGGATGGGACTTTACACGCTGGCCCAACGCGAAACCCTGCGCTTTCTTGCGGTGTGGACACAGACGTTGCTGGTGCCGCTGGTCACTGCGGGGCTGTTTCTGCTGATCTTCACCATTGCCATCGGACCGGGGCGGCCGGATGTGATGGGCGTGCCCTTTCTGACCTTTCTGGCGCCGGGGATCATGATGATGACAGTGATCCAGAACGCTTTTGCCAATACGTCCTCTTCGATGGTGATCGCCAAGGTACAGGGCAATATCGTCGACACGCTGATGCCGCCGCTGTCGCCGCTTGAAATCCTGCTGGGTTACCTGGCGGGCGGTGTCGCGCGGGGCATTCTGATCGCCTGCGTCGTGGCCCTTGCATTGGCATTGGTGTTGGGCCTTGTTCCGCAATACCCGCTGATCGCCCTGATCTTTGTTGTACTCGGTGGTGCGTTCATGGGCGCGCTTGGCCTGTTTGCCGGGATTTTTGCCAATAAATTCGATCAGATGGCGGCCATTACCAATTTCATCGTGACACCATTGGCTTTTCTGTCCGGCACATTCTATTCGGTTCAGGCGTTACCACCGATCTTGAACAAGATCAGCCATGTGAACCCGGTTTTCTATCTGATCGACGGGTTGCGATTCGGAATGATCGGCGTTTCTGACAGTTCACCTTATCTGGGGATGGTAATCTGCGCCTTTGCCACACTGATGGTCGGCGGATTGACCTGGCAGATGCTGCGCACCGGCTATCGGCTCAAGGCGTGACGCTGTCGCGCTTCGCGCCAGACAAGGATCAGCGCGCCGGTCAGGATGATGGCTGACCCGATCTGACTGACCAGATCCGGGACAACACCGAACACCGCGAAATCGTAAAACGCCGCAAATATCAGGGTCGCATAGCTGATCGGCGCCACGAATGAGGCATCGGCCCGCGCCATGCCGTTGACGAAACATGCCTGCGCGCAAGCCATCAAGACACCGATCCCGGCCAAAGCGGCCCATTGTGCCGGTGTGGGCATCTGAAACACAAAACTCACCGCGACCGAGGCGATCGTCAGCCCCATCGCATTGTTGATCAGCAATATCTGGATGGAAATTTCCCGGCCCGAGAGTTTCTTGATGAAAATCAGCTCCATCCCGATGACAGCCGCCGCCGTCAGTGCCAGCAGGGCAGCGGGCTGAAAGCTTTCGGGTGTTGGGCGCAGCAGAATCAATGCTCCGGTCAAGGCAACGGCGGCGGCCAGCCAGCGCCACGGGCCGACACCCTCTTTCAGCAGCGGGATCGCCAGCACCATTGCAAAAACCGGGTTCAGGAAGGAAATCGCCGTGGCATCCGCAATCGGGATATACGCGACCGAGGCGAACATCAGAGTGATTCCCACCCATCCAAAACTGGTGCGCCCGACATGCAACCCCCAATGCGGGCGGCGCAGTTGCGGCCGCAGGATGCCAACAGCGCTGACAATCACAATAAACGCAAACAG
The DNA here is from genome assembly GCA_963422555.2 of uncultured Ruegeria sp. Taxonomy (GTDB): domain Bacteria; phylum Pseudomonadota; class Alphaproteobacteria; order Rhodobacterales; family Rhodobacteraceae; genus Ruegeria. The sequence goes on from CAXXPZ010000048.1 coordinate 12,461, forward strand.
GAACCGCCCATGGCTGATCTGCATCGGATGCAGTGCCGGGCCCAGTGTGTCCGTTCCCAACGCCTTGGCCAATAACGTGGTTCCGGCAATAAAAGCGCTGGCCGCAAAAATCAGCAGCGCCGCAAGGGGTGGATTGTTTGGCTTGGCAACGAACATGGGATACGCGGTGCGCTAGCCTACGGCAAATGGCAAGCGGGAAATGCGTAGTCTCAGGGTGAAATCTGTCCCCAATCGTTTTTCAGGGTTTTCACGGGGATCAACCCCCGCTATACGAGCCGACATGATCAAACACGCACATATCCTGCAGCTCCGACGCCGACGCTTTGCCGCCTAACCGGCCCGTTTGATCCATTTGCGCGGTCCAAATCCGCGCATTCCCCACCAAATCAGTTGACGAACCCGGCCTCTGTGTTTCACTCACAAGGTCCAACCTACCCGAAAGGATGATCCGATGATCCCGTCCGTTCTGCCGACCTATAATCGCGCGCCCCTGACTTTCGTAAAGGGCGAAGGCGCCTGGCTGATCGAGGCGGATGGCCGACGTTTTCTGGACCTCGGCGCGGGTATCGCGGTGAACGCGCTGGGCCATGCCCATCCTGCGCTGGTTGCGGCGCTGACCGATCAGGCGCACGCACTGTGGCATGTCTCGAACCTCTATAACATCCCGCAGCAGCAGGCGCTGGCCGACAAGCTGGTAGAACACACATTTGCCGACACGGTATTTTTCACCAATTCGGGGACCGAGTCCTGTGAATTGGCCGTGAAAATGGCCCGCAAGTATTTCTTTGACAAAGACCAGCCCGAGCGGGTTGAAATCATCACCTTCGACGGCTCGTTCCACGGTCGTTCCTCGGCCGGTATCGCCGCCGCCGGGTCCGAGAAAATGACCAAGGGCTTCGGCCCCCTGCTGCCCGGCTTTGTCCACCTGACCTTTGGCGATCTCGACGGTGTCACCAACGCGATCACCGACAATACCGCTGCTATCCTGATCGAACCAATTCAGGGCGAAGGCGGCATTCGCCCCGTGCCTGACGCAGAACTGAAAGCCCTGCGTCAGATCTGTGACGAAAATGGCCTTCTGCTGATCCTGGATGAGGTGCAATGCGGTGTCGGTCGGACCGGCAAGCTATTTGCCCACGAATGGGCGGGCATCACCCCAGATATCATGATGGTCGCCAAGGGCATCGGCGGCGGCTTCCCTTTGGGCGCGGTTCTGGCCACCGAAGACGCGGCCAGCGGCATGACCGCAGGCACCCATGGTTCGACCTACGGCGGCAACCCACTGGGCTGCGCGGTCGGTTGCGCCGTGATCGATCAGGTCGCCACACCCGCCTTTCTGGACGGCGTCAATCGTAAGGCGGGTTTGCTGCGGCAAAAACTCGAAGGTCTGATCGCAGAGCATCCAGAAGTCTTCGAAGAGGTGCGCGGCGCGGGCCTGATGCTGGGCCTCAAATGCAAGGCACCCAATCTTGATGTGGTCAACGCAGGGTACGACAACGAAGTCATCACAGTTCCTGCCGCCGATAACGTAATCCGATTGCTTCCGCCGCTGACCCTGACCGAGGATGACATCGCGCAGGCCGCTATCCGCCTCGACAAGACTGTCAAACAGATCGAGGCCAGTCTGGCCACGGCGTGATCTTCATCTTTTTCAAAATACTCCGGGGGTGTGGGGGCTGGCCCCCACCCGCCATCAGTCAAAAGCGAAATGAAATGAACCACTTCCTCGACATCCACAAAACCGATGCTGCAGATTTGCGGTCCATGATCGATCAGGCAGGCACAATGAAACAGGCCCGTCTGGGACGGCCCAAGGCAGCCTTTGATGATGAGCAACCGCTCAAGGACCACATGGTTGCGCTGATCTTCGAAAAGCCCTCGACCCGGACCCGTGTGTCCTTTGATGTGGGGGTGCGCCAGATGGGCGGGCAAACCATGTTGCTGTCCGGCAAGGACATGCAGTTGGGCCATGGCGAGAACATCGCCGACACCGCCCGCGTGTTGTCGCGCTATGTTGACATGATCATGATCCGGACCTTTGACGAATCCATCCTGATGGAATTGGCCGAATATTCGGACGTGCCCGTCATCAATGGCCTGACAGATCGAACCCATCCCTGCCAGATCATGGCGGATGTGCTGACATTCGAAGAACACCGCGGCCCCATTGCGGGCAAAAAGGTCGTCTGGACCGGGGATGGCAACAACGTCTGCGCCTCGTTCCTGCATGCGGCGGGTCAGTTCGGTTTTGATCTGACCTTTACCGGCCCGGCCCAGTTCGACCCCGAAGAAGAGTTCATGGGTTATGCCCGCCAGAAAGGGTCGAAAATCGTGATCGAACGGGATCCGTACAAGGCCGTCGAAGACGCGGATTTGATTGTGGCCGACACCTGGGTTTCGATGCACGATTCGCAATCGGCCAAGGAACGCCGCCACAACATGCTCAGATCCTATCAGGTCAACGCAGACCTCATGTCCCACGCCAAACCCGACGCGCTGTTCATGCATTGCCTGCCGGCGCATCGCGAAGAAGAGGTGACCTCTGATGTCATGGATGGACCCAACTCGGTCATCTTTGACGAGGCTGAAAACCGCCTGCACGCGCAAAAGGCGGTAATGCGTTGGTGTCTGGGCGTCTGACCCGGATCAGTTGTCCCGGCGCGACCGGATCATCCAGACGCGCAGATCGGCGAGCGTTTTGGCGCTCGCCAGCAGCACAAGCACGCAGAGCGCGGATTTTGTCATAACCTCCATCGTCCCTTCGATCAGCATGGCATGAATCACGCTGCCCAGGACGGTTATGGCTGCCAATGTCGTGTGACCCAATCGCCATGCCCGAAATCGCAGGCGCAAGCGTCGCCGCATGACCGCCAGCAATGCGGCGGCAAACACCGCCCACATCGCGATGACACCCCAGTCCGAGAACGGCGTGGGGGATACAAGCAGCAGCGCATCGATCACATCCGGTGGGCTGGTTACCCACAACCCCGCGACATGGATGATGACCGCCAGAACCAAAGCCAACCCGGTCCATCTGTGAAGATACCGGCTGCGCGTTGGCGACAGCCCGGGCAGTTTGCCGCCAGCCAGCAAGGGCTGAAAAAGCAGCAGGATCATTCCGATTATTCCGGCAAGCCCGGCCACGATATAGACCGGTTGGCGCCATGCCAACAGCGGGCTGCTGACCGCGGCGAGTACCGGCATAACAGACGCCAGCGCCAAAGCCCCCCAAATAAGGATACCGCGCATGTGCTTCCTCGTTGGCTGTCCGCGCTGGTCAGGCAGGTTGCAGCACGAAATGGGCGCTCAGGGTTTTATCCTTGGCGCTTGGCATGATGGGGCGCAGGAACACCGTTTCGAACTCACCGCTGTCATAGGCAAGATGCCCGTGCGGCTGCCCAAAGGCAGGGACGATCTGTGGCATTTCCAGCCGAAACTCTCCGTTGGCGTCGGTCAGCGTGGCACCGTGGCTGTGCGGTTCGCGCTCGTGCCCTTCGGTCGTGTGTGCCCAGATTTGAATGCGTTGCCCGGGCAAGGGTGCTCCGTCTCCGGCGCGGCGCACGGTTCCGGTCATCCAGAATCCGCCACCTCCGATCCGGTCCACGATCGGCGCACCGGCGCGATAATTGTTGGACCCGCCGCGCATCGACCGCGTCGGGGCAAACCCGCTTGCGCGCGCTGGCATCAACAAGCCGGATGCCCCGGTTGCCAATACCGCACCTCCGGTGACGATCAGGGAACGACGGGTGAAAGGCATTTCAGTCATCAACAGACCTCCTGCAATGCGCGATGCATATAGGCCAATCGGCAAGATCGGCCACAATCCTGAGCCAAACATAGCACGTCCATCGCCAATTCCGAGATGCAACTGGCGGAGAATCGCGCCGGTTCACAGCCGCGTGAAGTGGTTCGCGCCGCGATTTATTTTGACCCACCGCAGGCAAGGTGCAAATCTCAACGTGCAGGGACCCAAAAGAAAGGCCGCCGAATGACGTCGAACGCACTTGTGTCGCCCGAGGAAATAGCCGCCTTTCAAAGGGACGGGGCCGTTGTTCTGAGATCGAAATTTTCATCAGACTGGTTGTCCCTGCTGCGTGATGGCATTGATGCTGATCTGAAAACACCGAGCGATAATTTCACGCGCCACACCAAGGACCCAGACGCACCTGCCTATTACGAGGATTATTGGGCCTGGAACAAATTTCCTCAATTTGAACAGTTTGTCCGGCACTCCCCTTGCGCACCCTTGGCGGCAGAATTGCTGCAGGCCCCATCGGTCAATCTTGTTATGGATAACTGGTTTCTGCGCGAGGCTGGGTCAACCTCGCGCCCACCATTCCATCAGGATCTGTCCTACTTTGATTTCGAGGGCTCGATGTGTGTCCTCTGGCTGCCGTTGGAGCCGGTGACCAAGGACAACGGGATCGCTTTTGTGAAAGGATCACACCTTTGGGACAAGCTGTTCATGCGGGTCCGGTTTGCGGATGGACATCCGAGTTTTGAGTCAACCGAAATTGCGGGCCAGACCTATCACGCGCCGCCCGATATCAACGCCGATCCGGACGCCTATGATCTGTTGCAATGGGATATGGCGCTTGGCGATTGTATCTTTTTTGACATGCGAACGCTTCACGGTGGGCTTTCGTCCACCACTCCAACCGAGACGGTGCGACGCTATACCCTAAGGATGACTGCACCGGACGGGATGATCCGGTATCGCGGTGATTGGGCCAGGGATGAACGGGCGCAGTTCGAGGCTGCCGGTTACCGCGAAGGTGATCGAATTTCCGGCCCGTTCTTCCCCCAACTCTGGCCGCGAGAGCAGACCTAGCAGCAATCAAGGGCAACGGTGGTCCAGACCCCATCCGGTGCACTCTTTTCACATGGCAAAATAGACGCGCCCAACCTGTGCACAGGTGCACTTTGCCGGGGGGAGTGACTGCGATTACCCAGCGTCAGTAAACGCACAACCAATCCCCGCGCGACCCGGATTCAGAGAGAGATGGCATGAGTCGAAATCCGATCCACAACCGAAAGGGTTGATCGAGATTGCCGGGGATCTGCCCGCGACGGGCGCGTTAAACGCTGCGTCACCACCGACCCGGCTTGCCCGGCAGGAATATCCGGGCAATCGTAACTACCCAGCTACCCCTCTGACTGAATTCAATATGACATTCTTTGCGGACGAGGTGGTCGAGCGCTGCATCGGCAAGAATCAACCAAAATCATCGTGGGATCGTCCTGAAATGTCGGAAAGGCGCATTGCCGAATTTCAGAAGTTTGGGGTAACAGATTGCATAGAAACCTGAGATGACAATTTGGGGGTCAGCGATCAATGAGCTATTATGCCAGTGATGTGGACGGCGGTTACTTTACTTTCGATGAGCGGCTGTCAGCCCTTTCCGAACTGATCTCGATGATCGACCGACCGGGCGACTATTGTGTGTATGGGCGGTTTCCTACCCCAATGCCTCGCATCTGGAACCACACGACAGGCGTCCTCGCATTCCCTCTCCAACCGGCACAATTACAGGACTTGATCACACTTGGTGAACGCGCACCATATGGACGCGGCGCAGAAACAATTTTGGACAGGTCCGTTCGTGACTGTTGGCAGGTTTCGCCAGATCAAATCAGCGTAGGAGGAGAAACCTGAGGCGAAACATTCAATCGCATCCTCAACCGTGCGGCCGAAGGCCTCGGCTACCCGCCGGAAGCTGTCGACGCGGAACTTTACAAAATCCTCGTTTACGAGGAAGGCGGTTTTTTTGCGCCGCACCGTGATACCGAGAAGGTTACCGGCATGGTGGCGACCTTGGTCGTTTCACTACCGGTTGCAGGGAAAGGGGGCGAACTGATCATCCGCCATCGCGGTCGAGAGACGATTGTCGAAATGTGTAGCAACGATCCTTCCGAACTGGTTTTTGCGGCCTTTTATGCTGATTGCGAACATGAAATTAGGCCTGTGACAGAAGGTCATCGCGCCTGTCTGGTTTACAATTTGGTTCTCACTCCGGGTCAAAATGTGGCCACCTCGGCACCGAACTATGCAGATCTTATGGGTCAGATTGCGAAGGAGATCAAAAACTGCTTCGCAACGTCGGACGCGCCTGAAAAACTTGTCTGGCTTCTCGAGCATGATTACAGCATCGCAGGCCTGTCGTTTGAAACCCTAAAAAACACGGATGCAACGGTTGGGCGTGCTTTGATTGCAGCTGCGGCACAGGCTGACTGTTCCCTCCACGCGGCCATCGTGCATGTTGATGAATATGCCGCCGCTGCCTACCTTGGGCGGGACTATGTCTGGGAAATCGAAGACATCGGCGCGGACGAATACGAACTCTATGATATCATTGAGCGGAGATGTGAGCTTGATGATTGGGTGCATCCCGATTTGGGCGCGAGCGCTTATGGCCAACTGGCGTTGGCGCAAAACGAATTGATGCCACCAGAACGGATCACAAATTGGGAACCTGACGTGAATCGCTTGACGGAGGCGAGCGGCAATGAGGGGGCCACAGTTGAGCGACACTATCGAAGCGCGGCCTTTGTTCTTTGGCCTGCTAAAGAAGGCCCTCGTGTTCTTGCCCAAGCCGGTGCCAAGGCGCTTTCCGTCCTTTTTGTACAGTCTGAGCAACGCGCTGCGACCTCTGACGGGAATGATTTGTCGCTTGACACCATTGCTGCTGAAATTGCTGAAGCTTGGCCAGCGCCCCAAGTCTTGCATTACTCGGACCGGGATGAGTGGCAAGAGAGCGGCGCAGTAATGCTGTCACGGCTTTGTCGTATCGGAAGTCGGAAAGCAACGGAATTATTTCTCGATCGGGTTGTGATACCGTATTACGGACCGGGTCTCAAAGCCGCACTGATTGAAGCAACATCGGAATTGGCTGAAAAAGACATGCTGAAGCGGCTTCTTGGCCTTGTTAGCGCACAATGCACAGAGCAGCCAGAAGCTGTCATAAATCTGGTCATGGGCCTGAGTGAGGCAAGTGATCAGGGGCAGAAAGTCATGACGCGGAATGCACTGAAAGATCTTATCAAGCACCTTTGTTCGGAGATACCGGTCGCGCTCAACGTACACCGGCCAAAAAACGCAGAGCCATTTTGGTACGGGTCGCGTCGACAGTCTGCCACGCCTTTGCCTGAACGCACGCTCCGGGAAATTTTTCAGTTGGCCTGGAGTTTTGATTTGGAAAGCAGCCTTGCTGGGGTGGTTGGCAATCTTGTCAACGCGCCCGACATCGTGCCGCCTGATCGCACCTTGCCACCCGTTCTGGCAAAATTGGGCACGTCGTTTCACGCGCAGGCATCAGAAAGTGAGGCATTCGCGCGGTTTTGGCGGCACTCGGCCAACGTCCTGCTGGCTCGCAGTCGTACCACACCTCCTGAACCGACCGATTGGGTCGTTAGCTCAAATGACTTGGGGTGCGGGTGCGAATACTGTGCCGAACTTGTTCGATTTTGTGCAGATCCGGTTACAACCACACATCGAATTCCAGTGAGAAGGGAGTTGCGGTCGCATCTGCGGTCCGTGATCGAAAGAGCGGGTGCGGATTTGAGTTGTGAAACTGAACGCAAGGGTAGTCCTTATACGCTCATCTGCACCAAGACCCGCGATAGCTACACCAGACGAAGACAGCAATATGCGAACGACATCTCTGCAATCAAGCGCTTACTTGAAGTGGCAGACGCTGTGCCAGAGGCCACTAGCATTGCAGCCAGCCTCCGCGCGGCGGTCAACTGTAGTCAGAGTAACTCTCCAACTACAACGACCTGACAAGCCCGGAATTGGTCAGCATGGTTTGAGGTTCAGGATGAGTTGATCGGGGAGAGTTCTCAAGGTTTCGAGTATGCTCCACCCCTGCTTGCGCGCCGTCTCAATGACGGTTCGAAGCGTGCAGAAGTTTTCTGCGCCGACGTGAGTTCGGAAGCATCCCGACACTTTTTGACGGACCTTGGTCATGCGAAGGTCCCTTTCGGCTTCATTGTTTGTAAACGGCACACTCAGGTCGTTGAGGAAGAGCAGAACCTCTTCTTTGCGGGTTTGCATCCGCAGCGCGAGATTATGTCCGATCCTGCGCTTTGGTTTGCCTCGCCGCGTTTTGCCGACCTTGTCCGGGACCAGCGGGGGAAGCGCCTCGTGCATCCGGATGGCCGTCTGGCAACATGCGTCATATCGGCGTTCGATGGCAGCAATCCGGGCGGGCACCACCGCGCGGGAATTCCGGTCTCGCGCCCTGTCTGCGGCTGTTTTGGCGTCCAGCAGAATGGAGCGCATCTCCGTGGCCCATGGCTCTTTCTCAATGTCGATCAAAGCCTGCAATTCCCGAAGGTGATGGGCGTTGCATAAGGCGTGACGCACTCCGGGGATCTTTCTGTAGGACGCCCAGTTGTCGTGAACGACACTTCCGGTCACCTCCTGCGTCACATCGCCTCTGCTACGGCCAATCCGGAAATGGCTCAAGTCTGGTGAGCACAGGATGTGGAGCCACCGGGTCTTGCCGTTGATGCGCAGGCCGGTCTCATCCATGTGCTTCACCGCAACGTCTGGGCCGCACAACAACGCTTGAATCCTGTTGACAACGGGCCGCATTACAGCCGCGGTTCTGGCGACGAGCGACGCCAGCGTTGCTGCGGAAATGTCGACCCCGTGAAGGTCGGAAAATATCTGCGCCAGGCGGTTGTCAGGGATGCAGTGCCGGGTTTGAAGATAGCTCGCCATGGCGGCAAGGTTGTCGCCATACTGCACCGGGGCGTTCACCCCTGCGGGAAACGTGGCCTGCACCCGGGTGCCACAGGCCGGGCAGACGCAGACACGCGCCCTGTGCTCAGTGACAATAAGCGGCGGTGGGGGTGGCAGGTCAAAGACCTGTCGCCTCACATACCGGTCGCAAACAACGCCAGACAGCCTGTGCTTACAGTCCGGACAGATGTGTGGGTAGTGATCGATGATCTGCTCCGGCGTCGAGGTCTGGCGCAGCGTCTTGCCGGGATGGCCGGGCTGACCTCCGGACTTGCGCCCGCAGGACCCGCGCAAACTTCTGGTTCGCTTCTTGCGCGCAGGCTTCGACAGCCCATCGCTTGAGGGAGGCTTGCCGCTGTTTGAGCTGTTAAGCCCAAGGCGGCGCTCCAGGTCCTCTACGCGCTGTGCGAGGGTTTTGTTGGCCTTCTCCAGCTCTACGTTTTGCTTGAAAAGTTGGGCGTTTTGTTCGGTGATATCCGCGATCTGCTCTTCAAGCCTCTCGATCTTGGTGCGCAAGGCCGCGTTCTGCTCCGCCAGAACAATGACCAGATCAATCAGATTTGACTTTGAGAAGGTCGCAAGCCGGCTGCGGGTCAGGTGAGCAGTATCCATACGCCTATCGAGTCACAGAAACGCTAACCAAGAAACAAAAATAACCCGCTTGGCCCGATTCAAATCGTCGCAGTCAGACCACCTGGGCAGTTACGAAATAAACAGGTATGATCCTGATTATTCTGCGCAGGTAGAAATCGCGCAGCGAGAACCTGCCGTGTGCGTCCGCCTCGCGCAGCAGCAGGGTCGTGATCAGAAACCCGCTGAGAACAAAGAAGAAATCCACGCCAAGAAATCCCCTGCCAAATAGGTTGAGCGGGCTGTCGGGGAACGGATTGGCGTGGTGCCATAGGACCAGGGCGATACAAATGAACCGAAGCCCGTCCAGATTTGAGAATCGCCGCGCTGCGCGGTAGTCGTCAAACCCCGGCGGATCCGTCGTCTCTCGATCAGGGCTGAAATTGGCAGTATTGGTCATGTTGTTCGCGGGGTTTGCCGTTCAAATGTAGGTTGGGTTCAGAACGGCCCGTCTTCCAATACACCGTCCGCACTCATCTGCGCATAAAGCAGGCCTTCGCGTAGTCCACGATCCGCCACAGACAGACGATCAGTGGGCCAGCATCTTAACAGCGCCTGCAAAATGGCCGAGCCGGACATGATAAGGGCTTGCCTGTCATCCCCGATACGGGGATCACGGCGGCGCCCGTGAGGGCCGAGTTCTAGATAACCGCGTATAACCTTGTCAATCTGATCGCTGGTCATGCGCAAACCGTCCACCTTGGTCCGGTCATAGCGTTTCAGGCCCAGATGCGAGGCAGCGACGGTTGTCACGGTACCGCTGGTGCCGACGATCTGGAACCCTTCGCGGGTCTGTTCGTCCTTGTAGGGCGCGAAATCGGCCAGGTTTTCCTCGAAAAACCAGCTCATCAGAGCGAAACGCGCCGAGTCGTCCTCAACGTCATTAAACTGATCGCGCAGCGTGGCGACGCCCAGCGGGACGCTAATCCAGTCAACGACCTTGGCAGCGGGAAAGGGGCTTTCGGCTGGATGAAACCCATTGTGCAACCGCATGATCGCCGCCGGGCGATCCCTACGCGGCAGTGACGAAATGTCAATCCACACCAATTCGGTCGAGCCGCCGCCAATATCGACGACCAGCAATTGCTCAGTCTTGGTGGACACCAATGGTGCGCAGGAAATGACGGCCAGACGGGCCTCTTCCTCGGGCTGGATGATTTCCAGCGTCAGACCGGTTTCCCGTTTGACCTGTCGAATGAAATCGCGCGAATTCTTGGCCCGTCGGCACGCTTCGGTCGCGATCAGGCGCATCCGCCGGACTTTGTTACGTTTCAGTTTTTGCTGACAAATCCTGAGCGCCTGTACGGTACGCGCCATCGACGCCCGCGACAAACGTCCGGTACGTTCCAACCCTGCGCCCAGTTGCACGGACTTGGAAAAACTATCTACCACATGAAAGCCGCTGCCCTTGGGCTGGGCTATCAACATGCGGCAGCTATTGGTCCCCAGATCCAGCGCCGCATATAACGCATCCGGATCGGGTCTTGCTGGCGCGGGGCTTTCGACCGCTTTCGGGAACGCGCCCGCACCTTTGGGACGCTTGGGTGCCATCTTAACGCCCTCCGATTTTCGAGTTACCCCGACCATAGGTCGGGCGCCGCAATCACGCAAGACGCTCATTAAAGTCATTAGAATTTTGATGTTCGGATTCGATGCAAAGGTCTTTAAAGCTGCGGTATCCCATCGTGGGCAAAAAGGTCGCTGCAAATACGTTGTGTGTCGAAAACCGACCGACTTGCCCCCACATAGAAGTCTAGAACCGATCCATCTGGTTAAGAGGAATCAAAGGCAATGCCTGACGTCACCATCGTATACTGGCGTGATATTCCCGCCCAAGTCATCGTCGGCAAGGGCTGGCGCGGTGCCAAGCGGCAATTGGAGGAACGGTTCGAGCAAGCCATCGACCGGGCCGCGATGAAGGTGAACGCCAAGGACAGCGATGCCTATCTGGCCGAATGGCGCAAGGCCAAACCCTTTGCAGTTGATGGCGATCCCGCCGAGATTGCCGAGGCCGAAGCCACGCGTCTGGAAACGGAATACGATCAGGACCGCATCAAAGCCCTGATCGCCAATGACGGTTGGGCATGAGCCCGAGACAGCTATGGGAGGCCGCAATGGCTTTGCTGAACTTCAAGAAACGCGACGCGGCTGAAAACGGCCCAGTGAATCCGACCGTCGAAGCCTTTTTGCAAGGCTATTCGATCGAGGTGATGCCACGTACCGCCGAAAAGGTCGAGGATTTCCGCGCGCTGCTACCCGAGGGTACGCGCGTCTACATCGCCCATATCGAAGGCACGCCGATCGAGGACATGGTCAAGACCGCCAAGCGCATTGCGGACGAAGGTTACCCGGTCATGCCGCATTTTCCGGCGCGGATCATCAAGGATGCCGCGACACTGGAAAACTGGATTTCCATGTATCAGGGTGAGGCGGGCGTTGATCAGGCGCTGCTGCTGGCCGGTGGTGTCACCAACCCGCATGGTGATTTCGACAGCTCGATGCAAATGCTGGAATCCGGCCTGTTCGACAAGGCGGGATTCAAACGCCTGCACGTTGCAGGTCACCCCGAAGGCAACAAGGATATCGATCCTGACGGTTCGACCAAAAACGTTGATGACGCCCTGCGCTGGAAGCAGAAGTTCAGCGAGACGACTGACGCGGAAATGGCGCTGGCCACTCAGTTTGCGTTTGAAGCCGAGCCGATTATCGAATGGGCGGACAACCTGAAAGAGGCGGGGATCGACATTCCGATCCATATCGGTATCGCTGGTCCGGCCAAGCTGCAGACGCTGATCAAATTTGCCATCGCCTGCGGCGTCGGCCCCTCGCTGAAGGTGCTGCAGAAACGCGCCATGGACGTGTCCAAGCTGCTGCTGCCCTATGAGCCGACCGATGTGATCACCGAACTGGCAAACCACAAGGCGGCCAATCCGGAATTCAACATCACCAACGTGCATTTCTTCCCGCTTGGCGGCATCAAGACCAACGCCAACTGGGCCATCAATAACGGCGGTGCTTCGGCGAAGCCTGCAAACTCCTAAGGAACGGACATGACCCGTACAATCGTCGAATCTAAGACAAAAACAGCCATCCTGGGCTTTGACGAGCCGTTCTGCGTCATCGGTGAACGGATCAACCCCACAGGCCGCAAGAAACTGGCCGCGGAACTGGAAGCGGGCGATTTTTCGACCGTGGAAAAAGACGCCCTGGCGCAGGTTGCTGCCGGTGCGACCGTTCTGGATATCAATGCGGGTGTTGTCTATAATTCGAACCCCAACCCAAACGAGACCGAACCGCCGCTGATGCGCAAGATCGTCGAGATGGTACAGGGTTTGGTCGATGTACCGCTGTGTATCGACTCGTCCGTTCCGGGTGCACTGGAGGCGGGTCTTGCTGCGGCTGAGGGCCGTCCGCTGCTGAACTCGGTGACGGGTGAGGAAGACCGTCTGGAACTGGTTTTGCCGCTGGTCAAGAAATACAACGTGCCAGTCGTGGCAATCTCGAACGACGATACCGGCATTTCCGAAGATCCCAACGTGCGCTTTGAAGTCGCCAAGAAGATCGTCGAACGCGCCGCTGATTTCGGTATTCCTGCGCATGACATTGTGGTTGACCCGCTGGTCATGCCCATTGGCGCGATGGCGACAGCAGGATTGCAGGTCTTTGCGCTGGTACGCCGTCTGCGTGAAGAACTGGGCGTGAACACCACCTGCGGTGCCTCGAATGTCTCGTTCGGTCTGCCCAATCGCCACGGCATCAACAACGCGTTCTTGCCGATGGCCATGGGCGCTGGCATGACCTCGGCGATCATGAACCCGGTCGCATTGCCGGTTGGCCCCAAGAAACTGGCCGAGAAAAAGGCCGAAGTCGAAGCCAAGGGCGTGATCCTGCCGCCGGATATGGATGACGAAACCTTCTGTCAGTTGTTCGGTCTGGGCTCGACCAAGCCGCGCGCCGGCAAGGAAATGGAGGCCATCCGCGCCGCCAACCTGCTGACCAACAATGACCCGCACGGCGGCGAATGGATCAGGTCCAACAAAAATCCTGATGAGGCCAGTGCAGCGGGCGCGGCCGGTGGTCGTCGCGGGGGCGGTCGTCGCCGTCGCGCCTGATCCCAGGACTGCAATTTTCAGGAAGGGCCGGGTGTTTTCCCGGCCTTTTTTTGTTGGGCGCCTGTCCCGTCGGGTGAACTCAGGTATCGAGCTACGTTCGCAAAGCAATCGCGTGGTTCACCTCAACCCCAGTGTTGATGGCGCAATAGGTGGGGAAAGGCGCGCGGGCTGACGTGTCGATGTCACGTCGGATCCAATCCCGCTCCTCTAACCTATGCAGCGAAGTTGACAGTGCCCGGTCAGTGATTGTCATCAGACCTGATTTCATCGTCGAAAAGCGTTGGGGTGTCTCGGTCAGCGCCAGTATCGGCACAGTCCAACTGCGGCGCAGCAGTGTAAACTCGGCGTCGTCCGGAACGGCGGCCACGATCCTGCTGGCAATTTCAGCCGCTTGAATGCCAGATGGGGTCAACCGGAACTCGGGGCGCAGGGGATGACCGTGGCCCGGGTTTCTTTCCAACAGGTTGAGCTGAATCAGGTGGTCCAGACTGGCAGCAAAGGACGTCCGGCTGGCTTGTGTCGCAGCCAGCAACGGCGCCTGTCGCCCGGGAACGCCGGAATGCAGCAAGGCCAGGATGTTCAGGGACCAGGCCCGGGAAGTTAGCTTGACAAGTGTCGCAATGTCCATAAAGTATAGTTACTTTATTTTTAAACCAAAGGAAAGTTCCATGGCGCTTGTTTCCCTTGAAAACACCATAACCCTTGCAATGTCCGTCCGGGATCGTCACGTCAGCGCGGACTGGTACAGCGCCAAACTGGGTTTTGAACTGATCCACCACTTTGATGAGGCGGGCTGGAGCGAGATGCAGACCAAAACCGCAGGCGTGACCCTTGGTCTGGCCGAACAGACCGAGCCTGCGCCGGGCAACACCGTTCCGGTGTTTGGCGTGGCCGATATCGTGACCGCGCGCACCGCGCTGGAGGCGGCAGGCGTCCGGTTTGACGGAGAAACCGAAACCATCGAAGGGATGGTCAGCACCGCAACCTTTTATGATCCCGACGATAACGCTCTGATGCTGGCGCAGGACTTGAGCCAAGGAGGCTGACACCGCCCATATTGCCGCAGGCCCATCTGCGATTATTGCCAAACCACTGTGATCCGGGGACAGTGGGCGAAACGCGCGGCAAGAACACAGGTGGCTGTCATGGCAACACATCTCCCTCCCAGATTGTCTGATGCGGATCTGTCCAGGAAGCTGGGCAAAAAGGACTATTTTGAACAGTTGATCGAATTGCAGGCAATGCTTGCCCGTATCCAGCAGGCATTTCTGTTTCATGGCCTCAAAGGTGTGATCGTATTCGAAGGTTGGGATGCAGCTGGAAAGGGCGGGGCGATCCGGCGCATCAGCCAGGCGCTGGACCCGCGCAGTTTCAAGGTCTGGCCGATTGGGGCGCCGCGCAACTATTACCTCAACCGCCACTATCTGCTGCGATTCTGGGAAAGGTTACCGCCCCAGGGCGCAATCTCCGCTTTTGACCGCAGCTGGTACGGGCGCGTTTTGGTGGAGCGGATCGAGAAACTCACTCCGGAAGACCGCTGGCGCGCCGGCTATCGCGAAATCAACGATTTCGAGCGGATGCTGGTGGATGACGACACGCGTATCGTAAAGCTGTTCTTTCACATTTCAGCGGATGAGCAGATGGAGCGGTTTACCGAACGCCTGCGCAATCCTTTGAAACGCTGGAAGCTGACCTACGAAGATTTCCGCAACCGTGAGAGATGGGCCGAGACCGAAACTGCCGTTGATGAGATGTTGGCGCGCACTTCGACAGAGATCGCGCCATGGCATGTGATCCCGGCCAATAACAAGAAATACGCCCGGATCGCCGCGATGAAGTCCATCGTGACCCAATTCTCGGACGGGGTTGATCTGAGCCCGCAAGTTCTGGATCAAAAGACGCTGGACGCAGCCGGAAATGCGCTGGACAGGGAACAGGACCTGATCAACAGCCTGCGCGCGCGGACTGAATAGCGCAAGACAGGGGCGATCCTGCGGTCAATTACCGGGCACGGCAAGCCTGCAACAGGTTGATGACGGCGGGAACGCGTGTTCCACCTGCTGAGTGATAGGGGGCAAAGGCGCTTGCAACACTGTCTTGTATTGCCCGGACATCATCTGCCGTGCCCTCAAAATGCGCGATGACGCGGGCTGCCGGGCCGACACGCGTGCACAGTTCTGCTGCGTCGCTCAGCTGTGGTGGGCCTGACAGCAGCAAGGGAATCGCCTCGATCCTGATATCGACCAGCCCGGCGCGGGCCATAAGGTCTGCGACCCGGTCCCGGTCATGAAAGGCCAGCGGGCCGGGGGCGTTGCGGTCAACCTTGGGCGGCTGGCCCAAGCGCTGCACGGCGGCCACATGCGGGACCTTGAACCATGGGTTTTCCGACAACCCACCCCACGCGGCAAATGTCATCTGTGCGCCGGGTTTCAGCGCGCGGGCCATATTGGCGAATGCCGCAACCGGATCTTCAAAAAACATGACGCCAAAGCGCGAGATCATCGCGTCGCGACCCCCCGTGGACAGATCAGCCACCTGCGCATCGGCATTTTGGAACGAAAGGTTGGGCATGCTTTCCGCTCGGTTGCGAGCACGGTCCAGAAACTGTTCCGAGATATCCAGACCCAGCACATCGCCATCCGGCCCGACCTTTTGCGCCGCTGCCAGCGCGCTGGCACCGGTGCCACAGCCGATATCCAGAACGCGCATCCCGCCGGACAGACCGGATCGGTCAAGAACCAGTTCGAGCACGGGTGCAAGCAGGTGATCCAGCTGATCCTCAAAGATCAGCCATCTGGACCCCATGTCGGACTTGCCCCAAAACTCGGCCTGGTCGTCATTCGCAATTTGCATGTCATGTCCCTCGTTGGGTGAGGGGACTATGACCTCCTGCGGCGACGACGACCAGATTTTTCCGGATCCCCGCCGGTGTTGAAGGATGGCGCGGGCAAGGTGACCACTTGCGCCAACTCAGGGAACGGGTCGGTCTTGTGCGGAATCGCGTTGGCGGCGACGAAATGATCCTGAAACTTGGGCTCAATGGCGGTTTCAACCTTGGTGATTTCGCGCACGACGCGTTCCACCTCGGCCCGCGCATCAATATTGCACAGGGCGATCCGGGCGCCCGTGCCTGCGGCATTGCCCGCGCTTGAGACCTTTTCCAACGGCGCGTCGGGGATCATGCCCAGAACCATCGCGTGTTTGGTCGAAATATGGGCGCCAAACGCACCGGCCAGAACCACGCGATCAATCTTGTCGACTTCCATTTCATCCATCAACAGGCGCGCGCCGGCATAAAGCGCGGATTTTGCCAGTTGGATGGCGCGGATGTCACCCTGCGTTACGGTGATCCGGGGGCCGCCCTCGGCGCTCGCGTCGTGGATCAGATAGGAATGGGTGCGCCCCTCGGGAACGCAGCGTTCGGTGCCGGTTTGCGCGGCCGACCCGATAAGTCCGCTTTCGTCCAGCAGCCCGGCGATGCGCATCTCGGCGACCGCTTCGATAATACCCGATCCGCAGATACCCGAGATGCCGGTGGTGGCGATGTCCTGATCAAAGCCATCTTCGTCAGACCATCTCTCGGACCCGATGACACGGAAACGGGGTTCCTTGGTGACGGGATCAATCTCGATCCGCTCAATAGCGCCCGGCGCGGCACGCTGGCCCGAGCTGATCTGCGCCCCTTCAAAGGCCGGACCGGTGGGCGACGAACAGGCCAGTACGCGCGTGGTGTTGCCCAGCAGGATTTCCGCATTGGTGCCAACATCGACGATCAATACCAAGTCTTCGGACTTACCTGGTTCTTCGGACAGGGCAACAGCTGCGCAGTCGGCCCCAACATGTCCGGCGATGCAGGGCAGGATATAGACCTGCGCGCGGTGGTTCATCTGGGTCAGCCCCATCTCATGCGCCGGCAAGGACAGGCTTTCGGACGTGGCCAGCGCAAATGGGGCCTGACCCAGTTCGACCGGATCCAGACCCAGCAGCAGGTGATGCATGACCGGGTTGCAGACAAACACCGTCTCTACGATCAGGGCCGCGTCAATCTCGGCTTCTTGTGCAATCGACGTTGTCAGATCATTGATCGCCTCGCGCACCGCGCGGGTCATTTCCTGATCACCGCCGGGATTCATCATGGCGTAGGACACGCGGCTCATCAGGTCTTCGCCAAAACGGATTTGCGGGTTCATCAGACCCGAGGACGCCTTGACCTCGCCCGTTTCCAGATCGGTCAGATGCGCCGCGATGGTGGTCGAGCCGAGGTCAATGGCCAGCCCATACAGCCCTCTTTCATGCAGACCGGGCCAGATTTCCACAATGCGCGCAACCGCATCCTTATGACCCTTGTGAACGGCCACGGTGACTTCCCACTTTCCTTTGCGCAGGACTGGCTGCAGTTTGGACATCAGCGACAGGTCGGCCGTGACGGCCTCAATCTGCCATTGTTCGCGCAGGGCGCGTTCCAGACGTTCCAGATCACCGGTTGGCGAATGCATGTCGGGCTCTTCCACCACGACGAAATACAGGCGCGTGGCCGGGGCCATCGTGATCGTGCGCGCCGTGGCAGCCTTGCGCACGACCTGACGGTGCACCTGGCTTTCGGGTGGTACGTCGATCACAACGTCCCCCTGCACCGAGGCCTGACAACCCAGACGCCGCCCCGGTTTCAGCCCGCGTTTGTCGTCATAGCGCTGCTCGACCGCGTTCCATTCGCTCAGCGCGTTTTCGGAAACGGTTACGCCGTGTTTGGGAAATTCACCATAACTGGGCGTGATCTGGCATTTCGAGCAGATGCCGCGCCCGCCACAGACCGAATCCAGATCAACGCCCAATTGGCGGGCCGCTGTCAGGATCGGGGTGCCGACCGGGAAATGCCCGCGTTTGCCGGACGGGGTAAAGACGACAAGAGGATCGGTAGTCATTCAGGCCTGCCTTTTCATATTCGCGCGTGTTGCGCGCAAGATATGGGTTTGTGCGGAAAGGGAAAGGGCTGTCAGCGGCACGATTTGCGCGGCTTGCGTCGTTTTCCGGCGCGGTATCGGCACGCGCGGCGCAACAACTTGGCGGCAGGGGCTTTTCCTCGGGCCGGATCCATGCAATAGGGTCACCGTCAAACGGGCTTTTGCATGGGGATTTCAGATGCAGATTCGTGAGGCACTTACCTTTGACGACGTTCTCTTGGTTCCAGGCGCATCTTCGGTGCTGCCGGCAACGGCGGATACAACCACGCGCGTGACGCGTGCGATCACCATGAACATCCCGCTGCTCAGCTCGGCCATGGATACGGTGACCGAGGCGCGCATGGCCATTGCGATGGCGCAGGCAGGGGGCATCGGCGTCGTTCACAAGAACCTGACTGCCGAGGAACAGTCCCGCGAAGTGCGGCGCGTCAAACGATTTGAATCCGGAATCGTCTATAACCCGGTCACGCTGCGCGCCGATCAGACACTGGCGGATGCCAAGGCGCTGGTCGAACGGTACAACTTCACCGGTTTTCCCGTCACCGATGCCGATGGGCGGGTCGTGGGCATCGTTACCAATCGGGATATGCGGTTTGCGACATCGGATGATACGCCGATCAAGGCGATGATGACATTCGAAAATCTGGCGATGCTCAGGGAGCCCGCAAATCGCGAAGAAGCCAAAAGCCTAATGCGTGCACGCCGGATCGAAAAGCTGTTGGTTGTGGATGACGCAGGCAAGCTGACCGGGTTGCTGACCCTGAAGGACACCGAACAGGCCGTTCTGAACCCCACCGCCTGCAAGGACCCTTTGGGTCGGTTGCGGGTGGCTGCTGCCACGTCTGTTGGCGATGCCGGGTTTGAACGGTCCGAGATGTTGGTGGATTCCGGTGTCGACATCATCGTTGTGGATACCGCACATGGCCATTCGCAGGGCGTTCTGGACGCAGTCAAACGGGTCAAGACCCTGTCGAACGAGGTGCAGATCATCGCGGGTAACGTCGCAACGCAAGAGGCGACGCGCGCCCTGATCGATGCCGGTGCGGACGCCATCAAGGTTGGCATCGGCCCCGGTTCGATCTGTACCACGCGGATGGTTGCCGGTGTTGGGGTGCCGCAATTGACGGCGATCATGGATTGCGCCGCAGCTGCCGGAGATGTTCCGGTCATCGCCGATGGCGGCATCAAGTTTTCAGGCGACTTCGCCAAGGCGATTGCCGCCGGGGCGTCCTGCGCCATGGTTGGTTCAATGATCGCGGGCACTGATGAAAGTCCGGGTGAAGTGATCCTGTACCAGGGCCGTTCCTTCAAATCCTATCGCGGTATGGGCAGCCTTGGTGCCATGGCGCGCGGCTCGGCGGATCGTTATTTTCAGAAAGACGCGGCCAGCGACAAACTGGTGCCCGAAGGTATCGAAGGGCAGGTGCCTTACAAAGGCTCCGCCAGCGCGGTGGTCCACCAACTGGTCGGCGGCTTGCGTGCCGCCATGGGCTATACCGGCTGCGCGACGGTCGAGGAAATGCGGCAGAACTGCAACTTCGTCAAGATCACCGGCACAGGGTTGAAGGAAAGCCATGTGCATGACGTTCAAATCACACGCGAAAGCCCAAATTACCGGGTCATGTGACGAAATCGGATTGAAGGCGGCGTCGTGATGCCGGGCTGCCTGATCCGTGCAAAGGTTCAAAACTGCGATGACACCCGCCGCATAAGACACCTCGATGATGTGCTTTAGTGCGACTGTTGTTGCCATGTCACCGCTTAGTCGGCAAACTTCGAAGAAACCACCGATCAAAAGCGGGAACGCCAATGTGTCGTTATTCGGAGCGCAGAATTTTTGCCGTCGCGGTTTGCAAAGAAGCTGGGGCCATCGCCGCAAGATATTTCGCAGACCGAAGCACATTGGTAATCGACCAGAAAGGCGCACAGGACTGGGTCAGCGAGGCGGACAGGAATGTAGAGACGTTCATCCGCAACAAGATCGCGCAAGATTGGCCCGATGATGGGGTATTCGGCGAAGAGCACGACGCAACCGCAGGGAAAAGCGGTTTCAATTGGGTGATCGATCCGATCGACGGAACGACAAATTTCGTCAACGGCATCCCGGCATGGACTATTGTTTTGGCGGGCGTGACCGAGGGGCGAACAGAAATTGGGGTGATCCACGATCCAAATATGGACGAGACCTTCGTGGCGACACTGGGCGGCGGCGCAACTTTGAACGACAACCCGATGCAGGTCGCATCCGGAGTGTCGTTGCGGGATGGAACTGTCGCCCTGGGGTATTCAAACCGGATCGAGGCGCGCCACGTCGTGCCGCTTGTCGCTGAGCTGATTGCCCATGGGGCAATGTTTCACCGCAATGCAAGCGGGGCGCTGTCGCTGGCCTATGTCGCCGCGGGGCGGCTTTTGGGTTATCTCGAAGAACATATGAATGCTTGGGACTGTCTGGCCGGGCAATTGCTGATCGCAGAAGCTGGCGGCGTGGTTGAGGATCAGGATGCCGATGCGATGATCCGGGACGGCGGGCGCGTGATCGTTGGCACACCAGATGTGTTTGAGACATTGCACGGAATCGCGGAAGACGCCTGGAACGCCTGATCAGT
Source organism: uncultured Ruegeria sp. (assembly GCA_963422555.2). Taxonomy (GTDB): domain Bacteria; phylum Pseudomonadota; class Alphaproteobacteria; order Rhodobacterales; family Rhodobacteraceae; genus Ruegeria. The sequence continues at coordinate 33,516 of CAXXPZ010000048.1, forward strand.
TAAACTATCGAGCGCCAGCCGGATGTGGGTCTTAGCGACGAAAGGTCAGCCAACCAGTAGTGGCCCTGCGATGGCTGATCATGCAGACGGTCGATTGGGCGATTTGAAAGGGCGCACCAAAGGAGGGTGCCGACCGCGCCGTGGGTGACAATGGCGAGGTCTTTGCCGTCATGTTTGCCGACAATTGTGGTAACGGTCTGGAGAATGCGCGCCTGTGCCTCAGCCGCTGTTTCCCAACCGCAAAAGCTGATGTCAGGCTCCGCGAAAAAGATGTCAGCGGCGGCTTCGAATTCCTCTCGAGGCAGAAAACCAGTGGTGCTGCGGTCGTTTTTGCCAAGGCCCGAATGCTGTTTCACGGGCAGGTTTCGAGGCGCGGCAAGTATCTCGCCAGTGTCGCGTGCTTTCTGTTCAGCGCTGGTCCAGATCTGAGTGACTTCTGCGAACTTCTTGCTTGACGCAAACTTGGCGGCACGGCGGCGACCAGTCTGGTTCAGGCCCCAATCCGTGACGGGGGTGTCCGGATCAATTACGACCTCGGGGTGGGTGATGATCAGAAGATTGGGCATCTACTTGGGCAAGAGAACCGGGCCTTTATCGGTAAAACTCATTCGCACTTCGGCGCCGGGTTTCAGCGGGCTGTCGACGTCGTCATGGACCGCGAAGACCTGCCCGAAAGCTCCGGTCAGGGTGTATTCCATCCGGACGCCGACATAGGTCGCCTTGGCAACGGTGGCTGCAATGCCCTGATCGGAACCAATCACCAAGCGCGAGGGACGGACAGCGATGGTTGCAGGTCCTTTTGGCAGTCCGCGGGACGGCAGCGTATGGCGGTAGCCTTCGATTTCGATGATGGCAGTGTCACCTTCGAGCTCGGCGATCTGGCAGGTCAGCAGGTTGGCCTCGCCAATAAAATCCGCGACAAAGCGGTCATTTGGGGCATCATACAGCTGGCGTGGGGTGCCGATCTGGGCGATGGCCGCGTTGCGCATCACCACAATCTCGTCCGAGACGGCCAGCGCTTCTTCCTGATCGTGGGTGACATAGACGACGGTAAGTCCAAGGTCCTGCTGTATGGCGCGGATATCTTCGCGCACCTGACGGCGCAGTTTGGCGTCAAGGTTCGAAAGTGGCTCATCAAACAACAAAACCTGCGGCTCAAGCACCAGCGCGCGGGCGACGGCAACACGCTGTTGCTGACCGCCCGACAATTCCGACGGAAGACGGTTGTCAAATCCCTTTAGCCCGACCAGTTCCAGCCCGTCCAACGCACGACTGCGCGCTTCGTCTTTCCCGAAGCCCGAGAATGTGAGGCCGTACATCACATTCTCCAGCACGCTCATATGTGGAAACAACGCGTAGGACTGGAAGACCATCGACACATCACGGTCAGTGGCGGGCAGTTTGGTCACGTCCCGATCCCCGATCAGGATCGCGCCCGAACTGGCCATCTCCAACCCCGCGATCATGCGCAGCGTCGTTGTCTTGCCGCAGCCTGACGGGCCAAGCAGCGTAACCAGTTTTCCCGCTTCGACGTGAAGGTTGATATTGTCGACGGCAACGACCTCCTTGCCGAACACTTTTGACACATTTTCAAAGCGGACCGGGGCGGCCTTGGAGCCGATTTTGGCGTCGGTCATGGCGAATTCTCCGTTCCATGCTGCGTGCGTCGGCCGATCTGGACACGGCCAACGAGAAGTTGCAAAAGCCCGACCGCTGACAGCATCACAAAGATCAAGGTCGTGGAATAGGCGATAGCAAGGCCATAGTCGTTATTTTCCACCCGCCCGATAATATAGCTGGTCGCCATGTCGTATTCCGCACTGACCAGAAAGATCACGGCAGAGATCGCTGTCATCGCGCGCACGAAACTGTAGACAAGCGCTGCTAATATAGCCGGGCGCAGCAGCGGCAGGATGACCCGGCGGAAGGTCTGCCACGAATTTGCGCCAAGGGTCAGCGAGGATTCGTCGAGGCTGCGGTCGAGTTGGCTCATTGAGGCGATGCCCGCACGGACCCCGACGGGCATGTTGCGGAAGATAAAGCTGACGACAAGGATGACGCCCGTGCCGGTGATTTCGATCGGCGGAACGTTGAAAGCCAGGATATAGCTGACGCCGATTACAGTGCCGGGGATGGCAAACGACAGCATGGTTCCGAACTCAAATGCGTTCTTGCCCGCAAAACTCTGCCGGGTCAGCAGATATGCGGTGACCAGTCCAACAGCAGCCGTCAACGGTGCGGCAATAGCCGCGATGGTGATGGTGGTCCAGAAGCTGTCCCAGGCGGCGCCAGTCCAACGAATGCCTTCTTCCTCGAAGCGGACCGAGAAAGCCGTGACGTAATGTTTGAAGGTCAGTGAGTTGTTGACGCCCCACAACTCGACCACGCTGCCGTAGACGATCATCGCATAGACGACGATTGTGAACAGGGCCCAGCCAAGGGCTATCGCAAGCACGGGAATTGATAAGCCGGTCGGCATCAATGGATGCACACCTGCGTCGCCCTTGCCGGTAACCGTGGTGTAGCTTTTTTTGCCCAGCCAGGCACGTTGGGCGTAAAAGGCAGAGAGTGTGAAAAACAACAGGACCATGGCCAAAACCGCGGCGCGGCCCTGATCGTATTGGGTGCCGACGATAGCAAAGAATATCTCGGTCGACAGCACGTCGAAATTGCCGCCCAAAACCAGCGGGTTGCCGAAATCCGCCATGCTTTCGATGAACCCAAGCAGGAACGCATTGGCAAGACCGGGCCGCATCAGCGGCAGAGATACGGTCTTGAACGTCTGCCATCTGCTGGCGCGGAGCGTTTGGGCTGCTTCCTCCATCGAGGGTGAAACACCTTCGACCACGCCAATCAGAACGAGGAAGGCAATGGGCGTAAAGGCAAGCGTTTGCGCGATCAAGACACCGGGCATCCCGTACAGCCAGCGCGTGGGTTGGGTGCCGAAGAGTTCGGCAAAGAATTGCGTGACCGACCCGGACAGGCCAAACAAAAGGATGAGCGCAAGGCCAATCACAAAGGGCGGCGTGATGATCGGCAGGACGGTCAGTGCCCGCAACGCACGTTTTTGGCGAAAGCCCGAGCGTGTCACGACCAACGCAAATGAAAGTCCAAGTCCTGTGGTGATGAAGCTGACCAGAATGGCGAGAAACAGCGAATTCCAGGCCGCGCCGCATTTAGCGCCCCAAAAGCAACCCAGCCCCCAAAGCCGGTCGTCGAAGAACTTTGAAAAGAATACGGCGATGGAATAGGCGCCATCCTCGGTGACAAAGGCGGCGAACAGCATTTTGGCGATAGGGAAAAAACGAATGCGGTGACAATGGTGATCACGCCGCCAATTGCGCTGACGACAAAAACGTCTCCGTTTATGGCGCCTCGTGCCGCGATGCCTTGGGTCAGCAGGAACAGAAACGCCGACGCGCAGATCATCGCGCCATAGCCCATGCCGAACTGGCGGTCGCCAAGATCTCCAAACAGCGCTTGCAACCAATCGAAGTTGAAGCCCCGAATGCCAATGCTGAAACCCTGCGCGATCAGCCAGCCAAAGCCCAGCGCACCGGACAGGATCAGAATGCGGGCATATAGCGGGTCGGATTTGGCGCGTCTCAGCACCAAAAGCGGCAGGGCAAGGGCGATCAAAAGTGGGGCAAGCCAGAGTTTTTCGCCTTGCCCGATCAGAAAGGCGGCGGGGGCGTAATCCGCGTCAAATGGATAGCCGTCCAACAGCCACTCGAACGACCACAGGCCGCCATCGACCATGTACCACGGCAGCAGGCAAAACCCGACCCACCCGGCGATGATCCAGAAGATCAGGACCGGATGGGTCGTTTTTGTTGTCTTGTCAGTCATTTACTGCGGCAGAACCGAAACCTCTTCGTCCCATTTCTGCAGCAACCGCTTGCGTTCATCTGACGAGCCGTACTTTTTAAAGTCATAGTCGATCAGTTTGATCTGGCTCATATCAGGCGCGCTCTCGGATGTTTCGGCACCTTTGTTGGACGGCACCTGAAAGGCGTTCACCTCAAGGGCAAGGTTCTGCGCTTCGGGCGACAGGGCCCAGTCGTAGAACTTTTTGGCCTCGTCCTCGTTGCGGGCACCGTCGATGATCGACATCGAGCCGATCTCGTATCCCCTGCCTTCACAAGGCGCGACGACCTTGATCGGGAATCCGGAAACGGCCTGTTTCACCGCGTCATGCATGAAGACGATCCCAACAGTGTTTTCACCGCGACCCGCCGCCTTGATCGGGGCCGAGCCTGATTTGGTGTACTGGTTGATGTTCTTATGCAGGCCTTTCATGAATTCAAAGCCTTCATCCTCGCCAAATATCTGCACCATCGAGGCCAGCGTCGTATAGGCTGTACCGGACGAGTTCGGGTTCGCCATCTGAACATGACCCTTGTATTCCGGCTTTAGTAGGTCTTCCCAACAGGCGGGTTCGGGCAGATTGTTGGCGGCCAGAAGGTCGGCGTTATAGCCATAACCCAGCGCGCCCGAATAGATACCGATGGTTTTGTTACCGGCACTTTCCGCCTGTGAAATTGCCCAATCGTGAAGCTGATCGCGCATCGGCGACACATACTCCATCGTCAGACCTTCTTCGGCGGCTTGTAAATGTGGATCACCGGTGCCACCCCACCAGACGTCGCCTTTGGGGTTTGCGCTTTCGGCGCGGACTTGTGCGAAAGTCTCGCCTGAAGATTTCCGCGTCATGTTGACGTCGATACCGGTCGCATCCTCAAAGCTGCGCGCCATAAGTTGGCACCAGTCCTCTTGCGCCGAGCAATAAAGCGTCAACTTGTCTGCTTGCGCGGCTGACAAGGATGCAGCCAGTGCAATCAGCGATCCCACTGCGGTGGATGTCAATTTCCTCATTATCTTTCCTCCTATTGGCATAAATGCGTCCGGATTTTCCCGGTTCTTGTTTGCCCTTCCTCATGCAGCTTTTCGCAGTTCTTCAATGACGGCCTGCGTGTCCGAATTGACGGCCAGGTCTTTCAGCAAGCGCGACAATTCTTCCTCTTCAACCAGTTTGGCCGCCTTTGCAGGCGAAAACCAGTGACGCTTGCGCTCATTGCTTTCCTTCCAGCGGCGCTTCAGTTTTTCGACCATCATAGGATAAATCGTCACCCGGCAGCGGACGCTGCTTTTGCCTTCGTAACGTTTGTCATAGTGAAAATGCCCGATGGGCCGTTTTGAGATTGAACCGACCGCTCCGGCCTCTTCCAACGCTTCGATTTCGGCGGCGTGCCATGGCTTTTTGCCATCCATCAACCAGCCTTTCGGAAACACCCACCGGCCCCGATCGCGCGAAGTGACCATGAGGACGCGCAGCTTGTCGGCCTTGTCCCAGCGTATCGGAAGCGCCGCAATTTGATCTGCTGTTTCGCCATCGCTCATGCCGCGCCTCCAATTCTGCGGGGCCGGGCAAGGCGGCTGCCAAGTAGATCGCCGGTCTCTTCGGCGATGGGATAGGCGACATAGGTCAGGGCAGCATTGATCTGCTTGAAAAGGCGCAGTGTTTCCTGGTGGATGTTGGTGGTTTCAATGCTGGCCGTCGCACCCTGCTGAAGACGCTTTAGGTGGCGTTCCTGCAATTTCTGCTCTTCAATCCGGATGCGGTCCTTTTCGGCCACAAGTTGCCGGGCGGCTTCGGCATCGCCGGTTGTCAGCACGCTAAGCGCCAATTGGCCGTTGGTAACGATCTGGTCGTGGAAGTGTTCGATATCGGCAAAACCCTGATCCGAAAACGTGACGGCCTCGTCTGACATCTTTTTCGCTAGCGCAACGAGACTTACTGCAATCCTGTCCGCCGCCTCTTCGAGATTGTTGGCGATGGCCACGATTTCCAATGTCTTTTTTCCTGAGACGGCTGGATGGCTGCTTCGCGCAGGCGGGAGACGTAAATCTTGATCTCGAAGTGCATCCGGTCGATCTCATCCTCGCGCCGTTCAATCTTGCGGGCGATTTCCGGATCCCAGTTGCGGAACAGATGCATGACCGGCACCAAAATGGACTGCACCGTTTCGGACATACGCAGCAACTCTCGTTGCGCGCAGGCCAGTGCCAGTGGCGGATGATCCAACGCCCCGGGGTCCAGCGGGCTGACTTTGTCGGAGTCGTTGTCGGGATGACGGGGCACAACCCGTTCTGCCATACGGGTCAGCGGCCCGACAAGCGGAAGAGCAACCATCAAAAGAACAGCGTTTAGGGCGATATGCAGCGCAATGGCCTGCTGCCCGGCATTCACACCCAAAAGGTGAAAGGGGACGAACCCCATGACCAGCAGTGCCAGCGCCAAAAGGGTAAGACTGCCGCGCGCAACCAGATTGCCCAGCACGACCAGCCGGGCCGGACGCTCGTTCGACCACAAAAGCGCAAAAGGAATGACCGCACCGCCCAGATTCGCGCCGAACACCAGCGCAGCAGCCACAGGTACGGCGATCAATCCGGTTGCGGCGAAAGTTGCAAAGGTCAGGACAGCGGCCAGGCTGGAATGCATTGCCCAGGCTAAAAGCGCGCCCAAGGCATAGGCGCTGATCAGGTCGCCCTGGAAATAGGCTGCGATCGACTGGACGATGTTATTGTCACCAATCGGCGCGGTGGCCTGACGGATCATGCCAAGCGAGATAAAGACCAGCGCAAAGCCGATCATGATACGGCCGACCTGCTTTGCCTTACGGCTGCGGGCTTTGAAAAATGTTGCGACGCCGAACAGCACAACGAACGGGACCAGCGCCTGTACCGGCAACAGCAGCACCAATGCCATAACGGCCGAACCGAGATCAGCGCCCAACAACAGCGCAAGCGCCGAATGCGGTGCAAGCATACCTGACACCGCAAACCCGGCCCCGATCAGAGCGACCGCCGTCGAACTTTGCATAACCATTGCCGCAAGGCCGCCGCCTGCAGCCGCGGAAATGGAATTGTCGGAAAGGCTTTTCAGGCCGCGTTTCAGTTCGGGCATGAAAGCACGCTCAACACCCGTTCGAATCAGGCGAACGGACCACAACAGCAAAGCCACTGCCGCTGCCAGCTGCGCAGCAATGGCTATCATCTGCTCGTCTTCCAGTGTTTGCTCGGTCGGTGCATTTTGGTCTGCGCCTCATATTTCTTGATTACTGCAGAATTCTCACAATGAAACGAGGTATATGCAACAAAAATTATTGCAAAACGCCCGAAATCCCACAAATATGAACGCCAACCCGAGTCAGGTCGTCGAATGCCCAAATCGAAAACGCGCGATAAAAAAACAGAAAAAGGTCAGGACCGGGTCAAGAAATCCGACCGTCGGCGCGAGATATTACTGGAGCTGAAACTGCGGCCGCATGTGCGGATCAGCGAGCTGGCGCAGCGTTTCAACGTTTCGACCGAAACGGTTCGTAGGGATTTTGACGCACTTTCGGGTGACGGCCTGATTTCGCGCGCGCATGGTGGGGCATCCGCCCCGGCACAGGGCCATTACCCAAGCCTTGACGAACGGACCAGCGCCCGGCTGGAGCAGCGTGAAAGGATTGGCATGCGTGCGGCCACCCTGATTCAAGAGGGTGAGACGGTGATGATCGATTCCGGCTCGACCACCATCGAGATGGCCCGCGCGCTGGCCTATCTTGGCACCGACTGCACGGTGATCACGAATTCGATTCCAGTGGCCATGACGCTGGGCCACGGCACGGTGCAAATTCTGTTATGCTCAGGTGAATACCTGGCCACAGAATCCGCAACCATCGGAACCGAGACGTTGGAATTCCTGTCACGTTTTAATGTCGATCGCTGCATGATCGGCGCATCCGGCTTTTCGGCAGAAGGGCCGTCAGAGACGGTGCCGGGCTTTGCGGCGGTCAAGCGGTTGATGCTGACACGCGCCGCAAAACGGCATCTATTGATCGATTCAGAGAAATTTGGCCGTCGGGGGCTGGCTCAGGTCGGCGATATTGGCGGATTGGATTCCATAATCACTGATACAATACCTGCAGGAGACTTACTGAACGCTATCAAAAGCGCCGAGGTCGAAATCCTATGCCCTGAGCAACTATGACAAGGAACGACAAACAGCGGCGGAAATAGCCGCGTATAACTGGGAGGAAAACATGAAGATCGACATCAAATTACTGGTTGGAGCATCCGCAATGGCGCTTTTGTCGCTGGGCGGGGTAGCCTCGGCGCAGGATTGCCCAAACGGCGATCTGGATGAACGGTTCTGCGACGCCGACGGCGATCTGATCGCGGATATTCCAACTGATCCTTCCGAGCAGATTGATCCCGATACATTGATCTTCGCATATACTCCGGTCGAGGATCCGGCTGTTTACAAGACCGCTTGGTCCGATTTCCTTGAACATCTGAAAGCCGAAACCGGCAAGGACGTCGTCTTTTTCCCGGTTCAGAATAATGCTGCACAGATCGAGGCGATGCGGTCAGGGCGACTGCATATTGCCGGGTTTAACACCGGATCGAATCCGCTGGCGGTGAACTGCGCTGGCTTCCGGCCCTTTACGATCATGGCATCGAAAGACGGCAATTTCGCCTATGAGATGGAGATCATCACCTATCCCGGCTCGGGTATCGAAAAGGTCGAGGATATCAAAGGCAAGCAACTGGCCTTTACCTCACCCACATCGAACTCGGGTTTCAAGGCACCGTCAGCCATTTTGAAAAGCGACTTTGATCTTCTGCCCGAACGCGATTTTGAACCTGTCTATTCGGGTAAGCATGACAACTCGATCCTGGGTGTTGCCAACAAGGATTATCTGGCAGCCTCGATTGCGAACTCGGTCAAGTCGCGGATGATCAAGCGTGATGTGATCAACGAAGAAGATGTCATCACAATCTACAAATCGCAGACTTTCCCGACCACGGGCTTTGGTACGGTTTACAACCTGACGCCTGAGTTGCAGGAAAAAATCCGCAATGCGTTCTTTAGTTTCGAATGGGACGGCACATCACTTGAAGCCGAGTTTTCAAAATCGAACGAGGGCCAGTTCCTGGAGATGACCTATCAGGAGTTCTGGGATGTCATCCGCAAGATCGACGCAGCCAATGGCGTGTCCTACGCCTGTCAGTGACCTGACGACAATCAGGCGGGTCCGGGTGGGCCCGCCTATCACCCTTTCTGGGGGCATTTCATGCTGCGGCTTCAAAAGCTTACGAAAACATACAAGACCGGCGATCAGGCGTTGAAATCGATTGACCTCGAGGTGCCCAAGGGTCAGGTCCTGGCGCTGATCGGACCGTCGGGAGCGGGCAAGTCGACCATGATCCGTTGTATCAACCGTCTGGTTGAACCCACAAGTGGCGCGGTTCTTCTGGATGACGTGGACCTGACCAAACTCGGATCGGGCGCACTGAGAAAAGCGCGCCGCGAAATGGGAATGATCTTTCAGGAATACGCGTTGGTCGAACGTCTGACCGTTATGGAAAATGTCCTGTCAGGTCGTTTGGGGTATGTCGGATTTTGGCGCAGTTTCCTGCGGCGTTTTCCGCAATCAGACGTGGACGAAGCCTTTCGGCTTCTTGACCGGGTGGGGCTGTTGCACATGGCGGACAAACGCGCGGACGAGTTGTCGGGCGGTCAACGCCAAAGGGTCGGTATCTGCCGCGCACTGATCCAGAACCCCAAGCTGTTGCTGGTGGATGAACCAACGGCCTCGCTGGACCCAAAGACCAGTCGCCAGATCATGCGGCTGATCACCGAGCTTTGTCAGGAACGAGGGCTGGCGGCGATCATCAACATTCATGACGTGGCGCTGGCGCAGATGTTCGTGCCCCGCGTCGTAGGCCTGCGCTTTGGCGAGATTGTCTATGACGGCCTGCCGACGGGCCTGTCCCCGGACAAGCTGACTGAGATTTATGGCGAAGAAGACTGGGAGGCGACCATAGAAAAAGTGGACGACGAAGACATCGAGGCCGCGGAATGAGCCTCCCTGAACTTGACGACATGCTGGGCAAAGGCTGGCGCAGGCCGGCTTTCGTCAAGAACGCCTTGCTGCGGTGGGTGCTCATCGTGGGCTTTGTTGCCTATCTGATCGCGGCCTTCGTGACCATCGAGGTCGATTGGGGCCGGGTTTACGAAGGGCTGGATCGGGGTTGGGCCTTTGTCCTGGCCTTTACAAGCCCGGATTTCATTTCCCGGTGGAGCGACATCTGGGAGGGTCTTCTGGAAAGCATCGTGATGACAGTTGCAGCCTCGGTCGTGGGGATCCTGATTTCGATCCCAATCGGGCTGGGGGCCGCGCGCAATATCGCGCCGCTACCGGTTTATGTGGTCTGTCGGGGGATTGTCGCCATCAGCCGCGCCTTGCAGGAAATCATTGTCGCTATCCTTTTGGTCGCAATCTTCGGCTTTGGTCCGCTGGCTGGGTTCCTGACGCTGTCCTTTGCTACCATCGGTTTCCTGTCCAAACTTCTGGCTGAGGACATTGAAGCGATGGACAAGGTGCAGGCCGAAGCGATCAAGGCTTCGGGCGCGCGCTGGGTTCAATGGATCAACTACGGGGTACAACCGCAGGTCATGCCACGTCTGGTCGGGCTTTCCATGTACCGGATCGACATCAATTTCCGCGAAAGCGCAATTCTTGGTCTTGTCGGCGCAGGCGGTATCGGGGCGACGTTGAACACTGCGTTCGACCGTTACGAATACGATACCGCCGCCGCCATCCTGATCCTGATCATCGGCATCGTTATGGCACTTGAATACCTCTCGGGCATAATCCGTGCGAGGGTACAGTAATGCCGGTGCTGGAACGCGATGACGCGCAGATCTGGCGCAAGCGGACTTCGGGTCAAAGCCTGATACGCTGG
>CAXXPZ010000049.1:0-8381 GCA_963422555.2 uncultured Ruegeria sp.
CCGGTCGGCGCGGAGCGTGAGCGGCTGGTCGCTTCGCTTCAGGACGCGGCCCGACACCTCTATGCCTGGTGTGAGCGCAATGGATGCACCGGCACTTTCAATATCCCCGATGAGGAGGCCGCCCGCCAGGGATGGCCGGACGAGACCGGTAACGGCTGGATGCCCCCCTGGGATATCCTCCGTATGGATCCCCCGGGCGACCGGGGAAAGCCCGCTGAAACTGTCTGATCCACTGGCGCTGGAACCGCCTCGGTTACATGCGGATTTCCGGGCCGATCAGCGCCCGTTGCGGGCGCGGAAAAAACCCCGTATATAGCCCTGCAACGACCCTGCAACGCGCCTGAATGATCATTTTCTCTGTCGCGGGCGGTATCGACCGCACTTCTGGTCTGGCTGCCCGGATCAACGTCCAGGCTCAATGTTATAAAGGATTTGGGCGACTTTCATCCGCCCGATCCGGGGTAGTCCGGCATAGTCCCGCATTGATCATTATTTCTGACGTGTCACAATGGTTTTGCCATTCACCTGCTGGGGAATGCGTGCCGCCGGGGTGCCCTTCCGCTTGGAATAGGGAAAGACGTGCAACCAGGTCAGACCGCAATCCGTCACGAGTTTCAGCGAGTTCGCGAAATGCGCCTCGGACTCGGTCGGGAAACCAGCGATTATGTCGGCTCCAAAGGTCATATCGGGGCGCAGTTTGCGGGCCGTTTCGGTGAAATGAATAGCGTCGTCGCGCAGGTGGCGGCGCTTCATCCGCTTGAGGATCAGGTCATCCCCGTGCTGCAGCGACAGGTGCAGATGCGGCATCAGGCGCGGCTCGGTCGCGATAGCCTGCATCAGGTTTTCGTCCACCTCGATCGAATCGATCGAACTGATCCGCAGGCGCGGAAGGTCGGGGACTAGCTTTAGGATTCGCATGACCAGATCGCCCAACTTGGGTTGCGCTGGCAGGTCCGCGCCCCATGAGGTCAGGTCAACCCCGGTCAACACGACCTCGTTATAGCCACGATCCACCAGCCGCTTGATCTGATCCACCACAACGCCCGCAGGCACGCTGCGCGAGTTGCCGCGGCCGTAGGGGATGATGCAGAAGGTGCAGCGATGGTCACAGCCATTCTGGACCTGGACATAGGCGCGTGAGCGGGTGCCGAACCCGTCGATCAGGTGACCTGCCGTTTCCGTGACAGACATGATGTCATCGACCTGCACCGCCTCGGTCTGGCCGATGAAATCGGCAGCCATGTCTTTCCAGGTTTCAGGCTGCATCTTTTCAGTATTCCCGATGACAGCGTCAACCTCGTCCATCTGGGCAAAGGTATCGGGTTCGGTCTGCGCCGCACATCCCGTGACAATCAGCCGGGCGTCCGGGTTTTCGCGCCGCAGCTTGCGGATCTCCTGCCGGGCCTTGCGCACCGCTTCGGCGGTGACGGCGCAGGTATTCACAATCACCGCGTCGGTTAGCCCCGCCTGCTGCGACAGATCTTTCATCGCTTCGGTCTCATAGGCGTTGAGACGACAGCCCAGAGTGGTGAATTTGGGGGCGCTCATCCCAGCGACCTCAGGAATTCAGGCGTCAGGGTGCCAGAGAACACATGGCACGTTGGGCCGGTCATCCAGACGCCATCGTCGCGCCAGTCAATTCGGATCGTGCCGCCGTCCAGTTCAATCAGCACCTTGCGTCCGGTCAGGCCGCGCCGTGCAGCCGCAACCGCCGTGGCACAGGAGGACGATCCGGATGCCAAAGTGATGCCAACACCACGTTCCCAAACGCGCATACGAATGTGATCAGGGCCTATGATCTGCGCAACCTGCACATTGGTACGCTCAGGGTATAGCGGATGGTGTTCATACAGCGCGCCGAATTCCTCCAATGTGACGGTTTCGGCATCATCCACAAAGAATGTGCAGTGAGGGTTACCCATACCTGTGGCAGTGGGCCCGCCCTCGATCGGCAATTCCAGCGTGTCCATTTCCTCGGCCAGAGGAACCTCGTCCCAACTTAATTGTGGGGCGCCCATATTGACCGATGTCAGGCCTTCTCCGGCGTCACGCGCATACAATGTGCCCCGTTCTGTCGTCAGGGTCATCTCGGATTTACTGGATTCGTCCATGAGGAACCGGGCGATGCAGCGCGTGGCATTCCCACAGGCGGCCGAGGTCGATCCGTCCGCGTTATAAAACACAAGATGCGCATCCGCAGCACCGGCTTTGATCACGGCAAGTTGGTCAAACCCCACGCCAAATTGTCGGTGTCCGATCCCTTTGGCCAGAGCAGGTGTGATTGCCAACGCCTGCGCGCGCGCATCCACAATGACGAAGTCATTCCCCAGCCCATGCATTTTCATGAAGGGCAATCCGGTGTCGTGTAAGTGTCGCATGGCGGGCATATAACCTTGGTCATGATCTGAATCCACCCTGTCCCGCAGATTCCTGAAAAAAGGGCTTGACCCCCCCGCATCCCCTGCCTAATTAGGCCGCCTATCGGGACGCCGGGCACAAGTAATATGTCGGTGAAACGAGGTGCGAAATAAGGTCTTGAACCCGATCGGGAAAATGCCTTACAGAGCGCCACGGATCGAAGAGATCCAACAAAAGAGTGGGCCGTTAGCTCAGTTGGTAGAGCAACTGACTTTTAATCAGTGGGTCGCAGGTTCGAATCCTGCACGGCTCACCACTTTTTTCAATAAAAACAAAAACTAAGGCGCTTCTGCACGTTCCCCGAAGGTATAGTGGGTACATACTGTTCCGAGAAACGTGCTGAGCGATTATGCCGGGTCAGTTTGAGTTTAGGTGTGCCCGATCTCTTGCGGCAACTGGCCGGTTTGCAAACTTCGCATACTTCTGAGTTTGCTGAACTGTTGCATGACCAAGTAGGTGAGACACTTCCTCTAGCCTCATGCCCTTGTTCAACATGCGAGTGGCGTATGTGTCGCGACAGGAGTGGATCGTTGCCTTCCCTTTGCCTCGCTTTGTCGTAGCTGGACTTTGCGTTGGCGGGTGTCTGTTGTCGTTCTCTGCGTTTGCTCTCGGCCTTACGACAACGAGCAGAACAATGTGTTTTGCTTTTTCGGAATCTAAATTGAGTGCCACAAGCAAGGCAAATGGTGTGTGAAGGCAAAGGGTTTTCGTCCTCCGCCAGAGGTTCAACGCGTTTGTTCATTAATACCGGCTCTATTCGTACATCGTATTGATGCTCATTCCAGCGAGGGCGCTGGCGAGGCAGTGCCTCGGGGTTGGGTTCTTCTGCAGGACTATGAGATGGAACCAGCGCAGATAGCTGGCAAGATATTTTGTGGCGATCCCCCGGCGGTTACCAATAAACCCCTTGAGGCGGGAGTGACGGTTGTTGACGTTTTGGATATGGAGTTCGCCGCGAACGCGTTCACCGGAAGACTGGTTGAGCGCTTCGTGGCTGACACACAGGGCGGCAGCACACGGCGGATAGCTGGTGCCCCCATCGGTCACCAGCAGTGCATCCTTGTCCATGACCGGCGCGAGAACCTCCCGCAGAGCGGCAGCATTGACCGCAGGCAGGACGGCACTAACGGTCGTGCCGGAGCGATCTGTCGCGACCAGAACCGGCACCTGCTCATCGGACAGGCCCCGCTTTGTTGCCTTGCCCCCGCGCTTTCGGGCCTTTCGGTCCGGCTTTTTTGCAGAGGATTTGCCTTCCGTGGCCCGTGTCCAAACACGATCCCCTTTGCGGCTTTCAAGAAAATAGGTTTCGTCGGCCTCGACAATGCCCTTCAGTTTTTCGGCGGTGGATTTGATCCCGGCAAGGAAGCGGTGTCGCCAGCGAAAGGCGGTGCTCCCGGCTATGCCACAGCGCTTTGCCGAAACTGCCACCGTATCGCCATTGGCGAGGCATTCGCTGAACGTCAGCCAAAGATCCTTGCGGTGCAGGCCGCTCAGTGGTGTACCCGTCACCGCTCCAAAGGTTCGATTGCAGGATCGGCAAAGATAGCGTTGCATTCCCCGCGACTTGCCATTGGCCACTGCACCGTGTGCGCCGCAATGCGGGCAGGTCCGGTCTTCTCCAACACCCAGCTCAACTGCCGCAACCGAGGCTTCACCCGCTGGGCGACCGGCCAGAACCTCACCGACCTCTACTTTCTGCGCCTCGCTCAACGTGTCGACCTCCGACAACCAGGCAAGAAAGGCTTTCCGGTCCATAATGCGCATCCTCCTGTATTTCAGACAAAATATAACACATCAATACGATGTGCGAATAGAGCTTTAATACCTGTTCTTTTAGTGGAATGAGAGGTTGGTTCGGCTTCCTTAAGAGGCCTTTGTAGACATCTTGGAATACCATTTCGCAGATGTTCTTAGCTGGAAGACTGCCTGTCTCATTAGGGTGCAAATGAAGGCATTGAAGGACGCCAAGGAGACAATCTGAACCGCCCCGGGTTTACCGGAGAGTAAAACTCTCAAAGGATGAACCCTATGGAGAAGAAAAAATCACCCCCGAAGTACACGGCTGAGTTTCGCGCCCGCGGCGTTCGGCTTTATAAAGATCATCGCGCGGATTACGCCAGTGACAACGCGGCCTACCACGCGATCGCGCCAAAGCTCGGCTGCTCGCCGGACAGTCTCAGAGTCTGGTGTCAGCAGGCTGAGCGCGATGCCAGCGAACGCGATGGGCTGACCAGCGAGCAGAAGGCACGTCTGAAAGTCCTGGAACGTGAGGTCAAGGAATTGCGCACGGCCAATGAGATCCTGAAGAAGGCGAGCGCGTATTTCGCTCAGGCGGAGCTCGACCGCCCATTCCGGAAATGATCGCATTCATCGATAATCATCGGGACGAGTTCGGTGTCGGGTCGATCTGCAGGGTGCTGCCGATCGCGCCATCGTCCTATTATGCACATCTGTCTATCCGGCGCAGCCCGGACAAAGCCTCGGATCGGGCCAGGAAGGACGATAAGGATGCGCGGGAAATCCGGCGCGTCTTTGATGCCAGCCGGGGACGCTATGGCGCGCGCAAGGTATGGCATCAACTGCGCCGGGAAGGCTATGACATCGCACGCTGCACGGTGGAACGCCTGATGAAAGTCATGGGGTTGCAGGGTGTTACACGCGGCAAGAAGAAGACCACGATCCCGGACCCTGCACAGGCCTGCCCGGAAGACAAGGTCAATCGCGCGTTCACGGCCACCGCACCAAACCAGCTCTGGGTCTCCGACTTCACCTATGTGTCGACCTGGGCCGGGATGGTCTACGTGGCCTTTGTCATTGATGTCTTTGCGCGCAAGATCGTGGGCTGGCGCGTGTCCACGTCCATGACCACCAGCTTCGTGCTGGACGCGCTGAACCAGGCGATCTGCCAACGAATACCATCACAGGCAGACGGGCTCATTCACCATTCGGACAGGGGGTCGCAATACCTGGCGGTTCGGTACACAGAGCGGTTGGCCCAGGCCGGGATCGACGCATCGGTCGGCAGCGTCGGAGACAGCTATGACAACGCCCTGGCAGAAAGCATCATCGGCCTGTTCAAGACCGAAGTCATTGAGTTCTTCGGCACATGGAAAACGGTTGGCCAGGTTGAGTGGGAAACCCTGGACTGGGTCAGCTGGTACAACAACAAGCGGCTGCACGGCGCGATCGGGCACCGGCCGCCACAAGAACTGGAGGACGCATTCTATGCAAACCTGAACACCCTTGATAAAGTCGCCTGAGTCTTGAGCAAAAAAGTCTCCGGTAAACCCGGGGCGGTTCACTTCGGGCGGTCTTGGAACCTTGCCCGAGACGTTGGAGGGCAGGGCGCGGGCGGTGTCGTACCGATCCATTCGCTATCCGGGGCATCGGGATATTCTGCGCCTGCTGCTGAACGATCTGGGGCTGGGGCGACGCAGGGATCTGTTGAAGGACATATTTGAAACTGCGCTGCCGCGCACGGATCAGGATGTGGTTCTGGTCTTTTGCACCGCGCGCGGGATGATCGACGGGGCGCTGCGCGAAAAATCCCTGATCAACAAATCCTTTGCCCGCACCATCGACAGACAGGTCTGGAGCGCCATTCAGGTCACAACCGCTGCGGGCGTGCTGGGTGTGGTCGATCTGATGCGAACGGGTGCACTGCCGTCCAAAGGGTTTGTACGACAGGAGCAGGTCAATCTGCCCGATTTCCTGAACACTGAATTTGGCCGGCTCTACCGCGCCGGTGATGTAACCCAACAGAACAAGGCGGCCTGAGAAATGAAAGATGTTGTGATGACTGCAGACACCGTATTGGCAAATCTGGATCTGAAATCAGCAGAACTAAGCGGCGGAACCCTGCGCGTGACCTCTCCGATTGATGGGCGGCAACTGGCCGAAGTGCATGAAACATCGGCGGGTGAGATGGATGCCATCATTGCCCGCGCGCGCCTGGCATTTCGGGACTGGCGGGTCGTCCCCGCGCCGCGCCGGGGCGAGTTGATCCGCCTGCTGGGTGAAGAACTGCGCGCAGCCAAGGATGATTTGGGCGCGTTGGTCAGCTGGGAGGTGGGCAAAATCACCTCGGAAGGTCTTGGCGAAGTGCAGGAGATGATCGATATCTGCGATTTCGCCGTAGGTCTGTCGCGTCAGTTATATGGCCTGACCATTGCGTCCGAGCGCCCCGGTCACCGGATGATGGAAACCTGGCACCCGGTGGGGGCGGTTGGCGTGATCTCGGCCTTCAATTTCCCAGTGGCCGTTTGGTCATGGAACGCGGCTATCGCGATGGTCTGCGGCAACCCGGTGATCTGGAAACCGTCCGAGAAAGCCCCACTGACCGCCATGGCCTGCCAGAAGATATTCGAGCGTGCACTGGCCCGGTTCGGCGATGCGCCGGAAGGTTTGCTGCAAACGCTGATCGGCGGATCGGCATTGGGTGAGGCTCTGGTCGCCAGCAAGGATGTGCCAGTCATCTCGGCCACGGGATCGACCCGAATGGGCCGTGCCGTCGCGCCTGTCGTGGCAGAGCGGTTCGGCAAATGCATCCTGGAGCTGGGCGGCAACAACGCAATGATCGTTGGCCCGTCAGCCGATCTGGAAATGGCCGTGAGGGCCATCGTCTTTTCTGCAGTCGGCACGGCGGGGCAACGTTGTACCAGCTTGCGCCGCCTGATCGTCCATAACTCGATCAGGGAAGAGTTGGTGGCGCGGCTCAAGAAAGCCTATGCCGGTCTGCCCATCGGCGATCCGCTGGCTGAGGGGACGCTGGTCGGACCGCTGGTGGACGAGACATCCGGTGCTGCGATGACCGCCGCGTTAAAGGCCGCCGAGGCTGAAGGCGGCGATGTATTTGGCGGCAACCGCGTGACTCAGGGCGTGCCGGCAGGTGTCTACATGGCGCCCGCAATTGTCGAAATGCCCGGCCAGACCAGCACGGTAAAAACCGAGACCTTTGCCCCGATCCTTTATGTCATGGGCTACGACGACTTTGTCGAGGCGCTTGATCTTCAGAATGATGTTCCGCAGGGGCTGTCGTCGTGCGTATTCACTCTGAACATGCGCGAGGCCGAGCAGTTCCTGACAGCAGCAGGGTCCGACTGTGGCATTGCCAACGTCAATATCGGCCCGTCAGGGGCCGAAATCGGCGGGGCGTTTGGCGGCGAAAAGGAAACCGGTGGCGGGCGCGAAAGCGGATCGGACGCGTGGAAAGCCTATATGCGCCGTCAGACCAACACGGTGAACTACTCTGCCGAATTGCCGCTGGCGCAGGGGGTCAAGTTCGATATCTGATGCCTGACGTTAGTCGGTAAACAGATAATCCAGCTGCAATATTGTCTCGGCTTTCTGAACCGGAACGGACAGGAACCGGGCCAATTCAGCGGCATTTCCGGCCCTGTCTGCCGTTTCGGCAAGGCGGAAATAACGGCCCTCTGAGGCGGAACGGATCAGTTCTGCCTCGTGCGCCATTTCGTTGCGTAGCGTTGGCAGAATACGCTGCACGGATTCCACCGGGCTGTTTTCACCGACCAGGCCGACCCGCGCGGCGTGACCGGCAAGGTAATCGTCGGAGTATTCACACGCGATATCCAGCACATGCAGCCGCGCCTGGTCCGCGCAGAAATCCCGGATGATCTCGATGCTGCCGGGGTCAACGCACAGAACCAGCCTGTCGGATTGAAAATGGTCATAAAGCATCCTTACCACCGCGCGGCGATGGCGGGCACGTTTCAACAGGGTCGTTTCGATCCCGCCCAGATCGGGCAGCGGCGTATCTTCTTCATTGAATAGATATTCGTATGTAGCGCGACATTGCTCGTGCAAGTGCGCGACATTGAAGGCGGGTGACGGTGACGGGTTGCAGAATGTCAATTTGGTGCACTCATTTCAAGGTTCGATTTTGTTCTTTGGTGTGGTTTTGTCCTCCTTGTTTTTGGCGTTGGAGCGGGTTTCATCTTCAATGT
>CAXXPZ010000050.1:0-19958 GCA_963422555.2 uncultured Ruegeria sp.
CGACCCATTGTTCAAGATCGAACCTTTGACCAAAGCCAGCGAGTTGGAGGAAAAGGCAGAGGAAGCCTATGAGAACGACACAGCAGACTTTGTGTTTGTTGATACCATAGGTGCAGCCGGTGCCTGGGCCGATGATCTTGCGTCGGAAAGCGACGCAATTGTAGTGCCGATGATGTTGAGTGACGATGATCTGGAAATTACAACCGATACCTTCAATTGGTATGTTGGGCTTCGTGAACGGGCGGATGATCCCGAAGTCCTGCCAAGTTTCCACGTTCTCCTATCGAACGTGCCTGCCAAGCAAAGCAAATCTGAGCTGCTGATCGAACAGAAAGCCCTCTCACAGTTTCCCGTGATGGACGACTATTTCGTGCACCGGATACAGCACAAAGACGCCTCGGCAGAGGGCTTCATTCACCATATTGCACAAAGTCGTCGCACCGGCCCCGGCCACCTTCGAGTTCAAGCAGCGCGTTTCGATGAAGCGCTCGAAGAAGCCTCATCCATTCTTGATGCACTGGCAGGGGGTAGCTGATGGCACGGAAGAAGAAACCAAAGATTGCCGGATCAGACCCGTCCTATACATCTGATTTTTCCGAGTTCAACAAGCTCCCAACCAACAAGCCCGCTGAGGTTGCGGAACCCGAGCCTAAGCCCGTTGTCAAAGCTGAGCCGAAACCAGACGCCGTAAAAGTAGCGCCAGCCGCTCAGACCCGAAAACCGCGCGCGAAACCGGCAGCGGCGGCCCCCAGCTCCGAAACCTGTTTGCTGCTGAACCAAGAAAGGATCTCGGACCAAAGCGCGATCTGACCTTGATCGCAGCAGTCAAGATGGACCAGCACACCAAACTTGAAGCTTTGGAAACCAAGGGCCTGCCGCAGAAAGACGTTATAGTCTTGGCGGGCAGGCGGGCTATTGAGCGCTTCGACCCGAAACCGGAATTTGTCGAGAAGCCAGAAGCGGATCGCAGGCCGATGCGGGAAGGCTACAAGAGTACAAAGCGCGTGGATGCCGTGTTGCTTGAAAAACTGAGGGACAAACACGATCCTTTGCGCGTCTCATCAGACGCAGCAATGGTGCGTGGTCAATTCGAGATTCTATTTTGGTCCTGTCTTGATGAAGTCATAGACGAACTGAACAGCAAGTATTGATAGCAGGCGCGGCCAGCCGCGCAGTTGATCCTAAGAAGGGGGAATGAGTTTCGACTTCCTTCCCCCTGGAAACAAAATAGACAGGGCCGTGTCCTCGGCTGCGCCTGCGGGCCGCACCAACCCTGTCGATTTGGTTTCACCCCCATCCTCTCAAGCTCCGCGCATACTCACGGGTAAGCAGCAGCTTACCCATTTCCGATTGAGGAAAACGGGCAAGAAAAGTGCTGTTTTCAGGACAGACAGAGGAAAGATCATGGCTGACAAGGTAAGGCTCCATGCGAAGCCAATAAAACGAATTTTAGACAGAGAAACGCGTGAAGTGGTGGGTTGGCTTTATGAGTGGAACACGGGTGCCCAGGTTCCAATGTGGAAAGATGGGCGGAAGTCAGATGTGGTGTACGAATAAAGCCGCCGAAACGGCTTGATCAACTTGGTCTCTGCTCCAAAAAATGCTAGGCTGTCTCCCAAAAGGAGGCAGCCTATGCTTTTCAATAAATCACTGATTTTAAGCGCGTTTTTCGGCGCTCTCCCTCTGTCGGGCTCATGCTTGGGAACATAGTATGGAACGGGGCGTTGATCTTTACCAAACCCTTGATGGTGGCGTGTCGCTTGTCGATGGTTTGCGACCCCAACTCAGTCTATGGAACTACGGTCAGCGCCGTTATGGTCGGTGTCGGTGCGGAACTGGATATGAACGCTCCGGTGACTTTCCGCTTTCCCGATCTGATCACCATTCAAGCCACCTTGGACTATGGCCGAATTTCAAAGGCCGACAATGAAGGTGGGGCTTGGGAACCTTTGCTCACAGGCTTTCGGACACATAGCGCTGTTGCCGTGTCCGTTGGTGATCAATCTTATGACGTGAACCTGGGCGATCCAATGCTGTTTAGTTGTCTGTGAATTGGGCCATCGCGCGAAGCGCAAGGCGGGGCAGGGGACGGGTGCAGCTCGTCCCCTGCCGCGTCACCGCCACCAATAGCGAAAAAGCCCCCGCCTTCTGAGGCAGGGGCCGTGAGCCAACCAAAGCTGACCTGTTACATTTCGACGCCTAGCTCCTTTAGTGCCAGCCGCGCAGCGTAGCGGGCATTTCCGGTCAATTGACGTTGCCATGCACCTTGCGACGGTGCCCAACGGAATCCATGAGATTTCATAATGCCGCGAACCTCGGCGCTTGGTTTGCCATCAAAAATGAACTGTACGCGGTTTTCTTCGACGTTTTCGATCACTTCGCAAACGCCCTGAAAATCGTAGCGCTTTGTCTCGGAGGCGCTGGCCTTTTCAAGCTGTTCGATGCGTTTCTTGGTGTCTTTGATTTTCGCGTTATTGTTCGTCAATTGATAGGGTGCAAAGCCGATGGGGCCAGCATTACCCCACTGAGGTTTGAGCAATTCACGCGCTACAGCGGGGCTAAAGTGTTCCGCCACTCCTGCCAATTCGGCGGCGAAGGCGTCAAAGTTCTCGCCCTGTGTTTCTGGTGTAACCCCTTTCTTGCTCCACTTACGCACAACACGATTTGCCGATTTCATGTTGGCTTGCGATAGCTCAAGATCAACCAGCTTGGTTTTCAGCTTTGCAATGGCGTCTGGATCATCGCCTGCTGATCCCGCCAGTCCCAACCGCAGCGGCCTTACCGCGCAATTCCTTCGCGCGGTTCCCTTCGTCAATGCTCTTTCGCATGGCATTATCTGCGCGCTTGATAGCGGCACGGTGCCGCCCTTCGGAATGGTGGCCAACAAGGATAGGCTGGCCAAACGGAATACCTGTTGCGCCCTCACTCATGTCCGCACGTTTATAAGCCTCATTTGAACGGCTCTCCGCTCGATCTGCTGCCGCTTCCAAACGCGCGCGGCGGTCTTCTTGCTTTCGCTCATAGCTGTTCATGTTGTCTGATCCTTTGTGGTGATAGGGATTTTGGGTTTCAGAGCCAGAACCAGCCGGGCGGGGCAGGGTGCCAATAAACGCTTGCCACTCCTTCGCCGTAGATCGCGCAAAGTTGCTCATAATGGATTTCTGGAAATCGGAATCATTTTTGACCCTCCGCTGCGGTTTTCGCCCAAATGGTTCGGGTTTTTGGGACAGCGCGAATGCGCCTGCTCCTGAAAACCTGAATGCGATGAAAGGAAGGATCAGGAGGATTTGAGCGAATTCGACGGACTGGCGCGGGCAGGAGGCGCAGCCGACAACACGGGTCTGTCTAATTCGCTTAAATCCGGCGGTATCCCTACCGCCAACGTGACGCTGTGGCGTTCGGCTTGTCCGAACCCCAAGTCACAAAAGGAAAATCCGGATCGCCCGAGATCCGGTGCCCCATGCGACCGTCACCCGAATGGGCAGATCGGCGCGACTCTGGGCAGGGCATGAGACAAAGGACGGGGCGCGGCTCGGAGAGACGCGACCAGGACTATTGGATCAGCTCGCACAGGGGGCGTGGCGTTTCTGGGCGCAAGCCGGTCTGCCGGCTGAAGCCTAGGGCGC
The DNA here is from genome assembly GCA_963422555.2 of uncultured Ruegeria sp. Classification (GTDB taxonomy): domain Bacteria; phylum Pseudomonadota; class Alphaproteobacteria; order Rhodobacterales; family Rhodobacteraceae; genus Ruegeria. The sequence goes on from CAXXPZ010000050.1 coordinate 3,627, forward strand.
GGTGACACGGCCATAAGGCCGGGGCAGGGGCCAGAAAAAAGGCAAAAGCCCCCGAAGGAGCCTTGCCGTGCAGCCGCTATTTCTCGCGGCGCTTGATCGTGAATTTGATCTTAACGATGAGCAAATTTAACTCGATGCTGAGGCTCAAGTCGATTTTGCGAAGCTGCTTTCTCAGAGTGTTGAGTCGCCGCGCTGCAATGCGACGTAGGCGATTAGATTTTTTTCGAAGGTATTTCATGATTGTCTCCTTTGTGAATAAACAGGGCCTAGAAACACGGCTGTCATAGGGGAGCCTGTCAACACGCGCGCAGCGCTCCGAAAGGGCTTGGTGTTGACAGGTTCCCGCGCCGTGTATCTTGCCCGACCGTTTTTCACGGAGACGGCCATGTCATTCGGAAAACTAGAGATCTTTGACGGCAGAGGCACCAACACGAGAAAGCCGCGACGCCTGCCATATCCCAGCCTTGAGGATCAGCCAGTGAAAGCCACCATCAAGGAACCGCGCGTCTGCACCGGCAAAGGCAAGGGGGCTGTCTGCCCCCGCGCCTTCGGCGCTCCCCCGAGGATATTTTAGGAAGATGAAAATAGAAAATGAGCCGGAAAGGCAGGCAGAAAACCCGCCGTTCTGGATCAGAAAAGGGTGAGCTGGTCGCCTGCTATGGCTGGACCAGTTCCAAGGCTTTTAAGACGTTCCGCCCGGTCGGCCTCGACGCGCAGCGCTCGCTCTTTTTCTGCGGCTTCCCACTGCTGGGCGCGTTCCTTTTGCTTAGCAAATGGATCACCGTTGGCATTGAAAAAGGCGGGCGCGGCAGCGGTGTAAGCCCCAGTGAACACTTCAAGGGATAGGCTGTTGCCGCAAATGATTTTACCCGCAAGGCCACGCGCTGCGCATTGCAGATAGCACATATGATACGTTGACCGCGAAAGCTCCACCGCCTCGATCCAGACAGTTGTTTCAAGGTTGTGACCTTTACCCTCGATCACGTCAGCCAAAGCCATGAGCATACCGCCAGCGCCTGCGGCTGGTTCACAGGCAGTAATGAACCCTTGTTCCTCAATCATACGATCAACATCAGCCAGGTTAATTTCAGCCATAAGGCGCGAAACCTCGTAGGGCGTAAAAAATTGACCTAGCTTGCTTTCAAGCGCACCGATTTCACCCGCGACCATACCCAGAAAATCGCACCCACCATTGCCGATTTCTCCAAGGGCAATACCCATTAATTCGGGCATTTTGCGCACGTCGTCCTTGTCACGATACCGCCCGACCACCTCCATATATTGCGTCTCTAGCGCGTCCTGCTGTTCGGCAAACGGGCTGGCGTTCTTAGCCAGCGCGCAATAGGACATTTCGCAGAAGTCAGAAAAAACCTCAGTGCGGTATTTTGAGCGGTCAATATCATTGAGCAACCGCACAAACTCTTTGGCGGCGGGCGTCATGCCGCCACCTTCGCAATGTAAAAGTCTTGGGGTTGACCATTCAACGTGTCGCCTGCGCGATTGGTCAAACCGATGGCGTGCTGATTGGGTTGAAACGTGATGAGGTATTGCCCCGATCGGTCCCGCGTGACGTGGTATCCATCATTGGCCCAGCGGACGGGTTTTCCTGCGTCAACGGCGACTTTGATTTCTTCGATTGTCATTGCTCAATGGCCTTTTCGACGGCTGAGCATTCGCTCCCGCAATCATCGCAAACGGTATGGTCAAAAACAGCGCTAAGCTCCCATTGCTGTAGCTCTGAGTTCCATTCGGCGTAGGCGTCCTTTCGGACGTTCTCGCCGCCGCATGAGCTGCAATGAATTGTCACGTCAGGATCGGGGCGGGGGTGGTTTGCTAACTGATTCATTGGCCTAGCGCCTCCGGCTCAGCCTGCCGTTCGGCGCGGTAGTATTGGTGGGCGTCCTTGTCGTGACGCCCAAACGCAAGCCCGTGTTGATCGGCAAAATGGCGCAAGTCGCAAAGCGCATAGGTCAGCAACTCCCGCGCTTCTTCTGTGTCAATGTAGAGGTCTTGCAAAGCGGCCTTGATCCGGTCGCTCTGGCGGATCGCCCCTTGCCTCGCCTCTGCATTTCCATAGGTCAGGGCTTCGGGGGAAAGATGCTGAATGGTGAAGCCGCAACAGGCAACGCCCGTAGTGCTGTCGGCATCCAAAAGACGCAACAGATCGTTGTGGATGCCCGTACCCTGAGAGGTCAGGCTATCGTCAGCGTCACACGAATAGACAAGCTGGGCGGTAATGGTGATTTCTTCTTGCATGGGGAAAGTCCTTGAATGTCGGGGTGTTTGCCCCCCTGTCGGGGGGCGCTTGCGCTAGTATTCGCTGCGCAACATGACTGTCAGAACCCGGCGGGTGGCATCCGGGTTCGACGGGTCTTCGCTGCCGTAGTGAAAGGCCGTGTCGTAGAGGTCGATTTTCCAGAACAGTTTTTCGCCTGCGGCCTCGAAAGCGCCGAATGTGTGATCCTCGTAAGGGTCGTTGTCCTCAGTGAAGGTTTCGAACTGCGCCACAGCGGCCAGAACCGAATGACGAAATTCCTCTGCTCCCTCGGCAACACCGGGCGTCAAGACGATCTGGCCTATGATGCGTTGCCGCGCGGCCTCTATGGCGCTGTCAGGGTCCAGAATAGCCTTACGGAAAAGATCATTTTGCGCGGCGATGGTCTGGGTGGGGGTCAGCTTGTCGTTGTTAAAGGATGCGGCGGCGCTCATTGGCTTACCTCCGTCCAGTCCTCGGCCCATTCGTCCATCGTTGCGAGTGTTTTCCCGTAGTTGTCTGAAAGGGTGAGTTCTGGCTTGATGATTGCTGCGCGGTGATGATCGCGACCCAAAAGCCGCAATGTGACTTCGCTTGTTGATTGAACAATTTCGGGGCCTGACAAATCGGGGTGGTCGATCTTGAGCGTGAACATGCGCTTAACCCTCCACCGAAAAAACAACTGCTTCGTCCTCGACGGAGAAAGGCACGGCTTTGGAAAGAAGCTGCCGGATCGCGTCGGCGGGAACCTGTTGGAAGGTGCTGCAAATGACTTTGACCATTTGCGCTTGATCGGCTTCGAAGGCATAGCCGTTAATCGCCCATGAAATCAGGCCCGGTGTGTGAACCAGTGGCGATGATGTGAGACGGTAAGTTGTCATGTCGTTTGATCCTTGGTGGTGTGGGTGGGGTCATTGCCCCAAATGGTTCGGGTTTTTGGGACAGCGCGAATGCGCCTGCTCCTGAAAACCTGAATGCGATGAAAGGAAGGATCAGGAGGATTTGAGCGAATTCGACGGACTGGCGCGGGCAGGAGGCGCAGCCGACAACACGGGTCTGTCTAATTCGCTTAAATCCGGCGGTATCCCTACCGCCAACGTGACGCTGTGGCGTTCGGCTTGTCCGAACCCCAAGTCACAAAGGGAAAATCCGGATCGCCCGAGATCCGGTGCCCCATGCGACCGTCACCCGAATGGGCAGATCGGCGCGACCCTGGGCAGGGCATGAGACAAAGGACGGGGCGCGGCTCGGAGAGACGCGACCAGGACTATTGGATCAGCTCGCACAGGGGCGTGACGTTCTGGGCGCAAGCCGGTCTGCCGGCTGAAGCCTAGGGCGCGGTGACACGGCCATAAGGCCGGGGCAGGGGCCAAGAAAACAGATCAGTTAAGAGACAACCAATTCCTCAGCAATCAAGCCGACGATGCTGGCATAGGCCATCGAGCCGTCTGGTTGTTCGGAACGAGAAAGGGATTTGGCAACGTCCTCTGGGCGAAGCCCATGCTGCAACAACAGCGAAAACATCACGCAAGCATCCTGAATCTGAAACTCAAGCTGCGACCCTGATTTGAAGCCAGCGGAATAGAAAACCTCGCGCGGCCTGTCCGGTTCGTCCGGATCGTACCCGATGGAAAGGTGTACGGTGTGGCCTTCTGGTGTCGCGACTTTCCGGGTCTCGGTCAGGCGTCGTGTCGGCAGGTTGTGTCGCGGATCAGGGACTTTCTTATATTGAGGCATCGGACTGTCCTTTGGCGTGGTCGAATCTCGGCCGACATAGAAGCCGGGGCAAAGCGGGCCCGAAGGCCCGCTTTGACGGTTAGGCTGCGCGCTCCATCGAGCGCTTTACCGAAAGGGTGATGTTGTCGAAGTCTTCGGCAGCCATCGTGATCCCGTATTCGGTTCCGCCATCGGACTTTTCCCATTGGGTCTGGCGGATGGTCCCGCGCGCGTGAACGATGTCACCGGGCTGGACGTTCTCTTTCGCCCACTTGATGACGTTCTCGTTGAAGATCGTCACTTCGTTCCAGAAGGGATTGGACTGGAACTCGCCCTGGTTGTCCTTGCGGCCATACTCGGCGGCGATGCTGACCCGAAGGGTGCTGCCAACTTCTTTGGTTTTACCAACGCGGCCCATGATCTGAAATTCTGCAAAGGTTCTCATTGTGGTGTCTCCTTGGTGAGAGTGTTTCGATAAAAAACGGTCATGCCAGTGTTCGATGCGATCAAACCAAAACACGGAGGGTCCGAACGATATTATAATATTGTTTAGCAATATTTCATATCGGGTGGAAGCCGTTTTTTTGTTTGAAGGGAAGGGCGTTAGCCCGGCCGGTCGCTAAGAGAAGACTGAGCCATGTTCCGTTTGAGAAACACGTCCAAGGAGATACTAGAGAACCTGCCTGCTCAGTTTTTTGAGGGCCGGATAAAACCAAAGTTGTTGGCAGCGGGTGCAACTCATGGCGACGAAAACAACCATCGCAAGGACAACCAAGGCGATGACCAATCCCTAGAAGGGACAGCGGATCTTCTGTAGAACGGAAGGGGGTGAAGTGTCCGGCGCTGACAGCTCATGCGTGCGGGCAATGACCAAAGGGAAAAGCGGCGGGACCGTGGGATAACGAGCGAGAAATGATAGGCATACCCGGCATAAAGCGGCGCAAGCAAACCACATTCCGCCAAGCGGTACTCTGGCTCGCGTTGACCACGGTGGTGGTGGCCGGGGTCGCGATGCTTTCGACAGGCGAAACCGAACGCCTGCAACCGGCCTCGATCTACGTTGTGGACGGCGACACTATCGACGTAGCGGGCAAGCGGTTCAGGCTAGTGGGTTTCGACACACCGGAAACCTATGAGCCTCGATGCGATTACGAGCTGGCCCTTGGAAACGCGGCAACCAAGAGATTGCGCGACCTGGTTGCGTCAGGGCAACCGCTCGATCTGGTTATCTTGCCGGGACTGGATGACCATGACCGCTATTTGGCGCGGTTCTATGTCGGCGGAAAAAATCTCGCTGATATTTTGACTGCCGAAGGTCTGGCCCGGGTTTACCAGGGCGGGCGTCGTCAGAGCTGGTGTTGATCCCGCGAATGCGGTTCTGCGCGAACAGCGCAGGCCCGTGACAGCGGGGCGCAGTCCCGGTGGCACGGGCAAAAATGACTGTCAGCCAAGTGGCAGTCCATGCCGGTATGGATTTGCAGGGCCATAGCTCACCCCTGCTTCCTCAAAACAGCCCTGATAACCAGAAAGCCAAGCCCGATGAATCTCAGTTCTGGCAATGGCTCGACGCAACCAACGGGGCAATTCGCTTCGCTGGTATCCATGCAGATAGACGCGGTGCAAAATAGCGTTCTTCATTTGCGGCCTCATCCAGCCGCGAGAGTTTCGGCAACAACTTCTGGATTACGGTCGATAATGGAAAGCAGCACAACCGCCGCTCGATCTGGGGACCGGCGTTCTTGTTCCCAATCCCGAACCGTACCAACAGGCAGGCCGTAGCGTTCCGCGAAAGCAGCTTGCGATAGTTTCAACTTCTTGCGGATCGCGGCAACGTCAACGGTTTCAGGAACGTACACGGCGGCAGGTTCCAACTCACCCTTCGCAATGGCGAGGGCTTCTTGTGCACCTTTGATCAGGCTCTTACCAACACTCATTTTTAGTTCCTCTCTCACTATTTGCGGCTCAGTTTGGCCGATGCCGCTTTGGCAGTTGCGCGGTACTGGTCCGCCAGTTGTGGCAAAATCTTCGCCAATTCGTTTCGTTCGGCTTTCGTCAGGTTGGCTTTGTCGCCCTTGCCGTAAACCGTCAAAAGAAAAACAGGCACATCCTCGCCACCAAAGTAGTGGATGGTTCTGTATCCACCGCTCTTGCCGCCACCTCGACCTGCATGACGCAGTTTTCTTGCTCCCCCGGTCTGGCTGATAAGGTCGCCAGCAAGCGGATTATCCGCCAGTGTCTCCACGATTGAATCTATCTCGTCCTGAGACAGCTTCAGTTTCTTAGCTTGAGACAGAAACTCGGGGGTGGAAATGACTGTTTGCATACCCATATATATACGGCAATGCCGTAGATAATTCAAGTGACAAAATACGGCAATGCCGTATAAAAAGAGACCCCGCCGAAGCGGGGCCAGGTACATCCTCACCACAAGGAAAGTCATTCGATCAGCGCGGGACGGTCCCGTGCTTCAGGTGATCCGGCAACCGTGCGGATCGGTCGGGACCAGGTTAAACGGTAGAGTGTCCAGAGTGAACCGCCCAACGGAAAAACTATGTAGAAAATCCAGCAAGTAAACCGGGTCAGCGGGGTAAGGCGCACAGTCCCACGCTCGACGCAAAACTGCCTTCTCGTTTGCGCTTAGTGCGTTGATGGAGGCGCGAGCCTCAAGCCACTTGCGAGCGCGACGGTTTCGGTCTCGTACCTCCTGAGCGGCCCACTGGACGGCGCGGGCCTCCATCACCTCATCTTCGGACGGCTGACTCTCGGCAATCTGATCAGCCAAGAGGGGCAGGGCCTCACGTTCGCGCTGTTGCTTTCGACGCAGGGCGGCGCGCTTCCGGCTCGTGTCAGTGAACGGGTGGCGCTGCCAGCGTTTGAACCTCATGACAAAGCCTCATCAAGACGATTCAGATAGACAGCCATCGCGACGGTCAAATCCTTCAAGTCAGCCTGCTCGGCCATGTCGTGAACACTGGCCCATTGCGGAGCCTTGCCGGTCCATGATCCTTTCTGTTCGATACTGCTTTGCTCTGCAACTGGCCGGGGGGCGTTTGCGCCAAGTGCGGCCAGCTCGTCCGTCAATGGGCGCAGCATGTCGCGGATCGCGTCATCGTCTGCACGATTGGACTGAGCCGATTTCAAGATAAGCTGCAAAGTCTCGATCATCTTTTGCACGCGGCCAAGGTTTGTATCGTTTTCAAATGCCATGTCATGCACTCCTGTGATCGGGCAGGGCGCATACGCGCCCCGCCCTGAGCCTCAAACCACGCCTTCGGGCAACCAAGCTGCGATACGGGCCTCCTGCGCCTCGGTGACACCAAGGGCGCTGCGCACGGCTTTATCGCTAAAAAGCTGCTCCATCTTCTTAGCCTTCTCGCCCTTTTTCAAAGCCGCGAACGCTTTTGCGGCATCGTGATCAGGGGTCAGGTCCAAAAGATCGTTCCACAGGGCCACAAGGTAAGGACCACCAACACGGTCAAAGAAGTTCTCAGCGGTCGGCGTGAAGGTGTCGCGGGTGTCCTTCTTGGTCAGTTCATCAATCAGCCCGCCCAGATCGGCATCGCTGATGTTAAGCTGACCCACAAGGCAACGGACCAGCATGTCCATGCTGCGCTTGTGACCGCGCTTGCGGAAAGCTTTGAAGTCGTCGGCCAAGGTGCCTTTCTTCTCAACCGGATCGGGCAGGGTCAGGCGCTTGTCCAGCGCAAAACCTGTCTCGGTTTCTGGCTCGTTCGGCAGATAGGGCAAGGTCACGTCATAGGCGTGGATACGCTGCCATCCCTGCGACTGGCTCAACTGGAACGCGAGAAGATCAAGGGCTAAGGTTGGATCGTTGACCAAGGCATTTTGACGCGCCCCGGTGACGATCCGGTTTAGGTCGCCGCGCAGCTTGTCGGAAATCGGTGATTTCTTCGGCTTCTCCTGCTTGTGGGCAGACTTAGCCAAAATACCAGCGGCCTCGGCGGCTTCGCGATCTTCGCTGCGCACCAAACCTTCCATGATCTGCAATTTGCCACTGTGCCCGACATAAAACAGAATACCGGCGTGGGCCTTCTGAGCATCGGTGAATGCACCGTCCAGCTTCTCCTGCAAGGCTTCAAGCTCGGTCTGACCTTCATCATCCAGTGCATCGCCGTTGTAAAGTTCGGCCAGTTCTTCGTAACGCTCGCCTTCTTCTTCGGTAAACTCACCTTCGACCTTGTAAATCCGGCCCATGTTGCGCTCGTCAATATCGCCAGAATAGAGATAGTCGGTTTCCAGACCCTCGCCCCACGTCCAGCCTTCGGCCTCTGCGTACTCGGTCGCGGCCTTCTGAATTTTGGCGCGGAAAACCTCGTCCAAAATCTCGGGATCATCAAACAGGGTTTCATCCTCGAACAAGTCGCCGCTGATGCGACCGCCTGCGGCTTGGTAGGCTTTGACACCCACAAAGACAGCGCGGCGATCTGAACCCTTGATGTGATCGGGCTTCAATGCCTGCTTGATCTGGTAGTCAGACATGGCATTCCAGCCGGTTGTTCCACCCGCTTTAACTGCCTCCAATACTTCCAAGGTCAGCTTTTCGTCATTGCTGATCGTGAAGGCTTCGGCCTGCGACATGCTGATTTCAGAGGCTTTGAAGGCATCCAGCACAGCACCGTGCAGCCCCGCTAGGGCCAGACGCCGGTAAACCTTCTTCTCGGTCACGCCATAGGCAACGGCAATCTGTGAAGCGGTCAGGCCGGTCTTTTCCAGAGCGCCGTAGTCGCGGATTTCATCGGCAGGGTGCAGATCGCGGCGTTGCGCGTTCTCGCTCGTCGCCCAGATTTTCGCGGTTTCTTCGTCCTCGGTAATCTGAATCTGAACGGTTTGAAAGCGGGGATCGTCTTGCAACAGAGCCAAGGCCCGAAGGCGACGACCGCCAGCCACGACGCCAACACCGTCTTTGCCCTCATGGCGATAACCAGCAAGGTTATGAATAAGGCCAGCGACTTTGATGTTCTCGGCCAGTGCGGCAATTTCTTCCTTGGAAACAACCGTGCGCGGGTTCAATGGCGACACATACAGATCGGCAAAAGCTACGGTTTCGGTGACTTGCGGAATGGTGACTTGTTTGGTCATTGGTTTAGTCCTTTTCGGTGGTGAGTTTTGATGTGGTGCCGCACCCTTTGCGGATGCGGCGCGGGCCTTAGTCGGTCCCGTGTTGGCTCAGAAAGCGGAGGCCGATTTGCGCGGACAGGCCGCCTTTCTTCACAAGCGCCACGGCCTCACGCTTGCGCTGCTCGATCTGCGCCCTTGTCATGCCGCCACCTGCTGCGCCACGTGCGCGTGGAAGGCAGAAACCGTCTCGGAGAACGGGCCTTGCCCGGTGTTCTGAACGGCCAGACAAAAGGCACGGTCGCCAATCTTGATCCATGCGTCTGAGAGAAATTCGGTTGCGGCTTCGGACATAACGAACGCCCCGCCAAGCCAGTGCTTCGGCGGCAATACATTCAGAAAATAGTCCCACATTGGTGGCTCAACCTCGAACCACTGACCTGCTTTACGCACGCCTGGGCCATAGCCACGGTTCAACAACTTAAACGTCTCGGATTCCCCCGAAACGCCTTCGCTGATCTTCACAAAATCTGTCATAGATAGTTCCTTTGTGGTGATGCGGTGGGGCTTGGTGCCCTCATTCCACCGATGGGCTGCGCCTCGGCCAATCTGATCTGACCGGAAACACAGTTTCCGGCGGAACAGAGTGGGAGAGGGCGTAAGCCCGACCCACGGGCCTGAACGGGAAAGTCATAGCCACCCCCTGAGGGGGGCTTGTCGCCGGGGCGGGATTGGAGACCGTCATTTTCGACGCAGGAGAAAATTGCGGAGGGTCCGATCCCGCCCCGGCGATGGCGTCAATTGACTTTGCCGGGCAGGTCTGTTGGGCGGACAAAAACAAATGGAAAATGCCAGGGTCGATAGAGCGTAAGCGGAGTCGGCCCTGACTAATGTTCAACTTGATCCGCGCGCCTCGCGCGGATCTCGACTGCTTGAAAGCGGAATGAATTATCCAGCGCGGCCAGAGCGCCGACCTTGGGAGGCCAACGACGCGCCGTAGCAGGCCCTAAGCGAAGACCCAAATATCGGAGCGGGGGCCTTGTGGGTAATTCTTCCGCTGCCGCGAAAGGGATCGTGACCCGAATGGGCAGATCGCCGTGGCTTGGACGACCATGTTTCAAAGCCTCTGGCTCGGCTCGGATGAGACGTGACAAAGGCTATTGAGGCAGGGAGACCAGGCCACGGCGTTCTGGGAGGGCACCGGCATTGTCGGTGTTCGACTAGAGCCCGATCCCGCTGCCCAGGGCAGCAGGATTCGCACGACCACATCCACCTACCTGACTGCATCGTTGAAAAACCGGCCCCAATGTGGAACAAAAAAAGAACATCTATTCACACATTTCGGGGGATTCGCTTATGTCGCAACGAACACAACGCGGGATTATTCAAAAAGATCAAGCGCTTGAAAAACTGCGCGCAGGCAGGCACGGTGCGATTCAAGTTCAGACGCAGGCAAAAATTGCCTCGCCAGAGTATCGCGCGGCTGGTGCCGTCATGGACGCAATAGACGAGCTGGCCGGGGCGTTAACTGGCGACAAAAGCCATTTTCACTTAAAGATGGCGACAGCCCAACAACAGAGCGAGTGAGCGTCGATGTGCGGCAAGGCAGCATTGAACTATACGTGGCGGCAAATTTATGAGCTGTACCGGCTGACTGCGCCCGAACCATCATCTGCACCCAATCTGCAACCTCGATACAACGTCACGCGCTATCAAACGGTGCCGGTTGTTCGCCCGACCGAAGATGGCCGCGAACTGGTCCCGATGCTCTGGGAGTTTATCCCGTTTTGGTGGTCGAAGCCGATCAAGGAAAAGAAGTTCAGCACCTTCAACGCCAAGGGCGAAGAAATGCGGGAAAAAAAGACCTATGCACCGGCTTGGAAGCGCGGTCAGCGGTGCATTATTCCGGTATCTGGGTTCTATGAATGGCCGCTACCAAAGAAGAAAGGTCAGCCCCCTTTTTACATCCAGGCCAAAGATAGCCCGGTGCTGTCTCTGGCCGGTCTTTGGGGCGAGTGGAAAGACGCTGAGACAGGCGAAAATCGCCTGTCTTGCACGATCATCACCACGACGCCAAACGCGCTTATGGATAGCATCCCGCATCACCGCTGCCCGGTTGTGATCGAGGACGCGAACCTGGACTCATGGTTTACGGCTGAACAGGACTCGGCATATGGCCTCGTACACTCGCCGCCAGACGACGCCATGACGGCCTATCGGGTCAGCTCCTATGTGAACACGCGGGGCAACGAGGGGCTAGAGTGCATAGAACCGCTGGCAAGCTGATCGTGTGGCATATGAGAAAGTCACCCTCGGCCCAGCCTATGCAGTCCGTCTAAACGATCTGGCAGCGTCGGACGTGCTTACGACAACCTGCATGGGTTGTGGCAAAAGATGGCACGTCGCGCCGCATCGGCTTTACAGCAAGTACAGGGCGCACACCTGGCTCCGGTACATCGCTGATTTTTTCATCTGCACCGATTGCGGCTGCAAGCGGTGCTATTGGGAAATTCAGCGGGCATATCATCCGGAGGATCGAAAGGCCGAAGCGTTTTCAAAGTAAGGCGAGGGGCTGTCTGCCCCCGCGCCTTCGGCGCTCCCCCGAGGATATTTTAGAAAGATGAAAAGCAGGGCATGATTTCATTGGAAATTCGCGGCTTGGCCTTATTGCTGCCAAATCAAACGATATTATTGTACCGTGGACGATGTTAGTATATTGTATTTGTGCGGCACAGGAGGGATCCGATGGCCGTGGAAGGTGAAAAGTGAGTGCTTTTCGTCCAAGGGGGCCGGGGCCGCAGGGTCTCGGTCTCCTGTTTTGAGAGGGTGCCAATGAAGGTCGTATTGATATTAGTGCTGTTCAACCTGCAATCTGGCTCCGAGGTCATCACGGCAGAGTTTGATGACATGGCGGCGTGTTCGAACGCGGCAATGCGGACGTTCCAAGGCGTCGATAGTGGTGTGGAAACGCGCCCGCTGGTTCCCCTTGAAGGCACAAGTGTCATTGAAGGCACGATGATCGCCTATGGCGCCGAAGGGCAAGAAATGGGAATGTATAGCTGTAGTCCCTCAAGTACCGGCGTTGAAAATGGCTGATGCACAGACTGTAGAAATCAGGATTGATCCCGACGAGCTGGCGAAGGCGATGCAGCTCCTTAACGCGCAGAGCTACTTTTCGGAGTATGAAGTGCGGCTTAGCATGTCTGTGTCTGGGCGTGTGGAAAAATAATCGAAGTGTTGAAGGACAACGGTTGGAATGGCGCACTGATTTCCCATGCGACGGACTGCGCCGATGAGGGCTGGATTTACTCTTGCTTCGATCCTGACGCCCTGGGCTTTCGCGAAGTCGATGAGCTGGTGCGCGACGAGGCAGATTTGCAGCGTAGGCTTCGGACATAAAGCCGCGTAGGCGGATTTCACAAACCGAATGGGCAGATCAGCCTGGACCCGCTGCAAGGGGTGATGTTTTGGGCGGAAGCCGGTGTGCTGGCTTGAGACCAGCGAGAGGCCGGACGCAACCAAGCCTCCCATTGACACTGAATCCTGTTTCAGAAATGGTGGTGTCAGGGTGTCACGCTCTACCTGGACCGGAATTTGGGAAAGACCTCGCGTCAGTGAAATAACGATCTCAGACAGACCCATTTTATCTGCGAGCAACAGTTTTCCGGTCAACGAATGTTCGCGTCAGAGGTAAGAATGGCTGTTGAAATTCATGACATGGGGATCTCGTTAAAGGGACTAAGAGCCAAAGCTAAGGCGCTGTCAAAAAGCGAAGATATCCCGCTCCACGCGGCTCAAAATCGGGTAGCTCAACAGCTTCTCGACAAGCCGAACGAAATAAGCAGATTCGAGCATACTTTGACATGGGCGGAGCTGGTCCGCCAATGTTGGAAGCTGAACCCCGAGAATATCTTAGTTAGACGTGGCGGCGCGGAAATCGAGCAACCACCGGGAGTGGAAAAGCCAAATTTACCTGCTTTGAAACAGAGGTGGGAAATAGAGAACCCGATGTTCAATTCGGGGCTGATCGAAACGCGGGGGGACTGGCAAAGTGATTTTCGGGCTCGGTTTCGAATTTACAGGTGGGTTGATGATGGAACGCTGGTCGAAAGAGTTGTGATCAACAAGGCGGAGACATGCTTCGATTCTGACGTTGAAGATCCGGCAAGGTGTGATTGTTGTTCACGACACGATTTCAATAAGACCGCTAATGAATGGCCCGGCTCTGGGGCGGATTATGCGGCCACCCGGCTTTCACCAACTGTAGAGAACATAGCAATCTTTAGTGTTCTCGCTTTCGGCGGTTTTTGTGGACAAGAAGTGCTCGCGAAGGACCATAAGATGATCTATTCCAACCGATCTGCCGAAGCGCTGGTGCGCTGGCGCGGCCAGCGAGAAAAAGAGGATGAGCGTCGGTACATTAGCTGGGTTGAAGCGCTACCGTCCGAGGAAGCCGGAACTTGAGAGCGTGGGACTATCCAGGCGAAACAGTCGTGGTGAGGTGCAAAAGATGTTCCCGCGTAGGCAAGTATTCGAAAGCTCGATTTATTGAACTGGTGGGCAAGGACACACAGTTGCCAGCGGCGCTTGGCATCATTGCGAAGGACTGCCCCCGCGCAAATAAACCGGGCAACATTCAGCACGACCGCTGCGAGGCGAACTACCCCGAGCTGGCCGAGAAACAAAACCGGCGCGGACCTCATTGACCGCGCCGCCGCGCTAGACCGATGAGGCTGCCGACCAGGTTCAACTTGCCGGATTTGTGGCGGGCGGTCATGGCGCGCAGCGCTCCGCCCGGATTGCGAATAGGCGTGGTCGGATGGTTCCGGTTGGCGTCAATTAGCAAAACGCAGAGTGAAGCGCCCACATCGCCCATGAGGCTGACGGCCTTGATCCAAGCGTCGTGATTGATGCCAAGCGGATGAATGATCCGGGTGGCCGCGTCGATAATGTGGATCTCGCGAAGGGTAGGGGTATCTTCCTGACAGGCGCGAATGTAGGACTGCATATCGTCGCTTGCGAGCTGGAAAATGCGCTCCGGTGTCAACTGGTTGATGAATTGGGTATTGCGCGCTGCGCTTTCCGCTTCATACTCTTTTTCTAAGCAATCTTCGGGGCCGTTAGGCTCCGAACAAGCAAATTCCATGTGCGCGGGCAAGCCCGCGCTCCTTTCATCCACGCCAGCGTTACAGATTACAGATGAACTATCTTGGTTGTTCTCTTGTATAAAGCACGGGAAGTTTTCTGCCGACTTAGCGGTAGAATCTGGACGTGTTTCAAGGAAATCATCCAAGGTTGTGCACAGGGCTTTTGCCTCGGAAATGTGGCTCTCAAGCGCCTCGATCGGCATGTTGGCGAGACGCGCGGCCACAGGCCATGCGTCAAACGCCTCGATGATGGTCAGAAGGTGTGGATGGGCCAGCGTGTTGTCTGTGGCGTCTCTCAGGTGTCGCTTAATGTGGCGAACATATGTGCTGCGACGGTTGCGCAGCTCTTTCCGGCGTAGTCTCTCGGCCGCCATGTGCTCTTTCAGGTTCAAGAGGTCAGGGACCAGGGCAATCAATCTGGAAAACACGATGCCACAGCCGCCGAATGGCGAGCGAGATCCGTTGCCTTTAACGCGCTTCTCGATCAGTCCAGCGACTTCAAGGGCGGTTTCATCGTCATAAAGAGCGCGACGGGTCTTGTTGAGGGCTTCGGCAGTTTGGTCCTGGGGCGCGAAAAACACCGGCTCACGGTCTGGGTTTGTCCAGTCTCCGGGTGCGGTCTGCTTCATCATATAAAGCAACGCATGAAGTCGGCTGCTACGCAGGCCAATGGCCGGTGCCAGCTCGATTAGAAGTTGCTCAACCGAGAACCGTTGGTGGCCCTGCGGGAGTGTTGGAAAAACTCGGTCTGTCATTGTTCTGTCCTTGCTCGATGGTGAGACAAGACGGCAGCGGGCAAGTCTTCTTGGTTCGCACAAATGCGTTTTTTGTTGCCAGCTCGAAGAGGGGGTGGTAAAACCGAGACCAACAGCTTGAAGATCTACTAAAGAATTGGCGTTCTTTGGTTTCTGAACCCCCCCGTTAGGTTTCCGCCTTGCGGGGGTTTCTACTTTCTGGGGGCTGTTTTCCTCCTTCCGATTCTGTTCTGTCACTTAGACGTTAGCACACAAGACCTTGCCTGTCGGCGTGATGGTCCTGCTTAGTGTTGTGTCCGAGGCTAAACCTTGT
This sequence comes from uncultured Ruegeria sp., assembly GCA_963422555.2. Classification (GTDB taxonomy): domain Bacteria; phylum Pseudomonadota; class Alphaproteobacteria; order Rhodobacterales; family Rhodobacteraceae; genus Ruegeria. Next base: position 18,888 of record CAXXPZ010000050.1, read on the forward strand.
GGTTTTGCAAGGTTCAGGCTGAGACACATCTTCCTCGTTCGCAAAAACTGCGTTTTTTGCTTGCTTGCGACGATGTGGTGATGATAAAACCGGAGCCAACTTCAGGAGCTTCTTCGGGATTGCAGTCCCTAGGCTTTATCAAAAACCCCCCGTTAGGTTGCAGCCTTGCGGGGGTTTGTTTTTGGGGTGTACTGCTCCTTTGTTTGAATGCCTCAATGATTCTTATGATTAGCAACAGGCATACAATCTTTAGATGCCTGTCGCAATTATAGTATTGTCGCGCGAAGGCGCTACAAGGCTTAGTAGTTGACCTGCTCAAAGCCATAATTGCCTTCATAATCACGCCATTCGACAAAGACTGATCGGTGGCTGATGACAGGGCAATCACTGCCGTAGCCTTCCATGCCTGTGTGGGCGGCGGGCAGCTCTCCAACGGAAGAGTCCCGCCAACCGAAATCGCCCTGTCTCCCATAAAGGCCCTTGGTGACGTAGGAACCGCGCCTGCATTCGTCGTCACGCCCGGCGCGACGTTGCGAGCCATACCGCACGTTGAACACGCGGATTGAACGGACGAAATTGAACTCGCGACCGCTTATGTCGATGTCTGCGGTTTGGTTACTGCTGCGATAGTCTTGCACAAGCTGCAACATGAAGCCCTCGGGCAAGCGTTTTGCAGGCCCGCCGCTCCTGCGAAGAACGGCGGGCTGCGCTTCCAACTGAAAATCCGTGAGTGGGGCAGTCGGAAATGATTGTTGCGGTGTGCTGTCGTCCATAAGGATTTCATAGATGCGGTCGGCGTTCAGAGTTGAAGGGTCAACGTTGAACGCCGCGCCCATCGGACAACGCCAGATTTGCAGGGGCGGCTCTACCGGCCAAGGCGTAATGCGTCGGATAAACTCGGCTCGCGCGCGGGCGCATGGGACTGATGCAGGCCAGCCCCCAGAGAGACAGAGTAAGATTGCGCAATCAATCTGGTAGGACTGTGCCTGGGCGCGTTCGGGGGCCGCAACGATACTGGCGGAGGCGGCAGCCAATGCCAGTGCGCTTGTGCGGAGAAATTTCAGCATGGTT
>CAXXPZ010000051.1:0-19303 GCA_963422555.2 uncultured Ruegeria sp.
CGCTCCAATCGGTCTTTGCCGCCACCCGGTTGGTGCTGGTCGCTTGCTGCGCGATTGCGGTTGTGGCCATCCCTGCCATGCACAAGCCCGCGATTACACGGACGAGTTTTGATCCCATCTGTCCAGCCTCCTAGCTCGACCTATACCTCATACCCATCGAAGATGGCTGCGAACCCTTCCGGTTCGTCTGTAGTAAGTTGCGCATCCCGATGATTGCCGACATACACACACTAACGCAGGTTTCGCCACAGGTGAAAGTGCGATTGGCAGAATTTTGCGCATAAATCCGGAGGTCCCGATGACACAGCCGATACCGATGACAGAACTCTGGCGCGGGTCTTTGCTGGAAAGCCTGCATCTGGGCCATGCGGTGATCTGTGACGACAGCGGTCAGATCGTGCGCAGCTGGGGCGATCCGCAGGCGGTGATCTATCCCCGGTCCTCGGCCAAGATGATCCAGGCTTTGCCTCTGATCACGTCAGGTGCGGCTGCGAAATTCGGGTTGAACAGCGAACATCTGGCGCTGGCCTGCGCCTCGCACAGCGGCGCGCATATTCACACCCAGCGTGTTTCCGCCTGGCTGGACCATCTGGGTCTGGCCGAACCCGATCTGCGCTGCGGCCCGCAAGAACCGCAGGACATGGCAGCCCGCGACGGGCTGATCCTGGCCGACGATACGCCCTGCCAGATTCACAACAATTGCTCGGGCAAACATTGCGGGTTTCTGACCGTGGCCCAACATATGGGCGCCGGACCGGAATATCTTGAAATCGACCATCCGGTGCAGCAGGCGTGCCTGTCCGCACTGGAAGAGACAACCGGCGAAACCAGCCCGGGTTATGGGATCGACGGCTGCTCGGCCCCGAATTTTTCCACGTCTCTGGCTGGATTGGCGCGGTCGATGGCATGGTTCGCATCAGCCACAGATCGGTCCGACCGGGCCAGCGACGCGGCGCAGCAATTGACCGCCGCCATGGTCAAACATCCAGAACTGGTCGCGGGCGAGACCCGCGCCTGCACAGAACTGATGCGCGCCATGAACGGTCGCGTGGCCATCAAAACCGGGGCCGAGGCCGTTTTCATCGCTATCATTCCGGAAAAGCGGATGGGCGTTGCGTTGAAGATCACCGACGGAACCACCCGCGCCGCCGAATGCGCCATTGCCGCCATATTGGTCAGCCTTGGTGTGCTGGAGGCCGAACATCCGGCCACCCGCAAATTCATGAACGCCATCCAATACAGCCGTCGCGGGCTGGAATGCGGCGTAATCAGTCCAGCCGCCGGATTTCCGGCGCCATAAGGCGCTACATCTCCATGACTTCGGCCACCTCGACCGAACCATTGCCCGATACCACCATCGGACAACCCTTTGCCATTTCGGTGGCCGCCCCGATATCCGCAGCCTTCACCACCGAATAGCCCGACAGCGGATTGGCTCCGCCATCATCGGCAACGCCACCGGCACTGACGGTCTTTGACATGCCCACCGGCGCGCCGGGGATCACGACCGCCTCGCCCATTCCGGCGAACCAGGCTTGCCATGCCGCCATGACCTCTTTTCCCTCTTCCGGGCTCTCCGGGGTCTTGCCTCCGTGATATGCAAAAACGAATTCTGGCATTTTGTTTCCTCCCTTGATGAAAAGTCAGTTTATTGCGGCGCCAAGCTTGCGCAGCGACGATGTCCAGCCCTGTTCGTGGTTCGCGACTGCTTCGGCATCGGCCAGTTCCCGGTGGTCCACAACCAGACGCGACCCGTCGCCATTGGCGGCCACAGAAAATGTCACATGGCTTTCGGCACCGCGCTGATCCTGATCGTCATGCCAGGCCCATGTAAACCCGACCGATTTCGGCGGATCGACATGTGTGACGTGACCGGACACTTTGAACTGTTGGCCCTCGCCATTCTCCATCACCGAAAACCACGGCCCGAGACGCGAGAAATCCAGATCATGCCGGGGCACATGCAACCCTTCCGGCCCCCACCATTGCAACAGCTTGGACCCGTCGCTGATCCACGCAAACAGGATCTCGGGGCTGACGGGGAATTCCCGTTCCAGTTTCAGGTCGGCCATGAATTCTCCCTTTCAATGATCTCACCCAGACGGTCGAGGCTGCTTTCCCAAAACTGACGTTTTGAGATCGCCCAGTCGGCAATTGCGCGCAGGCCTTCGGGCTGGATCGAATACAGTCGCTGAGTGCCCTGCACGCGCTGGTTCACCAGCCCCGCCTGCCGCAACACCTTAAGGTGCCGTGAAATCGCCGCCCCCGACATGCCCTTGCCTTCGATCAGATCTCCGGCGGGCAATTCGCCATCCTCCATCAATTGCTCGACGATGGCAAAGCGGGTGGGGTCTGACAAAGCGGAAAAGGTGGTCAAGAGTGTGTTCATGACCTATAATTAACATCAATGTTAAATAAAGAAAACCCCTGTCAGGGGGTCACAAACTCTGACCGGCTGTATCCCTGTAGATACAACAACGCCGTCAGATCACCGAAATTGACCCTAACACTGCATTTTTCGGCGACTGAGGGTTTGGCATGCAGCGCCACACCTGTACCGGCGCGACCCAGCATTCCTAGATCATTGGCACCGTCACCGACGGCGATCACGTCCTCTTCGGCAAGGCCCAGCCGGTCTGTAATCTGTTCCAACGCCTCAATCTTGGCCTGGCGCCCCAGAATCGGACGCTGCACATCCCCGGTCAGCTTGCCATCTTTGGCCAGCAGGGTATTGGCGCGGTTTTCTTCGAAACCAAGACTGTCGGCAACCCGCTCCGTAAATGCCGTGAACCCGCCCGAGACCAAGGCCGCATAGGCCCCGTTCGCGCGCATCGTAGACAGCAACTCTGTCCCGCCCGGCATCAGGGTGATCCGTTCGTTCAGAACCTTGCCGATGACGTTTTCGTCCAGACCCGTCAACAGGCCGACCCGTTCGATCAGCGCACCTTCGAAATCCAGCTCGCCATTCATCGCGCGCGCGGTGATGTCCTTGACCCGGTCGCCCACGCCCGCCTCATCAGCCAGTTCGTCAATGCATTCCTGCTGGATCATGGTGCTGTCCATATCGGCCAGCAGCATCCTTTTGCGGCGACCCTGAGATGGCTGAACGATCAGATCAACGCCCATCCCCTGCAAATCACCCCACACATCCCACAAGTTGGCCGGAATGTCTGACAAGGGAAATTCTGCCGCTTCATCCGGGTTCAGCCACGTCACTTCGCCGCCACCCCATGCATTTCGCAACGAGTCAATCAATGCCGGGTCCAGCGATGGCACCTTGGGATCGTTCAACAGGGTGGCAACATACATTTCAGGTCCTCCGGCAAGCTCACCTGCGCATATCGCAGGTGCAGCATTTCCGCCAGAGCCTGTTTTGACCTAGCCCAATATGCCCGGCAGGCGCAGCCCGTGTTCGCGGGCGCAATCTCTGGCGACGTCATATCCGGCATCGGCATGGCGCCAGACGCCTGAGGCCGGATCGTTCCACAGCACCCTCTCTAGCCGTCGCGCCGCGTCTTCGGTTCCATCGGCACAGATCACCACACCTGCGTGCTGGCTGAACCCCATGCCCACACCACCACCATGGTGCAGCGATACCCATGTGGCACCGCTGGCCGTATTGATCAACGCGTTCAGCAGGGGCCAGTCGGACACGGCGTCCGACCCGTCCAGCATCGCTTCGGTCTCGCGGTTGGGACTGGCGACCGAGCCGCTGTCCAGATGATCCCGCCCGATGACAACGGGGGCCTTCAACTCGCCACTCGCCACCATCTCGTTGAACGCAAGACCGGCGCGGTGGCGGTCCCCCAGTCCAATCCAGCAAATGCGGGCGGGCAGGCCCTGAAACGCAATCCGCTCTGATGCCATGTCGAGCCAGCGGTGCAGGTGTTCGTTTTCCGGGAACAATTCCTTCATCTTGGCGTCGGTCTTGTAGATATCCTCGGGATCGCCCGACAGGGCGCACCAGCGGAACGGGCCAATGCCCCGGCAAAACAGCGGGCGGATATAGGCGGGAACAAAACCGGGGAAATCAAAGGCATTTGTCAGCCCCTCATCCTGCGCCACCTGTCGGATGTTGTTGCCGTAATCCAGCGTTGGAACGCCTGCGTTCCAGAAATCAACCATCGCCGCCACATGTTGCTTCATCGACGCGCGCGCTGCCTTTTCTACCGCTTTAGGGTCTGTTTCCCGCTTTTCTCGCCACTCGCCCATGGTCCAGCCCAAGGGCAGATAGCCGTTGATCGGATCATGCGCACTGGTCTGATCGGTGACGATATCGGGACGCATGCCACCCGCCTGCATCCGGGCATAAATCTCGGGGAATATTTCGGCCGCGTTGCCCAACAGGCCGACCGATTTCTCCTCGCCGGCCTTGGTCCAACGGTCGATCATCTCCAGCGCTTCATCTAGCGTGTCGGCTTTTTCATCCAGATATTTGGTGCGCAGGCGAAAATCGATGCTGTCCGGGTTGCATTCAACCGCCAGACAGCAAGCCCCCGCAAAGACGGCGGCCAGAGCCTGCGCCCCACCCATACCGCCCAGACCGCCGGTCAGAATCCACCTGCCGGTCAGATCTCCGCCATAATGCTGGTGCCCAGCCTCGGCAAAGGTCTCGTACGTGCCCTGAACGATGCCTTGCGTGCCGATATAGATCCAGGATCCAGCCGTCATCTGGCCGTACATCATCAGACCTTTCTTATCGATCTCGTTGAAATGGTCCCATGTGGCCCAATGCGGCACGAGGTTGGAATTGGCGATCAGCACCCGCGGCGCATCCTTGTGCGTGCGAATGATTGCCACGGGTTTACCGGATTGGACGATCAGCGTTTCATCTTCCTCGAGATCCTTCAAACCTGCCACAATAGTGTCGAAATCCTTCCACGTTCGGGCTGCGCGCCCGATGCCGCCATAGACCACCAACTCATGCGGGTTTTCGGCCACGTCGGGGTGCAGATTGTTCATCAACATCCGCAAGGGCGCCTCGGTCATCCAGCTTTTGGCGTTCAGCTCGGGGCCGGTCGGGGGAAAGATGTCACGGGTGTTCTTGCGAGGATCGGTCATGGGGCAAGCTCCAATGCGGTGTCTTCGATGACGTCCAGAATGTCGAATAGCCAGCGGCGCAGACGCTCGGCCTTTTTGATGTCATAGGTCCAGGGCGCGGCCTCGGTGGTCAGATAGCTGGATTGGGCCAGTTCCATCTGAATGGCGTGAATTCCGTCGGACGGGCAGCCATAGTGGCGGGTTGTCCAGCCGCCCCGGAACCTCCCGTTCAGTACGGTGGTATAGGGCGATGAGTCGGCGAATTCGTGGGCAATAGCCTCGATCTTTGGCGCGCAGGTCACGCCATCATTCGTACCGATATTCAGGTCCGGCAGCGTACCTTCAAACAGAAATGGGATGCGGCTGCGAATCGAGTGGCAATCAAACAGAACCGCAATTCCATGCCTGGCCTTCACACGTTCAAGTTCGTGCGACAATGCCGCGTGATAGGGCGCATGAAAGGTTTCGCGCCGCAGTTCGATCTCATCTTGCGAGGGTTCCTGCCCGTCCTGCCAAATCGGTTGCCCGTCAAAATCGGTCAGAGGCACCAGAGTCGTAGTGTTCTGACCCGGATAAAGCGACACGCCGAGCGGATCGCGATTGGCGTCGATAACATACCGGTGGACATGAGATTGTATCACCGTTGCATTCGCGAAATTCCCTTTATAGAGCCTGTTTATGTGCCAGTCTGTATCCGTCAGAAGGCGTCCGGTTTCATTTAACCGGACAGCGATATCCTCTGGCACATGGGTCCCGCCATGGGGTTGCGCCAGTATGATCGGGCCGTCGCCCTGTTTCACTTCGACGATCTGCATCAGAATACCTCGGGCATACTGACATTGACGGCGCTCAATATATCCCCGTTGGCCACAAGCCCTCTGGCCACTTCCATCTCGGGGGCCAGATAACGATCTTCGGCCAGCGTCGGAACACTGCCGCGAAGGCGAGCGATAACCCGCTGCAAAGGATCGCTGGTCCGCAGGGGCGCTCGGAATTCGATGCCTTGCGCGGCACATAACAGTTCGATCCCGAGGATATAGTTCAGATTGTCGACCATCCGTGTCAGACGCCGTGCCCCATGGGCAGCCATCGACACGTGGTCTTCTTGATTGGCCGAAGTGGGTGTGCTGTCGGTGACGCAGGGATTGGCCAGATGCTTGTTCTCGCTCATCAGCGCGGCGGTGGTCACCTCGGCAATCATCAGCCCCGAGTTCAGCCCCGGTTCCGGCGTCAGAAAGGGCGGCAGATCAAAGCTGAGCGTTGGGTCCACCATCAGCGCGATACGGCGTTGGGCGATGGCACCGATCTCGGACACGGCCAGCGCGATCATATCCGCCGCAAAACCCACCGGTTCCGCGTGAAAGTTCCCGCCGGACACGATGGCATCCGGCTCGGTCAAAACCAAGGGGTTGTCCGTTGCCGCATTCGCCTCGATCTCAAGCGTGGCGGCGGCTTGGCGGATCACGTCCATCGCGGCCCCCGTCACCTGCGGCTGGCACCGGATGCAGTATGGATCCTGAACGCGCGTGTCGCCTTCCCGATGGCTTTCCCGTATCTCGGACCCTTGCAAGACCGCGCGCATGGCACTGGCCGCTTCGATCTGACCGCGATGACCGCGCAGGCTGTGGATGCCGGGTTGCAGGGGGGCCGTTGATCCCATGATCGCATCTGTCGAAGCCGCCGAAATCACCAGCGCATTCTGCGCCGCTCTCCAGCTTTCGAACAGACCGGCCAGCGCGTAGGCGGTGGAAAACTGGGTGCCGTTGATAAAGGCCAGCCCTTCTTTGGGTCCCAGTTGAATCGGCTCTAATCCGGCGGTTTTCAGCGCTTCACCGCCGGGCAGAACGACCCCGTTTACCTCTGCGAAGCCCTCACCGATCACCACCGCCGTCATATGCGCAAGCGGTGCCAGATCACCCGAAGCACCTACCGACCCCTGTGCGGGAATGACCGGGGTCACGCCCCGGGCCAGCATCTGCTGCAACAGCTCGATCAGTGCCCACCTGACGCCCGAGGCGCCGCGACCGAAGGACAGCAGTTTCAGCGACATCATCAGTCGTGCCAGGCGATGCGGAACTGCGGGCCCAACCCCGCAGCAATGGCTGAGGATCAGATTGCGCTGCAGGGTCGACGTATCTTCCGGCGCAATCTTGTGACTGGCCAGTTTTCCGAACCCGGTGTTTACCCCATAGACCGGGTCAGACCCCTGCGCCGCCTGCGCAATCCGCGCTGCGGCCTGTTCGACCTGTCGGCGGCAGGACGGGTCCAGTGCGACGTCCGCCTCATCCCAATAGATGCTGGACAATTGCATCAGCGAAACCTGACCCGGAACAAGGGAAATGACCGTCATTCGGATCCTCCGAATATGCGTTTGTGCAGCGGGTTGAACCCGATGCGATAGGGCAGCTCAGCCGGGTCGGTGACATTCCAGATCGCCAAGTCGGCACGATACCCGGGCGCGATGATCCCCGCATCCTTCATCCCCAACGCCAGCGCTGCGGTGCGGGTGACACCTGCCAGCGCCTCAAGCGGGGTCATGCGAAACAGGGTGCAGCCCATATTCAGGGTCAAAAGCAGCGAGGTCAGCGGTGACGAGCCCGGATTACAATCCGTGGCCAGCGCCATCGGCACATCATGGCTGCGGAACAGGTCTATTGGCGGCACCTGCGTTTCCCGCAGGGTGTAAAACGCACCCGGCAGCAGCACTGCCACGGTTCCGGCTTTTGCCATCGCAAAAACGCCGTCCTCATCCAGATATTCGACGTGATCTGCGGACATCGCGCCATAAGATGCCGCCAGCGTGGCACCACCCAAGTTTGACAACTGCTCGGCATGCAGCTTGACCGGCAAGCCAAGCTGTTTCGCCACATCAAACACCCGGGCGATCTGGTCAGGCGTAAAAGCGATCCCCTCGCAGAACCCATCAACCGCATCGATCAGACCCTCGGCATGGGCTGCGCACAGGGTTGGAATACAAGCGTCTTCGATATAGGCACCTGCGTGGCTGGTATATTCGGGTGGGACGGCATGCGCGCCCAGAAAGCTTGTCCTGACCCGCACCTGGCGCACCTGCGCGATCCGCCTCGCGGCCCGCAGCATTCGCAGCTCGGTTTCCGTATCCAGCCCGTAACCGGACTTGACCTCGATACAGGTCACACCTTCGGCGATCATGGCATCGACGCGCGTCAAGGCATCGGCCAGTAGCGCGTCCTCAGTCGCGGCCCGTGTGGCGTTAACCGTCGACAGAATACCGCCGCCTGCCCGCGCAACCTCCTCATATGAGGCACCGTTCAGACGCATCTCGAACTCGGTTGCGCGATGGCCGCCATAGACAACATGCGTGTGTGCGTCGATCAGGCCCGGGGTGATCAGGCGCGGGCCCAAATCCTCGTTCGGCCAGTCGCGATATTGCGGTGGCATTGTGGCCACTGGCCCCACCCAGACAATCTTTTGTTCTTCAAGGGCGATGGCACCATCTCGGATCAGCCCATAAGGCGCGCCATCCTGCATAGTCGCGATGCTTGCGCATTGAAGAACATGTATTTCCGTCATGCTGATTCTTTTTGGTTCCCCTCGTGGTTATTTTTTTCGTATACGTATAACAGTTTCAAGTCTACACAAATTGGAATTGCCATGGCGATCCATGCACAAATAGCCTTGTTAGGCTCTGATCTGATACGGAACCTGCGGGTGGAAACTGACGGCACGCGGATTACCGGATTGCAAAAGGGGGGGCCTGCACGCCCGGACGACACCCGTGTCGATCTGTTGCTGCCTGCGTTGGGAAACCTGCACAGCCATTCCTTTCAGCGCGCCATGGCAGGCCGGGCTGAGTTCCGCGCCGCAGGGCAGGAAAGCTTTTGGACCTGGCGGACGCTCATGTACCGGTTTCTGGACAGGCTGACCCCGGAACAGATTCAGGCCATCGCCGCATTGGTTTTTATGGAAATGCAGGAAGCCGGTTATGCGTCGGTAGGCGAGTTCCACTATGTCCACCACCAACCCGGCGGCGTGCCTTACGCAGATATCGCAGAGCTGAGCCGGCGCATTTGCGCCGCAGCGGATCAGACCGGCATCGGTCTGACGCTTTTGCCGGTTCTCTATACTTATGGCGGGGTCGCGAAACAGGAGTTGGCAGGCGGGCAATTGCGGTTCGGCAATGATGTCGATCGGTTTCTGCGGCTGGCCGAGGCGTGTCGCGACTCTCTGCCCCATGCGGATGCGGCACTAGGCATCGCGCCGCATTCGTTGCGGGCGACGTCACCGGATGATCTGCTCGCGGTGCTGCGCCAGCACAGAACCGGCTCGATCCATTTTCACATCGCTGAACAGCTGAAAGAAGTCGCTGAAGTCGAGGCCGCCTTGGGTCAGCGCCCAGTTGCCTGGTTGCTGGACAACACGGATGTGAACGAACACTGGTGCCTGATCCACGCCACCCATATGACCAATGACGAAACCCGCGCACTGGCCCGGTCTGGCGCGGTTGCGGGGCTGTGTCCTATTACCGAGGCCAATCTGGGCGATGGCATCTTTAATGGCGCCGTTTACGTGGAAAATGGCGGAGCATTTGGTATCGGATCAGACTCTAACGTGCGGATTTCACTGCCCGAGGAACTTCGGACACTGGAATATTCTCAACGACTGCGCGATATGGCACGCACGGTGATGGTGCGTGGCGCGGGATCGGTGGGACAGGAGCTGTATAACGGTGCGGCGCGCGGCGGTGCGCAGGCCCTTGGGCGCGAGGCCGGAGAGATTGCTGTCGGCAAACTGGCCGATCTGGTTGCCATCGACTGTTCGCATCCGGCCCTGTCAACGTTGCAGCCCGAACACTTGCTGGACGGGCTTTGTTTTGCCGCACCCAATGGGCTGGTCAGCGACCTTTGGTCCGCCGGACGTCACATGGTACGTGACGGGCGTCATGTCGCCCGCGATCAGATCATACCCGCCTACGAGACTGCGGTCGCCGCTTTGCTTGCCTCGGAGTAACACAAAACCCAATGTCAGAGACGATATGACCCAATCCAGCGACACCACGAGTTACAAGGACATCAAACAGACGGTGCTGGACCGTATCCGGTCAGGCGCGTGGCCGCCCGATGCCCTGCTGCCCAGCGAACAAGAGTTGGCCGTGGAATTTTCCTGCACCAGAACCACCGTAAACCGGGCCATGCGCGAACTGGCCGAGGAAGGGTATCTGGAACGTCGCCGCAAGGCCGGAACCCGTGTGCTAAGCGCCCCGCAACGGCAGGCGCGGTTTACCATCCCTCTGGTCCGGGATGAGGTTGGGGCGCTGGGTGGCACCTACCGCTATGCGCTGGTCTCGACCGAAACCGGCCTCGCGCCAGAGTGGCTGGCCGCACGGTTGGCCCTGCGTCCTGGTCAGACCGCGGCCCATGTGCGCTGCATGCATTATTCGACAAACACCCCGTTTCAGTTCGAAGACCGCTGGATCATCGTGGACAGTGTTCCGCAGGTCGAACAGGCCGATTTCACATCAGTCGGCCCGAACGAATGGTTAATCCAGACCGTGCCCTTTACCAATGTCGAACTGACATTTCTGGCCAGTCGCGCCGACGAGACGGTAGCTGGGTTTCTGGACCTTCCCAAGGACGAGCCGGTTTTCACCGCCGAACGTATCACGTGGCTACAGGGCCAGCCTGTCACCTTTGCCAAGATGTATTTTGCGGCCGGGTATCGCATGACGACACAGTTCTAGGATTGTCGCCAAATTGTTAAGGCGGGGCCTTTACGCCCCGGCCAATCCGATCCAAATTTCAGCAACAGCACGACGGTTCGGATTGGAAGGAAAGACAACATGGGCAACCCGCTTTTTGATCATTTGTTCGGAAAGCATGTCGGCAAACAGACTCCGTTTCTGCATCTGCCGGGCGGGCAGACGCTGACCCATGCCGATTTTCTGGACATGGCCGCCCGGATCGCCAATGTGCTGACCGGGCTGGATCTGGAACCCGGCGACCGCGTTGCCGTTCAGGTCGAAAAATCCCCCGAGGCATTAGCGCTTTATGCCGCCTGCGCGCAGGCCGGGCTGATCTTTCTACCACTAAACACGGCCTATACGACATCCGAGCTGAGCTATTTCATCGAAAACAGCGGGGCCGCACTGATCGTTTGTGACGAGGCACACAAAAACGGCCTGGCACCCATTGCACAGGCGCAAAACGCCCGGATTGAGACGCTGAACGCGGATGGCTCGGGCAGTCTGATGCGGCGTGCGCTTGGCATGTTGCCCGCCTTTGCCCCCGTGCACCGGGACCCCGATGACCTTGCCGCGTTCCTTTACACTTCCGGCACAACCGGGCGGTCAAAGGGCGCGATGCTGACGCAAGCCAACCTTTTGTCGAATGCTGAAACATTGGTGACCGAATGGCGGTTCACTGCGGACGATGTGTTGCTGCACGCATTGCCGATCTTTCACACGCATGGTTTGTTTGTTGCGACGAATGTCGTGCTCGCCTCGGGCGGGGCGATGATCTTTCTGCCGAAATTCGATCTGGATGATATGGTACGGCTGATGCCACAGGCCACGACCCTGATGGGCGTTCCGACCTTTTATACCAGATTGCTGGGGGACGACCGGTTCACCCGCGATCTGACGCAGCACATGCGGCTGTTCATCTCGGGCTCGGCCCCTTTGCTAGCTGAAACCCATGAACGATTTGAAGAGCGGACAGGCCACCGTATCCTTGAACGCTATGGCATGACCGAAACCAACATGAACACCTCCAACCCCTTTGATGGCGAGCGTCGCGCCGGGACAGTGGGCTTTCCCTTGCCGGGTGTCGACCTGAAGGTCGCCGACCCCGGGACGGGCGAGACGCTGCCGCAAGGTGAGATCGGGGTGATCGAGGTGCGCGGCCCGAACGTGTTTCAGGGGTATTGGGAGATGCCGGAAAAGACCGCAGCCGAGCTGCGCGAGGACGGGTTTTTCATTACCGGCGATCTGGGTCGCATTGATGCCGACGGCTATGTCCATATCGTCGGTCGGGGCAAGGATCTAATCATCTCGGGCGGGTTCAATATCTACCCCAAAGAGATCGAGCTGCTGCTGGATGAGCAGCCCGGCGTGCAGGAAAGCGCCGTAATCGGTGTTCCGCATCCGGATTTCGGCGAAACCCCGGTGGGCATTCTGGTACCGGAACCGGACTCGTCACCTGATCTGCCCGCCATCCTGTCTGCGGTTCAGGACCAGTTGGCGCGGTTCAAACACCCCCGCAAGCTGATCCTGCTGGACGCGTTGCCGCGCAACACGATGGGGAAAGTTCAAAAGAATGTCCTGCGGGACAGCTACAACGACCTGTTTACGCAGGTTTAGGCTCTAACGGCACGCGCCCGGCATCTGTCAGCAACCAGCACGTGCGCCCCTCGAACACCGCGGTGGCCAGGCTACTCGATTCACACATTTCCAGCGATCCCATATCCGAGTTGGATTGACCTAAATTGATAGAGACCGCGCAACATAACCACGGGGCCCGGTTTCCCATAATATCCGGTCCAGCCACCGAGACGGGCGCACACCCAGGCTGCAAAGGCGAGCGACCCCTTTGGATGCGGGTTTTTCTGCTTTTCGGTCTTACCTTCAAGCGAAGCGGATACGGCCTCAAGGACCGGTTGATCCTGCGCCTCGAATACATCCTCCAGCGGGCGTTTGCCTGCGCCATCCCGGTCCTGCACGAGCTGCATGCAGGATATCCCCGCGATAAGCGTCATTGCGCAAAGAGTTTTGAAGGGTGCGGGCTCCATAGACACGTTTTCGATGTCGAAACCTTTGGTCTTAATGGTCCGGAAAACCTGCTCAATGACCCAGCGCCGACGGTAGAGTTGAGTGATCCATCGTGCCTGTTCGAATGTTTCGACCCGATGGCTGGTCAGCAGGCACCAACGTGCAGGCTGCACACCTACTGGCGGGTCGATTTCTCGCGCCTCAACGATGTAGACGGACGTGCTGGCGGGAACGCCTTGTTCAATCGGTCTGTTTTTGGGGTGCGGCAGGGTAACGCAAGCGAAACGAACGCCAATCCGGGCCGTGCGCTTCTTCTGCCCGGGTCGCGCGGGCAACTCGACCGTATGTTCTTGCTGCGGCGTGCCCTCAAGGCTGAAAAAGAGCTTGCCTGTATCATCGGAAAGATTGCGATCATGGGACGCTCGGACCAGGACGTCCACGCCTTTTGGGCGGCATGCAAACATCTCGAAGATGTCCCCTTCACGGTCGGCTATAACCGTGACATTCGCAGCCGCGTTCAGAACGGCGGCACTAGTTTGCATGCTTTCAAGCCAGCGATAGCTCTCTTTTTCACGAAGAGGTCGATTTTTGGGCGGCTTCTTGCGGCCGCCAGAGCGTTCAATGAGTTGCATGTCAACCGCTCCGAGCAACGTGCCCTGTTCGGCCTCCACCGCGATCGTAGCATGGCCGACAATGCAGTTTCCCGACCCATCATCACGAAAGCTCGTTGTGTCTTGAATCGCCAGAACATGCAGACCGTCAACGCGCCCGGACGTGACCTTCCCGGCCTTTTCAACAATCTTTTTCACTGTCACCTTCTCGTTCCTCAAAAACCGACCAAAGCGAACCTCACCTGCGCGATTGCCGCCGACGCTACGCACCGAAATACCACGAGGACCGACCTCGACAAGACGACCATGCAAAAAGCGTTCAGCCTGATCCAAACGACAATCACCAAAATGCGAACTCGAGTTTTGCATCTCTACCCCCTTGAAACAGCAAGACAGGAGATAGAACCGATATGACAAAACGGCAAGGTTCAGAACCTAATTCCGCGTGCGGGAAAAGATGTGTGCATACAGTAGGGTGGCCAGGGGGTGACCATATCCGGCACCGCCGTCCAGATTGATGCGATTGCCGCAATGTTCGGCTCGTTTCACCGGGGTATGCCCGTGCACGATCAGCCACGGATACTGTCGGGCATCCTTTAGAAACTCGTGCCGGATCCAGACCAGATCTTCCTCGGATTGATCGGCCAGCGCGATACCGGGGCGGATACCGGCATGGACAAAAAGCAACTCACTCTGGTGATGGTGGTTGGGCAGATCATTCAGAAACGCGACATGTTCCCGTGGGACGGCTTCGCGGGCCCGTGTATGAACTTCATACAGGCGATCCGACTCTGACACGGTGACGCCATAAGACGCCATGGTCTGGACACCGCCCAGCCGGTCGTCGAACCAGTGATACCCAACCAGCAGATGCGCGTCATGCACCGGGTAGTCGCGCATGAAATACGAAAACATACGGTCATGATTGCCCAACAGCGTGACCCAGTTTCGCCCGGCTCGCTTGCCTTCGATCAACAGGTTCAGAACGGCGCGGCTGTCCGGTCCACGGTCGACATAGTCGCCAAGGAACACGACGCGCGCATCGGGGCCGCCATCAGCCTCGATCTTTTCCAAGGCGTCTTGCAGCATGTCCAACTGGCCGTGAATGTCGCCAATGGCATAAATCGGGCTGGTCATGTTGGCACCCATCAATTCGTGATCACTGCCCTTGTGACCTAATAAGCGGCAACAAAAAAGACAAAGCCCGCACCGTTGCGGGTGCGGGCTTTGATCTGTTTCCCAAACTCAACAGGGCCGCTCAGGCCACGTCAAAGTGCAGCGGCTTGATCTGTGTGAACAGGCCGGTCTCGGCCAGCTTGGCGCGGGCTTCGGCCGGAACTGGTTCATCCACGTAAAGCAAGGCGATGGCTTCCCCCCCGGCGCCTGCGCGGCCAAGGGTAAAGTTCGCGATGTTCACGCCGTTTTCACCCATGGTCTGACCCAGCGCACCGATGATGCCCGGCACGTCCTCGTTGGTGGTGTACAGCATATGCGCGCCCACCTCGGCATCAATGTTGATGCCCTTGATCTGGATGAACCGGGGCTTGCCATCGCTGAACACTGTTCCACCGATCGAACGCTCACGCTTTTCCGTCACAACGGTGACCTTGATATAGCCATCGAACACACCCGTCTTATCCTGATTGGTGGTCGAAATCTGAATGCCGCGTTCTTTGGCCACAACGGGGGCCGAGACCATGTTCACCTCGGGGTTGAACTTTTTCATGATCCCGGCGACCACGGAACAATTCAGCGCCGCCAGATTCATCTCGGCCGCAACACCATCATAAAGGATGTTGATCGCCTTGATCGGCTCGTCCGTCATCTGGCCGATAAAACTGCCCAGATGACCGGCCAGTTTGATCCACGGGCCCATGACCTTGGCTTCTTCGGCTGTGACGCTGGGCATGTTCAGCGCATTTTCGACAGCGCCGGTCAGCAGATAGTTCGAGATCTGCTCGGCCACCTGCAGCGCCACATTCTCCTGCGCCTCAGACGTGGCCGCCCCAAGGTGAGGGGTGCAGACCACATTAGGCAGGTTGAACAAGGGGTTATCCTTGGCCGGTTCCTGGCTGAACACGTCAAAGGCCGCACCGGCAACGTGACCGGATTGCAGCATCTCAGCCAGTGCTGCCTCGTCGACCAGACCGCCACGCGCACAGTTGACGATACGCACGCCCTTCTTGGTCTTGGCCAGATTTTCCCGGCTCAGAACGTTGCGGGTCTGGTCGGTCAGCGGCACGTGCAGGGTGATGAAATCGGCACGGCGCAGCAGCTCGTCCAGCTCGACCTTCTCAACACCCATCTTGGCGGCTTTCTCTTCGCCCAGATAAGGATCATAGGCCACAACTTTCATCTTCAGACCCAATGCGCGTTCGCAGACGATGCCGCCAATGTTGCCCGCGCCAATGACGCCCAGCGTTTTGTTGGTCATCTCGATCCCCATGAACTTGGACTTTTCCCATTTGCCCGCATGGGTCGAGGTGCTGGCCTCGGGAATTTGCCGGGCCACGGCGAACATCATCGCAATCGCATGTTCGGCGGTGGTGATCATGTTGCCGAACGGCGTGTTCATCACGATCACGCCTTTCTTGGATGCCGCATCCTTGTCGACATTGTCGGTTCCGATGCCAGCCCGACCGATGACTTTCAGGTTGTCGGCCTTCTCCAGCAGGGTGGGTGTCACTTTGGTGGCCGAACGGATGGCCAGGCCGTCATACTGACCAATCACCTCGGCCAGCTTGTCCTTGTCCTTGCCCAGATCGGGCATGAAATCCACGTCGATGCCGCGGTCGCGAAAGATCTGCACGGCGGTTTCGCTGAGCTTGTCGGATACGAGTACTTTGGGGGCCATATCTCTGGTCCTTGAATATAGTGGGAGGTCTGGGCCGGGCGCGGCCCAGTGGAAAAGGTCAGGCAGCTTTGGACTGTGCCGCGATCTCGGTCTCGAAAGCCCAGGCCAGCCAGGGCAGCATCGCCTCAATATCCGAGGTTTCAACCGTTCCGCCGCACCAGATGCGCAGACCCGCAGGCGCGTCACGATAGGCGCCGATGTCCAGTGCTATATTCTCAGCCTCCAGCCGCTTGGCAACGGCCTTGGCAAAAGTCGCGCCACCCTGAATACGGTCATCGGTGAATTTCAGGCACACGGACGTGTTCGATTGCGTCGCAGCATCCTCGGCCAGATTGGCGATCCAGTCATTTTGCGCACAAAACGCATAAACCGCGCCCGCATTCGCATCCGCACGTGCAATCAAGCCGTGCAAACCACCGACCGAGCGCGCCCAGTCCAGCGCGAACAGGTAATCTTCGACCGCCAGCATCGAGGGCGTGTTGATCGTAGCCCCCGTAAAGATACCGTCGATCAGCTTACCGCCCTTGGTCAGGCGGAAAATCTTGGGCAGCGGCCATGCGGGGGTATAGCTTTCCAGCCGTTCCACCGCGCGGGGGCTCAGGATCAGCATACCGTGCGCGGCCTCTCCACCCAGAACCTTCTGCCAGCTGAACGTAGTCACATCCAGCTTGTCCCACGGCAGGTCCATCGCAAACGCCGCCGAGGTCGCATCGCAGATCGTCAGACCCTGACGGTCATCAGCGATCCAATCTCCATTGGGTACCCGCACGCCCGAAGTCGTGCCGTTCCACGTGAACACAACATCATTGGCGAAATCGATCGAGGCCAGATCGACGATCTGCCCGTAATCGGCAGTCTTGATCTCAGCATCGATTTTCAGCTGCTTGACCACATCCGTGACCCAGCCCGCGCCAAAGCTTTCCCATGCCAGCATCTCAACCCTGCGTTCACCCAGCAGCGACCACAGCGCCATCTCAACCGCACCGGTATCCGAGGCGGGAACGATGCCAATCTTGTAATCCGCCGGAATGCCCAGCACCTCACGCGTGCCTTCGATCGCAGCCTTCAGCTTGTCCTTGCCGACAGCGGCACGGTGCGAACGCCCCAGCGCGGCATCGGCCAGTTTGGACAGATCAAATGTGGGGGGTTTGGCGCAGGGGCCCGAGGAAAAACGCGGATTAGCCGGCCGCATTTCAGGTTTGCGCACGGCGTCCTGCGACACCGGTTGTTCATTCGTCATGTGTATTACCCTTCCAGATACACGCCCCTCGTTGGGCTACTCGATTCACACATTTCCAGCGATCCCATATCCGAGTTGGATTGACCTAAATTGATAGAGACCGCGCAACATAACCACGGGGCCCGGTTTCCCATAATATCCGGTCCAGCCACCGAGACGGGCGCACACCCAGGCTGCAAAGGCGAGCGACCCCTTTGGATGCGGGTTTTTCTGCTTTTCGGTCTTACCTTCAAGCGAAGCGGATACGGCCTCAAGGACCGGTTGATCCTGCGCCTCGAATACATCCTCCAGCGGGCGTTTGCCTGCGCCATCCCGGTCCTGCACGAGCTGCATGCAGGATATCCCCGCGATAAGCGTCATTGCGCAAAGAGTTTTGAAGGGTGCGGGCTCCATAGACACGTTTTCGATGTCGAAACCTTTGGTCTTAATGGTCCGGAAAACCTGCTCAATGACCCAGCGCCGACGGTAGAGTTGAGTGATCCATCGTGCCTGTTCGAATGTTTCGACCCGATGGCTGGTCAGCAGGCGCCAACGTGCAGGCTGCACACCTACTGGCGGGTCGATTTCTCGCGCCTCAACGATGTAGACGGACGTGCTGGCGGGAACGCCTTGTTCAATCGGTCTGTTTTTGGGGTGCGGCAGGGTAACGCAAGCGAAACGAACGCCAATCCGGGCCGTGCGCTTCTTCTGCCCGGGTCGCGCGGGCAACTCGACCGTATGTTCTTGCTGCGGCGTGCCCTCAAGGCTGAAAAAGAGCTTGCCTGTATCATCGGAAAGATTGCGATCATGGGACGCTCGGACCAGGACGTCCACGCCTTTTGGGCGGCATGCAAACATCTCGAAGATGTCCCCTTCACGGTCGGCTATAACCGTGACATTCGCAGCCGCGTTCAGAACGGCGGCACTAGTTTGCATGCTTTCAAGCCAGCGATAGCTCTCTTTTTCACGAAGAGGTCGATTTTTGGGCGGCTTCTTGCGGCCGCCAGAGCGTTCAATGAGTTGCATGTCAACCGCTCCGAGCAACGTGCCCTGTTCGGCCTCCACCGCGATCGTAGCATGGCCGACAATGCAGTTTCCCGACCCATCATCACGAAAGCTCGTTGTGTCTTGAATCGCCAGAACATGCAGACCGTCAACGCGCCCGGACGTGACCTTCCCGGCCTTTTCAACAATCTTTTTCACTGTCACCTTCTCGTTCCTCAAAAACCGACCAAAGCGAACCTCACCTGCGCGATTGCCGCCGACGCTACGCACCGAAATACCACGAGGACCGACCTCGACAAGACGACCATGCAAAAAGCGTTCAGCCTGATCCAAACGACAATCACCAAAATGCGAACTCGAGTTTTGCATCTCTACCCCCTTGAAACAGCAAGACAGGAGATAGAACCGATATGACAAAACGGCAAGGTTCAGAACCTAATTCCGCGTGCGGGAAAAGATGTGTGCATACAGTAGCCTCGTTGGGGAGGGGTGTCCCACGCACAGGCCTATGGGGCCTTCGCACCTGCAGCAAGCGAAAAAGACCGATCATCTGCAGAAAACGACACTGGAAAGGGGTGCAAACTGGAACGCAGGTTTCCGATTGGCGACAAACCCCGCCGCGGGTCCGGCGGGGCGGGCGCTTAGCCTACTCAGCGGCGTCTTCGTATTCTGACATTGGCGGGCATGTGCAGATGAGGTTTCGGTCACCGTACGCGTTGTCGACGCGGTTGACGGGGGACCAGTATTTGTCGACGCCCATGGAGCCCGGGGGGAAGCAGGCCTGTTCGCGGCTATAGGGCCGGTCCCAGTCGCCGACCAGATCGCGCACC
>CAXXPZ010000052.1:0-49479 GCA_963422555.2 uncultured Ruegeria sp.
AGAGCTATCGACGTCGCGCAGCTCATGCCGCTGCAATGTCGCTCAGCGACATTGAAGATGAAACCCGCTCCAACGCCAAAAACAAGGAGGACAAAACCACACCAAAGAACAAAATCGAACCTTGAAATGAGTGCACCAAATTGACATTCTGCAACCCGTCACCGTCACCCGCCTTCAATGTCGCGCACTTGCACGAGCAATGTCGCGCTACAGACGGCGCCGCTCTTCGGAAAACAACCAAAGCAATCTGCGGGCACGGCGTAGATAAGCGCGCGGCAATTCTGCTGCAGCAATCTGGCGTTCGGTCTTTGGAGAATTTTCGCTGGTGCAGACAAGAGGCATGCCAACCCTGTTGCAAGCCTCGGCTATCCTGATGTTATTGCCAGCAAGAAACCCCAGGCCAATGGCTGAATCCCTCAGTCGCGCAGCAAGCTCATCCTGAGAACTTGGGCGCGCTTCGATGGCAAAGCCAAAAAGCTCAGGCCGCGCTTCCACTCGGTCCATGTCATCGGTGGGAAGGTCATCCAGTTCAACCAGAACGCTGACAGGACCGGGCCATTTTTCAACGAACCGCCCAGCACCTTCCATATATTTTTGAGTCATCACCAGCTTGCCATCGGGCAGTCGTTGCGCCTTTAAGCTGGGGAAGAGAACAAGCTCATTAGACTTTGACATTGGGTACAACTCTGCTGCTGACATCATTCGTACCAATGTTCTGGTATCGTTACCACATTCCATTCAACGCATGACTAAAAGATGCAGACCAAGTAATTCTAGATTGAGATTGGAATAATACGCGGGAACGGGCAAATCGCTATACCCTTCCCGAAGTCAGGGTCGGTTCATCAGATTGTCGCGCGCCACCTGAATTATTCGGTTAACCGTTTCGCCCATGTTATAATAGAGCGGCAAGCGAACCAGTCTTGCCGCAACCTGATCGGTGACGTTCAAAACCCCAGAGCTTCGTCCGAATTTCTGACCTGCCGGAGAGGAATGTAACGGTACGTAGTGGAAAGGCGTGCCAATGCCGCGGTTATCCATATGTGCCATAAACTGTCGGCGATCTTCTTCGTCGCGAAGCAAAAGGCAAAACAGATGACCATTTGCCCGACAATGATTGGGCCTGATCAACAGATCAATGCGCCCCATCTCAGCCAATTCTGCAAACGCAGATTGGTAACGTGCGACGGATGACATTCTGTCGGAAACAACTGTATCAAGCTGCTCCAGTTGCGCCAGCAACATGGCAGCCGTCAATTCCGACGGGGAATAAGATGATCCGACGTCAACCCAAGTATACTTGTCTACCAGCCCGTCAAAAAACTTGGTCCTGTTGGTTCCCTTGTCACGAATGACATCCGCGCGCTCCATAAGATCAGGGCGATTGATGGCCAGTGCGCCGCCCTCCCCGGAGGTTATGTTTTTGGTGGCATGAAAACTAAAGGCCGCAAGGTCACCAAGACTGCCAGCAGAACGTTCGTTATACTTTGAACCCAGTGCCTGAGCCGCATCTTCCACAAGGATAATGTTATTGGCTTGTGCGATATCCGCCAAGGCATCCATTTCCGCCGGTACACCAGCATAGTGAACCGCAAAAATTGCCTTGGTTTTGGGTCTGATCGCTTTTGCAACTGCCGCAGGATCAATGTTCAGTGTCTGAGGTAAAACATCAACAAAAACAGGGATTGCGCCCCGTATTGCAACCGCATTTGCAGTAGACACGAAGGTGAAGGATGGCATGATAACCTCGTCCCCCGGACCCAGATCACAGAGGATGGCCGCCATCTCCAGCGCGGCAGTGCATGAGTGCACAAGCTGCACGTTCGGAGATCCTGTCATTTCCCTGAGTAGGGTTTCACAGTCAACCGTAAACCTACCGTTTCCAGCAAGAAATCCTTCGTCCAGGCCTTGCTGAATGTAGCTTCTTTCATTGCCAATAATCTTGGGTTGATTGAAAGGAATATCCAGTGGCTTCAGGCTTGAAACCTGACCTTGCACATCCTCATATTCTTTCGGCATTCAACCACTCGCTCAGAACCTCACAGATACATTGTGAGGTCTGAATTGTGTTTTTTTTGGGGCCCCTTTCTGAATTCAATCGATCGGCCCGGGCGCTCACTCCTGATTTCTACCTCCTCCAGAAAAACTCTTTACCTATAGAGGCGAAAACCTGTGGGCTGGTTGCCCGTCCGATGTCGGAATCATCCCGGACGCGGTAATCAACGCCTGCGTTGAACCGCCAATCCTCACTCAGTTCGTGGCTATAAACCGCGCTGACAACACTGAAATCCACGCGCGGCGACGTTGCCGTTGCCTCTGTCAGGGCATAGGTCGCGCGCAAGCCGATCTGGGACACTTGGGTCAACCGCCACAAGTAACCCACGTCAAGCACTGTTGCTATGGTGTATTCGTCATCCGTGTCTGCCAGAATGTCACGGCTAAGCCGTGTACGCAGGAAATCCGGACCGAATTCACGATCGAACAAAAGAGCACCAATGGCATCCACGGTACCATCCGGTCGGTGAGATGCACCCAGACTGAAGGCAAAATCTCCATCCGGGATGGGCAGCGTGCGCCCGACGATCAACCTGTCCAGCCGACCGGACGCATTCAGGCTCGAGTCATATTCACCAAAAACAGTACCGTTCGCGGCGTCGTGGAAAACACCCACGTTCCCGATCACCCCGGATTCGTCTCGATCCCCGGACACATCCCGCCTTTCAATTACGTCGGAATAACCGACCGTGACATCAAAACGCGTACTTTCCGAGAATTCATGTGATATCCCGAGCGAGATCGTATCTGTATCTCTGTCGGTCTGGTCTTCGTCGTCTTCCTCGAATTTTTCCTTGCCGTAACTTAGGCTGGCGGACGTTACCGGAGACAGTGCAAAAGTCAGACCTACTTCACCTTCAATGGTGTCGGTATCGTCAAATTCCTCATCCCCGGATTCCGAATACTGAACCCCTGTGTTGAACAGTCGAACGTTGTATCCGATCAGGTTCTGCCGTCCGCCGTCAAAAGCGAATCCATAGACATATTCGCTACGGGTTCCGTCACCGGTAAGACTTGTAAAGTCTGCAGGCAGGGCAATAAAACCGTCCTCGTCTTCGAAATCCGACAGAGATCGGAGGAACCCGATATCAAACCGCAAGTATCCGGCTTCCAGTTCCAGGCCTGAATTGGCCCCCTCGCGCGTATAACCAAAATCCAGTCGCACATCACCGACGTCGAATGTATCGGGATTGTTAGGCAGATCCTGCAGCCGCAACCCAGTTACGACATCAAGATTGAGGGTCTGGGTTCGCGTCTCGCTTGACAGGCCAAAGGACAGGATAGTCGAGGCGATAAACCCGTTGCCTTCTTCAGGAACGTCCAAGGCAAGGTTGCGGCCATATTCAAAACGCTCAGCGATACCGAAACGCATCTGCAAACCACCAGGTTCCAGTGGAACCTCTTGCGCAAAGCTTGCACTGGCCAAGGTGGATGCAGCAATCGCAACACCAATACGTATTGAACGGTGAATGGAAACCAGTTTCACGAGATGGTCACTTCCGGATCATTCGAACAAGCGGCGCTGAGGCACCACGATGACGTCACCATCGACAAGACGCGTTGCTCCGCCCTGACCCGCACCTTCCAAAATCGCATCGTAATTGAATTTGAACACGCGTTCGTTGCCGGAACGATCCGCCCTGCGAAGCAGGATGCGTTTGGTTGCCGCAAAACGCGAAAATCCACCCATTTCCGCGAAGAATTGAAGCAGCGTCGTCCCGGGGGGAACTTCATAGCGTCCGGGTTCGCCAGCTTCTCCGACCGCATAGACCAGAATCGGGTCGGGATCTGTCGATTCACCGACCGATCCAAGCCCGACAAAGACATTCGGAGGCGACGCAAAGTTCGGAGCCAGCAGATTGGTCAGGTCGTTCCGCACCTGTTCGATACTGCGACCACTGACCGAAAGAGTCCCGGCTAAAGGCATAGTGATACGTCCGTCAGGACGCACTAGGGCTTCCCGCTCCAGGCTTTCGTCTTCCAGAACTTCAATGTTGAGAACATCACCCGGCTGGATTCGATAACTGCTTTGGGCCAATGCTGGCAAAGCGGACGCCACGCTCAGCACAAGTGTAATGAGCAGTGCATAAACGGGTTTCATATTCCAAACTCCCTACCAAAATATTACTATGGTCTTATTGCCACCAGAGCCACAGGACCCTCGGGCAACATGACCTTAATCCGCCCGACCCCACCACTTTGTACACGATTCGTCGTCTGCGCTACATTTTGATTGCGATTGGCACCATTTTGTCTGACTTCACGCCCCAAAACGCAACACTTGGATAGATGTTAAGGCTTTGTTTATACCTTGAGGCATAATTTTGCCTTGTTTTTAAGTTCCAATTCAATAGGTCGCAGATTTGGCCTGCTTTGACTAACGCGCATAAAGTGGAGTTGTCTCAATGATCGTCGGGCTGGTTCTTTCGGGTTTGCTGTTTGGCACGCTAGCCGGTGGAATTGGTCTGGCAATGGGGATGTCTTTCTGGGCTGTGTTGCTGATTTACTCTGCGCTGGGCATGGCAAGTCTGCTGGCAGGCGCGATGCTCATCATGTACCGGACGTCCGGACATGTGACATCCGAAGGTTCGATGCCAATGGTCGGGCCGGATCTCTGAGGTAACGCCCGTTCGGGCCCGGTTCCGGCTGCATCAAATGTTGTTCCATGAAAATACAATGTGATCTGGACACTGTTGTGATAATTGGAACAATGTCATCGCAATTCCGGGAATGTTTGGTTTTGTGCCCGACAGAGGCCCCGGATTGGGCTAGTTAAGACTAATGATTTTGTCAAAGAACGGTTGATGTGTAAAAACAATATCGGATTATCCGACTTCCGACTTCAGAGAAAGCAGGCTCAGCCAGTCAAATTTGATTTTTCCACGCCCTGCGCATATCGGTTTTTTAGCGTTGGCACACTCGTGGTGTAGTTTTAGGTTAAATGGTATTATGGACCTCTTGGTCAGGCACAAGAACACAAATAGCGCGATCGCCGCAATCACGGCATCATGCAGGAATTTCCAGATTACGATCCTGTCGCGGCGAAGGAAACAAATTCCTCGCGATACCGGTAGGACGACCTTGGATAAACCAAGTGGAGTTTCCTAATGATGCCTGACGGAACCCCAACTGCAGCAAGACCTGAAGCCGATCTGGACTATCCGCGCGTCGATCTCCTGAATGTTTATGTTCATGACGTTACCATGACTGATCTGGTGTCAAACTTTACCAGCGGGACTATTCTGACGCTGCACACCGATATGGTGGTCAAGTTGCAGCAGGACCGAGAGTTTCTGGACGTGTTTAAGGCGTTCGATGTGATCACCTGCGACAGCCAGATTCTATATTTCGCCCTACGGCTCATGGGCACGCCGGTGCGCGAACGGGTCTCGGGCTCGGATTACTTTCCCAAGTTCTATATGCACCACAGGGAAAACCCAGACGTCACCGTTTTCTTGTGCGGCGGAAAACCGGGCATAGCCGATATTGCGGCCGCAAAAATCAACGCCAAGGCTGGCCGGGACATCATCGTGGGGACCGATGCGCCGGCCTTTGATTATGAACAGAACCCGGATGAGGTCGACCGAGTGATCGAATGTATCAATGCCTCGGGTGCGACGGTGTTGCTGGTTGGGCTTGGTGGCGGACGTCAGGAAAAGTTCATTATAAACTACCGTGACCGAATGCCGAATGTCCGACTGTTCCTGCCTTTGGGAGGAACGATAGACTACGAGGCCGGAACGCTGCCCCGACCCGCGCCCTGGGTCACGAATTTCGGGCTGGAGTGGTTTTACAGGTTAATCAAGGAGCCGCGCCAGCGCTGGCACCGCTACCTAGTGGACGATCCGCCAGTGCTATGGGCTCTGTTCAAGCAAAGGCTACGACTGTATCGTGATCCGTTTGCCGGGAAATAGTCATGAGTACCCACAAGATCATATTGTCCGGTGAAGACTGGCCTCAACCAACCCCCAAGGATGTTCTGAGCGTCATAGTCGCCGCCCATAACGAAGAAGGATATATCGCTGCGTGCCTGCAGGCCTTGCTGGAGCAGGATGCAAGTGCCGGGCAGGTCGAGGTTGTGGTTGTTGCAAACGCCTGCGCCGATCGTACCACAAACATTGTTTCGTCATTCAACACGGCCTTTGCGAACCGTGATTGGCGCCTTGTCCTTCTCGATATTCCGGAACCGGGCAAGCCCAATGCCTTAAATCAGGGCGATATGGCTGCGCTTGCGGAAAACCGGGTTTACCTGGACGCCGATGTGCGGTGCGATCCGGAAATGCTGGGACAATTGCGAGACGCGTTAAACCATTCGCAACCTTTGTACGCGACCGGAACGCTACAGGTCGTGCCGCCGCGCACATGGATCACACGCCGTTATGCAGAATTCTGGGTGCGCCTGCCGTTTGTGCAGAGCGGCGCCGTGGGGGCAGGTCTGTTTTCCGCCAATGCTGCGGGGCGTCAAAGATGGGGGGCGTTCCCGGCCATCATTTCGGATGATACGTTTGTACGGCTGAACTTTGCCCCCGAAGAACGGCTTGAAGTTCCGGCCCGATATCACTGGCCGATGGTCGAAGGGATGCGCAACCTGATCCGTGTTCGGCGACGACAGGATGCTGGCGTCGAAGAAATCCGCCGCCTGTATCCCGACCTCACCCGCAACGAGGCTACACAAAAACTGACGCTCAACGGCCTGTGCCGCCTGATATGTCAGGCCCCGCTTGGGTTCGCGGTCTATGCAGCGATCCAAACCCTGGTGCGCCTGCGTCCTGGATCATCAGAGTGGGTGCGTGGCAGATGACCCAAGTGCAATCGCATTCGCGTCGAATACTGTTGACAGGCGGCGCCGGATTTATCGGGTCCCACACGTATGTCGCGTTGGTTCGGGCCGGGTATTCAGTGGCGATTCTGGACAATTTCACAAATGCGCGCCGTGATGTGCCGGATCGTCTGGCACAGATCGTGAATGCGCCTACCGATGTTTATGATTGCGATATTCGGTCGGAACAAGACGTGGCCCGGGTCTTTGCGTCAGAGGATTTCGATGCAGTCGTGCATTTTGCGGCCCTAAAAAGCGTGCCTGAAGGGCAAGCAAATCCGCAGGAGTATTACGAAACCAACTGCACCGGGCTATTTAACATTGCTTCGGCCATGAAAGAGTCGAGTGCCCAGCGGATCGTCTTTTCGTCTAGTGCCGCGATATACGGAAATCCCGAGGTCATGCCGATTGCCGAAGATACACCTCCGTCTCCGCAAAGTGTCTATGCCCGCACAAAGTTAGTGGGCGAGGAATTTCTGGCCAGCCTGTCGGCGGCGGACCCTGACTTGCAATTGGGTATCTTGCGATACTTTAACCCGGTGGGGGCGCATCCTTCGGGATTGATCGGAGAAGACCCCAGCCAGCCGCCGACCAATCTGGTACCGGTCATCGCCCGTGTGGCGCTGGGGCAGGCCCCGTCGCTCAAGGTATTTGGCAGTGACTTTCCAACTCCGGATGGAACGGGCGTTCGTGATTACATTCACGTTCTGGACCTGGCCCGTGGTCACGTTCTTTCGTTGGACGCACTATTTGCGGGCAAGGGTAATCACTGTGTCAATCTGGGGACAGGTACGGGTTACAGTGTGCTGGATGTCGTCAAAGCCTATGAACGTGTGTCGGGGAAATGATGGACCGTCGGTCAGGTGACCCTGCGGTATCCTGCGCCGCAACAGAACAAGCTTGCAAAGTGCTCGGGTTCGAAGCGCAGCTGGGCCTTGACGACATGTGCGCGGGCAACTGGCAATTTACTAAGGAGACTGAGTAAGTGACAGACCAGGCTATCCTTACAGAAGAGAATGCGGCGCAGATCGCGGATCCGGTTCTGGTTGTTGATCTGGACGGAACACTTATTGCGTCCGATATGTTGCACGAAACCTTTTGGGCCTCGTTAGCGCAGGACTGGCGTACGCTTTTCACCGCCCCGGCCGCACTGATCCGAGGACGAGCTGCCCTGAAGGCCAGTCTGCAAGATAGTGGTCAGGTGGATGCGACCGCCCTGCCCTACAATCAGGCTGTCATCGACTATGTCAAATCTTGGCGTGACAGTGGCCGGCGGGCGGTGTTGGTAACAGCCTCGGATCAAAGGATCGCAGATCAGATCGCGGACCATGTGGGCCTGTTCAACGAGGTGTATGGCTCGGACGGGGACACAAACCTCAAAGGCCGCCAAAAGGCCCGGTTTCTGGAAAATCGCTATGGAGACCGTGGTTACACCTATCTGGGCGACAGTCGCGCGGATCTGAAGGTCTGGACCAAGGCGGCCAAGGCCGTCACGGTGAACGCGTCGCAATCCGTGCGTCAGGATGTAGACAAGCTGGAATGCGAAGACGAACATCTGACAACGCAGGGTGTGTCGGCAAAATCCTATCTTAAGGCACTGCGGCCACACCAATGGCTCAAGAACGTTTTGGTGTTCCTGCCGATGATTGCGGCGCATAATTTCCCGTCCGGAGTTCTGATTCACAGTATCCTTGCCTTTTTCTCTTTCTGTCTGATCGCGTCCAGCGTTTACGTGGTCAACGATTTGCTGGACCTCAAGGCGGATCGCGCGCATCCACGGAAACAGAACCGACCGTTCGCCTCGGGCAGCATTCCCGTCTCGCACGGGATATGGATGGCAAGCGGGCTGCTGTTTGGTGGTTATCTGATCGCCGCCTTGACCAGCTGGGCATTTTTTACCGTAATGCTGGTCTATTTCGGCATTACAACGGCCTATTCGATTTCATTGAAACGCAAGCTGATCGTGGATGTCTGCACTCTCGCCGGGCTTTATACCCTGCGGATCATTGCCGGGGCAGTGGCGACCGGGATCGAGTTGTCGGTCTGGCTGCTGGCCTTTTCCATTTTCCTATTCTTCTCGCTTGCGGCTGTCAAACGACAGGCCGAACTGGTGGATAGCGCGGCGCGCGGCAAGCTTGAGGCGTCGGGACGCGGCTATCATGTTGATGATCTTCCCTTGATGACCCAGATGGCAATTGCCGCTGGCTATCTTTCTGTTCTGGTTCTGGCGCTTTACCTGAATTCACCCAGTGTGGTTGAACTTTATGCCTGGCCAGTTGTGCTGTGGGGGATCTGCCCCATTCTGTTATATTGGATCAGCCGTATCATCATGGTCACCCATCGCGGCCATATGCATGATGATCCCATTGTCTTTGCCGCGCGGGACCGAACAAGTCAGATCTGTTTTGTTCTGATAGCGGCTCTGGCATTTGGAGGGTCCGTGCTGTGACATTTCGGATCCTCCTGCTGCGCTATTCGCTGTTTGCAGTACTGGCAACGGTGGCAAATCTTGGCGCTCAGCGGGTGGTTTTTTCCACCATCGGGGATGATGCACTGATCCCGGCAATACTGGTTGGAACGGCTGTTGGGTTAGTTCTCAAATACGTTCTCGATAAGCGCTGGATATTTTATGATCTGGGCCAGGGTGTGTACGACCACGGTCGCAAGTTCACCGCCTATACGGCCATGGGCATCGTGACCACGGTCATCTTCTGGGGAATGGAGACCGGATTCTGGCTGATCTGGCGCACAGACATGATGCGTGAGATCGGAGCGGTTTTGGGGTTGGCAATCGGCTATGTGGTGAAATTCAACCTTGATCGCCGCTTTGTATTCAGGGATTCCGCGCTGACCATCGGAGCATCCAGATGAAACTATCCGGCTGGGGAAAACACCCCGTGGTGGAGTGCCAGGTGCGCAGACCACGGGATACAGATGCTGTGACAGAGGCAGTTCTGGCGACTGACGCAATTGCCCGGGGCAATGGCCGTGCCTATGGCGACAGCGCACTGAGCCGAACCAATACAATCGACATGCGCGGCTTCAACCACATGCTGGCGTTTGATCCTGATAACGGTCAGGTGGTTGCCGAGGCGGGTGTGTTGTTGTCCGACGTGATTGCCGCATTTCTGCCGCAGGGTTGGTTTCCCGCAGTGACACCCGGCACGCGGTTCGTGACTCTGGGTGGCATGGTCGCCGCAGACGTGCACGGCAAGAACCACCATATCGATGGCTCCTTCGGCAATTTCATCGACTGGCTGGAAGTTATTGGCCCGGACGGGGCGGTGACACGATGCTCGCGTACGGAAAACACTGAGCTGTTCGAATGGACCATTGGCGGGATGGGTCTGACGGGGGTGATCCTTCGGGTCGCCTTTCGCTTGCGTCCGGTGGAAACCGGTTGGATACGTCAAACAACCCATGTGGCGCCAAATCTGGATGCAGCCATCGACCTGTTCGAAGCCTCGTTGGATGCCACCTATTCGGTTGCGTGGATCGACTGTCTGAGTACGGGCGCAGAGATGGGCCGATCAATTGTTATGCTGGGCGAACATGCCACTCGCTCGGAACTGCCAAAAAAATGCCGGACAACACCATTTCCGACCGTTGCCAGGCAAAATCTCAAGGTTCCCTTCAGCCTGCCAGGTTTCAGTTTGAACCGTTATTCGGTGCGGGCTTTTAACGCGCTCTATTATTGGAACGGCACACGCGATGACGAAACCCGATATGTGAACTGGAATAGCTATTTCTATCCGTTGGATTCAATTCAGGACTGGAACCGGATATACGGCCGCAAGGGGCTGGCACAATTTCAATGCGTTCTGCCACTGGATCAGGCCCGGAAAGGTCTGAACGAGATGCTCACAGAGATTTCCGAGGCAGGTCAGGGATCCTTTCTTGCGGTACTCAAACGGTTTGGACCACAGGACAGCCGGTTCTCATTCC
The DNA here is from genome assembly GCA_963422555.2 of uncultured Ruegeria sp. GTDB lineage: Bacteria > Pseudomonadota > Alphaproteobacteria > Rhodobacterales > Rhodobacteraceae > Ruegeria. Next base: position 10,820 of record CAXXPZ010000052.1, read on the forward strand.
CAATGGAGGGATATACATTGGCTCTGGATTTCCCGGTTTCCAAATCCTCTGTTGCGCTGGTGCGAACACTTGGTCAGATCACGGCTGACTATGATGGTCGGGTGTACTTGGCGAAAGACAGCTGTCTAGACGCACAGGTTCTGCGTGCGACGGACGAGGCGCGGGTGGCGGATTTCTCGGACATGCGGCAGCAGACCGGTGCTGCCAAACACTTTTCCTCGGTGCAATCAGAAAGGCTGAACCTGTGAACGAAGGACCTGTATTAATTCTTGGGGCCCGATCAGATATCGGCCTGGCGGTTGCTCATGCCTATGCCTCGTTGGGTCGTCCGATCCAATTGGCCGCCAGAAACGTGCAAAACCTGGACACGGCAAAAACTGATCTTGAAATCCGGCACAATGTTCAGGTGACGTTGCATGAGTTTGACGCCGTTGATCTGAACAGCCATGACAGTTTCGTGGACGCGCTTCCTGTGCTGCCGGACATTGCGGTTTGTGCAGTCGGTCTTCTGGGCCAGCAGGAAGGAGACGAGCAGGATCCAAAGGCGGCCATTCTGGTCATGCGCACAAACTATGAGGGGCCAGCGAACATTCTGGCCATTTTGGCCAACCGGTTTGAGCAGCGTGGTTCCGGCGCTCTGGTTGGTATCAGTTCGGTCGCCGGGGATCGGGGCCGGGCCACAAATTATATCTACGGATCTGCCAAAGCCGGGTTCACCGCATATCTGTCCGGATTGCGCAATCGCCTGACCAAGAAAGGTGTGCATGTGGTCACGGTATTGCCGGGTTTCGTCGATACCAAGATGACCCAGGATCTGGATCTGCCCGAAAAACTCACGGCGCAACCATCCGAGGTCGCGGATGCTGTCGAACGGGCGACACGCAAACACAAGAACGTGGTTTACGTCAAACCAATTTGGGCCATTGTAATGACCGTGATACGGTCCATCCCCGAGGCCGTCTTCAAAAGGATGCGGATTTGATCCGTCTCACGTTGTCAATCGGCCGGCGGCGTCTTACGTTCGCTGATCTGGAAACCACGCGCACAGCCTTTGTCTGAGGCAACTAGTCCATGCCCATTATAGTCGCTTATTTTGTGCTATTTTCGTGGCCTGTGGTCGTGATCGTCCTTTTCAAAACGCTCGACCGTCCTCGGGCGATTGCCGCTTCGATCATTGTTGGGTATCTGCTTTTGCCCAGCCTGCCACAGATTGACCTGCCAGTCCTTCCGATCCTGGATAAGACGCTGATTTCCTGTGCTGAGCACGACGATCATGTGTCTTGTTTTACGCCCCAAGAAACCGGCTTGGGATGCAGGTCACTATAGGCCACCCGGTCAATACGGCAGGCCAGTCTCTGGTACCCACGGTGCGGGACAATCTGCCGGTGGCAAGACGGTTCTGATCCTGCTGATGGTGGTTTTGTTTGCGTCTGGCTTTGTTACTGTTCTCACCAACGGAGAATCCCTGCAATTCGGCCCGACCTTTCTTCCTGCTATGCGTGTTTATGACGGGTTCTCCATCGGCCTGGAAACACTTGTCTATATTCTGCCGTTTCTTTTGGGCGCACGGTTTCTAGCAACTGAAGCGGGCCACAAGAAGCTTCTTGGTGTCCTGGCCATGTCCGGGTTGGCCTACAGCCTGCTTGCGCTGTTCGAAGTTCGCATGAGCCCGCAGCTGAACCTTTGGATCTACGGATATTTCCCTCACAGTTTTGCGCAACATGTCCGCGCCGGAGGCTTTCGCCCAATCGTGTTTCTGGAACACGGGCTATGGGTCAGCATTTTCCTATCGATGGCAACTCTGGCCGGTGCCGTTTTATTGCGCAGCAGTTCGGTGTCGGCAGCAACATCTCTCAGATGGATGCTGTTCCTCGTCTGGATGCTGATCACAATGGTATTGGTCAAATCGCTGGGCGCGCTGGTAATTACAGTGCTGCTGCTACCCTTGATCCTGTTTGGAACCGGTTGGTGGATGTTGCGGGCCGGCTGGATTGTGGCGCTGATCGTGATGACCTATCCGATGCTGCGCGGCCTGGATTGGGTCCCGGTCGAAAAGGTTTCGGAATTGGCCACACGGGTGAATCCGGAACGCGGTCATTCGTTTGATGTCCGCCTTTTCAACGAAGACGTTCTGCTCGCACGTGCCGAAGAGAAACCTTACTTTGGTTGGGGCGGCTGGGGCCGCAACGAAATTTATGACACCGAAACCGGTCGCAATATTGCGATTACCGATGGGATGTGGGTCATTTTTGTGGGAACCTTTGGGTGGTTTGGCTATTTGGCTCGTTTCGGGTTGTTGACCTTCCCCCTACTAACTCTCATCAGACGGCGCCGAAAACAGGCCATCCCGTTGGCGACAACCGGATTGGCCCTGGTTTCGGCGGCAAATCTGATCGACCTCATTCCCAATGCGACATTGACACCCGTTACCTGGCTGGTGGCCGGTGCACTTGCCGGTTACGCCCTGAGGCAACATGCCGAAATGACCGCCGATGCCTCAACACCTGAGGCAACCCAAATCGAACCCGACATTTTGGCTGACCCGCCCAGATCGGTGAACGTCCGCAAACCCCGTGCCTGAGGGGTGATCCCTGATCGCACGGCCAGCCATTTTGTGGGCGGTATACCGCAGAGGTGCTGACCACAAAACAGGCGATTCTTTGTGCCCCGCCTTCATTTCAGCAAAACTGGGACATTGCACTGGATGTCATGGGGATATTGGCAGACGCACTTACAACTTTTACGCGATAGTGGCTTATTTTCTGGAAACAATGAGATATAGATTACAGAACTTCATATAAAATAAGGCGAAAATTTAACTAGAAGATGGCACTGTCGGTTTGTGGTGGTAGATGAAATGGTGTAAAGTCTTCAGGTGAAAGAGGGGGGTCGACTGCGTCGAGAATACAAATCTCTTTCCTGCTTTAAGTGAAGTTGAGGGTCGTTTTTTGGGCCTTCTGAATGTGTGTGGTAAAGGTCAAGCCGTTTTTGGCTTTGGTTTGAAAGTTAAAAAAATGTAACTGCCCAGGTGGTCTGACTGCGACGATTTGAATCGGGCCATGCGGGTTATTTTTGTTTCTTGGTTAGCGTTTCTGTGACTCGATAGGCGTATGGATACTGCTCACCTGACCCGCAGCTGGCTTGCGACCTTCTCAAAGTCAAATCTGATTGATCTGGTCATTGTTCTGGCGGAGCAGAACGCGGCCTTGCGCACCAAGATCGAGAGGCTTGAAGAGCAGATCGCGGATATCACCGAACAAAACGCCCAACTTTTCAAGCAAAACGTAGAGCTGGAGAAGGCCAACAAAACCCTCGCACAGCGCGTAGAGGACCTGGAGCGCCGCCTTGGGCTTAACAGCTCAAACAGCGGCAAGCCTCCCTCAAGCGATGGGCTGTCGAAGCCTGCGCGCAAGAAGCGAACCAGAAGTTTGCGCGGGTCCTGCGGGCGCAAGTCCGGAGGTCAGCCCGGCCATCCCGGCAAGACGCTGCGCCAGACCTCGACGCCGGAGCAGATCATCGATCACTACCCACACATCTGTCCGGACTGTAAGCACAGGCTGTCTGGCGTTGTTTGCGACCGGTATGTGAGGCGACAGGTCTTTGACCTGCCACCCCCACCGCCGCTTATTGTCACTGAGCACAGGGCGCGTGTCTGCGTCTGCCCGGCCTGTGGCACCCGGGTGCAGGCCACGTTTCCCGCAGGGGTGAACGCCCCGGTGCAGTATGGCGACAACCTTGCCGCCATGGCGAGCTATCTTCAAACCCGGCACTGCATCCCTGACAACCGCCTGGCGCAGATATTTTCCGACCTTCACGGGGTCGACATTTCCGCAGCAACGCTGGCGTCGCTCGTCGCCAGAACCGCGGCTGTAATGCGGCCCGTTGTCAACAGGATTCAAGCGTTGTTGTGCGGCCCAGACGTTGCGGTGAAGCACATGGATGAGACCGGCCTGCGCATCAACGGCAAGACCCGGTGGCTCCACATCCTGTGCTCACCAGACTTGAGCCATTTCCGGATTGGCCGTAGCAGAGGCGATGTGACGCAGGAGGTGACCGGAAGTGTCGTTCACGACAACTGGGCGTCCTACAGAAAGATCCCCGGAGTGCGTCACGCCTTATGCAACGCCCATCACCTTCGGGAATTGCAGGCTTTGATCGACATTGAGAAAGAGCCATGGGCCACGGAGATGCGCTCCATTCTGCTGGACGCCAAAACAGCCGCAGACAGGGCGCGAGACCGGAATTCCCGCGCGGTGGTGCCCGCCCGGATTGCTGCCATCGAACGCCGATATGACGCATGTTGCCAGACGGCCATCCGGATGCACGAGGCGCTTCCCCCGCTGGTCCCGGACAAGGTCGGCAAAACGCGGCGAGGCAAACCAAAGCGCAGGATCGGACATAATCTCGCGCTGCGGATGCAAACCCGCAAAGAAGAGGTTCTGCTCTTCCTCAACGACCTGAGTGTGCCGTTTACAAACAATGAAGCCGAAAGGGACCTTCGCATGACCAAGGTCCGTCAAAAAGTGTCGGGATGCTTCCGAACTCACGTCGGCGCAGAAAACTTCTGCACGCTTCGAACCGTCATTGAGACGGCGCGCAAGCAGGGGTGGAGCATACTCGAAACCTTGAGAACTCTCCCCGATCAACTCATCCTGAACCTCAAACCATGCTGACCAATTCCGGGCTTGTCAGGTCGTTGTAGTTGGAGAGTTACTCTGACTACAGTTGACCGCCGCGCGGAGGCTGGCTGCAATGCTAGTGGCCTCTGGCACAGCGTCTGCCACTTCAAGTAAGCGCTTGATTGCAGAGATGTCGTTCGCATATTGCTGTCTTCGTCTGGTGTAGCTATCGCGGGTCTTGGTGCAGATGAGCGTATAAGGACTACCCTTGCGTTCAGTTTCACAACTCAAATCCGCACCCGCTCTTTCGATCACGGACCGCAGATGCGACCGCAACTCCCTTCTCACTGGAATTCGATGTGTGGTTGTAACCGGATCTGCACAAAATCGAACAAGTTCGGCACAGTATTCGCACCCGCACCCCAAGTCATTTGAGCTAACGACCCAATCGGTCGGTTCAGGAGGTGTGGTACGACTGCGAGCCAGCAGGACGTTGGCCGAGTGCCGCCAAAACCGCGCGAATGCCTCACTTTCTGATGCCTGCGCGTGAAACGACGTGCCCAATTTTGCCAGAACGGGTGGCAAGGTGCGATCAGGCGGCACGATGTCGGGCGCGTTGACAAGATTGCCAACCACCCCAGCAAGGCTGCTTTCCAAATCAAAACTCCAGGCCAACTGAAAAATTTCCCGGAGCGTGCGTTCAGGCAAAGGCGTGGCAGACTGTCGACGCGACCCGTACCAAAATGGCTCTGCGTTTTTTGGCCGGTGTACGTTGAGCGCGACCGGTATCTCCGAACAAAGGTGCTTGATAAGATCTTTCAGTGCATTCCGCGTCATGACTTTCTGCCCCTGATCACTTGCCTCACTCAGGCCCATGACCAGATTTATGACAGCTTCTGGCTGCTCTGTGCATTGTGCGCTAACAAGGCCAAGAAGCCGCTTCAGCATGTCTTTTTCAGCCAATTCCGATGTTGCTTCAATCAGTGCGGCTTTGAGACCCGGTCCGTAATACGGTATCACAACCCGATCGAGAAATAATTCCGTTGCTTTCCGACTTCCGATACGACAAAGCCGTGACAGCATTACTGCGCCGCTCTCTTGCCACTCATCCCGGTCCGAGTAATGCAAGACTTGGGGCGCTGGCCAAGCTTCAGCAATTTCAGCCGCAATGGTGTCAAGCGACAAATCATTCCCGTCAGAGGTCGCAGCGCGTTGCTCAGACTGTACAAAAAGGACGGAAAGCGCCTTGGCACCGGCTTGGGCAAGAACACGAGGGCCTTCTTTAGCAGGCCAAAGAACAAAGGGCGCGCTTCGATAGTGTCGCTCAACTGTGGCCCCCTCATTGCCGCTCGCCTCCGTCAAGCGATTCACGTCAGGTTCCCAATTTGTGATCCGTTCTGGTGGCATCAATTCGTTTTGCGCCAACGCCAGTTGGCCATAAGCGCTCGCGCCCAAATCGGGATGCACCCAATCATCAAGCTCACATCTCCGCTCAATGATATCATAGAGTTCGTATTCGTCCGCGCCGATGTCTTCGATTTCCCAGACATAGTCCCGCCCAAGGTAGGCAGCGGCGGCATATTCATCAACATGCACGATGGCCGCGTGGAGGGAACAGTCAGCCTGTGCCGCAGCTGCAATCAAAGCACGCCCAACCGTTGCATCCGTGTTTTTTAGGGTTTCAAACGACAGGCCTGCGATGCTGTAATCATGCTCGAGAAGCCAGACAAGTTTTTCAGGCGCGTCCGACGTTGCGAAGCAGTTTTTGATCTCCTTCGCAATCTGACCCATAAGATCTGCATAGTTCGGTGCCGAGGTGGCCACATTTTGACCCGGAGTGAGAACCAAATTGTAAACCAGACAGGCGCGATGACCTTCTGTCACAGGCCTAATTTCATGTTCGCAATCAGCATAAAAGGCCGCAAAAACCAGTTCGGAAGGATCGTTGCTACACATTTCGACAATCGTCTCTCGACCGCGATGGCGGATGATCAGTTCGCCCCCTTTCCCTGCAACCGGTAGTGAAACGACCAAGGTCGCCACCATGCCGGTAACCTTCTCGGTATCACGGTGCGGCGCAAAAAAACCGCCTTCCTCGTAAACGAGGATTTTGTAAAGTTCCGCGTCGACAGCTTCCGGCGGGTAGCCGAGGCCTTCGGCCGCACGGTTGAGGATGCGATTGAATGTTTCGCCTCAGGTTTCTCCTCCTACGCTGATTTGATCTGGCGAAACCTGCCAACAGTCACGAACGGACCTGTCCAAAATTGTTTCTGCGCCGCGTCCATATGGTGCGCGTTCACCAAGTGTGATCAAGTCCTGTAATTGTGCCGGTTGGAGAGGGAATGCGAGGAGGCCTGTCGTGTGGTTCCAGATGCGAGGCATTGGGGTAGGAAACCGCCCATACACACAATAGTCGCCCGGTCGGTCGATCATCGAGATCAGTTCGGAAAGGGCTGACAGCCGCTCATCGAAAGTAAAGTAACCGCCGTCCACATCACTGGCATAATAGCTCATTGATCGCTGACCCCCAAATTGTCATCTCAGGTTTCTATGCAATCTGTTACCCCAAACTTCTGAAATTCGGCAATGCGCCTTTCCGACATTTCAGGACGATCCCACGATGATTTTGGTTGATTCTTGCCGATGCAGCGCTCGACCACCTCGTCCGCAAAGAATGTCATATTGAATTCAGTCAGAGGGGTAGCTGGGTAGTTACGAGATTCGAAGAATCATCGGAGGAGGCGGACAAATGACCGAATTGATGCTGGCAGTCATGATTGTCCTGCTGCTTGCGGGCTTTCCAATGAAAATGCCGTTGATCTCGGCGGCGGTTCTGGGGTTCCTTGTCTATTTCCCCAACATGAACATGCAGATTCTGATTCAACAGATGATCGGGGGCGTGAAACCTGCTGCACTGATCGCGGTACCGATGTTCATTCTAGCCGCCGATATCATCACACGGGGCCATTCTGCCAACCGGCTGATCGATCTTGTGATGAGCTTCATGGGCCATATCAAGGGCGGGCTGGCGATTTCCGTCACCTCGGCTTGCGCCCTGTTTGGTGCGGTCTGTGGCTCGACCCAAGCCACAGTTGTGGCCGTTGGCGGCGCCATGCGCCCCCGCATGCTGAAATCGGGCTACAGCGATAGCTTCACGATCGGTCTGATCGTGAACGCCGCCGACCTTGCCTATCTGATCCCGCCGTCCATCGGCATGATCATCTATGGCGTGGTCTCGGGCACGTCAATCTCGCAGCTTTTCATCGCGGGTATACTACCGGGTCTGCTGATCGTAGTGCTATTTTCAGCCTATTGCATGTACTACGCTTATCGCCATGACATCCCTGTGCTGCCGCGCGAGGGCTGGGGCCTACGCTTTACTGCCCTGCGCAGGGCCCTGTGGCCCATGGGTTTCCCGGCAATCATCGTCGGCGGCATCTATGGCGGTGTCTTTTCACCGACCGAAGCAGCCGCGATTTGCGTGCTCTATGCCGTCGTGCTTGAGGTGGTGATCTTCCGCTCGATCAAGGTGAGTGATCTGTTCGATATCGCATTGTCCACCGGGGCCATTACTTCCGTCGTGTTCATCCTGATTGCGGCGGGCGCCGCCTTTAGCTGGACGCTGAGCTTTGCACAGGTGCCGCAGGCCATTATCGAAAGCCTTGGACTAAAGGATGCGAGCCCCCTTATGACCCTGGTGGCCGTCAACATCGCCTTCTTCGTCGGCTGTATGTTTGTAGACTCGATTGTGGTGATCCTGATCCTTGTGCCGATCTTCGCGCCAATGATAAAGGCCGCCGGTTTGGATCCGGTACTGGTCGGAGTTCTGATCACGCTTCAGGTTGCTATCGGCACCGCCACGCCGCCCTTTGGCTGCAACCTGTTCACTGCAATCGCTGTCTTCCGTCGCCCCTTCATCGAGGTGGTGCGCGGCGTGCCCCCGTTCCTGATCATCCTTCTGATCGTGACCGGCTTGCTGATGGCTTTCCCTCAAATCGCCCTGTTCCTTCCGGAACTGGCTTATCGTTAAACTAAAAGAAACGGAGAAGATCATGTCGGGACATGGTTATGAAGCTGGTCGTCTGAATCTGCCGTTCGTCGGTATCTCAACCTTTGGCAAGAAACCCTATGTCGAGAATTGGGACACCATCGATGCAGATGTGGCGATCCTTGGGGCACCGTTTGATTTCGGCTGTCAGTTCCGCCCGGGCGCACGGTTTGGTCCGCGTTCGGTGCGCGAGGCATCGACCTTGTTCAGCTTTGGACACGCCGGGGCCTATGATCATGAGGATGACGCCACCTATCTGGGCAGTGATGTGCGCATCGTCGATCTGGGGGATGCGGACATCATCCACACCAAGACCGAAGAGAGCCACGCCAATATCGAGTACGGGGTCAAAAAGATCCTGGATGCGGGCGCCATTCCGGTCACCATCGGCGGAGATCATTCGGTCAATATCCCATGCATCAACGCTTTTGCCGAAGACTGCACGCAAAAGGGTCCGATCCATGTCATCCAGATCGACGCGCATCTGGATTTCGTCGACGAGCGTCACGGCGTGACCGTTGGCCACGGCAACCCGATGCGCCGGGCCATCGAAAAGGACTACGTCTCGGGCATGACCCAGTTGGGTATCCGCAACGTTTCCTCGACTGCGAAGGAGGGCTATGAAGATGCCCGCGCGCGCGGATCAGATATCCTGTCGGTGCGTCAGGTGCGCAAGCTGGGCACCGAAGGTGTTCTGGACCGAATTCCTGAGGGCAGCCGCTACTACATTACAATCGATATCGACGCTTTCTGCCCGTCGATTGCACCTGGCACCGGCACGCCCAGCCATGGAGGGTTCCAATATTACGATGTGCTGGAGATCGTGCAGGGACTGACCAAACGGGGTGACGTCGTCGGTATCGATCTGGTCGAAGTAGCTCCGGCTTACGATCCGTCAGAAAGCACGCAGATCCTGGCGGCACAGCTTTTGTTGAACCTCATCGGGTTCATTTTCCACAACAGAAAATAGACTCCCTCCCATGGCACTTCTGTTCAGGATGCCCTGGTATTTCGGCACGCAGCCAACCCATGTTGCGTGCCGGGGTATGCTAGTCTTTTGGGGTCGTTAATTTTTGTTCAGGATCGCTGTTCGAATTGGTCACTTTACCGGCCCCCCAGGCAAGCAACCACCGCTGCGGCGCAGGTTCACCGAAGCGGACATTAACTGATCTTGCTGCACTCTATTTTAAGATCGACAGAAAGCTACGATGCAGGCTTTCGTTGCTCTTTTTGCCGGTGGCTAGTTTCGCTATTGCTGCTCACACCAGTTCTTTCCACACGTGCTCGGCGAAGGGTTGCGAGAAGCGTTGTGTGGCGCTCGGTCTATACTGCGTTGGCGGATAGACAGAGTGGATTCCTCCAGACGGGAGTGTCCAGTCGGGGAGAAGCTGGATTAGAGATTTATCCGCGAGCTCTATTAGTGTCCGGTTGTGAGATCGTCCGGCTTTGCAATCCTAACAAACAGAGTGCCGGTTCCTCCGAACCGGCACTCTAACTAAAAAATGTTCAGAGACTGGAGTATTACATAGTATGCTTCGACTGCCAAATTTGGAAACAGTTGTTGATTTTCTTCCCGGCTTTTGGAGGTTTGAGTTCGAAGCTGGCCTCGAACGCGGCGCTAGGACATGGTCGTAAACATCGTTGTCTCCGGGCGATCGGCCCGTTCCAGTCATTCATCGCGCACCACCGCCGCAGCGCAGCTTGCTATGGCGGCCATTCGTGCAGAGTGCAGTATTCCACCTCAGCAATGACCGGGTCGTGTGACAAAACTGACTTTCGCCGCACAGGCTCCAATGTCGGCTTCACAACTGTCAGTGCCACGGTCAGCTGGTGGTCAGGCGATAGAGGCCGCGTACCAAACGTTTTTGACGTCCATATAATTCTCCAGCCCCTCGGTACCGCCTTCACGGCCATAACCGCTGGATTTCACGCCGCCAAACGGAGTCTCGGGCATCGAGGCTTCCAGCGTGTTGATCGAAAGGTTGCCGACCTCGACCTCATCAATCAGCCGGTCGATATAGTCCGCCCGATTGGTGAAAGCATACCCGGCAAGGCCATAAGGCACCGAATTCGCTTGTGCGATCGCGTGATCCAGAGAACCGACCGGGTTGATCACCGCCACGGGGCCAAAGGGTTCTTCCTGCATGATCCGGGCGTTATCCGGCACGTTCAAGAGGACGGTTGGTTGAAAGAAATATCCTGTGTCGCCATGGCGCGCACCGCCTGTGGCCACCGTGGCCCCTTTGGCGCGGGCATCCTTGACCAGCTCGGTCAGCGCGGGCACGCGGCGGACATTGGCGGTTGGACCCATTTCCACGTCATCCTCCAACCCGTTGCCCACAATCGTCGCCTTGGCGCGATCCACGAAAGCGGCAGCATAGTCGTCGAAGATGCTCTCATGGGCAAAGAACCGGGTGGGTGAGGTGCAGACTTGGCCCGCATTGCGCATCTTGCGAATGGCGCTGGAGGTCGCCGCTGTGTGCACGTCGGTATCCTCGCAAACGATGACCGGCGCATGGCCGCCCAGCTCCATCAGCACCCGCGTGTCATGCTGCGCGGCCAATGTGGTCAGATGGCGGCCCACAAGGGTCGAGCCCGTGAAGGCGACAAGCCGCACGGGGTCCTGCGGGATCAGATAACCCGAGATTTCGGCCGGGTCGCCGAAGACCAGGTTTAAAACACCAGCGGGCAGCCCCGCATCTTCGAACGCCTTGGCGATATGGATAGCCCCTGCCGGGGTTTCCTCAGCCGCCTTGAGGATGATTGAGCAACCCGAGGCCAGGGCACCCGCGATCTTGCGGGTGGGCTGACTCATTGGAAAGTTCCAGGGCGAAAAGGCTGCCACTACGCCAACTGGCTGATGGTGCACGGAAAACTTGTGGCCGCGGGCTGCCGGAATAACCCGGCCGTAGGTGCGCATCGCTTCGCCCGCGTCCCACTCAAAGAACTCAGCGCCCCGGATCACTTCCAGCCGCGCCTGCTTTAGCGGCTTGCCATGTTCCAGCGTGATCGAAGTGGCGATTTCTTCTTGCCGTTCGCGCATCAAAGCGGCGGCGCGCAGGATTGTATCGCTGCGGTCGCGCGGTGACGTCCGGCTCCAGATCGTGTAGCCTTTGACGGCAGCCTCCAGCGCATCGTCCAGATCGCTCTGAGACGCACGAGGAAGACGGCCGAGTTCCTCTTCTGTCGCCGGATTGATCACCGGCCTATCGGTGCCTGCTTTCTGCCACTCACCGGCGATAAACAGCTTCAAATCTGGATACATCGAGACGCACCTTTTGTTTGCCTGACAACTAGATCACCCGCCGCCAGCGGGTGCTTCAAGCGAATTGGGTGAATACTGATATCAAAATGAGGAATATCAGCTCGGCCTTGATTGCGCGGCCTTGCGAAGTGCCGCCTTGAAGGCCCGGCCCGCCGGGGACAAATCATCATCAACCCGCAATGATACGCCAATCGGTCCATGGCCGAACGGAACCGTCCAATCCAGCTGCGCCAGATGACCGTTGCAGATGTCTTGGGCCACCACCTCGGCAGGCATCAGCCCGATCAGATCACGCGATTGCAGCAGGGTGCGATTGGTCAGGTAAGATACGCTCTCGACCGAGACTTCGGGCGCATATTGCTGCTGTCCGACAAAGAACTGATCCACTTGCCGTCTGAGCGTCGTTTCCAGCGGCGGCAGGATCCATCCAAATGGTTTGGTCTGGGCAAAGTTGATCCCGGCTTTGCCCGCCAGAGGATGCGTTGAGCCGACGACGGCAAGGATGCGGTCCTCAAACAGTTTTTCCTGCCGGATCTTGTCGCGATGCCGATGCGATGGCAGCCGTCCGACCACCATATCGATATCACCAGACAAGAGCCCGGGCATCAGCACTTCATTCGTGCCTTCCGCGACCTTGATCGCGACATTCGGGCGGTCTGCCTGTAGGATTTCGATAGCGGCGGGCAACAGGCTTGCCGAGGCCGCCAGCAAGGTGCCCACTACCACGCGGCCCGCGTTGCCCTCGCTCAGATCATCCAGTTCCTGCGCGGCATGAGAGATTTGCGAGAAGATCAGTTTGCCATGCCGGATCATGGTTTCGCCAAAGACCGTTGGCACCACGCCGCGATTGGTGCGGTCAAACAGTTTGACCTCGAAATCCAGTTCCAGATCCTGAATCATCTTGGTGGCGGCGGGCTGTGAAATGCCTAAGGACCGCGCGGCATTCTGGATGTTGCCATGGGTGCCTACCGCTACCAACAGGCGCAATTGGCGCAGCTTAAGCCGGGTCAGGGCGCGGTCCACGATGCGGGTGTGGCGGTCCATCAGAAGGTGACGTTTTTTGTGAGTTGGTCAAGCTTGGCGATCACGCTCATCGCGGCCAGCGCGGACGAGCGCGGGTTGTCGGGCAAGGCATTGCCGCTGATCTGAAAGTGGAAGTCTCCGAACGCGCCCTGCGCGGTGATCTCATGGATGTTCTGGTCGATTGACGTATCTGCAATCAGGCGCACCTGCGTGTCGTCAAATCCAAGCCCGGCCAGCGCCACGGCGGCGGCGACATTGGCGTTCTTGGGATAGCCCAGAGCGGCGGCACGGGCGTTTCCTTCAAAATGTACGTGGGCCCCTTCGGTCAATCCATCCAGATCCAGCCTGTCTTCTGCCGGAGAACCGCGCCACCCGGATGGAGGTTTGCGCCCGGTATAGGTGACCTGCTTCAACCCGGCAACGCGCGCGGCGCTCAGGCAATCCAGCGCGCCAATGGCGCCGCTTGCCAGATGCAGCTTCGCGCGTCCATCCTGCGCAGCCCGGATCAATGCGGTTTCGATGTCGACATCAGCCAATGCCCCAAGTGACACGGTGACCAAGTCGATGCCCCGCGCCAAAATGTGCGGACCATGCTCGGCCAGCGCCGCATGGCCTGCGCAGTCAATCACCAGATCAAGTTCGGCAGGCAGATCCTCTACCGCACCAACCTCCAACGTCATGTCTGGCGTAACCCGCTCAGGCCGCAGCAGGATAGCCGCGAGCGAGTGCCCGCGACCCTCAAGTGCTGACATGACATAACGCGCGATTGCGCCTTTTCCGATCAATCCGATTTTCATGCAAGGATCATAGGCCATCCCCAACCTTTCGGAAATTGCAAAGCATCGGGTATTCATTTTTTCAATACCCACTTGCACGCTTCGCCTTGGACGACACGCGCGTAATGCAGTTTGCTGACGTCAACCCGTTCAAAAGGCTCCGGATCATGGAATACACGAAACACGAAGCAAAAGCCTATGCCCGCGAGAACATGAAAGGCATTTGGGCCGCCGCCCTGAACCCCTTTAACGACGACCTGTCGCTGGACGAAACCGGCCTGCGGGCCAACATCCATCACTGGACCCGCGAGCTTGGCATCGAGGGCCTGTTCGTCGCGGGCAAACAGGGTGAATTCTGGGCGATGAGCCTGGAAGAGCGCAAGCGCAACATGACCATTGCGGTCGAGGAATGCGCGGGCCGCGCCGGGACGATCATGTCGATTTCCGATCAAAACATGAATACGGCGCTGGAGCTTGGCCGCCACGCGCAGGGCTGCGGCGCCGATTATGTGGTGGTCCATGCACCGATGCTCAGCTTTTGTCAGGATCGCGGCGAAGTGCTGTATCAGTATTACAAGCGTTTCTGCGAAGAGTTGGACATCGGCATCGCCATGTGGAGCCACCCGGATTCGGGATATCTGATGCAGCCCGAGGAATGCGCCCGCATTGCCGAATTGCCTAACATCGTCGCCATCAAATACTCGGTCCCGCGCGAGATGTATGTGCGGCTGACCCATATGGTGGGGGATATGATCCACGTTTCGACCTCAGCCGAACATGAATGGCTGGACAATATCCTGGAGCTGGACTGGAAGCTCTATCTTTGCTCCTCGCCGCCCTACCTGCTGCAGACGACAAACGATCAGCGGATGAACCAATACACGCGCCTGGCGTTCGAAGGCAAAGCCGACGAAGCGCGGCGCGTATTTGATAGTCTGAACCCGGTGCGCGACACGATCAAGCGCACGAAACCGGCGGGCAAACCCACCGCCTTTGGCAAATACTGGCAAGAGCTTCTGGGGCAGACCGGCGGGTATGTTCGTGCGCCGATGCTGGAGCTGACCGAGGCCGAGAAAGAGATCATCCGCAATGGGTTCAACGAATGCGGATTGATGCTTTGATATAAGCAAAACCGATATCTACATGCGGACAATTTCTTTGCGGCGATGCGGATTGTCGCAGAAAGTTCCGGGAAAGGGAGAGGGCCATGTCCAAGCTTGCAGCGTTCAACTTCAAGGCATGGATTGACGAACACCGTCACTTGCTGAAACCGCCGGTTGGCAACAAGATGGTGTTTGAAGATGCCGATCTGATGGTAACGGTGGTGGGTGGCCCCAACAAGCGCACCGACTATCACGACGATCCGGTCGAAGAGTTTTTCTATCAGCTTGAGGGCGACATGCTGCTCAAACTTTACGATGGAGAAGAATTCTATGATGTGCCGATTCGCGAGGGCGAGATTTTTCTGCTGCCGCCCCATGTGCGGCACTCTCCTCAGCGCCCGCAAGAGGGCTCGGTCGGGTTGGTGATCGAACCCAAGCGGCAGGAGGGGCAGTTGGATGCCGTCGAATGGTATTGTTTTGAATGCGGCGCAAAAGTGTATCGCGCCGAGATGCAATTGCAGTCCATCGTGAAAGACCTGCCACCGGTTTACGAAAAATTCTATGCCTCGGAAAAGGATCGTACTTGCCCGAATTGCAAGGCTGTGCATCCAGGCAAAGAACCCCCTGAAGGTTGGGTAGATCTGTAAACCTGGGAGATGTTGCGATGAAACTAGTATTGATACACGGCGCATGGCACGACGGTTCGCTATGGGAAGAGGTCGCAGGCCCGCTGCGCGAGGCCGGGCATGAGGTTCATACACCGACATTGGCGGGAAATGCCCCTCCGGGCGTTGAGGTTGACCGATCCATCGGCCATTCCGAGGCAGTTCAGTCGGCGGTCGACTATGTGCTTGAAAATGATCTGACTGACTTTGTCCTGCTGGGTCATTCTTACGGCGGCTCGATCATCTCAAAAATGGCCGAGGCGCTACCGGATCGCATTCGCCGCCTGGTTTACTGGAATGCATTTGTCCTGATGGACGGAGAATCCATCGAAAGCGTCAGCCCACCGCCCTACAAGGCGATGATGGACGGAATTGCGGCTTCGGGCGCCTATGGCACGGGCGCTGTCAAACTGCCCTTCCCGGTCTGGCGCGAGGCTTTCATGAATGACGCTGATCTGGAGTTGGCGCAGAAGACTTACGAGATGACGACGCCGCATCCGATCCGCACGCTGACGGATCCGTTGGAGCTGAAAACCTTTTACGATCTTCAGATCCCGAAATCCTATCTGAACTGCACGGACGACATTGCCATGCCACCGGGAGAGTTTGCCTGGGTGCCACGTTTCCCGGCTCGGCTGGGCTTGTGTCGTCTTGTTCAAATGCCCGGCGGCCACGAGGCATGCTTTACCAATCCGGAATTACTTGCGACAAAAATAATCGAGGCCGCGCGCGACTAGCGGCAATTCAGGCCGACAAGACAATTAGAGAATGGGGAGAACATGAAAAACATTGCCAAAATCATCGCATCCACCGCAGCGCTTGCTGTGACATCGATGGCTGCTCAGGCGGAGGAGTTCCGCCTCGGCCTGATCACGCCACCACCTCATATCTGGACCAAGGCCGCCGAAGACTTTGGCGCTGAACTGTCCGAGGCCAGCGGAGGCGCGCATAGCGTCTCGGTCTTTCCGGCCCGCCAGTTGGGCAACGAAGCCGAGATGTTGCAGCAATTGCAGACCGGCGCGCTTGATATGGCGTTCATGACTGTGGCTGAAGTGTCGAACCGCGCGCCCGAATTTGGTGCCTTTTATGCGCCCTATCTGGCCAATGATATCGGCCATGCCGGTCGTATCCTGCGCTCGGACACAGCCAAATCCATGCTGGAACCGCTTCCGGGCCAGGTTGGCGTTGTCGGCGTCGGCTATGGAATGGCGGGCCTTCGTCAGATCGTCAGCCGCGGCGACGTGAGCAGCGCCGATGACCTGTCGGGCCTGAAGCTGCGGATCACACCGTTCACGCCAATCCTTGATTTCTACAACGCGGTTGGCGCGGCCCCGACGCCGATGCCCCTGCCCGCCGTTTATGACGCGCTGGCCAACGGTCAGGTGGACGCCATCGACATGGATGCCGAACTGATCTGGGTTCTGAAATATTATGACCACGCCGACACGATCGTGCAGTCCGATCACATGATGTTCCCGATGGTTGGTCTTGTCTCGGCCAGGGTCTGGGCCGGTCTGTCCGAAGATGACCGCGCGATGATCGGTGATCTGATGGCCAAACATGTGGACAGCACCATCGACAGCTATGTCGCCAAAGAGGCCGACTGGCTGCAACAGATCGCTGGCACAGGCAAGACATATACCAAGGTCGATGCCTCCTTCTTTGGCGATGCGATTGACCAGTGGAATGCGATATGGTCGGAAAAAACAAACTCGCTTGATGCGCTGCGTGCAACTGCGGCGGAAACCAAGTAGACATTCGGCCAAGTGAGACCGGGGCGCGGGCAGGTTCGCGCCCTTTTTCGTTGGGGGGAAGGCAATGCTCTATCGCATGTCAGCCGCATGGGCGCAGGTTGAGCTGTTCGCGGCAGCGTTGCTTGCCGTTTGCGTGACGCTGCTGATCTTGCTGAATGTTGTGACGCGCAACATCGGCCAGGCGCTGTTCTGGATCGATGAACTGGCGATCTATGCCATGGTTTGGATGACCTTTCTGGGGGCCTCTGCCGCTCTGCACCACCGCAATGCGGTGGCCATTACGTTGTTGCCTGATGCGGCGTCCCCCTTCGTCCAACACCTGATCCGCAAAACCGTGGACGCAGTTGTCTTTGTCTTTGCCCTGGCGATGCTGTGGTTCTGCTGGCGCTGGTTTCTGCCCGTCGATCTGGCCAAGACCGGATTCGATGTGAAGACCTTTCAGGGCAGCACATTCAATTTCATCTACGCCGAACCCACGCTGACACTTGGTCTGCCGAAATACCTGTTCTGGCTTGTGATGTGGCTTTTCGCCCTTGGCGCAACCCTGCATTCCGCCATGCATCTGCTGTCTCGCCGCAACACAGAGAGCGCAGCATGAGCCCGGTCATCTTCCTGGCTGCGCTGTTGCTTTCTGTCCCGGTTGCGATTGTGCTTGCCGTGACCGCGATCTGGTACATCTGGGAAAGCGGCAACACCGTTCTGTATGACAGCTTCGCACAGAAGATGTTTGGCGGGTTGGAAAATTACGGCCTGCTGGCGATCCCCCTGTTCATGCTGACCGGCGAGTTGATGAACGAAGGCGGCATGACCCGCCGTCTGGTTGCTCTGGCACGTGTCTTTGTCGGCGGGTTTCGCGGCGGGCTGGCCTATATCAACCTTTTGGCCAATATGTTCATGGCCGCGATCATCGGATCGGCCACAGCGCAAATCTCGGTGATGTCGCGGGCCATGGTGCCGGCCATGAAGGACGAAGGCTATGACGAAGGCTTCGCCGCGGCCACAACCGCCGCAGGTGGCCTGCTTGCCCCGGTCATTCCGCCCTCGATGATGTTCGTCATCTTTGGCGTGCTGGCCCAGATTCCAATCGGCGAGATGTTCATCGCCGGGATCATTCCCGGGCTATTGATGGCCTTTTCGTTTGCTATGGTGATCACACTGATCGGGTGGTCACGGCAGTTCCCCAAAGGCACATGGATGACGTCCCAAGAGGCCGCCCGGGCACTGCTTTCAGCGTTTCCCGCAATGTTGGTGCCGATTGCCATCATCGGCGGCATCCTGTTCGGCATCGCAACACCAACCGAATCCGCTGCTGTCGCCTCGTTGATCGCTTTCCTGGTGGGTTGGTTGATCTACCGTGACCTCGACCCGCGCAAACTGGGCGAGATGTTTATGCGCACGGCGGCAAATGCCTCGATGATCCTGTTCATGATCGCGGCAGCCAGCGTGTTTGGCTGGGTGATCATCTATGAAGAACTGCCGCAGAAATTAGCTGGCCTGATCACGTCGATCACGTCTGATCCGTTCATGTTCCTGCTGATTGTGAACGCCGCACTTCTGCTTGTGGGGATGGTCATTGATGGCATTGCGGCGATCATTCTGATCACCCCTATCTTGCTGCCCATTGCCATCGGATCCTACGATATCAGCCCCTATCAATTCGGGGTCGTCGCCTGCCTGAACCTCGTACTGGGCTTGCTGACACCGCCTGTCGGCATCGGCCTTTACATCGCGTCCTCCATGAGCGGCACCACACCCGGAGCGATCCTGAAATCGCTTTGGCCGTTTCTGATCGCCGTGTCGCTGGTGCTTGTCCTGCTTAGCTATTTTCCCGAACTTTCGACTTACCTAGTCTGAAATGAAGCAATTCGGCTTCGACTAGCTAGAGTTTTCCATGGGGACTTCCTTATCAGGACAACAGCAGTCGTTCAGGCAAACCGCAGCATCGGTCATGCGGTCTCACAGCTGACCTCGGAACTTACGCAGCATCCGCCTAATGGGCATGGCACATTTGAATGAGGACGACCCATCCCCGACATTCAAAAACCGTCCGGGATTCTGCGATTGCTGCCCGCTTTCCCGATATTCGCCGCGACCGCGAAATCTCGATCTGGACGAGATCACAGTTTGCGAGACTTTGCTAACATTGGCCTCCGCGCTCACAACCCAGACTCATCGCACCAAAATCCAAAAACTCCAATCGTTTGAGACAAACTGTGGTTCACCAAAATCTCGTCTCTGCAACCCAATCAATCTGCTAATGTTCAATCATGGTCGCTCTGATTTAGGGAATTTAAGACATGAAAAAACCGTTGATCAGCGCTCTGGTAGCCATGAGCCTTTGTCCTGTTCACGCCTTCGCGGACGACAACGACTTACCAAGAGTGGCAATGGACAACATACCTGTGACAGCCGAGGCTCAGGTGACCAAAGGCAACTGGACAGTTCCGCCATTCAATGAATGGGCTTTTCGCAACATGGGCCTTCACCCAAGCTTGATGGTGCCGCGTTCAGGCGCAATTGTCCCCATCCCGAAGGCGCCGGACCCCGGCATTGCCGATATTGAGTTCGACTATGGTGGGCAGCGTTACACTGTCCGGGACGCCATGATCGGAGACAATACTGACGGCTACATCGTGATCCACGGCGGCAAGATCCTACACGAGGAGTACTGAACCGCCCCGGGTTTACCGGAGAGTAAAACTCTCAAAGGATGAACCCTATGGAGAAGAAAAAATCACCCCCGAAGTACACGGCTGAGTTTCGCGCCCGCGGCGTTCGGCTTTATAAAGATCATCGCGCGGATTACGCCAGTGACAACGCGGCCTACCACGCGATCGCGCCAAAGCTCGGCTGCTCGCCGGACAGTCTCAGAGTCTGGTGCCAGCAGGCGGAGCGCGATGCCGGCGAACGCGATGGGCTGACCAGCGAGCAGAAGGCACGTCTGAAAGCCTTGGAGCGTGAGAACAAGGAACTGCGCACGGCCAATGAGATCCTGAAGAAGGCGAGCGCGTATTTCGCTCAGGCGGAGCTCGACCGCCCGTTCCGGAAATGATCGCATTCATCGATAATCATCGGGACGAGTTCGGTGTCGGGTCGATCTGCAGGGTGCTGCCGATCGCGCCATCGTCCTATTATGCGCGTCTGTCTATCCGGCCCAGGCCGGACAAAGCCTCGGATCGGGCCAGGAAGGACGATAAGGATGCGCGGGAAATCCAGCGCGTCTTTGATGCCAGCCGGGGACGCTATGGCGCGCGCAAGGTATGGCATCAACTGCGCCGGGAAGGCTATGACATCGCACGCTGCACGGTGGAACGCCTGATGAAAGTCATGGGGTTGCAGGGTGTTACACGCGGCAAGAAGAAGACCACGATCCCGGACCCTGCACAGGCCTGCCCGGAAGACAAGGTCAATCGCGCGTTCACGGCCACCGCACCAAACCAGCTCTGGGTCTCCGACTTCACCTATGTGTCGACCTGGGCGGGAATGGTCTACGTGGCCTTTGTCATTGATGTCTTTGCGCGCAAGATCGTGGGCTGGCGGGTGTCCACGTCCATGACCACCAGCTTCGTGCTGGACGCGCTGAACCAGGCGATCTGCCAACGAATACCATCACAGGCAGACGGGCTCATTCACCATTCGGACAGGGGGTCGCAATACCTGGCGGTTCGGTACACAGAGCGGTTGGCCCAGGCCGGGATCGACGCATCGGTCGGCAGCGTCGGAGACAGCTATGACAACGCCCTGGCAGAAAGCATCATCGGCCTGTTCAAGACCGAAGTCATTGAGTTCTTCGGCACATGGAAAACGGTTGGCCAGGTTGAGTGGGAAACCCTGGACTGGGTCAGCTGGTACAACAACAAGCGGCTGCACGGCGCGATCGGGCACCGGCCGCCACAAGAACTGGAGGACGCATTCTATGCAAACCTGAACACCCTTGATAAAGTCGCCTGAGTCTTGAGCAAAAAAGTCTCCGGTAAACCCGGGGCGGTTCATATACCGGTTGTCAAAGAGGGTGTTGTGACCCGGTACGATGAGTTCCTGAAGGACGCCGGGTCCTCAAAGCCAGCGGAAGCCGAAGAACCGGAGCCTGAGCCGGAACCGAAACGGACGCTTTCGCAGCGCGCGACGATCACGGGTCCACGCTCGCCGTCTTTTCTCGACAATGGCACAGCGGGGTATGGGTTCTTCGAAGATCCAAGCGAGACAGAAGTTGAAGAAGAGACACAAGAAGATCGAAAACTGGGAGTCGCCATCGAAACCATCAAGGCTCCGGAACTGGCGGCCAATCTTGGCGATCTGCTGTGTATCGCGCCGATTAAACCCGACATTGAAAGAGAACTGGCCGAACTAGCGCATCGGCTTTCACCAGACGAGTTGATCAAAAGGTTGATGCCTCTGTTCAGCCGCGAAGAGCCACGCCCTGCATAGAATGCTCCTACTGGATCGCCACCTCTTTTCTCAACCGTAATATTCGGCACGGATATCAGTCATCGAGCATTCTAAGCAGCATATACCGAATGTGGTCCTGCCCGCCAAAGAAGAAAGCCAAGATGCGGACGCACTTCCGGTCATCATCAAGCTGAAACCAGATGATCGCCTTATTGATGGTGATATTGCGAAGGTTCACACCGATCTCATCACGCCGGGTTCCGCGATATGGGTTGTCTGCAAGGTCCAACGCACTGTTCTGGATACCTGTGACACGCGCAGCCGCCCTTTCAAACGCCACATCATCTGGCTCGCCCAAATCCCGGTAGGTTTCGAACAGGTGGTCAAAAATCAGCGATAGATCGTCGACCGCGGTAGCAGCAAGTTCAACCTTCCAGACCAAGGTCATGCCTTTTTTGGGCCAACATGTCGGCGGTGTTTTGGGCGAAGGCCTGGTGCGTTACAAATGGCCCACCCATGCGCTCTTCAAGCAACAATTTCAGCGCAGCTGCTTCTAAAAGTTCAGTTTCGTCCTGTTTACGCAATAGATCGAGGCCCTGCTGCACAACCGCACTTACGCTGGAAAAGCGCCCCTGATCTACCAGATCGCGCACGTAGGCGTCCTGTTGCTCTGAGATTGATACAGATGCTTTGACTGACATATTGGGCCTCCTGAACTCCATATACTACTCAGTAGTATATTTGTCAAAATAGCGGTAATGCTGGCTTATGGTCGAACCCTGCCCTGTGCGAAGTCGTATCAGGAGACGAGGACGAAACCGCTTTCGCGGTATTGGGTTTGTGGCGAGTGTTGCGCGCTGATGTGAGCGGTGGATTTGGTGGATAGGCGCGCCTGTCTGACGATTGGGACCTTCTCAATCTAATGACAGGAGGGTCTGATGACTGAACCGCCCCGGGTTTACCGGAGAGTAAAACTCTCAAAGGACACTTTCACTTTCCGGTCGGTGGCTCAGCTTTGGCCAACCTTCCTCATATATCTTGCGTATCACCAAAAGTAACACTATATACTGTAATAATCACTGATGGAGGCAATGCGATGCATATTATGAGCTTCGCCGAAAGCGGACAGTTTGAACCGCGCAAGATTGCGGCAGCTCTTCGAACCTCGGCCGAAGAGATTGCCATGACAGTGGGCCTTGGCAAAGATGCCCTGCAACGGCGCACGCGGATTAACTCAGACAAGACACAGCGCCGCTTGCGCGAACTGGTCGAAGTCCTCAACAAGGTCGAGCCACGTTTTGGCTCGGAACTGATGGCCTATGCCTGGTATCGTTCAGAACCTTTGCATGGGTTTGATGGACGGACCGCGATGCAACTCGTGCAGGAAGGCAAGGCGCAACAGGTGCTTGAATATATCGACGCCGTAGACGCGGGTGTCTTTGCCTGATGCCGCTTAGCAAAGGGCGTTATGCGGGGCCTCTCTACCGAGCCTTAAATCCGGTTTATGCACGTGAGCCGCTTTCTGGTCGCGGTGCAGAACTCTTTGGTGGTCGTTTCAATTCAAAAGGCACCCCTGCCCTTTACACTGCCCTTGATCCGGCTGGTGCGCTGCGCGAAGCCAACCAGGTCGGCAGTCTGCAGCCTACAATCTTAGTTTCCTACGCCGCAGATCTGGGCCCAATTCTCGACACCCGCGATGAGGCGGTGCTTGAGCAATATGGCATTTCGGAAAGTGCAATTGCTGATCCGGGATGGCGCTCAAAGATGCTCGGGGGTCAGAACGTGCCGACGCAAGAATTCGCCGGTAGTTTGATTGCAGATGGATTCGTCGGTCTGCTTGTCCGAAGCTATGCCAAAGGCGCATCGTTGACTGACTTCAACATCGTTCTGTGGCGATGGAGTGGCGACGACTGTGCGCTCCGGGTCGTGGACGACGAAGATCGGTTATCGCGGATGTGAGCTAAGAGGCTTTTGTCTGTTGCTTATCGTTTGGGGGCAGTCGGAAATGAGTTGGAAGAGATTCAGGGGCTCAGGTCACTACGGCTGCAGGTTAATCGTGCCAGGACATGTGAGGGCGTTCCTGGAGGATCAATCCCCAAGCCAGGACCGGTCTAACAAAGAACTCGCTCTTCGCATCACGGATGAGCACTAGATGTGGTGCCTTATGAAACGTCGTGCACAACATACTTGCTTTTGAGCCCCATTTGTTCTAATCTGGACCCATGCTGCTTGAGGGGAATTTCCATGCTCGATTACGCCCATTCTGAGACACCCACTGCGCTGCCGGCCACGCCCAAACAGATCGCATTTGCCCGCCGGATTGCAGAGCAACAGAACCTCGTCTTGCCTTGGGAAATTCAGCAGGACCGTAAGCTCATCAGCGCTTGGATTGACGCCCAGCTTGCTGCGCCGCGCATCCACGACACGCGTCCGAGTTCAAAACAAGTGGCTTTTGCCGAGCGTATTGCCCGGATCAAACGCCGTGATGTCCCGGATGAGTGTTATCGTGATCGCAAAATGATGACCCGCTGGATCGACAGCAACAAACCTTGACGCGTTCAGGCAGCTAAGCCGTAGGGGGGTAACGTTGGGCGCCGAGGGTAAGCGCTCCGGTCGTATTTGAACGGGGTTGACGGGCACGGCCCAGATAGGGTCCGCTGTTGCAATGACGATAGATGAAGACAAGATAGATGATGCGGTTCTGGCGTTGCTTTGGTTGACGCTGCATGATGAGTGCCGCGCTTGGAAAGGGTTTGATTGGGACGCGCTCAACCGTTTGCATCGGAAAGGACTGATCCTGGACCCTAAAGGCAAGGTGAAGTCGGTGGTGTTGACCGAGGACGGGCTGCGCCGATCACAAGCGCTTTTCACCGAGATCTTTGTTCAAAAGCCCAGGCAATAGCTACTACGCTGCATGACCACCGAGACAATATACGCAAGCCTGGCCTCTGGCTGATGGCTGCAATCTGCGCTAGGTCGCACCTGTTCGATAATTGATGAAGAAGGGCGCAGGTCCATGGGACATGATCTTGACAGGCTCATAGGGTTCATCACCCGCGACGAGGTTTGGCACGCGCGGCTTGCGGATGTCCTGGAAGAGCATTTTCTACCAGCCCTTGAGACATTCGACCTCGACTTCGAAGATCTGGGCGAAGTGCTGGGCGAGGATTGGCCAATGGTCCTGTGGGGTGGCGGCTTGGAAGATCTGCTGGGCAGGACATTTGGACCAGACAATGAAAACGCCGCCGATGTCTATCTCAAGCGGCGGGGATCGAAGGAAAACGCCCAGACCCGCGCCTACATCGCCGGGTTGCGGGATGCCCCTGTCAGCCTTTTCGAGGTCAGCAAGATCGTACCGGGCAAAACCATGGTTCTCCGAGACCTGCTCTCCGACGCTGACCCGGTCACCGTTCGTGAACAAAGTGCCACGCAGGTGTTGCAGCAATGGGATCGTATTGCTGTTCGGGTTGTCACGCAGGGCAATCACAACGTAATCTCTGGTGCCTTGCTTCCGTTCAACGCAAATGCCGTCGCGATGTTCGAAGACGGGCTTCGGACCGTCCTGAAACTGAACACCGAAGATGATCTAAGGCTGACGGAGGATCAGTTGCAGCGTTCCGCACCACTCTTCGCCAATGCCTGGCTCTTCGCACATCTGCCAAACCTGCTGGACCCGGAGCTGCCGCAGATCAGCAACAGCGATGGCGACGACCTGATTTTTCATGAGCTACGCTTCCCCTTCGCCACCGGGGTTACTCAAAACCGAGTTTCAGAGAGACTGTTGCAGGCCGCTGAACTCGTGGCCTCCGGTCAGAAAGAATGGACATGGCTGGCTTTGGACAACCCGCGCGGCACGCGACGCGCGACCGGCCTGGTCCTGGACAAGTCGATGTCCGGCGCTGCGGTCCTTGGATCTCTATTCCTGAAAGGCAGGGCATTGACGCTGTCTGTAGATTCAGTTGCGCGTGCGAGACGCGGCGAAGCATATATCCTTGAGCTGCTGGGCGATCTGGTGAAGCCGCCGCTGACAGCAATCCAGGCCATTGAACAGATGATGGCAGAGGACGACCCAGAGATCGGACAGGCAGATGGCGAGGAGATCCCCCCTGCCCTTGCCCGGCAGCTCGCCCACGCGCATCTCGACCAGCACTACCGGGATACGCTCGACCAACCGATCCCGGCTCTGGGTGACAAGACCCCCCGCCAGGCCATTCGCAGTGCCGAGGGAAAGAAAGCGGTCATTGATTGGCTGAAGACAATCGAAAACCGCAGCGCCCGCCAGACAGGATCACCGGTTGCGGATTATGACTTCAGCTGGATGTGGGACGCGCTTGGCCTGTCAGAATACCGGAAATGACCCCGCTGGGTGGTGAGGCACGGTCTGTGTCGGGTATTCGGTCTGGAGAGAAGTCTCCATCACGGCGCGCACCGGGCCACCCGAAGTTCCTTCAATGTCCGGTGCCCGCCCGTCCTTTGTGCTGCAATGCGGCCTCGCATAGGAGACCTTCGCTGCAAGCGCGAGGGAATACAAAGAATGGGTAAAACAGAAAACTGACGAACTGGACCCATTTGTTGCGACAGGAAACGGCGATTCAGATGATGTGTAACCCGTATCACTGACGATGCCTGCAGAATCGACGATATTGGCTGCATTAACGAGTTTAGCGTTGGTGTATTTGAGAACGCGAAATTTTCACTATCCTCCCTAATGATGGGGCGCGCTTGTGGTGGGTGCGCCCCTTTTTCTTTTATTGGGAGTAGATAGTTGTGCTGATCCCCGCATTATTCCCCTTACGTCTCAGTATAGAACACCATATCAGCCTGGTTGCTGCGGGTGGCCACTCGTTAAAGGTGATCCTTGCGGGATCACGATATCTCGCAGCGCCGGGCCTGTCGGCTGGTCGGTGTTGATCCCAAAACTGTTCGGCGCGAACGCCCGCCGGACAATCCTGAGATCCGGGAGGAGATGAAAGCTGTCCCGCACAAACGTCGTCGGTTTGGTTACCGGCGGATCGGCGTGATGTTGGAGCGCAAAGGTATGATCATGAACCACAAGAAGCTGTATCGCCTCTACACAGAAGAGAAGCTGGGCGTTCGACGACGAAGGGGGCGGAAACGAGCACGGGGATCACTCCGGCAATAGCCCCTGAATATCGTGTCACCCAACGGTTCAGCGTGGTGTGATCCACTGACACGCCACGTTCAGACATAATTTCTTCAATATCTCGGTAGGAGACACTGTATCGAACATAGAAGAAGACCGCGAACAGGATCACATCCTTCGGATACTGCGCGCATTTAAAGGGGATCATGAGTTTGCTTTCGACTAGTTTGGATCGAAAGCCATTCATGCTCGAAACGCAAGTTCGTCAAAAGCCAAAAGATTGCAACAGAACCCAGCGTGAAAGATCACTTCAGCCAACATCAAAGTAATCTGGCAGAAACAGGCTGACACACAGATTGGCCTCGTCAAAGTTATCCCCCGATCCATGCTGCTGAACATTCTCGCCAGCGCTGCCGCCATGATCGGGGAATACAAATAAATCAATCTCCTCGCATTCCAAGTCGCTGTCTTTAAACACAAACTCGTCAACAAGAACCGGTGCAGGGTCGTCATTGTTATCGCCCCGAAGTGCAACAGTTGCTTGCGAGCCTGCTTGAGTACCCAAGCTATTTTGGTCGCTGATTGCGACGCTTATCCCGTAGTTTGTGGCTCCGGCGCCAATGGCTATACAAACGGTCTCCTCAGGGGCCGGGTTGGTGTTGCTCACGGAACCGCCTGGGGTGGTGGGATCATCTTCAGGAGGCGCCTCATCCAGAACCAGTTCTGCGCCACACTTGTTGCCCTTCAACCTAACCGGAACGTTTCCGATCATGAACAGGTGGTTCACGAACCCTGTTGAACCAAGTTCATACTGTTCGATTGCCTCATGATCATTTTGCGCCTGGTGCCGGAGTTGCAGGTCCTCCGCAAACTTTCGTCTGTCATTTGCACCAAGCACACGAAGCAAATCAAGCAACGGGTTCTGAAGAATAAGCGAGCGGAACATCATGGCCAGCCTCCGAATCTAGCACTGTCTATAGGATATGCCATCGCACGATAAATGCAAGTTGCAATAAATGTGCATCATGTGCTTCTATAGCATAATTCAGTTGGAGGGGAGTTCTGAACAAGCAAGAATTCAAGAAGGTAATTCAAGACGCAATTGCTGCAGGCCTAAGTCATCGGGACATAGAAAATGCCTGCGAGATGACAACACCGGACACTGACAGAATCCAAAGCTGGCTAAATGAAAAGCTCTATTCGCACATCGTATTGATGTGTTATATTTTGTCTGAAATACAGGAGGATGCGCATTATGGACCGGAAAGCCTTTCTTGCCTGGTTGTCGGAGGTCGACACGTTGAGCGAGGCGCAGAAAGTAGAGGTCGGTGAGGTTCTGGCCGGTCGCCCAGCGGGTGAAGCCTCGGTTGCGGCAGTTGAGCTGGGTGTTGGAGAAGACCGGACCTGCCCGCATTGCGGCGCACACGGTGCAGTGGCCAATGGCAAGTCGCGGGGAATGCAACGCTATCTTTGCCGATCCTGCAATCGAACCTTTGGAGCGGTGACGGGTACACCACTGAGCGGCCTGCACCGCAAGGATCTTTGGCTGACGTTCAGCGAATGCCTCGCCAATGGCGATACGGTGGCAGTTTCGGCAAAGCGCTGTGGCATAGCCGGGAGCACCGCCTTTCGCTGGCGACACCGCTTCCTTGCCGGGATCAAATCCACCGCCGAAAAACTGAAGGGCATTGTCGAGGCCGACGAAACCTATTTTCTTGAAAGCCGCAAAGGGGATCGTGTTTGGACACGGGCCACGGAAGGCAAATCCTCTGCAAAAAAGCCGGACCGAAAGGCCCGAAAGCGCGGGGGCAAGGCAACAAAGCGGGGCCTGTCCGATGAGCAGGTGCCGGTTCTGGTCGCGACAGATCGCTCCGGCACGACCGTTAGTGCCGTCCTGCCTGCGGTCAATGCTGCCGCTCTGCGGGAGGTTCTCGCGCCGGTCATGGACAAGGATGCACTGCTGGTGACCGATGGGGGCACCAGCTATCCGCCGTGTGCTGCCGCCCTGTGTGTCAGCCACGAAGCGCTCAACCAGTCTTCCGGTGAACGCGTTCGCGGCGAACTCCATATCCAAAACGTCAACAACCGTCACTCCCGCCTCAAGGGGTTTATTGGTAACCGCCGGGGGATCGCCACAAAATATCTTGCCAGCTATCTGCGCTGGTTCCATCTCATAGTCCTGCAGAAGAACCCAACCCCGAGGCACTGCCTCGCCAGCGCCCTCGCTGGAATGAGCATCAATACGATGTACGAATAGAGCCAAATGAAAAGTCGCTCCCGTGCGAAAGCGTTCGTGGCGTCTTCGCAGAAGCTATAGATAAGGCTGCGATGACAAAAGGGGGTGAGTTAATGCTCACACCCCCTGTCTAACGCTCGGTCAGGTCGCAACCGAGGCAGATTGCGCAAGGTGGCGCTCCGCCTCTTGGATCTGTTCTCCCAGTCTGGACTCATCGACCACCAGCCGCTCACGCAGCCAGGCAATCACAATCGGCCGGACCATTTTGTGCGGGAAATTCTTCCCTTTGGACCATCTTCCTGCCGTAGAAGCATGAACGCCAAACTCCTTTGAAAACTCGGCGGATTTAATGCCAAAGCGGTTCAGAGCCTCATTGACGGTCTGCGCGAACAGATCATCGTTTTGTGGATCAAATACAGACGATTCCAATGCTCCAAGGAACATTCGCAAATCACCAAGCCGGCTCTTAAGCCTATGTAAAATAATCTCTTCTGGGCAAGACGCAGCTATTTGCAAAGTCATTTTCTCACTCCTTTCGGGCGATTAGTGCATGCGGGATAGCTCTATTGCTAATTATATGCAAGGTGCAATGAACTTGCAAATCAATCCTTAATACTTGGTTGGGCACGAAATTTTGTTGCGTATGGGGTCATTAGAACACATAAACGTCAACAGTTTGACGAATGACTAGATTAATAAGAGTAGATTTTTGAGCGACTATATTCGGATCACAACCTATCTCTGGGAGCGCCCCCAGAGCGAAATAGATCAAATCCTCTCGTTCTATGATGACCACCGGGACGAAGGAAACCGAGTGCGGGATGCGGAGGAATTGATCAAAGCTGGAAGGACCGGTGGTGTTTACCGCGTTTCAAACAGCGCTGATGGAAAGATCGGTGTCGCCTGTATCTTTCATCACCAGAATGGCGCACATGAAGCAGGCGGCACCCGAATTATTAGAAATGGGTTGGGGTTGCAGAAAGTCCTTCACAAATGCAGATTATTGCACGCATTTTTGCTGGATACGCCGGAAAGAGAGTATTTTACAATTATTGACGACGCAAACCCGCGATCGATATCGGGAACAGAAAAGTGCGGGTTCGATGCCTGGTCGCCCGACACCGGGTTCCGCATTGTTGTCGGCAAGAAGAACGCGCCTGAGAAGCTTTTTTTTACCTTCGACCTTCAATCCGAGTTGAAGCGCGAAGTTCTGGCGCGCCATGCGCAAGATCTTTTGGATCTGCACAATGGCACACCAATACTCAGCAAGGATGGCTCAAAAGTCTTGGTGGTCCTGGATTTTCCGCTGTTTACAAATCCGAGCTTGCTCAAAACAGTTGAACGCCTTGCGCTGCCGGAAGACAATCTCGACAGGTGACAATCTACCTGATCGTGGATCGTACCGGGTTTTTGTGCTTTTTGGGGAAAGCCTGCTGCCCGACCTACTGGACCAGAACCCACCGGTTCTGTTGCGAAGTTTTTTGCTGAACGAAGAGATCACAGCGTGTTTGTGGGTTAAGCGGCCAGTTCTGCAAATTGACGAAATGGACAGAGTCCGGGCGTGAGTTGACCTTTGCGGATCATATGCGCCACTTCGATTCCATCGAGGGTTGCGGAAGCTGAAACAAACGACTTGAAACCCAGCATCGGTCGAGTTCGCCGTTTGATGAAACGGTGGTCCTGTTCGACAATATTGTTCAAGTATTTCCTCCTCACCATCTCGATTGGGATCGGGCAGCCAAAGCCTTTCATCATCTTGTTGACGGCGTTGATGCCCGCAGTGTTGGCACCACTTTTCCTCATCCGGCATCCAGACTTCCGGCAGAAAGACGCTGGCATGAAGCTTCGCCAGAACGCTTGCATCGATCTTGTCGGTCTTGACTTTGGCCCACGCGCGCGGCGGACAATGTCATTGACCAAATGATTGAACAGGTCGATTGCACCATCAGTCAGAACCTCCAGTCGGTGCTGAATGAAACAAGCAAGCTCAACCGTTCTTTGTGGTTCCGTGATCCTTTCCAGATTAGACGCCTTGCGCAAGGATACCCGTCGAGCAAGACGCGTCACCTCAGCATCCGGTAGATCCAATGACAAGTTGTCAGCGCCAATCTGCCTTAAATAGGCAATCTTGGCCGATTGAACTTCCAGAGCAGGGATACTCTTGCGAGATGGCCCTGCCAGGAACCAGTCAAACCTGCTCAGCGCTGGCTCAAATTCGGCGGTTAGCACTTCAATCCATTGGGCCGACTGCGATCCGCCTTTCCCATTTATCGACGCCGCAAGTTTCTTGTTGCGCTGACCGATTTCTCGCCTGGCAAGACCACGAATATCACGACCGGAGAACACGACGTATTTGCGTGGGTTCTGTCGCAAACTTTTTAGATGGCAAAGCATCAGTGGATTTGGCGAGCAGTTTATCCCGCCAGTTGGATGAACTGCTGAAACGGACGGAGTCCGGGCGTGAATTGACCTTTGCGGATCATGTTGACCAGTTCTATGCCTGCCAGGACAGATGCGGCTGAAGCGAAGGATTTGAATCCCAGCATGGGTCTGATCCTTCGTTTGATAAATCGGTGATCCTGTTCAATGATGTTGTTGAGGTATTTCCGCCTGACCATATCGATTGGGATCGGACAACCAAAGCTCTTGAGCATCTTGTTGATCGCTTTGATGCCAGCTGTATTGGCACCACTTTTGTCGATGACGATCTTGCGTGGCAATCCGTTCACCTCAAGCGCGCGGGCGAAGAACTTCGTCGCAGCGGCTTTATTCCGGCGCTCAGACAACATGAAATCCAGTGTCTTGCCGTGTTTGTCGATCGCTCGGTAAAGATAAACCCATTCGCCTTTCACTTTCACATAGGTTTCATCCATGCGCCACGAACGGTCTGTGGGACGCTTTCTATACCGCGCTGCTTCAGCAATGAGGCCTGCGTATCGACTAACCCAGCGGTTCAGCGTTGCGTGATCCAGATCAACGCCACGTTCCGCCATGATTTCTTCCAAATCCCGGTATGAAACACCGTAGCGCAGGTAGAAGAAGACCGCGTGCAAGATGACGTCTTTCGGAAAATGTGCGCCCTTAAATGAGATCGTCACGGCCTGCTCCTGTCAAGTTCTAGTGCGCGCTACCAGAAATGCACTCGACCTGACAGGTAGGGACAAAGTTTGCGACAGAATCAACCAATTTGCGATTGGCAAAATAATCAGGTTCGACAACGGCGACTTTGGTATCCTGCTCAACGACGGATCCAAGTGCCAGAAACAAAGCCCCTTGAGTGCCGGGCGTAATGATCAATTCTCGATCAGCAGAAATCGGCGATCCTGTGAATGTACCCAAACGCGAGGCAAGCCCGTCACGAATAAAAGCGGTGCCGCAGTATTCTGTATAGGCTTGCTCACTTCCGACCTCAAAGCCCGCATTCCATGCTTCGGCGGCCCCTGGTGTTGGCGGAAATGCATCAACATCCCCATGCGAAAAATCAACTGGCGTGCCAGCAATTTTTTCACCTCGCAAAAGCGCATCTAGCGAACTGGTGTCTTGGCGCACTTCCTGTCCAGGCGCATTTTCAGCACCAAGGCCTTGGAATTTTGCTTCGAGATTCATTTTGTGTTCCTTTATTTGCCTCAGCTAACCCATCGAAGTCAGGCACGCGCCAGCCCACACTGGATGCGGGCCGCTTGCAGATTGAGTACCGATAAAACTGAGCAGATGAGCGTTACCGCTACAGAGCCGATTTCAGACTTTCTTCAAGATAAATTTCGCGCAGACGGGCCGCCACGGGCCCCGGTGTTCCGGTGCCGATTTTGACATCGTCAATTTCAACTACCGGCATCACGAAACTGCTGGCCGAGGTGACAAATGCCTCATCAGCACCTTGGGCCTCTTCGATCGTAAAGCTGCGCTCCTGCACATCCATTTGCGCCTCTGTCGCAAATCGCAACACAGCTTTGCGGGTTATCCCATGCAGGATCGCATTCGACAGCTGTCGCGTGATGATCATGTTGCCTTTGACGATATAGGCATTGTTATTGCTGCCCTCGGTGACGTTGCCATTTGTATCGGTCATCCACGCATCGTCGGCACCATTGCGCACCGCCATTGTCTTGATCATTGAGGAATAAAGCAGTTGCAGCGTTTTGATGTCGCACCGTGCCCAACGGCTGTCCTCGACCGAAATGATCTTAAAGCCAGTTTTGGCCAAAGGGCTGTCGGCAAGGTTCGGTTTGTTTTGGGTGAACAGCACAATTGTTGGGGTCGTATCGGGGATTACGAAATCCCGATCGCCTGCAGAGCCGCGCGTGACCTGCAAATAAATTGTGCCCTCAACGATATTGTTCGCCCTGACCAATTCGCGGTGAACCTCAAGCAATTCCTCCTGAGAAATGGGGCATTCCATATCAAGCTCAGACAAAGAACGCTCCATGCGGGAGGCGTGGCCGAGGAAATCAATCAATTTCCCGCCCAAAACCGATGTCACTTCGTAGATGCCATCGGCCATCAAGAACCCACGATCAAAGATCGATACCGTGGCCTTTGATTCAGGTAAATACGCGCCATTCACGTATACGATGAGTTCTGCTTTAGGGTGTGTTTGCATGGTTCTGTAACCGTTTCATCAAAAGTTTGAGGAGGACGCTATAGGTCGAATTCATTTGCAATCTTCTGCCCAATCGCGGGATCGGCATTTAGCAAAGGCGCGCGCGTATTCAACCAGCGTGCATCACCGGTTTGGGTGGTTTTGATGCTTTTTAGCGCATGGATAAGGCTGGCCTGCTGTATCGCAGTTCGAATGGCATTCAGTCGCGACATCTCGGTTTTGATCGCGCCAAGATCACCAACATTGTACAGGGAAAACACGCGTTTAATTTGGGCCACATTCACGTTACAGGTTGCTGAAATGCATCCACCTGCGCCAAGCCCAAGCGCATCAGGCAGAACGCTTTCCGACGCTGGAAATACCGAAACAGCCCATCATCGCCGGGATTGGGAAAGAAAAATGGCGGCAAAGTCATCACTGCCGCACAGCCCAATTCTACGGCATGGCGTGTCAGTTCGAGCGTATCGCCCAATGAACATAACCCTGTACCGGGCATGATCTGGTCAGGGCGCGCAATATTGCGGTCAACGACTTTTTCCAACATGGCGATCCGCTCTGGGATGGAAACGCTGAGCGCCTCACCCGAGGTTCCGAAGGGGGAAATATAATCACAGCCATCGGCCAAAACCTTTTGGCAATGCGCAAAATACAGATCATCAGCAATGCTACCATCGTCATTGAAGGGCGTTAATACCGGTGTCACGACACCTGTGAATTTTGAGTTGCTCATTGCGTCATACTCTCGTTGGTTTTGACGGATTGCCGAGTGGAAACAGGCTGCGCTAGTAGCCCAGCTTGCGATCTACACCCGTTGGAATGATGCCTTTGGTGACAAATTCCGCAATATTTTTGGCGGCAATTTTGGCGCCCGTTTTTTTGTTGGTGGGGGCCGAACAATGCGGCAATACTGTCACGGATGGATGGGCCCAATACGGGTGTTCCTTTGGCAGTGGCTCGATCGAGAAAACGTCCAGCACTGCATGCTCAAGGTGTTTGCTGTCAAGGGCCGCGATCAGGGCGTCGTCATCTATGATCGGCCCGCGACCAAAGTTAATGATCGAAGCGCCAGGTTTGATTTTTGCAATGTTCTCGGGATCTAACAATCCGCGTGTTGCGGAACTTAATGGCAAGAGAATGACCAAGATGTCAGAACGCTTTAAAACGTCCGAAAGACCATCTGCACCGTGGAATGTTTCAACCCCGTCAATCTCAGCTTTGGAGCGGCTCCACCCAATGACATTGAACTCGTTTTCTTTCAATCGAAGGGCCGCCGCTTTGCCCAACTGACCAAGGCCCAAGAGCCCGATTGTGCGCTCCTGTGGGGTTGGCAAGTGTGGTTGATCCCAACTTCGCGTAGCCTGCTGCGCAAGATAAGTTGGCATTGCCCTATGTAGGTAAAAAGACCACGCCAAAACGCCTTCGGACATTGTTTTTGACAGCTGTGGATCGATCAGCCTAACGATTTTCACGTCTTCATTGGAATATTCCGACAACACCCTTTCAACACCTGCCCATAGGCTCTGAATCCATTTTAGGTTAGGCAGGCTTTCCAAAACCGCAGGATCAGGATTTAGAACCACAGCACAATCCACTTGCGCTTTTTCTTCGCTGCTCAACTCATCGAGCGGGACGATTTTTACATCCGTCAAATTGCCGTTGATATGCCCAATCCACTCATCCATTGCGTCGTCATTCATGCGTCCAGTGATTGGAATTTTACGTGTCATTGAGAGTGAGCCTTTGTGAGGTAAGTCATCGTTTTTTGTGACTTGCTGTGGGTTATCTGCCATCAACTATTGTCGATGCATCGGTGGTGTCTCGTAGCCTCATCAAACCATCAGGAACTATTTAGGTGGTGTATGAGAAGGCGCATTTGAACCAATGGTTAGCATGTTTTAGAATATACAGTTACGATGTTTATGTAGCTTCAAAAGATAGATTCCCTATGGATACAAAATTCATTCAAACACTTTTGTCTGTCGTCGATACAGGTTCATTCGCGGCGGCTGCGCGCAATGAAAACCTAACGCCCGCTGCTGTTTCTCAGAGGGTTCGCAGCCTTGAAGCAGAGTTGGGTGAGGCACTGATTGTTCGCTCTGGTCAGCAAGTTGTGCCGACGCCTGCATGCTTATCAATCCTTGCACGTATGCGTCACATCGCGCGTGAGGTGCGGCAGATTGCAACGGATTTTGATGCCAGCGGACGGAGTTGTCCAGCGACACCGCTCATGAAAGTCAGCGACATTGCAGGTGGGTGATTTTGGCGAAAGCATAAGGAGGGCGTAGCCCGACTGGAGCTTTCGCCAAAATCTCGCGCGGATTTTATCCGTGCGGTTGGCGGTGACAGCGGTCAGGATTTTCCAATCTTCAAACCAGAAAGAGGATTGGATGCCTGGGCGTTTTATCACCGACCGACAATACGAGGACTACATGAAACTTCGGACTCAATACACCCAGAACATAGCGGCCGTGAAAGCCGGTTTCAGTTCGAGCACCGGATCGCGCATTGACCGGGACCCGCGCCCGCCATCGCAAAAGAAACAAGAACGCCGTCACGGCGGCGGCAAACCGGATCCGTTAGCCGGGATTTGGGAGGAGGTTGTTGTTCCTCTTCTGGAAAAGCAGCCCCATCTGCGTCCGTTTGCGATCCTGGAAGAGCTACAACTCCGGCACCCGGACCGTAATCTGGGCAAGGCGCGTCGCACGTTGGAACGGCGTATGCGTGCCTGGCGCGCAGAACATGGCCCGGATCGGGACGTCATCTTCCGCCAGACACATCCGCCGGGCCAGCAAGGGATGTCGGATTTCTTCAAGGCCGATGATTTGAACGTCACTATCGCGGGTCAGCCATTCGCGCACCGGGTTTATCACTTCACCCTGGTTTTCTCCGGCTGGGAATATGCCGAAGTTGTTCTTGGCGGGGAGAGTTTTACCGCGCTGGCCTGCGGACTGCAGAATGCCCTGTGGCAGGTGGGCGGAGCACCACGTGAGCACCGCTCGGACAGCCTGTCAGCTGCCTTTGGCAACAGGAAGAAGGATGTTGATGAGGATTTGCGGGCGCGGTACGAGGCGCTGTGTGCCGATTATGGCATGGAACCGACCCGAAACAATCGCGGCATCGCCCACGAGAACGGCTCCATCGAAAGCCGCCATGGACACCTCAAGGCGCGTCTGGAACAAGCGCTGCTTCTGCGCGGCAGTTCTGACTTCGAGACTGTGGAGGCATGGCGGCGCTTCATCGCTCAGGTCGTTGGCCGCCACAATGCACAACGCAGGGAGCAAGTGGCCCTTGAACGCGCCGATCTCCAGCCGCTGCCAGAACGGCGGAGTTGCGATTATGATGCGGCACGTGTGCGGGTGACCTCTTCCAGCGGCTTTGTCTTCCGCAAAGTGTTTTACACGGTTCCCTCGCGGCTGATCGGTTTCGAGTTGAACCTGCGTGCCTACGATGATCGTCTGGAACTGTTTCTTGGCAACACCCGGATCGATACGTTGCCACGCGGGCGGACCCCTGATCACAAGCGCGGCACACATGGCCATGTCGTCAACTACCATCATGTGATTCACAGCCTGCGCACCAAGCCCGGTGCCGTCGCAAACCTGACCTATCGTGATGCGCTTTTTCCCAGAACGGAATACCGCCGCACATGGGAGGCGCTGTCCGCAGCATGGCCCTTGCGCAAGGCTTCCCAAGCCATTGTTGACCTGCTGTGGATAGCACATGAACACGCTTGCGAGGCGGAACTTGCTGTCGCTCTGGATCAGATACTCAAGGCTGGCGGCCTGCCTGATCTCGACGATCTGCATGTGCGCTTTGCGCAGAAAACAGAAGCGGATCACCCCGATGTTCCGATCCATATCCCAACCATAGCGGTCTATGATGGTCTGCTTTCCGAGCCAGGAGCCACAGCATGAGCATCACGGTAGAAACCGCCAAGCTTCCCATCCTGTTGAGCAATCTCAGGCTGCCGACAATCGCCTGTTTCTGGCCGGAGTTCTGCATCAAGGCGGATAAGGAGGGCTGGCCTGCAGAGCGGCTGTTGGCGGCCCTGTTTGAGCTGGAGTTGAGCAAACGGGACCAGCGGCGGATACAGCGCCACCTCGCGGCCGCCAAGCTGCCCCAGGGCAAGACCCTCGACAGCTTTGACTTCTCGGTTGTTCCGACCGTGAGCAAGGCCCGGATCAACGCGCTGGCCGAGGGCGACACCTGGTTGCAAGCCGGTCACAATTTGCTGGCCTTCGGCCCTCCGGGTGCCGGAAAATCGCATTTGGCGGCAGGCATCGGCTATGAGTTGATCCAGCGGGGCCACCGCGTCCTGATGATCAGAACATTCGATCTGGTGCAGCGCTTGCAGACGGCGCGACAGAACCTTTGCCTCGCGCAGGACATCCAAAAGCTCGACAAATTCGACCTGCTCATACTCGATGACATCTCCTACGTGCAGAAAGATCAGGCCGAAACCAGCGTCATCTTCGAACTCATCGCCGCGCGCTACGAACGAAAATCAATCATGATCACTGCAAACCGCCCTTTCAGCGGTTGGGACGATGTGTTTCCCGATAAAGCCATGGGCATAGCCGCAATCGACCGGCTCGTACATCACGCGACAATCTTCGAGATGAATGTCGAGAGCTATCGACGTCGCGCAGCTCATGCCGCTGCAATGTCGCTCAGCGACATTGAAGATGAAACCCGCTCCAACGCCAAAAACAAGGAGGACAAAACCACACCAAAGAACAAAATCGAACCTTGAAATGAGTGCACCAAATTGACATTCTGCAACCCGTCACCGTCACCCGCCTTCAATGTCGCGCACTTGCACGAGCAATGTCGCGCTACACGGAGTGGCCAAATCAATGTTGGGGCAATTTCAACCGCTTTGAGCGATCATATTCCCGACGCTTTATTGCGGTTCGCGCAACATGCGCCAAGAGCAAATTTGAGCGTCACACCTGGGACATCAGGTGATCTGTTTTCCAAGCTTGTAAACGAAGAAATTGACGCTGCTTTCCTGATCCACCCGCCTTTTAAAATTCCAAAGTCCCTTGATCTTATTTCTATAGAAAAACAACGATTTA
>CAXXPZ010000053.1:0-57533 GCA_963422555.2 uncultured Ruegeria sp.
TGCCCCGATCATCTTGGGATCGCTTGCCGCCGTTCTTTTGCACCGCCCAAAGGGGTTCGCCGTGCTCGCGTCCTGTTCCGGTGGGTATTACGCATCGATGTTCGGGGGGCTGACCATTGCCCTACTGATGGTGTTTGCGCCTGACGATCTCCGCAGTTGGCCTAACCTTTTGATCCACCTGACCATGACCTACACCCTGGTGGCGCTGGTTGTGCGCGAAAAAACCGTATTGTCTGCTGCGCTGACCTTCCCACCGGTGGCCCGGTTCGGTGTCGTCAGCTACGGTATCTACCTCTATCACCTGATCGCGCTGGACATTGTAAATCGCGTTGGCGCGCGTCTGTTTGACGCCATTGATCCATGGGTCCTGCTTATTGTCTATAGCTTGCTGTCCTATCTTATCGCCGAGATCAGCTTTCGCACGCTTGAAGCTTATTTCGCCCGTTTCCGACCCAAAAGTTCTGGCGAATGACAGGGCAATGACGTCGCGGTATGTTTCATCCGCTCGGACATCACGTTATGAGCTTTCCAGACGACTCGATTCAAGGAGGTCCGACAATGACAAAAAACAACTCGGGCCGTGGGCAGCGAGACCTGAAAACCAAGGTCAAGACCGCGCGCGGGCGCAAGCTCAGCTCGACGCGCTGGCTTGAGAGGCAATTGAACGATCCTTATGTCAAACGGGCGCAGGTCGAAGGCTATCGTGGTCGCGCGGCGTTCAAGATTTTGGAACTGGACGACAAATACCGGTTCCTTGTGCCGGGCGCGCGCGTCGTCGATCTGGGCTGTGCGCCGGGTGGTTGGTGTCAGGTTGCGGTGAAACGGATCAATGCGCTGGGCGAACGCTCAGGCAAGCGGGTCGGCACAATACTGGGCATTGACCTGCAAGAGGTTGAGCCGATCGCGGGGGCCGAAATTCACCTGCTGGATTTCATGGAAGATGGCGCCGACGACAAGGTAAAGGCGTGGCTGGGCGGCAAGGCCGATGTGGTGATGTCTGACATGGCCGCGTCATCTTCGGGGCATAAGCAAACCGATCACCTGCGCATCATGGCGTTGTGTGAAACGGCGGCCTATTTTGCCTTTGACGTTCTGGAAGAAGGTGGCACATTTGTCGCCAAGGTTCTGGCCGGAGGCGCCGAGGGCGATCTGCAAAAGCTGCTGAAACAGAAATTCACCAAAGTTGCAAACGTCAAACCGCCATCATCCCGATCCGACAGTTCCGAAAAATTTGTGGTGGCAACCGGGTTCCGGGGCTAAGTCAGTCCCAGTTCAGCGTGGCGCGTGCGATGCACTGCTTGCGCAGGGACGCGGACGCTATGCCTTGCAGCAACAGGGCCTCTCCGTGGTTGAGATCGACAGGTTTTCTGGCACGCAATTCCTCGATGCGCTGGTCCAGTCTGTCTTTGCGCGGACCCACAAGGGGCTGGACATTGGTCGAGAACCGTTCGGGCATGGATCACCGGATTACTAAGCTACTGCACCCATATATCCGCGAAATTTGCCGGTAAAATGGCGTAAATCTGCCCCTTACGTGCCGGTTCAGCGCCCATACTGACTGGCCAGCTGGTTCAGGTTCGGGTCGTTGGGTAGAAGGCTCAGCGCCTCGTCCAACACCGCAACTGCGGCCTGCGGGCCACGGTTGATATGGGCCAGTTGCACCAGCATGGGCCACGCCTCGGCCCGTTGCGGGTCCAACAGGACCACCTCGCGAAACGCGCCCTCGGCGGCTTGTGCATTGCGCAGCGACAGGGCAAGCCCGCCCAAAACCAGATGCGTTTCCGGGAAATCCAGCCGATGCGACATGCTGCGCTGCCAATCTGCCATCGCTTGCTGCACGCCAGAGTGTTGACCGGGCGACAACGCCTCTGGCGGGATCTGCAGAAACTCCTTGGCGGTGGTCAGCCGGACGTTGCGCAGCGGGTCCGACAACAACGGTTCAAGCCGCGCAACACGATCAGCCATAGGCGCCTCGCGCTGCAGCGCAACCGCGTTTGCCCGGATCAGCGGATCGGGGTCCGACAAGGCGCTTGCGGCAGCCGTTGCCAGTTCTGACGAAGCAAATGGTTGCAACAGATACAATGCCGTCGCCCGAACGATGCTTGCCAATTTCGGATCAGTTGCGATGGCAAGCAATGTCTCAGGATCTTGCAACTGACCTGTGGCAGCAGCGTCGAAAGCGGTGCTGAAATGCGGCCCACGGCGAGAGGAAGTCGGATACCATGTTTCGATCTCTGCGGCGGCCCAGCTTTGATCCTGATCCGCATGGCAATCGGTGCAGGCATCCGCTCCTAACCCCAGATCGGGTCGCGGAATACGGAAACTGTGATCGCGGCGCCCGTCATTGCCCATATAGACCCGCTCGATCATGTGGCAGCTTTTGCACTGCGCCCCGTCCGAGCCATCGGCATGGTGGTGATGTTCGGGCGTGTCATAGTCCTGCTGCGTCAAGGACGGGAAATCCGGGTTGCCGGCGAGGGAATGGCATTGGGTGCAAATCCCGTTGCCCTCGGCCTTCAGTTCCGCCCGGTGCGGATCGTGGCAATGCATACAGCCCACGCCCTTGTCATACATGCGCGATTGCAGGAACGAGCCGTAAACATAAACCTCGTCCAGAATCTGCCCGTCCGGATGATAGAGCCCTGGCCTGAGCACCGCCAGATTATAGGTATCGTGATACGGTGTGCCGGGCAGCGGGTTGCCGTCCTCCAACGCCTCGCGCCGGGAATGGCATCCGGCGCATTGCTGGATTTCAGCCTCGGTGTCGCCCCTGCCCCAATCCATCGCAAAGCCAAACTCAGTCAGGCCATCTTGCAGCGCCTTGCCGGTCGTCCACTCGAGATGCGCGGAGCCGGGACCATGGCACGCCTCGCACCCGACCCCGATTTCAGCTTGGACCGAGGCATAGGACTTCGCAACCGGGTCATAATCTTTGACAAACCCCGTGGCGTGACATTCCGCGCAACGGGCGTTCCAGTTCTTATAGGGGCCGGTCCAATGCAACCCGTCATTCGGCGGCAGGTCCTGATCGGGATAAGGGTGAAACCAGCGGTTGTTTTCGGTGTCCCAAACAACATCAAAGCTTTGCAATCGGCCTGGCTGGGTTTCAAACAGATATTGTTGCAATGGCTCAATGCCAACGACCGAGTGAACAGGGTATTCGGTGGTCACCCCGTCCTTTTCGGTCACCGTTGCAATCGGCGAGCCATCCTGTTGGCGAAACGACACCGACATGCCGTCATGTTCAAAGCGTGAGCCATCGAAATCCGCCTGAATGTGGCCATCGTCAATTTCGGTCCAGGCCAGTGCGTGATGTGATCCGGCCCAGGCGTCCGCCTCTTCTTCGTGGCAGGCGACACAGGCATCTGAACCCACATATTCCTGCGCGCGCGCGTCGTGCCCGGTCAGAAGCAATACGGCAGCCGCAATGGCGGTCAGAAGCGACGCGCGGCTTGTATGGAAAATCATCAACCGTTTCCTTCCGGCGCGGACCTGTCTTCCAGGTCGATGAGGGCGCCGTTATATTCGGCCCCAAGGATCAGCATGGCTGAGCACAGATACAGAAAAATCAACGCCGCCATGGCCCCGGCCAGACCCGCATATGTGGCGCTGTAGGTGGCAAATTGCGCGATATAAACAGAAAAGCCCCAACCGCCTGCGGCCCACAGCGCAAGTGTCAGGAAAACCCCGGGCAAAATCTGCGCTACCCTGTGTCGCCGTGTTGGCAGGATCAAATGCGCCAAGATCACCGTGCCCGCCGGAACCGCCACCGTAAAGGTCCAGCGCAACCGATCCACGGACAACCAGCCATCCACATCCACTGCGGTCTTTTCTGACACCAGCTGCGTATAAACCGGCAGCACCACTTCGACAGCTGCAATGGCCAGAATGGCGGCCCCGCCAACGATGACCAAACCGAAACACAACAACCGCGTCTTCCAGAACGGCCAGGTGTCCTGATCATGATATGCCTGCGTCATCGCCTTGCGCACTGCCGCCACGCCGTTTGAAGCAAAGTAGATCGCCAGCAAACCACCCAGGGTGATCACGCCCGAGCCCGAGTTTTTCAGCACCGCGCGCAGCTCGCTTACAATCGGGTCGGCGACGTCGCTGGGCCAGGCGCCAAAGATCAATTCGATCAACTCATCCGTGACATAGCCCTGTGACAGCGCACCAGCCAGCGCAACGGTAAACAGCACAAAGGGAAACAGCGCCATCATCAGCGACATGGCGACATGGCTGCTCATGACGAAACCGTCCTTGTTGTTAAACCGGCGCAGAGCCAGCCACAGCGCACGGACGAACCGATTATTCACAAGAATCGCAACGGGTTTCATTCCTCGACCCTATCCGGCCTTTGCGGCAGGCTGAACCATCAATGCCGTCCGGGTGCTTAATTTTCGGCCATAACCGACTGACCGGATTGCACAAACCCCCGATCCCGTGCAGGATCGCGGCACAGAACGCTGGCGCGCATTGGCCCCGGTGATAGTGATCAGGGTCATTCCATGCCGTCCGAACCACAAGACAATCCGGTCAGACCCCGCCTGAAACTGTCCGTGCTGCGGGACATCGCAATCGTGGCCACGCTGGTTGTGCTGGGGCTTTATGCCGGTGCCAAATTCCTGATCCCGCTGACCATGGCGCTGCTGGTCAATGTTCTGATCATCGCGCTCAGTGACCGTGTGGTATCGCTGACCCGGGTGCCGGTGTGGCTGGCCAATCTGGCCGGTGTCACGGTGGTTCTGGCCGGTTTGTTCACCATCATGTACGTGCTTGGCAGTCAGGCCACGCAGTTTGCCCGATCCATCAATACCTATGAAAACCAGTTCGATGTCGCTGTGAACCGTATCACGGGGCTGGTGGGCAATGACGTGACCACCTTTATCCGCGACAATCTGGTCAGCATCGACATGTCTTATGTGGCGCGCCTGCTGCTGGGCAGTGCGACATCACTGCTCAATCAGTTCTTTCTGATCAGCCTTTGTGTGGCCTTTCTGATGGCCGAACGGCTGGCCTTTCGCAAAAAGATTCAACTGGCTGCGGGCAATCCCCGGTTAGGGGCCGAGCTGGCCTCGGTTCTGGATGCGATCTCGTTCAGCCTGCAACGCTATGTCGGCGTGAAAACCTTTATCAGCCTGATCACCGCCTCGATCAGTTATACGGTGTTTCGGACACTGGGCCTTGAATATGCCGAGACCTGGGCCGTTTTGACCTTTGCGCTGAATTTCATCCCCTCGATCGGGTCCATCATCGCGGTGTTTTTCCCTGCGATGATCGCATTGGTACAGTTCGAAACCATCGGCCCGTTTCTGATCATCGTGCTGGGCTGCGGCACGATACAGTTTCTGATCGGCAATTTTCTGGATCCCGCGATGCTGGGCCGGTCGCTGAACATGTCGACCTTTCTGGTGATCCTTGCTCTGACCTTCTGGACCACAGTCTGGGGTTTGATCGGCGCATTCCTCAGCGTGCCACTGACCGTCTGCATCCTGATCATATTCAGCCACATCCCAGCGCTCAGACCCGTGGCCATTCTGATGTCTCTGAACGGTCGGCTGGGTGACGACGACACGGCAAGGACTGCGCGATAAACGATGCAGTGCCCTGTGTTCATAGGGTCCGAAATCTATCGCCATTCGACTTACGGATCCAAACATCCGCTGGCCATTCCGCGCGTGTCCACGGTCATCGATCTGTGCCGCGCCCTTGGATGGGTAACGCCAGACAATTACCGCGTCAGCCCCTGCGCCAAGCCCCACGCACTGCATGTCTTTCATACGCCTGACTACATTGACGCCCTGCTGGCGACCGAAAAATCTCAGTCCGCCACGGATGACGTTCGCGACAGATATGCGCTGGGCACCCTGTCCAATCCGGTGTTTCCGGATATGTACCGGCGTCCGGCCACGGCGGCGGGTGGGTCGATGCTGGGGGCCGAGTTGATCCGGGAT
Source organism: uncultured Ruegeria sp. (assembly GCA_963422555.2). Classification (GTDB taxonomy): domain Bacteria; phylum Pseudomonadota; class Alphaproteobacteria; order Rhodobacterales; family Rhodobacteraceae; genus Ruegeria. The sequence continues at coordinate 5,955 of CAXXPZ010000053.1, forward strand.
GGCGGTGTTGTCTTTAACCCGGCCGGGGGCACGCATCACGGCCTGCCCGACCGCGCCAATGGGTTTTGTTATCTCAATGACCCGGTGCTTGCGATCCTGACGCTTTTGAAGATGGGGCTGGATCGCATCGCTTATATCGACATAGACGCGCATCACTGCGACGGGGTCGAGGTTGCGTTTCAAGGCTCAGATAAAGTCCGCATGATATCGGTCCACGAGGCGCGCCGATGGCCCTTTACCGGCGCGCTTGAGGAAAATGCGGGCGGGGCCGCCTGGAACCTGCCGGTTGCCCGGGGGCTAAACGACGACGAATTCCAAGCCATTCTGGATCAGTTGATCCTGCCGGTGACACAGGCGTTTCAGCCGCAGGCCATTGTCCTGCAATGCGGGGCCGATGCAGTCGCCGAAGACCCCCTGTCCCGCCTGACGCTGTCCAACAACGCACATTGGCGGGCTGTCGCGGAACTGCAAGGGCTGGCACCACGTCTGCTGGTGGTGGGCGGTGGCGGCTATAATCCGTGGTCCGTCGCACGGTTGTGGAGCGGGGTCTGGGCCATCTTGAACGGGTTCGAAATCCCCGATGTTCTGGATCCCGGATCCACTGCCATTCTTGAGGGCCTGAGTTGGAACAGGGCCGCCGGACAACAGCCCGCGCCACATTGGTTCAAGACCTTGCGCGACAACCCAAACACCGGGCCTATCCGACCGGACCTGAGAGAGGATCTGCGCCGGCTTGCCACCCGGCATTCGCGGTAGATCGGCGCAGAAAAGACTGCTAACATCCGGTCATTACGGAATATTTCCCACCTTCAATTATCCTGACAAGCTGCTCCGAAAAACCTGTATATTTGGCGCCGATTGGACTGAAAAATGAATGCACTTAATCAAATAGATGATCTTAAAGCCCGTATGGGACAGGCCATTATCGGTCAGACCGAGGTGATCGACCGCCTGCTGATCGGAGTTTTGGCAAACGGAAACCTGTTGATCGAAGGTCTGCCCGGGCTCGCCAAAACCCGCGCGGTCAAAGCCATGGCGCGAAATCTGGATGCCAGCTTTAGCAGAATTCAGTTCACACCTGATCTGCTGCCCTCGGACGTCACGGGGACCGAAGTGTTTCAGCAAACCGACGAAGGGGGCACATTCCGGTTCGAGCCCGGCCCGATCTTTGCCAATATCGTGCTGGCCGATGAAATCAACCGCGCGCCTGCCAAGGTTCAGGCCGCCCTGCTTGAGGCGATGGAAGAGCGGCAGGTCACCGTGTCCGGCACCACCCACAAGATGGAACCCTTGTTCATCGTCATGGCGACGCAGAACCCGATTGAACAGGAAGGCACATACCCCCTGCCTGAGGCGCAGATGGATCGGTTCCTGATGCATGTGCAGATCACCTATCCGCCGGTCGAGGACGAGGTTGAGGTGATCCGCCTGGTCCGCAGTGAAGAGATCGCAGCCGGAACAGGCGCATCGCCTGACGCGCCAGCCCCGATCCCACAGGACGTGGTTTTTGCCGCCCAATCCGAAATTGGCCAGATCCATGTCTCGGACGCCATGGACCGCTACATGGCCGATCTGGTGCAGGCGACGCGAACGCCCAAAGCACTGAGCGATGAACTGGCCAGTTGGATCGAGATCGGCGCCAGCCCGCGTGCCTCGCTGGCGTTGGACAAATGTGGGCGGACACATGCCTGGATGAACCAGCGCGACTATGTCGGCCCCGCCGATATCCGCGCTATCGCCCATGATGTGTTTCGCCACCGCATCACGCTCAGCTTTGAGGCGCAGGGAAATGCCAAATCAGCAGATGACGTGATCGCGGAAATCCTGCGCCTCGTCGCGCTGCCCTGACGACTAAGGAAAGCCGCGTGTCCCAGACCGCCGCATATCCCAACGACCCGCGTATCCATGTTGATGCGGAACACCTGCTGCGCCTTGGCCCGAAGTCCCGCGCAATCAACCTGTTGCCACGCCAGCCCGCCCGTTCGATCCTGAATGGCCGCCACACCTCGCGCCTGCGCGGGCGCGGTCTGAATTTCGAAGAACTGCGCAACTATCTGCCGGGCGACGACATCCGCACTATTGACTGGAAGGTCACCGCCCGCACCGGCACGCCCCATGTCAGGGTCTATACCGAGGAACGCGACCGCCCGGCCCTGTTGCTGGTCGACCAGCGGATTTCGATGTTTTTCGGAACAGAAATCTACATGAAATCGGTGATCGCAGCCGAGGCTGCCGCGATCGCCGCGCATCGCGTTCTGGGACAGGGTGACCGGGTTGGTGGCCTTGTGTTCGGCGATACCGATCTGGCCGAACACCGCCCCCAACGCCGCGCTGCTGCCCTGACGCGGTTCCTGTCATCCGTAGGCGCGTTGAATTCAAACCTTCACGCGGCGATGCGGCCTGAACCGACGGTATTTCTGAATGACGTTCTGGCTCAGGCCACGCGCCTCGCGCATACCAACGCGCTGATCTGCGTGTTTTCGGATTTCGACGGGGTGAATGCGGCGTCAGAGGGGTTGCTGCGCCGGTTGGCCGGATCAAACGATCTGATTTTGTTCAACATATCCGATCCCAGCTCTCGGTCCTTGGCGCCGGGCCTGAAGCTGACAGTCTCTGACGGCGACCGGCAGATTGAGATCGACAGCGGTGATCCGGATTTGTCAGACCGCATCCGATCCGCAATGAACAACCGTCTGGACCAGTTGCACCGCTGGTCGCGCCGCCATGGGTTTCCCATCGTCCCAATGACCACGGCCGAACCGGCACTCAATCAGTTGCTCAGATTGTTCGGCCTTCGCGGAGGTCGGTGATGAGCGTTGATGTGGCGGGAAAATCGCTGGTTGAATTACTCGACATGCTGGAACCGGCCCCAGCGCCTGACCCGGTTTCCATGATGCCTCAGACATGGGGTTGGGGCGTATTGGCTGTTGTTTTGATCGGATTGATCGCATTTGGGGTACATGCCTTTCAGCGTCATCGCCGATTGAACGCCTATCGGCGTCAGGCCCTGTCGGAATTGGCCGCCGCGGACAACAGCGCCGCCATAACCGCCGAAATACTGCGGCGAGCGGCGCTTGTTGCCTTTCCACGCAATCAGGTTGCCGGATTATATGGTGAGAATTGGCTGAACTTCCTGAAGCAAACATCTGGAAACATGTCTTTTCCGGACAAGACATTCAAATCCCTTATCGAGGCTCCTTACCGCGACGCGCCAGCCGACCCCGACCTGACCACGTTGGCCAAACAGTGGATCAAAACCCACAAATCGGATAGGAGGGCGCAATGATGTCTTTCGCTGCTCTGTGGGCGTTTGTGCTGCTGCCCCTGCCAGTTTTGGTCTCCTGGTTCGCGCCGCCGTACCGGGAAAAAAGCAACGCCATCCGCATCCCCTTCTTTCGCCATGTCGCGCAGGCCGCTGGGGTCGAGCCCCGATCAGGGTCCGTCATTCCCACCCGCACACGGTTTCAAACCGCCATGGTCATCCTGATCTGGTTGTTGCTGATAACGGCGCTGGCCCGGCCGGAAAAGTTGGGCGAACCGGTTGTGATTGAAAAATCTGCGCGGGACGGTCGCCGCTGGCGCTTGATATATCCGGGTCGATGGATCAGCGGGATTTCCAGACCCCCGATGGTGCACCCAAACAACGGTTGGCCGCCGTCAAAGATGTCTTGCGCGACTTTATCGCCAATCGTCAGGGTGACCGCATGGCCCTGATCATCTTCGGCACGCGCGCCTTTGTGCAGGCACCATTCACAGAAGACCTGAACAGTTTGAACGGGTTCCTCGATCAGACCGCCGTTGGCATGGCGGGCCCAAACACCGCGCTGGGGGACGCCATTGGTCTGGGCATACGTACCTTTGAATCGAGCGAGGTGGACCAGCGCCTGATGATCGTGCTCAGCGACGGGGCGGATACATCCAGCCGGATGACGCCGGTCAATGCCTCGGGCATCGCGGCTGACAAGGGGGTTGTGATCTATACAATCGGCGTGGGTGATCCCGACGCCTCGGGCGAGGACCGGGTTGATCTGGATGCGCTGCAGGATATCGCCAGCAGCACCGGGGGCGAATACTTCTTTGCCGATGATGAAGCCGCGCTGACCGAAACCTATCAACGCATCGACCAACTTAACCCTCGCACCGTCGAAACCCAAAGCTATCGCCCGCGGCAGAGCCTTTCACATTACCCGCTGGGGCTGGCGCTGCTGATCCTTCTGGGCAGTTCCGCAGGTCTGCATTTCACGCAACGGCGCAGAGGTGTGGCATGATTGAAGCTCTGTCAGAATTTCATTTTATTCGAGCGTATTGTCTGCTGCTTCTCCTCCCAATTGCGGGCCTGTGGTGGCTGGTCCGACCCAAACCGAGGTCGAAACAACAACTGCCCAACGGGATCGCGCCACACCTGGCGGCGGCTTTGCAGCTTGGGGCGGATGAAAAGCGGAAGATTTATCCGATTGACGTCGCGATGTTCGCCGCCGCGCTGATTGCCTTGGCATCTGCGGGCCCGACCTGGTCCCGGGCTCCCAACCCGTTGGTGGCAGATACCGCTCCGCTGGTCATAGCGCTGAAGGTCACCGAGAGTATGGAGGAAACGGATCTGGCGCCGTCCCGTCTGGACCGCGCCAAATTCAAGGTAACCGACCTGATCAACGCCCGTGCTGGCGCGCGTACGGCTTTGATCACCTATGCCGGATCGCCTCATCGCGTCGCGCCCCTGACCGAGGACGCCAATATCCTGCGCCCCCTGCTCGAAGGTCTTACACCCGCTGTCATGCCAACGCAGGGCGACGCTGCTGCGGATGCCTTGACCTTGGCCCAGTCGGTTTTGAGCGATAGTGAGACGCCGGGCGCGGTTCTGTTTGTTCTAGATGACATCGACCCGTCGCAACTGCCGGGGATCGAGGCTGCGACCGCGCCGGTGTTCTTTCTGACCATGTTGCCTGACGGCCAGCAGATCGCGCAGCTTGATACACTCAGCAACACAACAATCGTGCCCTTTTCGAATGATGATCGAGACATTTCCCGCCTGCAGCGGCGGATAAAAACGGCCTACTCCGCCGCACTGGACGATGACGATCGGTTGGACTGGCAAGATCGGGGCTGGATGTTTGCATGGCCTGCGGCACTATTGTCGCTGCTTTGGTTCCGCCGGGGTTGGGTCATTCGCTGGGCGTTTCTGGCCTTGATCTTCACATCCCCTTCGGGTCCTGCCCATGCCGATGGCTGGCGGGACTGGTTTCTGACCCCGGATCAGCAAGGGCAGATCGCGATGAACCAGAAACGCTATGCCGAAGCCGCCGATCTGTTTCAGGACCCCTATCAAGCTGGCTATGCGCATCTCAAAGCGGGTCATTATCCCGAAGCGGCAACCATTTTCACCGAGTTGAACACACCTGAGGCCGCCTTTGCCGAAGGTATGGCCCGCATCCGCAATCGCGAATACCGGCCCGCGATTGCCGCTTTTGAAACGGCGCTGGAGCGTCGCCCGGACTGGCCTGAAGCCCAGCATAATCTGGACGTCTCCATAGCCATCCTCGATTTCGTCGAAACCACACGTGAGCAGTCGGACACTGGCGAGGAAGCTGGAATTGGTGCGGATGACACCGTGTTCGACAACGAAGCCGGTCGCGGCGAAGACACGACCATTCAGGCGCAGACCGAAGGCGCGCAGGCCATGTCTGCAGATCAGTGGATCAGCACGATCGACACCGATATGCAGGATTTCCTGCGAAACCGGTTCTTGCTTGAAAATCAGGAGCCTCAACAATGAGATGCATCCTGTTTCTCATGTTCCTGATCCCGCTACAGGCACTTGCTCAGACGACCCCGCAACCTCAGGTTACAGCTGAGGCACCCGCTGATCCGGTTATCGTCGGGCAGCCAGCCATTGTTCGGATCAAGGTGCTGGTGCCAACCTTCATGCCGTCGCCTCCAGTTTTTCCCTCCATGGAACAGGAAAACCTGCTGGTGCGCCTGCCCGAGCGTGCCTCGGGTCCGATCAGCGAAACGGTCGACGGCGAGACCTGGTCTGGTGTGCAACGCAGTTATCGTCTGTATCCGCTACAGACAGGAGTGATCGAACTGGGCGCTCAGGACGTCACCGTGACATTTGCCGATCCCGAGACAGATGAACCGATACAGGTCACAGTTCCCCTGCCCGCCTTAAACCTGACCGCTGTCGTGCCCGAAGGCGCACGCGATCTGAATCCGCTGATCCTTGCCACCGGATTTGAACTGGAACAACAGATCGACGGTGCGGCCGAAATGCAATCAGGCGATTCCATCACCCGGCGTCTGACGGCCAGCATTTCCGGCACAACGCCTCTTTTGGTTCCGACGCTGATCCCTGAATTGCAAGACCCTTTGCTGCGGGCCTATCCAAAAGAACCTCGCTTTACGGAATCTGAGGATCGGGGAGTTTTGTCCGGTCAACGGGTCGACGAGGTCGTTTATCTTGCGCAGGAGGGCGGCCAGACCCAACTGCCCCCCATTTCGGTCCAGTGGTACAATCTGGAATCCGGCAAGGTGGAAACCATCGACATTGAACCAGTGAATCTGACACTTGCCGCACCCAAATGGAAACCCCCTGATGCCGAAACGATAAGGGCCGCCGCCCTGTGGTTAATCTGTCTGGCATTGGTCGTTTGGGCAAAACTGCGATACTTGCGTCCCCGCCTGAGATCATGGCTGGCGGCACGGCGCGTCCGATACCAAATATCCCCTGCTTACGCGTTGAAAGAGTTAAGGCACGCCCTGCAAGCACATGATCTTTCCGCAGCATATTCAGCGCTAGAGATGTGGAAATCGCGTTGTGACCCAATCGGTGCCGCCGGTCTTGAACGCCACCTGGCCCGGATTGGTGCCGCACGTTATTCTGCGCGGCAAACCCAAGGCCCCGAGGATTGGAGCGCCGCTTTGTCGGAACTTCGGTCTCTGGGTCGGACCCGGAATCGTCACCCGGATTCGTTGCCGCCACTCAATCCCTAAGATCAGCTTTGGCAGCTGGCGATCAGTTTACGCCTGTTTTTCAGACGAACCCGACCGTACCCCAACTCGATCAGACCCAAATCCGCCAGACGGTGCAGGTTGCGATGCAGCGTCGGCTGCGACACGGCCACCATCGCGGCCAGTTCATCCTGTGAAACGGTGATCCAACCGTCCGACTTGGATGTCCCCTCATCCAGATGAAGCAGACGTAGCACCAGTCTTTTTTCCGTTCCGGTGACCGCAAGATTGGCCATGATACGCAGGGCTGTTTGCATGTTTTCATGCGACAGAGCATAAAAGTCCCGGACATATTCGGGCGTGTCGCGCACCAACCTGTCCATCCGGGTGCTTGGAAAAAAAACGCTCGCGTCTTTTGTGTGGCCATCACACTGACCAGTCTTTGGGCATCCGCAAACAGGGCAAGATCGCCAATCCAGAATCCGCCACCCTGACGGTGGATTACAAAATCCTGACCGTCATCCGCAGGCGCCGTAATCTGAACGGCTCCATCCAGAACCGCATAAATGCCATTCGCTGAATCGCCGCAGTGGTACAGGGTTTCGTCTGTCTCAAAGGTCTTTTTGATCGCGCATTCCAACAGATCTTTTTGAAAACGCGCACCGCGTGCGCCAAACCACCCTGTTCCTAACAATTGCTTTCTATCATTTTGATTATCAAACATTAGTATCCTTCAATCTCATCATATGATAGGTTTCGGGTCATTATCATGGCCTAAAGTACAGCCATTCGATTCCCGATCTATTTCATTTTTTATCTCTGGGAATCAAGAACTTGTTGGCGGACCACAATTCGAAATGGACCGCCATCAGTGATTTTTCAAAGCTCTATTCGTACATCGTATTGATGCTCATTCCAGCGAGGGCGCTGGCGAGGCAGTGCCTCGGGGTTGGGTTCTTCTGCAGGACTATGAGATGGAACCAGCGCAGATAGCTGGCAAGATATTTTGTGGCGATCCCCCGGCGGTTACCAATAAACCCCTTGAGGCGGGAGTGACGGTTGTTGACGTTTTGGATATGGAGTTCGCCGCGAACGCGTTCACCGGAAGACTGGTTGAGCGCTTCGTGGCTGACACACAGGGCGGCAGCACACGGCGGATAGCTGGTGCCCCCATCGGTCACCAGCAGTGCATCCTTGTCCATGACCGGCGCGAGAACCTCCCGCAGAGCGGCAGCATTGACCGCAGGCAGGACGGCACTAACGGTCGTGCCGGAGCGATCTGTCGCGACCAGAACCGGCACCTGCTCATCGGACAGGCCCCGCTTTGTTGCCTTGCCCCCGCGCTTTCGGGCCTTTCGGTCCGGCTTTTTTGCAGAGGATTTGCCTTCCGTGGCCCGTGTCCAAACACGATCCCCTTTGCGGCTTTCAAGAAAATAGGTTTCGTCGGCCTCGACAATGCCCTTCAGTTTTTCGGCGGTGGATTTGATCCCGGCAAGGAAGCGGTGTCGCCAGCGAAAGGCGGTGCTCCCGGCTATGCCACAGCGCTTTGCCGAAACTGCCACCGTATCGCCATTGGCGAGGCATTCGCTGAACGTCAGCCAAAGATCCTTGCGGTGCAGGCCGCTCAGTGGTGTACCCGTCACCGCTCCAAAGGTTCGATTGCAGGATCGGCAAAGATAGCGTTGCATTCCCCGCGACTTGCCATTGGCCACTGCACCGTGTGCGCCGCAATGCGGGCAGGTCCGGTCTTCTCCAACACCCAGCTCAACTGCCGCAACCGAGGCTTCACCCGCTGGGCGACCGGCCAGAACCTCACCGACCTCTACTTTCTGCGCCTCGCTCAACGTGTCGACCTCCGACAATCAGGCAAGAAAGGCTTTCCGGTCCATAATGCGCATCCTCCTGTATTTCAGACAAAATATAACACATCAATACGATGTGCGAATAGAGCTTTTTTCAATGAACGGGTCATTAAGATCCGGACAGTACAGGAGCATATCATGTCACCACCTCTTTCAATTGTAGATAGTTGGCGCCGCAGCCTACGCCGTTTTGCTGTGGCCTCTGTTACTGTCGCGCTGGCGCTTCCTGCCTGAGCGCAGGACCAAAAGCCCAACATCCTGGTGATTTGGGGTGATGACATCGGTCAGTCCAACATCTCGGCCTATACGATGGGCCTGATGGGGTATCAGACCCCCAATATCGACCGGGTCGCCAAAGAGGGTATGATCTTTACGGATTATTATGGTGAACAATCCTGCACTGCCGGTCGCTCATCTTACATCATGGGGCAATCGGTTTTCCGCACGGGCCTGTCCAAAGTTGGCCTGCCAGGGGCTGACCTTGGCATGCAGACCGAGGACCCAACCATTGCCGGTTTGCTGAAGGACCACGGATATATGACCGGTCAGTTCGGCAAGAACCATCTGGGTGATAAGGATGAGCATCTGCCGACAAACCATGGTTTTGACGAGTTTTTTGGCAATCTTTACCACCTTAATGCCGAGGAAGAGCCGGAAAACGAAGATTATCCCGGTGACGCGGTTCTGGCCGACGGGCGCACATTCCGCGAGGCTTATGGCCCGCGCGGCGTGATCAAGTCCAAGGCGGACGGCACGATCGAGGATACCGGACCGCTGAGCAAAAAACGCATGGAAACAGTGGACGACGAAACCGTGACCGCTGCAATTGATTTTATCAAACGGGCGCATGAACAGGGTCAGCCCTTTTATGTATGGTGGAACGGCACCCGTATGCATTTCCGCACCCATGTCAAAGACGAGATGCGCGCGCAGGCAAATGAAATCACCGGTGGCGTAGCGGATGAATATACCGCAGGCATGATCGAACATGACATGCATGTCGGCCAACTGCTGGACCTGCTGGACGAGCTTGGTATCGCCGACAACACCATCGTGCACTATTCCACCGACAACGGCCCGCACATGAACACATGGCCGGATGCGGCCTCGACACCGTTCTGGGGTGAAAAGAACACCAACTGGGAAGGCGGATGGCGCGTCCCGTCGATGGTACGCTGGCCCGGTCAGATCGAAGCGGGCTCTGTCACCAACGAGATCGTGCATCACATGGATTGGCTGCCGACCTACCTGGCCGTTGCTGGCGATGCCGAGATCAAGCAAAAGCTGAAGGACGGCTACAATTCACCCGGAATGGGCCGTGACTACAAGGTGCATCTGGATGGCTACAATATCCTGCCCCTGCTGACCGGTGAAGCCACCGAAAGCCCACGGAAAGAGATCTTCTACTTTTCGGATGACGGTGATCTGACCGCCCTGCGGTTCGACGACTGGAAACTGATCTTCCTTGAGCAAAAAGCATGGGCCACCCTGCGCGCGTGGATCGAACCGTGGACCGAGCTGCGGATCCCGCTGATCGTCAACCTGCGCCGCGATCCCTATGAGCGTGCGTACCGGACGTCGAACACCTATTATGACTGGTTGTTGGACCGGGCCTATTTCCTGGTTCCGGCGCAGGAATATGTGGGTAACTTCCTGACAACGTTCCAGGAATTCCCGCCGCGCCAGAAAGCTGCAAGCTTTAATCTGGATCAGGTGATGGAAAAACTCGCCACGCCGACAAACAACTAGGTCGGAAGTGACACAGCATTGGGCCGCCACATGAAAGGCGGCCCTTTTCATCTTGAAAACACATGAGAATTTTATGCGACATTATGTTCTAAGTGCCCTGATTTCCTGCGTTCCGCTGATGTCTTTTGCAGACCCGTTGCCCAGTTGGAACGCCACTGAAACCAAAGAACAGATCATTGATTTTGTCGCAGCGGTGACCGACCCCGACAGCCCGGAATACGTAACACCGGCGGAACGGATCGCCGTGTTTGACAATGACGGGACCCTATGGGCCGAACAGCCGGTCTATTTCCAGTTCATCTTTGCCATGGACCGACTGGCTGTGCTGGCAGAACAGGACCCGTCGATCCTGTCCTCTCCGGCATTACAAGCCGCGGCTGAGGGTGATTTGACGACCGTTCTGCAAGGCGGACACGAGGCATTGATCGAGGTTGTGAACGCCTCGCATTCCGGGGTCAGCGTCGATGAATTCCAGGCCGAGGTTGCCAATTGGCTGGACACCTCGCGGCATGCTGACACCGGCCTGCGCTATGATCAGATGACCTATCAGCCGATGGTCGAGCTGCTGCGCTATCTGCGCGACGAAGGGTTCAAAACCTATATCGTCTCGGGCGGTGGCCTGCATTTCATGCGCGTCTTCGCGGAACAGGCCTATGGCATCCTCCCCGAGCAGGTTCTCGGGACCTATGGCGAAACCACCTATGACACGGCAGAAGGCACACCCGTCATCACCAAGGCCCCCGGTATCGCCTTTGTCGATGACAAAGAGGGCAAGCCGATCAACATCGAACGCACCATCGGTCGCAGGCCGATATTGGCCGGGGGAAACTCGGACGGTGATTTTGCAATGATGGAGTGGACGACAGCAGGCGACGGCCCACGTCTGGGGGTTCTGGTACATCACACGGATGGGGACCGCGAATGGGCCTATGACCGAGAAAGCCCGATCGGAAAGCTGGTCGACGGGCTGGACAAGGGTCCGGACATGGGCTGGGTCATTGTTGATATGGCGAATGACTGGTCGCGCGTCTACACTGGGGCGAACTGAACGACCCGGACTGTGAATTTCTGATGTGGGCCTTGCTTGTTTCCCTGTTTCTGTTTGGCTTGTATTGCACCGCATTTGTCTTTGCAGTGCGTGCGGCGCAGACGGCGCGCACACCGCAAGGTGCCGTGGGCTGGGTGGTATTTCTGATCACCGCTCCCGTGCTTGGCGTGCCATTGTACCTGTTTCTGGGGCATCACCGGTTTCGTGGCTATCGCATCGCGCGGAAGGAAAGCGAACGCGTGGTCGAGGGGATCAAGACCTTTGCCGATTTTTCGCAGCCAGACGCCGACAAGATGCGGATCAATCCCCGCCCGTTCGAGTCGCTGGCGCATCTGCCTGTTTCGCGCGGCAATGGGGCGGAACTTTTGATAGATGGTCAGGCGACCTTTGATGCGATCTTTCAGGCTATCGACGCCGCCCAATCTTACATTCTGATCCAGTTCTATATCGTGCGCGACGACGCATTGGGGCAGCAATTGCAAGGGAAATTGATCGCTGCTGCGGAACGGGGCGTGCATGTGCGCTTTATGACGGATGCTGTTGGCAGTTATGGTCTGCCATCCTCGTACCTTGAGGCGATGCGCGAGGCAGGCATCGATGTGGCCGACCCAAAACAGCAGCGTGGCCCGAAATTCCGGTTTCAGATGAACTATCGCAACCACCGCAAGACGGTGATCGTCGATGGTGAGACCGGATTTATTGGTGGACACAATGTCGGGGTCGAATATCTGGGGCAAAGCGCGCGGTTCGGACATTGGCGCGACACGCATCTGAAAATGACTGGCCACATTGTCCGGCAGTTGCAGTTGATCTTCGTCGAAGACTGGCACTGGGCCCGCGACGAAGACCTGATTGACGAACTGGATTGGGCCGGCAGCGAATCCGATCAGGACATGAACGCCCTGCTGGTGGCAACCGGCCCCGGCGACGATACTGAAACCGGGGCGATGATGTTTTTTTCTGCCATCGCGGGCGCCAAAGAACGCGTGTGGATCGCCTCGCCTTACTTCGTGCCGGATATGGACATCATGACCGCTCTGCAGAACGCCGCCCTGCGGGGCGTCGATGTGCGCATTCTGGTGCCCGAGGTGATTGACCACCGGCTGCCCTGGCTTGCCGCTTTTGCCTATTTCGACGAAATCCGCGAATGCGGAGCCAAAATCCTACGCTATACGGACGGGTTTCTGCACCAAAAGGCGTTTGTTGTTGATGACGCGCTGGCGGCTGTGGGAACAACAAATCTGGACAACCGCTCGTTCCGGCTGAATTTTGAGGCGATGGCCCTGTTTTTTGACACACGCGCCGCCGAAGCGGTTGCCGAGATGCTGCAGAACGATTTCGCCTCTAGCTACGAACTGACGCGTTACCTGCCGCAGCAGCCAGCGCATATCCGCTATGGCGCACCGATTGCCCGGCTGTTTGCACCCATCCTCTAGTTCAGAAAGCGGTCCTGAAACACGCGGGTCATCAGCGCGACCAGAAACGCGGTGGACAAACCAAAGGCCAGCAGGCCGGTAACGGACGCAAACGCGCCGAATATGCGCAGCCCCTCACCCAGTACGATGTCGCCGTAACCCAGCGTCGTGAACGTCACCAACGAGAAATACAGCGCCGTGTTCCAGTCCGGCAAGACGTCGCCCAGCACCCAGACGACGGCCCAGATCCAGACCTGAACCGTATGGGTCAAGATTATGAACAACAGCGCCACGCTGATCGGACCAGCGGTGGCAAGCACCGGGCTCTTGCCTTGCCATTTGGTGACCAGTTTGCGGATGACCAGGACGCACCATGTCAGCAACAAAATCTCGATCAGGACACAGACCCCCAGATACAGGCTGCCCCAAAGTATCTGTTGCGATAGCGTCATGAATTGCATCCCTTTTTCCGATCCGGGCGTTAGCTGCAGGATGGAGTCTGACGCAGGAATGAACAACCCCCTGTGAACCCTACTCGATTCACACATTTCCAGCGATCCCATATCCGAGTTGGATTGACCTAAATTGATAGAGACCGCGCAACATAACCACGGGGCCCGGTTTCCCATAATATCCGGTCCAGCCACCGAGACGGGCGCACACCCAGGCTGCAAAGGCGAGCGACCCCTTTGGATGCGGGTTTTTCTGCTTTTCGGTCTTACCTTCAAGCGAAGCGGATACGGCCTCAAGGACCGGTTGATCCTGCGCCTCGAATACATCCTCCAGCGGGCGTTTGCCTGCGCCATCCCGGTCCTGCACGAGCTGCATGCAGGATATCCCCGCGATAAGCGTCATTGCGCAAAGAGTTTTGAAGGGTGCGGGCTCCATAGACACGTTTTCGATGTCGAAACCTTTGGTCTTAATGGTCCGGAAAACCTGCTCAATGACCCAGCGCCGACGGTAGAGTTGAGTGATCCATCGTGCCTGTTCGAATGTTTCGACCCGATGGCTGGTCAGCAGGCGCCAACGTGCAGGCTGCACACCTACTGGCGGGTCGATTTCTCGCGCCTCAACGATGTAGACGGACGTGCTGGCGGGAACGCCTTGTTCAATCGGTCTGTTTTTGGGGTGCGGCAGGGTAACGCAAGCGAAACGAACGCCAATCCGGGCCGTGCGCTTCTTCTGCCCGGGTCGCGCGGGCAACTCGACCGTATGTTCTTGCTGCGGCGTGCCCTCAAGGCTGAAAAAGAGCTTGCCTGTATCATCGGAAAGATTGCGATCATGGGACGCTCGGACCAGGACGTCCACGCCTTTTGGGCGGCATGCAAACATCTCGAAGATGTCCCCTTCACGGTCGGCTATAACCGTGACATTCGCAGCCGCGTTCAGAACGGCGGCACTAGTTTGCATGCTTTCAAGCCAGCGATAGCTCTCTTTTTCACGAAGAGGTCGATTTTTGGGCGGCTTCTTGCGGCCGCCAGAGCGTTCAATGAGTTGCATGTCAACCGCTCCGAGCAACGTGCCCTGTTCGGCCTCCACCGCGATCGTAGCATGGCCGACAATGCAGTTTCCCGACCCATCATCACGAAAGCTCGTTGTGTCTTGAATCGCCAGAACATGCAGACCGTCAACGCGCCCGGACGTGACCTTCCCGGCCTTTTCAACAATCTTTGTAACTGCCCAGGTGGTCTGACTGCGACGATTTGAATCGGGCCATGCGGGTTATTTTTGTTTCTTGGTTAGCGTTTCTGTGACTCGATAGGCGTATGGATACTGCTCACCTGACCCGCAGCCGGCTTGCGACCTTCTCAAAGTCAAATCTGATTGATCTGGTCATTGTTCTGGCGGAGCAGAACGCGGCCTTGCGCACCAAGATCGAGAGGCTTGAAGAGCAGATCGCGGATATCACCGAACAAAACGCCCAACTTTTCAAGCAAAACGTAGAGCTGGAGAAGGCCAACAAAACCCTCGCACAGCGCGTAGAGGACCTGGAGCGCCGCCTTGGGCTTAACAGCTCAAACAGCGGCAAGCCTCCCTCAAGCGATGGGCTGTCGAAGCCTGCGCGCAAGAAGCGAACCAGAAGTTTGCGCGGGTCCTGCGGGCGCAAGTCCGGAGGTCAGCCCGGCCATCCCGGCAAGACGCTGCGCCAGACCTCGACGCCGGAGCAGATCATCGATCACTACCCACACATCTGTCCGGACTGTAAGCACAGGCTGTCTGGCGTTGTTTGCGACCGGTATGTGAGGCGACAGGTCTTTGACCTGCCACCCCCACCGCCGCTTATTGTCACTGAGCACAGGGCGCGTGTCTGCGTCTGCCCGGCCTGTGGCACCCGGGTGCAGGCCACGTTTCCCGCAGGGGTGAACGCCCCGGTGCAGTATGGCGACAACCTTGCCGCCATGGCGAGCTATCTTCAAACCCGGCACTGCATCCCTGACAACCGCCTGGCGCAGATATTTTCCGACCTTCACGGGGTCGACATTTCCGCAGCAACGCTGGCGTCGCTCGTCGCCAGAACCGCGGCTGTAATGCGGCCCGTTGTCAACAGGATTCAAGCGTTGTTGTGCGGCCCAGACGTTGCGGTGAAGCACATGGATGAGACCGGCCTGCGCATCAACGGCAAGACCCGGTGGCTCCACATCCTGTGCTCACCAGACTTGAGCCATTTCCGGATTGGCCGTAGCAGAGGCGATGTGACGCAGGAGGTGACCGGAAGTGTCGTTCACGACAACTGGGCGTCCTACAGAAAGATCCCCGGAGTGCGTCACGCCTTATGCAACGCCCATCACCTTCGGGAATTGCAGGCTTTGATCGACATTGAGAAAGAGCCATGGGCCACGGAGATGCGCTCCATTCTGCTGGACGCCAAAACAGCCGCAGACAGGGCGCGAGACCGGAATTCCCGCGCGGTGGTGCCCGCCCGGATTGCTGCCATCGAACGCCGATATGACGCATGTTGCCAGACGGCCATCCGGATGCACGAGGCGCTTCCCCCGCTGGTCCCGGACAAGGTCGGCAAAACGCGGCGAGGCAAACCAAAGCGCAGGATCGGACATAATCTCGCGCTGCGGATGCAAACCCGCAAAGAAGAGGTTCTGCTCTTCCTCAACGACCTGAGTGTGCCGTTTACAAACAATGAAGCCGAAAGGGACCTTCGCATGACCAAGGTCCGTCAAAAAGTGTCGGGATGCTTCCGAACTCACGTCGGCGCAGAAAACTTCTGCACGCTTCGAACCGTCATTGAGACGGCGCGCAAGCAGGGGTGGAGCATACTCGAAACCTTGAGAACTCTCCCCGATCAACTCATCCTGAACCTCAAACCATGCTGACCAATTCCGGGCTTGTCAGGTCGTTGTAGTTGGAGAGTTACTCTGACTACAGTTGACCGCCGCGCGGAGGCTGGCTGCAATGCTAGTGGCCTCTGGCACAGCGTCTGCCACTTCAAGTAAGCGCTTGATTGCAGAGATGTCGTTCGCATATTGCTGTCTTCGTCTGGTGTAGCTATCGCGGGTCTTGGTGCAGATGAGCGTATAAGGACTACCCTTGCGTTCAGTTTCACAACTCAAATCCGCACCCGCTCTTTCGATCACGGACCGCAGATGCGACCGCAACTCCCTTCTCACTGGAATTCGATGTGTGGTTGTAACCGGATCTGCACAAAATCGAACAAGTTCGGCACAGTATTCGCACCCGCACCCCAAGTCATTTGAGCTAACGACCCAATCGGTCGGTTCAGGAGGTGTGGTACGACTGCGAGCCAGCAGGACGTTGGCCGAGTGCCGCCAAAACCGCGCGAATGCCTCACTTTCTGATGCCTGCGCGTGAAACGACGTGCCCAATTTTGCCAGAACGGGTGGCAAGGTGCGATCAGGCGGCACGATGTCGGGCGCGTTGACAAGATTGCCAACCACCCCAGCAAGGCTGCTTTCCAAATCAAAACTCCAGGCCAACTGAAAAATTTCCCGGAGCGTGCGTTCAGGCAAAGGCGTGGCAGACTGTCGACGCGACCCGTACCAAAATGGCTCTGCGTTTTTTGGCCGGTGTACGTTGAGCGCGACCGGTATCTCCGAACAAAGGTGCTTGATAAGATCTTTCAGTGCATTCCGCGTCATGACTTTCTGCCCCTGATCACTTGCCTCACTCAGGCCCATGACCAGATTTATGACAGCTTCTGGCTGCTCTGTGCATTGTGCGCTAACAAGGCCAAGAAGCCGCTTCAGCATGTCTTTTTCAGCCAATTCCGATGTTGCTTCAATCAGTGCGGCTTTGAGACCCGGTCCGTAATACGGTATCACAACCCGATCGAGAAATAATTCCGTTGCTTTCCGACTTCCGATACGACAAAGCCGTGACAGCATTACTGCGCCGCTCTCTTGCCACTCATCCCGGTCCGAGTAATGCAAGACTTGGGGCGCTGGCCAAGCTTCAGCAATTTCAGCCGCAATGGTGTCAAGCGACAAATCATTCCCGTCAGAGGTCGCAGCGCGTTGCTCAGACTGTACAAAAAGGACGGAAAGCGCCTTGGCACCGGCTTGGGCAAGAACACGAGGGCCTTCTTTAGCAGGCCAAAGAACAAAGGCCGCGCTTCGATAGTGTCGCTCAACTGTGGCCCCCTCATTGCCGCTCGCCTCCGTCAAGCGATTCACGTCAGGTTCCCAATTTGTGATCCGTTCTGGTGGCATCAATTCGTTTTGCGCCAACGCCAGTTGGCCATAAGCGCTCGCGCCCAAATCGGGATGCACCCAATCATCAAGCTCACATCTCCGCTCAATGATATCATAGAGTTCGTATTCGTCCGCGCCGATGTCTTCGATTTCCCAGACATAGTCCCGCCCAAGGTAGGCAGCGGCGGCATATTCATCAACATGCACGATGGCCGCGTGGAGGGAACAGTCAGCCTGTGCCGCAGCTGCAATCAAAGCACGCCCAACCGTTGCATCCGTGTTTTTTAGGGTTTCAAACGACAGGCCTGCGATGCTGTAATCATGCTCGAGAAGCCAGACAAGTTTTTCAGGCGCGTCCGACGTTGCGAAGCAGTTTTTGATCTCCTTCGCAATCTGACCCATAAGATCTGCATAGTTCGGTGCCGAGGTGGCCACATTTTGACCCGGAGTGAGAACCAAATTGTAAACCAGACAGGCGCGATGACCTTCTGTCACAGGCCTAATTTCATGTTCGCAATCAGCATAAAAGGCCGCAAAAACCAGTTCGGAAGGATCGTTGCTACACATTTCGACAATCGTCTCTCGACCGCGATGGCGGATGATCAGTTCGCCCCCTTTCCCTGCAACCGGTAGTGAAACGACCAAGGTCGCCACCATGCCGGTAACCTTCTCGGTATCACGGTGCGGCGCAAAAAAACCGCCTTCCTCGTAAACGAGGATTTTGTAAAGTTCCGCGTCGACAGCTTCCGGCGGGTAGCCGAGGCCTTCGGCCGCACGGTTGAGGATGCGATTGAATGTTTCGCCCCAGGTTTCTCCTCCTACGCTGATTTGATCTGGCGAAACCTGCCAACAGTCACGAACGGACCTGTCCAAAATTGTTTCTGCGCCGCGTCCATATGGTGCGCGTTCACCAAGTGTGATCAAGTCCTGTAATTGTGCCGGTTGGAGAGGGAATGCGAGGAGGCCTGTCGTGTGGTTCCAGATGCGAGGCATTGGGGTAGGAAACCGCCCATACACACAATAGTCGCCCGGTCGGTCGATCATCGAGATCAGTTCGGAAAGGGCTGACAGCCGCTCATCGAAAGTAAAGTAACCGCCGTCCACATCACTGGCATAATAGCTCATTGATCGCTGACCCCCAAATTGTCATCTCAGGTTTCTATGCAATCTGTTACCCCAAACTTCTGAAATTCGGCAATGCGCCTTTCCGACATTTCAGGACGATCCCACGATGATTTTGGTTGATTCTTGCCGATGCAGCGCTCGACCACCTCGTCCGCAAAGAATGTCATATTGAATTCAGTCAGAGGGGTAGCTGGGTAGTTACGATTTTCGTTCGTAGCGCGCGGCGATCAGTTCGCGGATAGGCACGCGATGTTTCGGCCTGCCATTCTTTCTGCACCGCAGGAGATGTCATCGATCGTATGAGCAGGTCGAATTTGTCGAGCTTTTGGATGTCCTGCGCAGAGGCGAATAGGATTTCCCACCCCTGTCGCGGGCGTCCTGCAAAAAGCGCTGCGGGCAGATTTGCCGACCATGTCCAGCTGTTTCCAATCGACGCGGTGGCCCCGCTGGATCAACTCATAGCCAGAATAACCTGATCGATCCAAATGCGATAATTTCCGGCACCCGGAGGGCCGTTCGGCCCAGCATCGTGACCGGCTGGTGAACCCGTATTGGTCACCGGCCCTCCGGCCAGCGCGTTGATAATGTGGTCCAGTTGCTCAGACGGTCGCGCAATCCGACAGCCACTGAGAAGCTCTTCAAGCTGTGCTGAGGGTCTTGCAAATCCTCGGGGCAGCTTGGCGGCCGCGATCGTACGCTGTATCCGCATTCGCTGGCGCCCGTTCGCTCACTCCAGCTCAAACAGGGCCGCCAATCAGCCGCTCTGCAGGCCAGACCTCCTTGATCCGCCCCGGGTTGATGCAGAGACTTTTTTGCTCAAGAAACAGGCGACTTTGTCAAGGGTGCAGGCCTGCATAGATTGCGTCCAACAGGATGTGGAAGCCTTGGCCGTTTCGCGCCGTGCAGCCGCATGCTGTGGCTACCAGCTCGGACCCAGTCCAGGGTTTCCCACTCACCTGGACCGTTTTCCATGGTTGCCGAAGAACTCAATGGACTTCGGTCTTGAACATCGGGATGATCCGCTTTCTGCCAGGGCGTTGTCATAGCTGCGCAAAGCTGCACATGACAGATCGTCGAGATCCAGGCCAGGCCGCCAGCGCTCTGAGTATCCGACCGCCAGGTATTGCGACCCCCAGTCCGAATGGTGAATCCGCCTCGTCAAGCCTGTGATGGTCATTCGTTGGCAGATTGAACCGCCCCGGGTTTACCGGAGAGTAAAACTCTCAAAGGATGAACCCTATGGAGAAGAAAAAATCACCCCCGAAGTACACGGCTGAGTTTCGCGCCCGCGGCGTTCGGCTTTATAAAGATCATCGCGCGGATTACGCCAGTGACAACGCGGCCTACCACGCGATCGCGCCAAAGCTCGGCTGCTCGCCGGACAGTCTCAGAGTCTGGTGCCAGCAGGCGGAGCGCGATGCCGGCGAACGCGATGGGCTGACCAGCGAGCAGAAGGCACGTCTGAAAGTCCTTGGAACGTGAGGTCAAGGAACTGCGCACGGCCAATGAGATCCTGAAGAAGGCGAGCTGCGTATTTCGCTCAGGCGCAGCTCGACCGCCCATTCCGGAAATGATCGCATTCATCGATAATCATCGGGACGAGTTCGGTGTCGGGTCGATCTGCAGGGTGCTGCCGATCGCGCCATCGTCCTATTATGCGCGTCTGTCTATCCGGCGCAGCCCGGACAAAGCCTCGGATCGGGCCAGGAAGGACGATAAGGATGCGCGGGAAATCCAGCGCGTCTTTGATGCCAGCCGGGGACGCTATGGCGCGCGCAAGGTATGGCATCAACTGCGCCGGGAAGGCTATGACATCGCACGCTGCACGGTGGAACGCCTGATGAAAGTCATGGGGTTGCAGGGTGTTACACGCGGCAAGAAGAAGACCACGATCCCGGACCCTGCACAGGCCTGCCCGGAAGACAAGGTCAATCGCGCGTTCACGGCCACCGCACCAAACCAGCTCTGGGTCTCCGACTTCACCTATGTGTCGACCTGGGCCGGGATGGTCTACGTGGCCTTTGTCATTGATGTCTTTGCGCGCAAGATCGTGGGCTGGCGCGTGTCCACGTCCATGACCACCAGCTTCGTGCTGGACGCGCTGAACCAGGCGATCTGCCAACGAATACCATCACAGGCAGACGGGCTCATTCACCATTCGGACAGGGGGTCGCAATACCTGGCGGTTCGGTACACAGAGCGGTTGGCCCAGGCCGGGATCGACGCATCGGTCGGCAGCGTCGGAGACAGCTATGACAACGCCCTGGCAGAAAGCATCATCGGCCTGTTCAAGACCGAAGTCATTGAGTTCTTCGGCACATGGAAAACGGTTGGCCAGGTTGAGTGGGAAACCCTGGACTGGGTCAGCTGGTACAACAACAAGCGGCTGCACGGCGCGATCGGGCACCGGCCGCCACAAGAACTGGAGGACGCATTCTATGCAAACCTGAACACCCTTGATAAAGTCGCCTGAGTCTTGAGCAAAAAAGTCTCCGGTAAACCCGGGGCGGTTCAATCATCCAGCTGCTCGGCAAGCGCGCTCATCCCGTTCGCCACCGCAAAGGCGTTGAGATCCGACAGAACGTCCAGTATCCACTCATTTTTCGCCATTGAGGGTGTCCCCGAAATAGTTAACGAAGGGTTAACACAACCATAGCATGTAGCCGTTATTTCGGCCTACTCACTGCTTTCTACCCCCCAGAAATAGCGGTGGTTGCTAGCGCAAGCCTTTGAAAACAAAAAACACCCGCAAAGCGCGTTGCGCCTTACGGGTGCCATTGGTTAATCTTTCCGATATCAGTCGCGTGCGGCGAGAACTTCCTCAAGCGTGCGCATACCGGTGCTGGGCGCCTGAACCAGAACGGACATGTTGCCCGGCTTGTGTTCGTTGCGCATCATCTTCATATGCGCCTCGCGCAGGTCATTCCACGCAAACACTTCGGACATGCAGGGGTCCAGACGACGCTCGACCATCAACTGGTTCGCGGCAGAAGCCTGTTTCAGATGCGCAAAGTGCGAGCCCTGCAGACGCTTCTGGTGCATCCACATATAGCGCACATCCAGGGTCAGGTTGTAACCGGTGGTACCGGCGCAAATCACGACCATGCCGCCCTTTTTAACCACGAAGGTCGAAACCGGGAATGTGCTTTCGCCCGGGTGTTCGAATACCATATCGACATTCACGCCCTTGGCGGTGATGTCCCAGATCGCCTTGCCGAATTTGCGGGCCTCTTTGAACCAGTCGGCATATTCCGGCGTGTTCACAGTGGGCAGCTGACCCCAGCAGTTAAAGTCCTTGCGGTTGATGACGCCCTTGGCGCCCAGATCCATGACAAAATCGCGCTTGCTTTCGTCCGAGATCACGCCGATCGCGTTGGCGCCTGCGGTATTGATCAGCTGGATCGCATAAGACCCCAGACCACCCGACGCACCCCAGACCAGTACGTTCTGGCCGGGTTTCAGATCATGCGGCTCGTGCCCGAACAGCATCCGATAAGCGGTGGCCAGCGTCAGCGTATAACAGGCGCTTTCTTCCCAGGTCAGGTGCTTGGGGCGCGGCATCAACTGCTGGGCCTGTACGTTGGTGAACTGCGCGAACGAGCCATCGGGGGTCTCATAGCCCCAGATACGCTGCGAATCCGAGAACATCGGGTCGCCGCCGTTGCAATGTTCGTCATCGCCGTCATCCTGGTTGCAGTGGATCACGACCTCGTCGCCAACTTTCCAGCGCTTGACCTTGTCACCAACGGCCCAGACGATGCCCGACGCATCCGATCCGGCAATGTGGAAGGGCTGGCCGTGACCGTCAAACGGGCTGATCGGCTTGCCCAGCGATGCCCAGACACCGTTGTAGTTGACGCCGGCCGCCATCACCAGAACCAGCACCTCGTGGCTGTCCAGTTTCGGAACGTCGACGACTTCCAATTGCATGGCGGTGTCCGGCTCACCGTGGCGTTCCTTGCGGATGGCCCATGCATACATCTGCTTGGGCACAAATCCCATCGGGGGGATTTCACCCATTTCATAGAGGTCTTTTTCCGGTGCCTCGTACGATGCGATACCGCTTTCGGTGTCCAAAGCCATGCTGGCCTCCTCTTCATAACTGCGTTTGCCGCGACGCAGAATCGCGGCTTTCACAGGATGGAATATTAACGGTTGAGCAATATTGCAACCGTTTTTGGTGTTGATTTTGTAATTTTATGACCCCGCAGATGCAGAAATATCCTTTGCACTTGCGGCATCAAGGGGTTGTACGACCGACGACATCGAGGCCGCGTAATACGCCAACAGATCGGATCGTTCACCGGATGGCCGTAGCATTCCCGTTCTCGCGAACCACCAGATGCCGATCGACAAGCTGGTCGATTCCATCCTGAATGTCCTGCTCGGCATCTGCCGCAAGTTCCGCGCGCGCCAGGGTCAATAGCTGGGTCTTTAACTGATCTTCGGCAATGGCACCTTGCTGCTCCAGTATGCGGCAGGCCGCTGGCAACGGCACAAAAGGCAGCACCCGACCAATGCGCTGCATCAGCTCGCGGGCCAGATCGGTGGTCAGGTCCCGTTCGTTTTCCTGCCGAAAGCTGTTCAGCGAAATCGGCGTCCCATATCGAACAGAGGCCAAACCAAACCGCTTGTACCGACCAATCAGCCGACGCCACACCTGTTTCAACGTCCAGCGGGTCACCACGCCGATCCGTGCGCGAAACCGTCTTTCCGTGTCCTGCGCGGCGGCAGTCAGGATGGTGTCTTCCAACACCCGATCATAGTTCAGGGCAACGGGCACAAAGACTACATCGCGCCCGTCGGGTTCCGCGCCGTCAATGATGTATTTCAGCAGACCCAGCTTGGGGCGGCCCAGCTTGCCGGTCAGACTCAGCCCGCCTTCCGGGAACATCGCCTGCGTCACTCCGGCCTCGGTCGCGTGGCGAACATAGCTTGCCAGAACCTGACGATACAGATCACTGCCCGATTTACGCCGAATGAAATAAGCCCCCATCGCCCGGATCAGACGGCTAAGGGGCCAGACCCGCGCCCATTCGCCCACCGCATATGACAGGGCCGACCTGCTGGCCGCCAGGTAGGTGAGCAGAACATAGTCCATATTGCTGCGATGGTTCATGACAAAGACCACCGTCGCCTCGGGGTCGATGCTGTTGATCGCGGCCTCGTCCTCATAACTGAGCCGGACATTGTAAAAGGCATTGCTCAGCAGCCGGGCCAGACGAATGGCAAAGCTGAAATAGGCAAACGCCGAAAATGACGGCACGATTTCCCGCGCATAGCGCCGCGCCTGTTCCGATGCGACGGCTTCGGGGACACCGGCCTCTTTAGCGTGCTGCTGAACCGCTTTGCTGACCTGCGGGTCATAAATCAACCGCTGGATCATATCGTGACGCCCGGCCAGCTTGAAAGGCTCGATGGGACGTTGCAGCCGCTTGTTCAGCCGGGCAACCGCGCGTTCAAGGCGGCGGCGAAAGAACCAGCGCACCGAAGGAAACAGAAAATGCGAGGCAAACGTGATCGCGGCAAAGGCCACGATCAGCACGAATAGCCATATCGGAAGCTCTACGGTCTGCATCATGGCCGCACAGTGCCATCAATCGCGCCTGCTCACAATCTGCAGAAACTCGAAGATGCCGCAACGCAGCGAATTGACATGTCCCAAAAATTGCGCTTTAGAACCCGGGTACGAAATTTTGTTACCCTTGGACTTGCGAGGATTGCACCATGACGCAGACGCAGAAAGATCGCCCCTGGCTCATCCGAACCTATGCCGGTCATTCCACGGCACAGGCGTCAAACGCGCTGTACCGCAGCAACCTGGCCAAGGGGCAAACCGGTCTTTCCGTGGCTTTCGATCTGCCAACCCAGACCGGATATGACAGCGACCACACTTTGGCGCGGGGCGAGGTCGGCAAGGTCGGCGTTCCGGTCGGCCATCTGGGCGACATGCGTGTTCTGTTTGATCAGATTCCGCTGGAGCAGATGAATACGTCGATGACGATCAACGCGACGGCCCCCTGGTTGCTGGCGCTTTATATTGCCGTGGCCGAGGAACAGGGCACCGACGTGGCGAAACTGCAGGGCACGGTGCAGAACGATCTGATCAAGGAATACCTGAGCCGCGGCACCTATGTCTGCCCGCCAAAGCCATCGTTGAAGATGATCGCGGACGTGGCCGAGTATTGCTATACCAATGTGCCGAAATGGAACCCGATGAACGTGTGTTCCTATCACCTGCAAGAAGCAGGCGCGACGCCCGAGCAGGAGCTGGCCTATGCGCTGGCCACGGCCATCGCAGTTCTGGACGAATTGCACCCCCGTGTTCCGGCCGAGGATTTCCCGGCGCTGTGCGGTCGCATCTCGTTCTTTGTGAACGCCGGTATCCGATTTGTTACCGAAATGTGCAAAATGCGCGCCTTTGTCGATCTTTGGGATGAAATCCTGCAAGATCGCTATGGTGTCGAAGACTCCAAATTTCGCCGATTCCGTTATGGCGTTCAGGTCAACTCGCTGGGACTGACCGAGCAGCAGCCGGAAAACAACGTCTACCGCATTCTGATTGAGATGCTGGCGGTAACCCTGTCAAAGAAAGCCCGCGCCCGCGCGGTTCAGCTGCCGGCATGGAACGAGGCACTTGGCCTGCCGCGCCCATGGGATCAGCAATGGTCGATGCGAATGCAACAAATTCTGGCCTATGAAACCGATTTGCTGGAATTCGATGACCTGTTCGAAGGCAACCCGGCGGTGGATGCCAAGGTCGAGGATCTGAAAACAGGCGCCCGTGCGGAACTGGCAAACCTGGAATCGATGGGTGGCGCGGTGGCGTCGATCGAATACATGAAATCCCGGCTGGTGGATTCCAACGCTGAACGCCTGAACCGGATCGAACGCAACGAAACGGTTGTTGTTGGCGTGAATAAATGGACTCAGGGCGAACCCTCACCCCTACAGACCGAAGACGGCGGCATCATGGTTGTCGATCCTGCGGTCGAGCAGGAACAGATCGCACGCCTGAACGCCTGGCGTGATCAGCGTGACGACGTGACCGTTGCACGGGCGCTGGCAGACCTGCGCAATGCCGCGCAGACCGGGGCCAATGTCATGGAACCTTCGATTGCGGCGGCCAAGGCGGGCGTCACAACCGGCGAATGGGCCGAAGAGATGCGCAAGGCCTACGGCACCTATCGTGGCCCAACCGGCGTTTCGGGTTCGGTTTCGAACAAGACCGAAGGGCTGGAAGATTTGCGCGCCGCTGTGGATGCCGTCAGTGACAAGCTGGGGCGTCGGCTGAAATTTCTGGTCGGCAAACCCGGACTGGACGGCCATTCCAACGGAGCCGAACAAATCGCATTCCGCGCCCGCGATTGCGGCATGGACATCAGTTACGAGGGCATCCGCCTGACACCGGAAGAGATTGTCGAGGCGGCAATGCAGGACGACGCCCACGTCATCGGCCTGTCCATTCTGTCCGGTAGCCATCTGCCTTTGGTGCAGGACGTGATGATCCGTCTGACCAAAGCAGGGCTGGATCACATTCCGGTTGTGGTCGGCGGTATCATTCCCGATGAAGACGCGGAACAGCTGAAATCCATGGGCGTTGCCAAGGTTTATACGCCCAAGAATTTCGAATTGAACGCAATTATGGGCGATATCGTGACATTGGTTGATCCCCAAACTCTGGCGGCGGAATAGAGTCAAATTCATTCGTGACTTTTTTTGATTCTTTTTCCCCCGCGAAAGAGATAGATAACCCCTGAGAATGAAACTAGCCTGAGCGGTACACTCGGGTGATGGTAACGTTAGGGGAAAATAATGGGCTTCAATCTTGAAAAAATGACGCGCAAGGAATTGCAGGAATTGGGTGCGCAGGTCGAAAAGGCCTTGAAAGGCGCGGAAACCCGTGAACGCAAGGAAGCGTGGAAAGCGGCCGAAAAGGCGGCAGCGGAATACGGGTTTTCACTGTCTGACCTGTCGGCCGACTCGCCGCGTTCGGCCAAAGGAACAAAGGCGAAGGCGAAATACCGCAACCCTGCGGAGCCAACGCAGACATGGACCGGTCGTGGCCGAAAGCCGCAATGGATTCATGATGCCTTAAAAGCTGGCGCAGATATTTCCGATCTGGAAATCTAACCGGGGCGGTTTCGGCAATGACAATTCATATTGGCGCTGAAAAAGGCGATATCGCGGAAACCGTATTGTTGCCGGGTGATCCTTATCGCGCAAAGTGGGCGGCGGAAACGTTTCTGGATGACGTCCAGCAAATTAACAATGTTAGGGGAATGCTGGGTTTCACCGGAAATTGGAAGGGAAATCCGGTGACAATTCAGGGCAGTGGAATGGGAATGCCGTCGCTTTCCATTTATGCAAATGAATTAATTCGCGATTTTGGTGCAAAAACCCTGATCCGTATCGGATCGTGCGGCGGTATGCAGGAAAGCATCAATGTGCGCGATGTGATTGTGGCGATGACATCCACGACACTCAGCACCCCGTCGCGCGGCATCATGAAAGAGATGAACTTTGCCCCCTGCGCCGATTGGGGCCTGCTGGAGGCGGCGGTTGCCGCGGCCCGGGCCAAGGGCACTCCGACCCATGTGGGCGGGATTTATTCGTCGGACGTATTCTACGACGAACGCCCCGACCTGAATGAGCAAATGGTGCGCCACGGCATCCTTGGTGTCGAAATGGAGGCGGCAGAGCTTTACATCCTCGCGGCGCGTCACAAGTGTCGCGCCCTTGCCGTGCTGACGGTGTCCGACCACCTGCTGACCGGCGAGGCGCTGCCGTCCTCCGAACGGGAGAGCAGCTTTGGCGACATGGTGGACATTGCCCTGCAAGCCGCCTTTCCGGACGCATAAATCGCAAAAACTCAAAGGCGCGGGAATGCCCGCGCCTTAGCCTTTTGTCGCCTCATCGCCCATGCGAGCGATCATACCCATTGCGCGGCGGGCTTTCCCATCCTGTCAAAGCAGCCGTCTCCGGGGCGAAGGTTTCCACCAACAGGGGATAGCAAGGGGCGGTATCCGACGAATGTTCAGACGAGCAATCGCCGCCCGGACAGGCGCTGAGATTGCCCAACAGATCAATCTCGGCAAAGAACTCCAGATAATCGCCGGGCCGAACGGGTGAGGCTTTCATGAAATACTGCCCCGTATCCCGCGTGAATCCGGTGCACATAAAGACGTTCAGAACATCATGAACCGCTGGTTCCGCCTCAGCCAGCGGAATACCCAGATGATCCGCCAATGCCCGTGTCAGATTGGAATGGCAACAGTGATGATACTGCGTTCCAGACAGCAGATTGCCAGTGTAAGGATCGCACCGCGTTCCAATTACGTCGTGAACAGAACCGCCATAAGCATCGATACCATACCAACCAAGAGTATCCTCGACGATGGTCGCCATCGGGCGCATGTGGGGGAAACTCGACCACATTCGCTCTCCGGTAGTCACGTGGGTGCCGTGCAGCGCTCTGGTTTTGCCGGAGTAAAACCGCTCGGACAGATCATGCAGGTTCCACATGTTCAGTGTCCAGCGACACCGCTCATGAAAGTCAGCGACATTGCAGGTGGGTGATTTTGGCGAAAGCATAAGGAGGGCGTAGCCCGACTGGAGCTTTCGCCAAAATCTCGCGCGGATTTTATCCGTGCGGTTGGCGGTGACAGCGGTCAGGATTTTCCAATCTTCAAACCAGAAAGAGGATTGGATGCCTGGGCGTTTTATCACCGACCGACAATACGAGGACTACATGAAACTTCGGACTCAATACACCCAGAACATAGCGGCCGTGAAAGCCGGTTTCAGTTCGAGCACCGGATCGCGCATTGACCGGGACCCGCGCCCGCCATCGCAAAAGAAACAAGAACGCCGTCACGGCGGCGGCAAACCGGATCCGTTAGCCGGGATTTGGGAGGAGGTTGTTGTTCCTCTTCTGGAAAAGCAGCCCCATCTGCGTCCGTTTGCGATCCTGGAAGAGCTACAACTCCGGCACCCGGACCGTAATCTGGGCAAGGCGCGTCGCACGTTGGAACGGCGTATGCGTGCCTGGCGCGCAGAACATGGCCCGGATCGGGACGTCATCTTCCGCCAGACACATCCGCCGGGCCGGCAAGGGATGTCGGATTTCTTCAAGGCCGATGATTTGAACGTCACTATCGCGGGTCAGCCATTCGCGCACCGGGTTTATCACTTCACCCTGGTTTTCTCCGGCTGGGAATATGCCGAAGTTGTTCTTGGCGGGGAGAGTTTTACCGCGCTGGCCTGCGGACTGCAGAATGCCCTGTGGCAGGTGGGCGGAGCACCACGTGAGCACCGCTCGGACAGCCTGTCAGCTGCCTTTGGCAACAGGAAGAAGGATGTTGATGAGGATTTGCGGGCGCGGTACGAGGCGCTGTGTGCCGATTATGGCATGGAACCGACCCGAAACAATCGCGGCATCGCCCACGAGAACGGCTCCATCGAAAGCCGCCATGGACACCTCAAGGCGCGTCTGGAACAAGCGCTGCTTCTGCGCGGCAGTTCTGACTTCGAGACTGTGGAGGCATGGCGGCGCTTCATCGCTCAGGTCGTTGGCCGCCACAATGCACAACGCAGGGAGCAAGTGGCCCTTGAACGCGCCGATCTCCAGCCGCTGCCAGAACGGCGGAGTTGCGATTATGATGCGGCACGTGTGCGGGTGACCTCTTCCAGCGGCTTTGTCTTCCGCAAAGTGTTTTACACGGTTCCCTCGCGGCTGATCGGTTTCGAGTTGAACCTGCGTGCCTACGATGATCGTCTGGAACTGTTTCTTGGCAACACCCGGATCGATACGTTGCCACGCGGGCGGACCCCTGATCACAAGCGCGGCACACATGGCCATGTCGTCAACTACCATCATGTGATTCACAGCCTGCGCACCAAGCCCGGTGCCGTCGCAAACCTGACCTATCGTGATGCGCTTTTTCCCAGAACGGAATACCGCCGCACATGGGAGGCGCTGTCCGCGGCATGGCCCTTGCGCAAGGCTTCCCAAGCCATTGTTGACCTGCTGTGGATAGCACATGAACACGCTTGCGAGGCGGAACTTGCTGTCGCTCTGGATCAGATACTCAAGGCTGGCGGCCTGCCTGATCTCGACGATCTGCATGTGCGCTTTGCGCAGAAAACAGAAGCGGATCACCCCGATGTTCCGATCCATATCCCAACCATAGCGGTCTATGATGGTCTGCTTTCCGAGCCAGGAGCCACAGCATGAGCATCACGGTAGAAACCGCCAAGCTTCCCATCCTGTTGAGCAATCTCAGGCTGCCGACAATCGCCTGTTTCTGGCCGGAGTTCTGCATCAAGGCGGATAAGGAGGGCTGGCCTGCAGAGCGGCTGTTGGCGGCCCTGTTTGAGCTGGAGTTGAGCGAACGGGACCAGCGGCGGATACAGCGCCACCTCGCGGCCGCCAAGCTGCCCCAGGGCAAGACCCTCGACAGCTTTGACTTCTCGGTTGTTCCGACCGTGAGCAAGGCCCGGATCAACGCGCTGGCCGAGGGCGACACCTGGTTGCAAGCCGGTCACAATTTGCTGGCCTTCGGCCCTCCGGGTGCCGGAAAATCGCATTTGGCGGCAGGCATCGGCTATGAGTTGATCCAGCGGGGCCACCGCGTCCTGATGATCAGAACATTCGATCTGGTGCAGCGCTTGCAGACGGCGCGACAGAACCTTTGCCTCGCGCAGGACATCCAAAAGCTCGACAAATTCGACCTGCTCATACTCGATGACATCTCCTACGTGCAGAAAGATCAGGCCGAAACCAGCGTCATCTTCGAACTCATCGCCGCGCGCTACGAACGAAAATCAATCATGATCACTGCAAACCGCCCTTTCAGCGGTTGGGACGATGTGTTTCCCGATAAAGCCATGGGCATAGCCGCAATCGACCGGCTCGTACATCACGCGACAATCTTCGAGATGAATGTCGAGAGCTATCGACGTCGCGCAGCTCATGCCGCTGCAATGTCGCTCAGCGACATTGAAGATGAAACCCGCTCCAACGCCAAAAACAAGGAGGACAAAACCACACCAAAGAACAAAATCGAACCTTGAAATGAGTGCACCAAATTGACATTCTGCAACCCGTCACCGTCACCCGCCTTCAATGTCGCGCACTTGCACGAGCAATGTCGCGCTACAGTTCAGATCGCCCACTTGTGGCCCTTCAACCGATGATATGCGAAAGAAATGGCCCGCTGGCACCTCGAAACAACGCGCATCACGCGCGGGCACCAGAACCTCGCCCGTCTTGGTCGCGCCGATCCGCGCGGCCTGCAACAGGTCCAGATCGGGCTTGGGCAGCCCTTCGGTTGGGTAACAGATCACAGGCGCGACAGCGCGACGGGCCTTGGCATCACTGGGCGGGCGGGTTGAGTGTTTTGCATCTGACATGCCAAAGAGAGTGGCGCAGAAACGGCGCGCGGAAAAGCCCGGAACTTGGCCTTCAACCCTGTCCGGGTTTCAAACACTGTGTGGGTTCGGCTTCGCCCTGGGAAACGGCCCCACAATAGCTGCAGCGCCAGACACCTTCGCTGCGATGCTCTCGCCATCTGCAATCGCGCGTCAACGAGGACGTGCGTGCGCGCCAAATGAAATAGGCAAATACCCCGGCGGCCAGCAAAAGCAAAAGAACAGACATTCTTCTGCTTTGCTGATCGGCCCGAAAGAATCAAGTACGCTGTTTGCTCGTCAGGCCGGGTTGACGCATTTGATCAGTTGGCGGTTTGGGTGTTTGCGGTTCAGGCAGTCCCAAAATGTCGACTGAGGCTGGAGCCCAAATCCGGTTACGCGGCCATACAGGCGTTCGCTTTAGCCGCCTGTGTTTCGCTGATGCCATCGCCAGGAACAAACACTTCGGTTTGCTTGCCATCCTGCAGGGTGTATTGCGTCGTAAATGAGCCTTCAATTCCTGCCTGGCTTGCGCATTCCACCTGCTTGAAAACTAGGTCCGCCCGATTGCTGCTCGATCCGCCGCACGCCGAAAGAGCGGTTATCGCAGCAAGGGGTAAAAACTTTAGAAGTGATTGGGTCATTGATATTCTCCGATTCCTCAATGCCCGCATAACACGAAAAAACCCGGGACGTTTCCATCCCGGGTTTTGAACTTTCTTGCAGCTGTGATCAAACCGCTCGGTCGACCATCATCTTCTTGATCTCGGCAATTGCTTTGGCCGGGTTCAGACCTTTGGGGCAGGTCTTGGCACAGTTCATGATGGTGTGGCAGCGGTACAGCTTGAACGGATCTTCCAGCTCGTCCAGACGCTCACCAGTCGCTTCGTCACGACTGTCGATGATCCAGCGATAGGCGTGCAGCAGCGCTGCGGGGCCGAGGTACCGGTCGCCGTTCCACCAATAGCTCGGGCACGAGGTCGAGCAGCTGGCGCACATGACGCATTCATAAAGACCATCCAGTTTCTTGCGGTCTTCGATGGATTGCTTCCATTCCTTTCCCGGGCGGTTGGTTTTGGTTTCCAGCCACGGCATGATCGACGCGTGCTGGGCGTAGAAATGCGTCAGATCCGGGATCAGATCCTTGACTACCGGCATATGTGGCAGCGGATAGATCTTCACGTCGCCCTTGATCTCATCCATGCCATAGATACAGGCCAGCGTGTTGATCCCGTCGATATTCATCGCACAGGATCCACAGATACCTTCGCGGCACGAACGGCGGAAGGTCAGGGTCGGATCAATCTCGTTCTTGATCTTGATCAGCGCATCCAGAACCATCGGACCACAGGTGTCCATGTCGACAAAATAGGTGTCGACGCGCGGGTTCTGGCCGTCTTCCGGGTTCCAGCGATAGATCTGAAACTTGCGCACATTGGCAGCGCCTTCGGGCTTGGGCCAGGTTTTACCGGTAGTGATCCGGGAATTCTTGGGGAGGGTCAGTTGTACCATGCGTTCCTCTCCTTAGAACGTGCGCGCTTTGGGCGCGATTTTCTGCAGGCTGATGCCGCCTTCGTCTTCGGTGGTCAGCGGATCGACGACCACAGGGCGATAGCTGAGGTCAACCTTGTTGCCCTCGACACGGGAAACGGTGTGCACGCGCCAGTTTTTATCGTCACGCTCGGCAAAATCCTCGTGGGCATGCGCACCACGGGATTCCTTGCGCGCCTCGGCGCCCACGATAGTGGCCAGCGCGCTTGGCATCAGGTTGGTCAGTTCCAGCGTCTCCATCAGGTCGCTGTTCCAGACCAGACTGCGGTCCGAGACCTTGATGTCATCCATCTTGGCTGCAATCGCGGTCATCTTTTCGACCCCTTCCGCCATGGTCTTGGCGGTGCGGAACACGGCCGCGTCCTCTTGCATGGTGCGCTGCATCTCAAGCCGCAGATCGGCGGTCGGGATCGCGCCGCTGGCGTTGCGTACGGCGTCAAATCGATCAAACGCCTTATCGACCGAAGCCTGGTTCAGCACCGGGTTTGCGGCGTCTGCGTCCACAACCTTGCCCGCCCGGATCGCTGCTGCGCGGCCAAAGACCACAAGGTCAATCAGCGAGTTTGACCCCAGACGGTTCGCCCCATGGACCGAGGCGCATCCGGCCTCACCAACAGCCATCAGCCCGGGCACGACGCCTGTCGGGTTGTCGGCGGTCGGGTTCAGAACCTCGCCCCAATAGTTCGTCGGGATGCCGCCCATGTTATAGTGAACGGTCGGCAGAACCGGGATCGGCTCTTTGGTTACATCCACACCAGCAAAGACGCGCGCGGATTCCGAAATGCCCGGCAGACGCTCTGCCAGTGCTTCGGCGGGCAGGTGGCTGAGGTTCAGGTGAATATGGTCGCCACCCTCGCCATGACCACGGCCTTCGCGGATTTCCATCGTCATCGAACGCGAGACATAGTCGCGCGGCGCCAGGTCCTTGTACTGGGGCGCATAACGCTCCATGAACCGTTCACCTTCCGAGTTTGTCAGATATCCGCCCTCGCCCCGTGCGCCTTCGGTAATCAGGCAGCCCGAGCCGTAGATGCCGGTCGGGTGGAACTGAACAAATTCCATATCCTGCAGCGCGAGGCCTGCGCGGGCCTCCATGCCGCCACCGTCACCGGTGCAGGTATGGGCCGACGTCGCGCTGAAATAGGCGCGGCCATAACCGCCGGTCGCCAGCACCACCATCTTGGCGTTGAAGATGTGCATGGTGCCATCGTCCAGCTTCCAGCAGACGACACCCTGACATTGGTCGTCATCGGACATGATCAGATCGATGGCAAAATATTCGATGTAGAACTCGGCGTTGTTCTTGAGGCTTTGACCGTAAAGCGTGTGCAGGATCGCGTGGCCGGTCCGGTCAGCGGCAGCACAGGTGCGCTGCACCGCGGGGCCTTCACCGAATTCGGTGGTGTGGCCGCCAAAGGGACGCTGATAGATCTTGCCCTCTTCGGTCCGGCTGAACGGCACACCGTAATGTTCCAGCTCATAGACCGCCTTGGGTGCTTCGCGCGCGAGGTATTCCATCGCGTCGGTGTCGCCCAACCAGTCCGAGCCTTTGACGGTGTCGTACATGTGCCACTGCCAGTGGTCCGGGCCCATGTTCGACAGCGAAGCGGCGATACCCCCCTGTGCGGCCACCGTGTGCGAGCGGGTCGGGAAAACCTTGGTTACGCAGGCCGTGCGCAGGCCTTGTTCTGCCATGCCAAGCGTCGCACGAAGGCCAGCGCCGCCTGCCCCAACAACCACCACGTCATATTCGTGGGTTTCATATTCATATGCAGTCATCGTTTGAGATCCTTACCGCGCAATTCACAGGGCGAGCTTGACGAGGGCAAAAAGCCCGGCAGCGATCAGCGTATAGCCAAAGGCCGCCGCCGCCATCAGGCACAGCTTTTCCGCGACGCCGTGCACGTAATCTTCGATCGCAACCTGTGCTTCGCGTACGAGATGCAGGATGACAACCACCAGCGTCAGCGCGGTGACGATCGCAGGGAATGGACGGCTGTAATAGGCCAGAACCTCTTCGTAGGTGCCACCAAGCCCGGCGGCGAAGGTGAAGACGAACAGCGGAACCAGAAAGACAAGCGCGGTCGAGCTGGCCATCATCTGCCAGTGGTGATGGGTGCCCTGTCTGCTGGCGCCCATGCCTTGGGCACGCTTACGGTCTGTTAGGTAATTCTGCATGGCCAAGCTCCTTAAACCGCAAGAACAGTGACAAAGGTCAGGATCGTCGCCAGAACAAACATCCCGATGCCCATCTTTTCAGACGCGTCAACCTCGACCCAGTATCCAAGGTCCCAGATAACGTGACGCAGACGGCCCAACATGTGATAGTAGATCGCCCAGGCGGCCGCGAACATCACCAGATCACCCAGCCAGCTGCGCATCAGGCCATCGATAAAGGCAAAGGCACTTTCCGACGTGGCTGCAGCCAGCAACCACCAGACGACGAAAAAGGAAACAGCCAGCGCGGCGATGGCGGTAAGCCGGACCATGATGGATGACAAGGATGTCATCTGTGGTCGGTAAATGGTCAGGTGTGGTGAAAGAGGGCGATTGCCCCGATTTACATCGGCCATGTTGGCTCCTTTTTCGGTTGGCTACCGAAGGTTTTACCGTTTTTTGCCACTCTGTCACGTGCTGCGGATGCAAAAGGCACCAATTTCCACCCAAATATACAGATTAAATGCGTATGTGATCACACAAAATATTCCCGTGATCACAAAACCAATTCAACTCCTGCAATGTTAGCGTTTTCAATGGAGAAGCTATGTGATCACGAATCTCTGATCAGGTCATTTCAGGCCCGCCGTCTGCTGCGTCACTTCGCGCAGCAGCTTTTTTCGGATGCGCTCGGGGTAGTCGGCGAATCCGGCGGCGGAAACGACAAATGCGCCTTCTCCGGCGATGACGTTTTCAAAAAAATAGGCCGTCAGGTCCGGTTCGCTTTCTTCAATGGCAATGGCATTCACGGTTATGCTGCGGTTTCGCAGCAAGCCGCGCAGCTCGGATGGTTCAACCCCTTCGTTCGATACCCCATCGCCGGACAGGTCGATCAGATGGCGTTTGCAGTCAGAGACCTCGTCAAACCGCGCCACGGTCATCTCCAGCGCCTCACCAATCGCCGTCGAAAAGTTCCGCCATATCCGCGGATCTGCGGCCACTTCGCCGGCAAAAGCATCCAACGCCGCAAAACTGTC
The DNA here is from genome assembly GCA_963422555.2 of uncultured Ruegeria sp. Classification (GTDB taxonomy): domain Bacteria; phylum Pseudomonadota; class Alphaproteobacteria; order Rhodobacterales; family Rhodobacteraceae; genus Ruegeria. The sequence goes on from CAXXPZ010000053.1 coordinate 41,919, forward strand.
GATATGTGTCCATGGGATCGTGGTTCTTTGGCGCGAACTGCCAGTCCACTGGATCAGCATCAATCGCGCCTGTCCCCGCACCAGAGCCTCGGACACCACCGGATCGCGCAGGCCTGCGGCAAGACCGTCCATCTGAATCCTGAACTCACTGGAATCGACCGAACCAGAGACATCGACAGTCAGGGCCAATGCCAGATCACAGGCGACGGCGGGGGTCGCAGTTGCAATAGCCAGTGTAGCGGCACGCAGGATTTGCATACCGCCACCCTAACACAGTTGGGCAACCTGCAACTCAAATTCCTGTCAGCGCGCAACGGTTACCCGTTCAGGTAGCGCAGGCCGTTACTTTGGCATCAGCGCCCAAACATCGAGATCCAGCAGAACGTTCGGCAGGTACCGCCCGTCTACGTTTTTCAACACAAACGGATCGCCGCCATTGATCGCCACCAGACGCAGCCGGATCGCCCCAACGCCCGGCACATCCGTATCGGCCTTGTCCAGCACCTCGGACCACGCCTTGATGGTCTGACCAGAGAAACAGGGGTTCGCATGAGCGCCGCCGTTCAGACCCACGATCATCTGCGCATTGGCAAGACCGTTAAAGGACAAAGCGCGCGCCATCGAAATCACATGCCCGCCATAGATCAACCGCCCCTCTGGGCGGAAGGTCAGGTCGAAATGCACCTTGGCCGTATTTTGCCACAGGCGCGTGGCCAGCATGTGCTCGGCCTCCTCCACGGTGACACCGTCCACGTGATCGATCGTCTCGCCAATCTCATAATCGCCCCAGCGATGCGCCTCACCGGCTTGCGCGAAATCATAATCGGAGAAATCCAGCCCCTGCGGCAGAACAAGATCCTGCGCCGACAGCGCCTTTTTCAGGTCGGGCACAACCGTCTCGGGCGCGGGGGTGTCCAGATTCGCTTTGCGCACCATGACCCAACGGACATATTCGATGACCACCTCATCACGCTGGTTCAAACCTCGGGTGCGTACCCAGACGACACCGGTTTTGCCGTTTGAGTTCTGCTTGAGCCCGATCACCTCGGATTCCGACCGCAGCGTGTCGCCGGGATAGACCGGGCGCCGCCAGCGTCCTTCGGCATAGCCCAGATTGGCAACCGCATTCAGCGAGACATCGAGAACCGTTTTGCCAAAGACCACGTGAAAGGCCGCCAGATCGTCAATCGGGCTTTGCGGCAAACCAGAGGCCCGGGCGAACTCATCCGATGAATACAGCGCATGTCGCGCCGGATACAGCGCATGGTACAATGCCCGCTCGCCGGTGGTAACGGTACGCGGAACGGCATGGTGCAATACCTGCCCGATAGCGTAGTCCTCGAAAAAGCGGCCCGGATTGGTTTTTGCCATTATTGCTGTCCCAGTTTCATTTCGGGGGAATAGTCGGCCGCGACCTCTTTGGTCACCGCCTGCGCACAGCGCATCACGTTGTTGGCGGCGTCAAAGGCATATGACGGATCGCCATGCAGATTCCACCCCTTTGCCAGCGCGTCCGACACTTTGTGGCAAAAGGCGGACGTGTCCTCTTCGGTCAGCAGGCGATAGAGTTTTGCCATGACATCAATTCCTTATGAGGCAAACGGGGACGGACCGACCAGCCCGTGAATATATCCCACGACGCCCAGCAGCACGATGGACGCCACAAAGAACATCGCATCCTTGCCATATGTGCCGGGTTCGCGCGGGGTCCATTCGGGTTCGGTTCGGTTGATGGTGATCACTTCGACCACGGCCCAGGCCAGCAACCCGCCAAACAGCACGATCGAGGCCAGATCGCCGTTCACCAGCAGATGCGCAAAGGCCCACAGCTTGAACCCACCCAGCATCGGATGGCGCATTTTGTTCAACAGACGACCCTTGGTGCCAGCGGGGCTCATCATAAAAAACGCCATCAGCACCAGCACGTTGTTGATATGCACCATGAAGGATTGCGGCGCCCAGACGTGGATGAAGTCGGTCATGCGATAGCCAAAGATCATCAGCAGAATCGACACGACCAGCGCCACCGCAACTGCGCCCTTGCCGGCATCACCCATGGCCGCGCGCCGGTCCGGCATTACGCGTTTGAACAGATGTGCAGCCCACCAAAGAGCCACACCCAGAATCAGAAGAACAAAGCCCATGCTGGCTTACCCCGCTTGCAAAGCTGAAATCGCCTCTGCTTTTGCCAGAATTTCGCGGGCAGTTACAACGTGCAGGTTTTCGACGATCTTGCCATCGACGACGGCGACGCCCTGCCCCTGCGCCTCGACCTCTTCAAAGGCGGTGATCTGACGACGCGCCAGATCGATTTCAACCTCGGACGGTGCGTAGGCAGCATTTGTGATATCGACCTGCGCGGGGTGGATCAGCGTCTTGCCGTCAAAACCCATATCGCGACCTTGCGCACATTCGGCGGCCAATACGCACAGACCCAGCGAGGTCATCAGCGGCAGGCGGTCCGGGCGGAACCGGGTCTGAAGCTCCTTGGCCAGATCATTGGTGCCCATCACAAAACCCGCCATCATCGGGTGCGCCGCAATCTCAGCCGCGTTCAGCATCCCGCGCGGTGTTTCCATCATGGCCCAGATCGGCAGATCACCAGTGATGGCCGCCAGCGCATCCACATCCGCGGCAGAACTTACCTTAGGCAGCAGAACCGCGTCGGCATCCATATCGCGCACCGCTTGTGCGTCGGCCTGCCCCCATTCTGTGTCCAGCCCGTTGATTCGCACGACTTTAACCCGCGAACCGTAGCCGCCCGTGGCCAACGCGCCCTTGAGCGTTTCGCGTGCGTTGTCTTTTTCATCTGCGGCAACTGCATCCTCAAGATCGAAGATGATCGCGTCGACCGGCAGGGTGCGCGCCTTGTCCAAAGCCCGCTCTTTCGAGCCGGGGATATAGAGAACGGAACGATACGGGCGTTGACGAGGGTCCACTGGCCTCTCCCTTGGTAATAAAGTTGCGCGAAAAGGGGCATTTTTTGGCGGAAAGTTCAAGCGTAAAATCGCCGCAGCGCAGCATCGGCGCGTTTTCGACGCAACGTGCGTTGTCTTAACGGGAAATCCCGATCCTCGCGGCACCCTGCCCGAAACAGGTTACCGAAGGGATCAGAGATGAAGAAAACCATTTTGGATATGACCCTGGGTCTGGGGATCATGGTGCTGGCGGCGCAGCAACTGCAGGCACAGCCCCGCAACTGCGCCCCGCGCGCGGATGTGGTTCAGCGTCTGACCGACTCGTATGGCGAAACCCGCAAAGGCATCGGGATCGCACGTCAGGGTGCCGTGATGGAGGTTTTTGCCTCGGACGACACTGGCACATGGACCATCACCGTCACCCTGCCGAATGGGGTGACATGCCTGATCGCCTCAGGGCAGTCCTTTGAAACGCTGGCCGAGGCGATGCCACCCAATACCTAAGCACCGGGATGCGCAGATCAAGTCAGCGCATCCCAAATCAGTTTTGTGCCGGTGATCGTCAGCAACACATAGGCGATCCCGAAAAACAGACGCTCTGACAGCATCCAATGGGCACGAACGCCCAGCCAGGCACCCAGAACGGCAAAGGGTGCCAGCAGCAGATCCACCCATGCCGTGTGCCAGGTGAACATGCCCAGATAGGCGTAAGGTATGAACTTGGCAGCGTTGATGATCCAGAAGACCAATACCGTGCTGGCCTGAAACTCGGTCTTCGACAGGTGCTGAGACAGCAGGTAGACGGCAGCAGGCGGACCACCGGCATGGCTGACAAAGCTGGTGAATCCGGCGACCAACCCCGCAAACAGCCCGGCCATCGGGGGCAGTTTTTGCCTGAACCCGTTGATCCATCCCCGCGATTGCGCGATGTGCCAGATGACGAACCCAACTGAAATGCCGCCAATCAACAGGCGCAACAGGTCGTCATCGGTCGCCTCGTACAACAACGCGCCCAGCACAACACCCGGCACGGCGCCCAGCATCAACAGGCGGGAATCCGGCCAGCTCCAGCGTTTCCAGTAGGGTGCCAGCGTGGCCACGTCGATGATCATCAGGATCGGCAGCATCAGGGCCAGCGCCTGCCCCGGCGTCAGGATCAGCGCAAGAATCGATGACGACGCAAAGGCCACACCCGAGCCGAACCCGCCCTTGGAAATCCCAGCAAAGATCACGGCCGGGATCGCTACGGCAAAAAACATCAGGTTCAGTTCGAACATGCGGCGTCCCGGAATTGGCTTGTCTCATTGGCCCTTTAGCGCAACCGGTCAGGGCGGCGCAAACAGTATGCGGTCGCATGCCGCGCTGCTCGGCCCTTGCGCGGGACCGCTTTACCGACTAGCAAAACGTCGATTTCAAAAAACCGACCGGAGATATTCCAAATGGCCAGACCCAAGATTGCGCTGATCGGCGCGGGGAACATCGGCGGCACGCTTGCGCATCTTGCTGCTGTCAAAGAACTGGGTGATGTTGTCCTGTTTGACATCGCAGACGGGCTGCCGCAGGGCAAGGCGCTCGACATCGCTGAATCCGGCCCCTCGGAAAAGTTCGACGCCGCCATGTCCGGCACCAGCGACTATGCCGATATCGCGGGCGCGGATGTGTGTATCGTGACCGCAGGTGTCGCCCGCAAACCGGGGATGAGCCGCGACGACCTGCTGGGCATCAACCTCAAAGTCATGAAGTCGGTCGGCGAAGGCATCGCCGCGCACGCGCCCGACGCATTCGTGATCTGCATCACCAACCCGTTGGACGCGATGGTCTGGGCGTTGCGTGAATTTTCAGGCCTGCCGCATAACAAAGTCTGCGGCATGGCGGGCGTTCTGGACTCGGCACGTTTCGCACATTTCCTGTCGGAAGAGTTCAACGTCTCGATGCGCGACGTCACCGCGTTTGTGCTGGGTGGCCACGGCGACACCATGGTACCGTCAGTTCGCTATTCCACCGTTGCCGGTATCCCGCTGCCCGATCTGGTCGAAATGGGCTGGACCACGCAGGACAAGCTGGACGCCATCGTTCAGCGCACCCGTGATGGCGGTGCCGAGATCGTTGGCCTGCTGAAAACCGGCTCTGCCTATTATGCCCCCGCCACATCGGCGATCGAAATGGCCGAAGCCTATCTGAAGGATCAGAAACGCGTTCTGCCCTGCGCCGCCTACTGCAATGGCGAGCTGGGTGTCGAAGGGCTGTATGTCGGCGTTCCAACCGTGATCGGTGCCGGTGGCGTCGAGCGGATCGTGGACATCAAGCTGAACGAGGACGAGCAGGCCGGTTTCGACAACTCGGTCAACGCCGTTAAAGGCCTGATCGAAGCCTGCAAAGGCATCGACGGCTCGCTGGCCTGATCCAACCGCAATATGCGCATTCAAACCGGCCCGTGTGAGGGCCGGTTTTTTTTTGCCCGTCCAAATTCGTTTCTACTGTTCGGGTCGGAAATGTTGGCGCAAACGGCGCAAACGCCCTTTTTTGAATATGAATTTGCCCTCTACCCACCGACAAATCGAATCATTGCCGGGAAGGCAGAATTTTGTGATCATACCCCAAAAAACTGTGATCACAAATATAGAAAATCTTCGGCAAAATTCCGTTTCACGTAAAAAAACCCTTTAAACTTGATCCCTAGACACGCCTATAACGGAGTAATCGTAGTCAGACGGGACAGTTTCGATGAACATTCACGAATATCAGGCCAAAGCGCTTCTTCGCAGCTATGGCGCACCGGTATCCGATGGCCGCGCGGTTCTGCGCGCCGAAGAAGCCAAAACAGCAGCCGGTGAACTGGACGGCCCTTTGTGGGTCATCAAGGCCCAAATCCACACCGGTGGCCGTGGCAAAGGATCTTTCAAAGAGGCCGATGCAGGCGAAAAGGGCGGTGTCCGCCTGACCAAATCGGTCGAGGAAGCTGCCGAGGAAGCCAAGAAGATGCTGGGCCGCACGCTGGTCACCCATCAGACCGGCCCCGCGGGCAAGCAGGTCAACCGCATCTACATCGAAGCCGGCTCGGGCATCGAACGCGAACTGTATCTGGCCCTGCTGGTGGATCGCCAGACCAGCCGCATCTCGTTTGTCTGCTCGACCGAAGGTGGCATGGACATCGAAGAGGTGGCCGCAGCCACGCCCGAGAAAATCCTGTCCTTCTCGGTTGACCCTGCGACCGGCTATCAGGCTTATCATGGCCGCCGCATCGCATTCTCGCTGGGTCTGCAGGGCGCGCAGGTCAAACAATGCGTCAAACTGATGAGCCAGCTTTATGCAGCCTTCGTCGAGAAAGACATGGAGATGCTGGAGATCAACCCGCTGATCGTATCCGACAGCGGCGACCTCAAGGTGCTGGACGCCAAGGTCGGCTTTGACGGCAACGCGGTTTACCGCCACCCCGATATCGCCGAACTGCGCGACACGACCGAGGAAGACCCCAAGGAACTGGAAGCGTCGAAATACGACCTGAACTACATCGCGCTGGATGGTGAGATCGGCTGCATGGTCAACGGTGCCGGTCTGGCGATGGCGACGATGGACATCATCAAGCTGTACGGCGCCGAGCCTGCCAACTTCCTCGACGTGGGCGGCGGTGCGACCAAAGAAAAAGTGACCGAAGCGTTCAAGATCATCACCTCTGACCCGCAGGTCAAAGGCATTCTGGTCAACATCTTCGGCGGCATCATGCGCTGTGACGTCATCGCCGAGGGCGTTGTCGCCGCGGTGAAAGAGGTCGGTCTGAAAGTGCCGCTGGTCGTGCGTCTGGAAGGCACGAACGTCGAGAAGGGCAAAGAGATCATCAACACCTCCGGCCTGGACGTGATCGCAGCGGACAACCTGAAAGACGGTGCCGAGAAGATCGTGAAGGCGGTAAAAGGTTAAGGTCTTGGCGGAACCCTCCTCAACAAAACTTTCAGAACCGCATTTCGTTGGCTGGTCTAACCGAGCCGATGCGACTGACGAAGTATCGTACAACGAACGGTATTTTGCGTCACTTGCAGAGGCGAACGCATTCTACGACGAAGTTGGTTCGAACGGTGAGCTTTTCGCTTACCAAGGAGAATACGGCACATACTCCACATCGCGCGGTAACAAACGTGAAGACTTCATATACTACCGCTCGAACAATGAAAGATGGTGGAGCGAGCTGAATATTCGGGCAACCGATCCTCGACGAAACATGCGAGGTTTCGGTCGCCCTGACAGCGCGGAATACAGCTTCGCTGATAGATATGTGCCTTACGACAACACAGATTGGAAAAGATAATGGCAGTCCTCATCGACGAAAATACAAAAGTGATCTGTCAGGGCTTTACCGGCTCGCAGGGCACATTCCACAGCGAACAGGCCATCGCCTATGGCACCAAGATGGTCGGCGGTGTGACCCCCGGCAAAGGTGGGATGACGCACCTTGACCTGCCGGTGTTCAACTCGGTCCACGAGGCCAAATCCGTGACCGAAGCCAATGCCAGCGTGATCTATGTTCCGCCACCGTTTGCAGCGGACTCGATCCTCGAAGCGATTGATGCCGAGATGGAGGTGATCGTCTGCATCACCGAAGGCATCCCGGTTCTGGACATGATGAAGGTCAAGCGCGCGCTGGAAGGCTCAAGCTCGCGCCTGATCGGCCCGAACTGCCCCGGTGTCATCACGCCCGACGCCTGCAAGATCGGCATCATGCCCGGCCACATTCACAAGCGCGGCTCGGTCGGCGTTGTGTCACGCTCGGGTACTCTGACCTATGAGGCCGTCAAGCAGACCACCGATGTGGGTCTGGGCCAATCCACTTGCGTGGGCATCGGCGGCGACCCGATCAAAGGCACCGAGCATATCGACGTGCTGGAATGGTTCCTGGCCGATGACGAGACCCATTCGATCATCATGATCGGTGAGATCGGCGGCTCGGCCGAGGAAGAGGCCGCGCAGTTTCTGGCGGATGAGGCCAAGAAGGGCCGCTCAAAACCCACCGCTGGCTTTATCGCAGGCCGCACAGCCCCTCCGGGCCGCCGCATGGGCCACGCGGGCGCCATTGTCGCTGGCGGCAAAGGCGGTGCGGAGGACAAGATCGAAGCCATGCGTTCGGCCGGTATCGTCGTGGCCGAAAGCCCGGCGCAGCTGGGTGAGGCTGTGCTGGAAGCGATTGGGTAAGCTTCAATGCAATCAGATTCGCAAGCGTTCAACTTAAGAGAGGCGGGAATTCTACCCGCCTTTGATCGCTTGCGAAAATTCTGCATATTGACACTTATTTTCATGGTTAACGCGGTTCCCACACTGACGCTAGCGGATCAGGAATTTTCCATTTCCGATCTCGAAGAACTTATAGAAGCCTGCATCAAGCAAACTGATCTAAACTTCGAAAACCGGTCAGCTATTCCAATTAGTATTGACGGGTTTTCTGACGTCGGCCTTCAGGATGCAGATCGCTTTGAAGAGCTTACTAAGTTGCAAATTTCCGACTTCCTAATCGCATACCTTTTTAGCCCAAATGCATCAGACCAAGGCCGCCAGGAAACTCTAGGCGCAATACAAACTGTCTTCGAAGATGATCGCATGCTGCAGCAGCACCATGACAGCGTAATGAGGCAGATTGGCGCTCACTCGTTTTGGAAAAGTCCGCGTTCTGAAGATGGCGAATGGAACGATTATGGCATCGTTGCAGGCAGCGCTTGGTGGTATTCTCAAAATGTCGCGGTTTTTTGGAAAGGATCTAGTTACGTGTTTCCCGGTGCCGTTTGTGAAATTCACGGGGAACCGTCGCGCGTCGCTAAGAGTTTTGTCGATGGTCCAAACTGGAAATTTACGCGCTCATCCGTTGGACCAGTAACTCGGTATGTCGCCACCTTAAACGCAATTGCACCTGTGCCTCGCACCGTAGTCAAAATGCTTACGGGGATTGGGAAATCTCACAGCCTTCCCTCTGCAGTTGTCGAAGTCGTAGAATTAGAAGCTGGCTTTTTGGCGGACAGCGTTTCGAATAGGTGGATCATCATCGTATCGGATAGCAGGTATCATGACCTTCTCTGACGCCATCCGCACCTGTTTCTCCAAGTTCTTCACCTTCTCAGGCCGTGCCTCGCGGTCTGAGTACCGGTTCTTTTTCCTGTTCATCGTGATCTGGAGCATCATTGCCGGGGTCATCGACCTTAAGTTCTTCACTCAGGTCGCAGTGACCGAGACCGAGGCATCGAATTCCGTCGCGGCCACGTCCTCGGGACCGGTGCAGAGCATCGTCGGCCTCATCGTGTTCTTCCCGCATCTGGCCGTTGCGTGGCGGCGGATGCATGATACCGGGCGCAGCGGGCTTTATGCTTTGTTGCCGATCCTGCTGATCATCGGGGCCTTTGCCGTTCTGATCTTCGGCATCGGTCTGGCGTCCCATTTCCAGCATGGCGGCAGTCTGGATATCCTGTTCACCCGCGCCACGCTGCTGGTCGTCCTTCCGACACTGCTTGTTCTGCTTGTGTCACCCCTTCTGGTGCTTTGGTGGCTGGCGCGTCCCAGCCAACCCGGTACCAATCAATACGGTCCCAACCCAACAGAGGTAGCCCCATGACCGAACATACGCCAAACTCTGCCTTTCATGCCTCCAGCTTTATGCAGGGGCATAATGCCGAATATCTGGAGCAGTTATATGCTCAGTACACCAAGAACCCCGGGGCAGTTGACGCTGCCTGGGCCGAGTTCTTTCAGGCGATGGGGGATGCCACGCCGGATGTGCAGAAAGAGGCCGAAGGGCCGTCCTGGGCGCGCTCAGACTGGCCGCCGATGCCGACGGATGACCTGACCGGTGCGCTGACTGGTGAATGGGCCGAGATCGACGGCAAGGCGGCAGGCAAGAAAATCAAGGAAAAAGCCGCCGCCAAAGGTGTTGAGGTCAGCGAGGACCAGATCAAGCGCACGGTGCTGGACAGTCTGCGGGCGCTGATGCTGATCCGGGCCTATCGGATCCGGGGCCATCTGGCCGCCGATCTGGACCCGCTGGGCATGCGTGCCGCGACCAATCACCCCGAGCTTGATCCCAAGACCTACGGGTTCACCGATGCCGACATGGACCGGCCGATCTTTATCGACAACGTGCTGGGCCTGCAGATGGCCAGCATGCGCCAGATCGTCGAGATCGTGAAACGGACCTATTGCGGCACATTCGCGCTGCAATACATGCATATCTCGAATCCGGAAGAAGCCGCCTGGTTGAAGGAACGGATCGAAGGGTATGGCAAGGAAATCGCGTTCACCCATCAGGGGCGCAAGGCGATCCTGAACAAGATGGTCGAGGCCGAAGGCTTTGAGAAGTTCCTGCATGTGAAATACATGGGCACCAAACGTTTCGGCCTGGACGGGGGCGAAGCGCTGATCCCGGCGATGGAGCAGATCATCAAGCGCGGCGGCGCGCTGGGGGTTCGGGACATCGTGATCGGGATGCCGCACCGCGGGCGTCTGAACATTCTGGCGAACGTGATGCGCAAGCCCTATCGCGCGATCTTCAATGAATTTCAGGGCGGCAGCTACAAACCCGAAGATGTGGATGGTTCGGGCGATGTGAAATACCACCTCGGCGCCTCCAGCGACCGGGAATTCGACGGCAACAGCGTGCACCTGTCGCTGACAGCGAACCCCTCACACCTCGAAGCCGTGAACCCGGTGGTTCTGGGCAAGGTTCGTGCCAAGCAGGATCAGCTGAAGGATACCAACCGATCCACCGTGATGGGCATTCTGCTTCATGGCGATGCGGCCTTTGCCGGTCAGGGTATTGTGGCCGAAGGGTTTGGTCTGTCAGGCCTGAAAGGGCACAAAACCGGTGGCACGATGCATATCGTGGTGAACAACCAGATCGGGTTCACCACAGCGCCGCACTTCTCACGCTCCAGCCCGTATCCGACGGATATCGCGCTGATGGTCGAGGCGCCGATCTTCCACGTCAACGGCGACGACCCCGAGGCGGTGGTGCACGCGGCCAAGGTGGCGACAGAGTTCCGGCAGAAATTCCACAAGGACGTGGTCATCGACATCTTCTGCTATCGCCGGTTCGGGCATAACGAGGGCGACGAGCCCATGTTCACCAACCCGATCATGTACAAGAAGATCAAGACGCATAAAACCACGCTGAGCTTGTACACCGAACGGCTCGTCAAGGACGGTCTGATTCCCGAGGGCGAGATCGAGGATCTGAAAGCTGCCTTTCAGGCACATCTGAATGATGAGTTCGAGGCTGGCAAGGATTACAAACCCAACAAGGCCGACTGGCTGGATGGGCGCTGGTCGCATCTGGACAAAAACAAAGAAGAATATATGCGCGGCGAAACCGCCATTGCCCCCGATACACTGGCCGAGGTCGGGGTGGCCCTGACCCATGCCCCGGATGACATCTCGGTCCATAAGACGGTCGCCCGCCTGCTGGATCACAAAAAGCAGATGTTTGAAACGGGCAAAGGGTTTGACTGGGCCACGGGTGAGGCGCTGGCCTTCGGGTCGCTTCTGACCGAGGGGTATCCCGTGCGCCTGTATGGACAAGACGCGACGCGCGGCACATTCAGCCAACGACATTCCGGCTTTGTGCATCAGGAAACCGAAGAACGGTATTACCCGCTGAACAACATTCGCAAGGGGCAGTCGAATTACGATGTGATCGACTCGATGCTCAGTGAATATGCGGTGCTCGGCTTCGAATATGGCTATACGCTGGCTGAACCCAACGCGCTGACCTTATGGGAGGCGCAGTTTGGTGACTTTGCCAACGGTGCCCAGATCATGTTCGATCAGTTCATCAGCTCGGGCGAAAGCAAATGGCTGCGCATGTCCGGTCTGGTCTGCCTGCTACCGCACGGGTTCGAGGGGCAAGGCCCCGAACACTCGTCGGCACGGCTGGAACGGTTCCTGCAGATGTGCGGTCAGGACAACTGGATCGTTGCGAACTGTACGACGCCTGCAAACTATTTCCACATCCTGCGCCGTCAGCTGCACCGGACCTTCCGCAAGCCGCTGATTCTGGTGACGCCGAAATCTCTGCTGCGCCACAAAATGGCGGTCAGCAGGGCTGAAGAGTTCACCACCGGCTCAAGCTTCCACCGGGTGCTCTGGGACGATGCCCAGCACGGAAACTCGGACACGGAACTGGTGGCGGACGACAAGATCAAACGCGTGGTGATGTGTTCGGGCAAGGTCTACTACGACCTGCTTGAAGAACGCGATGCGCGCGGCATCGACGATGTCTATCTGATGCGGATCGAACAGTTCTATCCGTTCCCGGCCCATTCGCTGATCAATGAATTGCAGCGTTTCAAGGGGGCCGAGATGATCTGGTGTCAGGAAGAGCCCAAAAACCAGGGCGCCTGGACCTTTATCGAGCCGAATATCGAATGGGTTCTGACCCGCATCGGCGCCGATCAAAAACGGCCACGTTATGTGGGCCGCGCAACCTCGGCCTCGCCCGCGACGGGTCTGGCCAGCCAACACAAAGCTCAACAAGAGGCGCTGGTAAACGAAGCGCTGAGCATGGAAGGAAAGTAAGCGATGTCAATTGAAGTTCGTGTTCCCACGCTTGGCGAATCGGTGACCGAAGCCACGGTTGCGACGTGGTTCAAGAAACCCGGCGACGCCGTTTCCGTGGACGAGATGCTGTGTGAGATGGAGACAGACAAGGTGACGGTCGAAGTACCTGCGCCCTCTGCCGGTGTCATGGGTGAGATCGTCGCCGCCGAAGGTGAAACCGTTGGTGTGGATGCCCTGCTGGCAACCATTGCGGCTGGCGACGCAGCAGCGCCTGCGCCTGCAGCGGCGGCCCCGGCCCCGGCTGCGGTAGCACCTGCTGCATCGGCTGGCAGTGTCGACGTGATGGTGCCCACGCTGGGCGAATCCGTGACCGAAGCCACCGTATCGATCTGGTTCAAACAGGTCGGCGACAGTGTCGCGCAGGACGAGATGCTGTGTGAACTGGAAACCGACAAGGTTTCGGTCGAGGTTCCGGCCCCGGCTGCTGGCGTGTTGGCCGAAATCGTAGCCCCCGAAGGCGCAACCGTGGACGCCACCGCAAAGCTGGCAGTAATTTCCGGTTCTGCGGCCGGTGCAGCGGCAACTCCAGCGGCCCCAGCGGCAGCACCGGCTGCGGCAGCGGGCGGCGGCAAGGACATTGCCAACGCCCCGTCGGCTGAGAAAGCGATGGCCCAGGCCGGCTTGTCCGCCGATCAGGTCACCGGCACCGGTCGGGATGGCCGCATCATGAAAGAAGATGTCGCCCGCGCAGCCGCAACCGCAGCGGCCCCCGCACCTGCGCCTGCCCCTGCGGCCCAAGCGCCGCGCGCGCCCGTCGCTGCCGAGGATGCCTCACGCGAGGAACGCGTGCGCATGACCCGTCTGCGTCAGACCATCGCCAAGCGCCTGAAGGACGCGCAGAACACCGCCGCGATCCTGACCACCTTTAACGAGGTGGACATGACCGAGGTGATGGCCCTGCGCAATCAGTACAAAGAGCAGTTCGAGAAGAAACACGGCGTGCGTCTGGGCTTTATGTCCTTCTTCACCAAGGCCTGCTGCCACGCGTTGAAAGAAGTGCCCGAGGTGAATGCCGAGATCGACGGCACCGACATCGTCTACAAGAACTTTGTGCACATGGGCGTTGCAGCCGGTACGCCGCAGGGTCTTGTGGTTCCGGTCATCCGGGACGCTGATGCGATGTCCTTTGCGGAAATCGAAAAGGCGATCGGCGAAAAGGGCAGACGCGCCCGTGACGGCAAGCTGAGTATGGCCGAAATGCAGGGCGGCACCTTCACCATCTCGAACGGTGGCGTATACGGCTCGCTGATGTCCTCGCCAATCCTGAACCCGCCGCAGTCGGGCATTCTGGGTATGCACAAGATTCAGGACCGTCCGATGGTCATCAATGGCGAGATCAAGATCCGCCCGATGATGTATCTGGCGCTGTCTTATGACCACCGGATCGTTGACGGTAAAGGTGCCGTAACCTTCCTTGTGCGGGTGAAAGAGGCGCTGGAAGATCCCCGTCGCCTGTTGATGGACCTGTAACCATGGCGACGCATGTTCTTTGGCAGGCGGACGTGGCCGATTTCGATGCCTGGCTAAGGGTGTTTCGCGAGGACAAACCAATGCGCGAGGCTGCGGGTATCCGCGACTTCCACATCTGGAAGGACCCCGAACAGCGCGACCACGCCGTCGCACTGTTCGAAATCACCGATCTGGAAAAGGCCCGAAACTTTTTCGAATCCGAAGAACTGGCCATGCATCACGAACGCGGCGGTGTGGCGCATATTCAGATCAAGGTGCTGAGCCCCGTCTGACCCGGCAATTAGGCGACCTGCCATCCGGGTCGCCTTTCAAACAACACACTCCGCGCGAATTAGGAGAATGAATAATGGCAAACTATGACGTCATCGTAATCGGCTCAGGCCCCGGCGGCTATGTCTGCGCCATCCGCTGTGCCCAGTTGGGCCTGAAAACCGCCTGCGTCGAAGGGCGCGACACATTGGGCGGCACCTGCCTGAATGTGGGCTGCATCCCGTCCAAGGCGCTGCTGCATGCCAGCCACAGCCTGCACGAGGCCGAGCACAATTTCGCCAAGATGGGCCTGAAGGGCAAAAGCCCTTCGGTCGACTGGAAGCAGATGCAGGCGTACAAGCAGGACACCATCGACGGCAACACCAAGGGCATCGAGCTCCTGTTCAAAAAGAACAAGATCGACTGGCTGAAAGGCTGGGGTTCGATACCGGCGGCTGGTCAGGTCAAGGTGGGTGACGAGGTGCACACCGCCAAGAACATCATCATCGCATCCGGGTCCGAACCATCCTCGCTGCCCGGTGTCGAGGTGGACGAGAAGGTCGTTGTGACCTCGACCGGTGCGCTGGCCCTGAACAAGATCCCAAAAAAGCTGGTCGTCATCGGCGCCGGTGTGATCGGGCTGGAACTGGGTTCGGTCTATCAGCGGTTGGGTGCCGAAGTGACGGTTGTCGAATTCCTCGATGTCATCACCCCGGGCATGGACCCCGAGGTGCAGAAGACGTTCCAGCGTATCCTCAAGAAGCAGGGCCTGAAATTCATCATGGGCGCGGCGGTTCAAAAGACCGAGGCCACCAAGACCAAGGCCAAGGTCACCTATAAGCTGCGCAAGGATGACAGCGAGCATGTGATCGACGCTGACACCGTTCTAGTCGCCACCGGGCGCAGGCCGTTCTCGGACGGGTTGGGGCTGGATGCGCTGGGGGTCGAAATGACACCGCGCGGGCAGATCAAGGTGGGCGCCGACTGGCAGACCAACGTCACCGGCATCTATGCCATCGGCGACGTAACCGAAGGCCCGATGCTGGCCCACAAGGCCGAGGATGAGGGCATGGCCGCCGCCGAACAGGTCGCGGGCAAGCATGGCCACGTGAACTATGGCGTCATTCCGGGTGTAATCTACACTTGGCCCGAGGTCGCCAATGTGGGTGAGACCGAAGACACGCTCAAGGAACAGGGCCGCGCCTATAAGGTTGGCAAGTTCATGTTCATGGGCAACGGTCGCGCCAAGGCAAACTTTGCCGCTGACGGGTTCGTCAAAATTCTGGCCGACAAAGACACCGACCGGATTTTGGGCGCGCATATCATCGGCCCATCGGCGGGCGATCTGATCCATGAGGTCTGCGTTGCCATGGAATTCGGCGCCTCTGCAGAA
>CAXXPZ010000054.1:0-78173 GCA_963422555.2 uncultured Ruegeria sp.
AACACCTTTACCTCTCAATCCATTTATGAACAGTTGTTCAATTCATATAGGCATCACTCCTTGCGGTCAATTGCCTTGTCTCGTGCCGGTCTACAGATGGGCGATGGGTGATGAAGCTGGCACGCTGACACCCGATACGCCCAAACCACGCCAGGTCGCGCGCGAACCACATCACGATTGCAATCATAGGGTGCATAAATCGGTGTGATTGGAAAATCTTATCCGCGAAGTTTTTCAAGACGTTGCCCGAACCCGGGTTTGAGTAAACCTCACGCAGCCTTGAGATCGGAAACTCGGGAGCGAGTTGTTATTTCGCACCTTTTTCTCTCATTTACCCATATTCTTCATACAGATACAGGAAACTTTCGCACTTTCATCCGTGCAATTGTTGCCTGACGGGAAATAAATTATCCGCGAAGATATGTAATTTGCTCCGGCCCTGCGCGCTCGGTAATTCGAACTGTGTTTCCCAACGACATCAACCTTTAGGAGAATATCATGCTACCCTTCAGCCCCTTCAGCACCGAACCACAGCTCATCGAAGGCACGGACGATGCCGATACCCTGTTCGTCTTCACTTTCGGAGACAACATCGTAAATTCCGGTGCCGGGAACGATACCATCAATTCGCGTCTGACCAGCAACGATACCATCAACGCAGGCTCCGGCGACGACACGATTTTCGCGGGCGCAGGCGAGGATGTGATTGACGCAGGCTCGGGGACCGATGTGGTCTTTGGCGGCTTTGGCGCGGATACGTTCGTTTTCTCGCAAGACGGTCTTGACGGTGACAACCAGGACGGGCGCACCGTCACGCAGATCGGCGATTTCGCGGAAGACGACGTGATTCAGTATCAGGCAGGCGTTAATGGCATCAACAGCTTTGCCGATCTTGACAGCAACGGAGACGGCGTTCTGAACGATGAGGACGACAACGTCTACGATTTGGGTGGCGTCGGCGTGTCGATCATTATCGGTGACGACTCTGACGAGATCATCCTTGCGGGTCTGGACGGCATTCCCGAACTGACGGCTGACAATTTCCTGATTGTTTAAGACAAGCTGTTCAGAGCGTCCTAGATTTGGCGGGACACTCCTCGCAGGGTCGCACCGTATTTTCGGTGCGACCTTTTCTATTTGGAACAATTGGTTAGGCGACGCTACCGGCCTGAAACACCGCGGCCACTTCGGCCTTGATGATGCGCGCGATCATCTCGCAATCCTCCAGCGAGAAGGTCAGCGGCACACGCATGTCCATGATCCCGGTCAGAATTCGGTCACTCTCTGGCATCCGCTCGCTTTCGGCGTAACGCCAGCTGTCGTAACGCGATGTGAACCCGGTTGGCTCGGTATCGCCGAACCATTTCAGCTCAACTCCGCGCGCGGCGCAGCGTCGGATCACGTCGGTGATGCGATCAGGGGCCCAATCCAGCAAAAGAAACTGGATGGAGGAGCCGACATAAGCCTCGGCTGCGGGACGTTCGACAATCGTCAGGCCAGGGGTTTCGCGCAGCCCCTGTTCTATTGCCCGGTACCGCTCATTCCAGCGGTCCACTTGCCGATCCAGATCACGCAATTGCGGACGCAGGATTGCCGCGCGCAGGTTGTCCATGCGACCGGACACGTTGGGGGTGGTGTATTTGATCCGCTCGAACGCCTCGGGGCCCGGCGCGGCCAGATGCCGTTCATACAGCATGTAGGACCCCGACAGGATCGTGGCCTTGGCCGCCACCTCTTCGTTGTCGGTGATCAGCAGGCCGCCTTCGCCGGAATTCACGTGCTTGTAGGTCTGGCAGGAATAGCAGCCGATTGCGCCCTGCCGACCGGACAATTGCCCGCGCCACGTGGCCCCCATGGTGTGGGCGCAATCCTCGATCACGACAACCCCGGCGGCGTCGCACATCTGGATCAATCGATCCATGTCGCACAGATGCCCGCGCATATGGCTGAGCATCAGAACGCGCGCGCGGTCCAGCTTGACCGCAAGATCGTCCAGATCAATGGTCAGATCTTCGGTAACGCCGACAAAAACCGGCTTGCCGCCGACCGAGGCGATTGATCCGGGAACCGGCGCCAGTGTGAACGCGTTCGTCAGAACCGGATCGCCCGGCTGAACACCGACAGCCCGCAACGCGGTTGCCAGTGCGTATCCGCCGGACGAAACGGCCAGACAGTATTTCGCACCCATCTGGGCGGCGAATTCCTGTTCCAGCAACGCGGCCTCAGCCAATTCACCGGGGATCACGTTGTAGCGATGCAAGCGGCCATGGCGAAGCACCGCCAGCGCGGCTTCGATTGCGTCTTCGGGGATAGGTTCCTGCTGCGTGAAGCTGCCAGAGAAAATTTCGGTCATGGGCTCGTTCTTGGGGGTCTCAGGGGTCTGGGTCAAGGGATCACGCCGCCGCACCGATCAGGCCGGTCACCAATTCGGGCAAGTCGCCAAAATGATGCAGCAGGGCTTCGGGCTCCAACGCGGCCATGTCGTCACCCGAAGGGCCGAATGTGACCAGGACCGAAGGCACACCTGCCGCGCGCGCCGTGTTCCGGTCGGTGTCCGAATCCCCGATCAGGACACACAAATCGGGATGTCCGCCTGCCCGCCGCGCCGCTTCGCGAAGGGGTTCCGGATCGGGTTTGCGCACCGGCAGAGTATCGGCTCCGACCAGCGATGCGAACTGATCGCGCACCCCCATCCGTGTCAGCAGCAAATCCGCCAGCCCCTCGGGCTTGTTGGTGCAAATGCCGACGCCATAGCCTGCAGCCTTCAACGCATCCACAGCGTCCAGGGCGCCGGGATAGAACTGCGTATGGGTGTCGATGGCCCGAGAATAAGCCTCAAGCAGCATGGGATAATAGGCCAGTACGGTTTCATCCGCATAAGCGCCGACCCGCTTTAGCCCATGGATCAGCATCATGCGCCCGCCACGCAAGGCAATGCCTGAGTCCTGCCCGTGAACCAGAACATCGCCGTGACCCATTTCGCGAAAACAATGGTTCGCCGCAGCCAGCAAATCGCCGGATGTATCGGCCAGAGTCCCATCCAGATCAAAGATGACAGTCCGCATGTATTCTCCTTGCTCGGCAGGTTTCCGCCATCTCGTGTTGCAATCGGCAATCTTCTTTGATGGCCGAAGCGCTTGCGCCTTTGGTCTCAGCGGATAAAACGGACCGCGACAAAACAAAAGAGAAAACGAATTTATGAGCACCGCCCTTGTCATCCTTGCCGCTGGAAAAGGCACAAGGATGAATTCCGATATTCCCAAGGTCCTTCATCCGATTGCACAGGCCCCGATGCTGGTCCATGCCATGAGGGCCGGGGCAGTTCTGTCGCCCGAGCGTACCGTGATTGTCACAGGGCACGGCGCAGAGGCGGTGACCAAGGTCGCAACGGCAGAAGACGAGGCTGCCCAGATCACCGTACAGGAGGAACAGCTTGGCACCGCACATGCGGTTGCACAGGCACGCCAGGCGCTGGACGGATTCGCGGGCGATGTGGTGGTTCTTTTCGGTGATACACCGTTTCTGCAGCCCGACACGTTGGAACGGATGATTTCCGCGCTTGCGGACAATGACCTTGTCATTCTGGGGTTCGAGGCTGCGGACCCCGCCCGCTATGGCAGGCTGGTCATGAACGGCGATACGCTGGAACGGATTGTCGAATTCAAGGACGCCTCGGACGAAGAACGCGCCATCAGCTTTTGCAACTCGGGTCTTTTGGCCTGCGACGCGCAGGTGTTGTTTTCGCTGATCGACGCTGTCGGCAACGACAATGCTTCTCAAGAATTCTACCTCACGGATGTTGTCGAAATCGCCCGCTCGCGCGGGTTGAACGTAACTGCGGTTTCCTGTGACGAGGCCGAGACGCTTGGCGTCAATTCCCGCGCCGATTTGGCGGCGGCAGATGCGGTGTTCCAGACCCGCGCGCGGGCCGATCTGCTGGACATGGGCGTGACCCTGATGGCCCCGGAAACGGTTTATCTGTCCGCCGATACCGTGATCGGACGGGATACGGTCATTGAACCCAATGTGGTGTTCGGGCCCGGGGTCACCGTTGAAAGCGGTGCCACGATCCGGGCGTTTTCACATCTTGAGGGCTGTCACGTCAGCCGTGGTGCCATCATCGGACCCTATGCGCGCCTGCGCCCCGGTGCCGAACTGGCCGAGAACACGCGCGTTGGCAATTTCGTGGAAATCAAGAATGCCGAGATCGCCGAGGGCGCGAAGGTCAATCACCTCAGCTATATCGGCGATGCCTCGATTGGGGCCGCTTCGAATATCGGTGCCGGTACGATCACCTGCAACTATGACGGCGTGATGAAACACAAGACGACGATTGGTGAGAGAGTGTTTGTCGGCTCGAACACGATGCTGGTTGCCCCGGTTACTGTTGGCGATGGTGCGATGACGGCAACCGGCACAGTGGTGACCAAGGATGTTGAGCCTGACGCGCTGGCCGTGGCCCGCGCCAAGCAAGAAAACAAGCCCGGCTATGCGCGCAAACTATTTGACATGTTGAAGGCGAAGAAGGCTCGCCGCGACAAAGGAGCCTGATTTATGTGTGGAATTGTTGGAGTTCTGGGCGGCCACGAAGTGGCCCCTATTCTGGTCGAAGCGCTGAAACGGCTGGAATACCGCGGCTATGACAGCGCCGGGATTGCTACCGTGAATGACGGTGCCTTGGGGCGTCGGCGGGCTGTTGGCAAACTGGTCAATCTCAGCGACCTGCTGGTCCATGATCCGCTGCCCGGAAAGTCAGGCATTGGTCACACACGCTGGGCCACTCATGGCGCGCCGTCAATCACGAATGCGCATCCGCACAAGGCCGGTCCGGTGGCTGTCGTTCACAACGGCATCGTCGAAAACTACCGCGAGCTGCGCGCTGAACTGGCCGAGCACGGTGTCGGGTTCGAAACGGAAACCGATACCGAAACCGTCGCTTTGCTGACTGAAAATTACATGAGCACCGGGTTGTCTCCGACCGCCGCTGCGTTTCAAACCATCGACCGGCTGGTAGGTGCCTTTGCGCTGGCCTTTCTTTTCAATGGCGAGGACGACCTGATCGTTGCCGCGCGCAAAGGATCACCGCTGGCAATCGGCCATGGCGACGGCGAGATGTATGTGGGATCGGACGCTATCGCACTGGCCCCGCTGACGGATCGCATCACCTATCTGGAAGAAGGCGACCGGGCGGTTCTGACCCGCACATCTCTGGAAATCCGCAATGAGGCGGGTGAACTTGCCAATCGCGAAACACGCCAGATCAAGCTGGACCATGCGCGCGCCGACAAAGGCGAGCACAAGCATTTCATGGCCAAGGAAATCGCCGAGCAACCGGTTGTGGTGGCCGAGGCGATCCGATCCTACCTGCCATCGGGCGGCGATCAGGTCGTCCTGCCGGGCGCGGATATCGATTTCACCAAGCTGGACCGCCTGACAATGGTGGCCTGCGGAACGGCATTCTACGCGTGCCTGACCGCAAAATACTGGTTCGAGCAGCTGGCCAAAATGCCGGTCGAAGTCGATATCGCCAGCGAGTTCCGTTATCGGGAGCCTCCGATCACCGACCGCACGCTGGCGTTGTTTGTCAGCCAGTCGGGCGAAACCGCCGACACTCTGGCCGCATTGCGCTATTGCGACGGCAAGGCCGACAAGATCCTGTCGGTCGTCAATGTGCCTGAAAGCTCGATCGCACGGGAAAGCGACGTTGCGCTGCCCATCCATGCCGGTGTGGAAATCGGTGTCGCCTCGACCAAGGCATTCACTTGCCAGTTGAGCGTCCTGCTGATGCTGGCTCTCAAGGCGGCTGCCGATCGTGGCACGCTAAGCCCCGAGGAAATCGCCGATCATGCGGCCGCACTGCGTGGGTTGCCTTCGGTGCTGAACACGGCGCTGGATCAGAATCAGGCCATCCGCAAATCCGCCCAACGCCTGTCCGAGGCGCGCGACGTTCTGTTTCTTGGTCGTGGTCTGATGTATCCACTGGCGATGGAGGGGGCTCTGAAGCTCAAGGAAATCAGCTACATCCACGCCGAAGGCTATGCGTCCGGTGAGTTGAAACACGGCCCCATCGCCCTGATTGACAAGCATATGCCGGTGGTGGTCATGGCCCCCAAGGATGCGGTTTTCGACAAGACCGTGTCCAACATGCAGGAAGTCATGGCGCGCAAGGGCAAGGTCATTCTGGTCTCAGACGATGACGGCATTGACGAGGCGCAGGACGGTGTCTGGAGCACGATCCGGATGCCGCATGTGCATGAAAGCCTGACACCGATCCTGTATTCGGTCCCTGCTCAGCTGCTGGCCTATCACACGGCCGTGGCCAAGGGCACTGACGTGGATCAGCCGCGCAATCTGGCAAAATCCGTGACGGTGGAATGACCAGCCCGGTCGATCTGAATGTCTATCTGAATCAGATCAAAGCCCATGCTGATCCGGAGCGCGCTGAACAGGCGGCGGCTTATCACAAAGCCGCCCGCCCGCATCTGGGCGTGGCCAACCCGGTCCTGAACGATCTGACCAAGACGTGGCGGCAGGAATTGGACGTATCCCAACGCGTCGCGCTGGCGGATGCGCTCTGGCAGACAAATGTTCACGAACCACGTGTGGCCGCCGCCAAACTGCTGACTCAGGCCCGTATCCGACCAGATCAGGAGGTTTGGGATCTGCTGCACAGCTGGGTGCCCGATTTCGATGCCTGGGCGGTAGCGGATCATGCCTGCACGGCGATGCAGAAACGGCTGACCGCCGACCCCGAGCGGCTGGATCAGGTCGCCCAATGGACAACCTCCGATCACATGTGGACCAAACGCGCGGCCTTGGTCGCCACAATGCCCTGGACCAAGCAGAACCACCCGAAACCCGCTGATCTGCAGCGTCGCGACCGCATTCTGGGCTGGGCGGCGGGATATGTTCCCGACCAAAACTGGTTCATTCAGAAAGCGATTGCCTGGTGGCTGCGCGAATTGTCAAAGCATGACCCGCAACGCGTGATCACGTTTCTCGAACGGCACGGCGCGGAGATGAAGCCGTTTGCCCGCAAAGAAGCCGGCAAATACCTGCGCGATCAATTGGAATAGACTTCCAGTTCGACCAACTCATCAAAGGGCAGCAACAGGGCCCGCATCGCGTCCAGAGACAACCGACTTCCCGCCCCCTCAGGCCCCGGAACCAGCGTGATATAGGCCTGTGCGCCGGTTCTGGGAACAACAACCCGGCCCGTCATTTCGATATCGACCAGCGGCGTTTCCAGCCACCGCCCCGGCGTATTCGGATCGCCAAGCCCCGCAACGGTCCGTCGGGGACCGTTCCACCCGGCGTTTGCGGTTGCAGGTGGCGGCGCCACGGCCGCAGGCTCAACGACCGCTGGCTGCGGTTCGGGTTGCGGCTGCTCCGCACCGCCAAAGATTCGATCCGACGTGGACCGCACGGCATCACACCCGGCGACCAGAATACAGATTCCCAGCAACACATTTCTCATACCCAAAACTTACCCCCCTGCGCGTATCTGTGCCAGCCCAAAGCACAGTTCGCCCTTGCCGGTGACCCCCTGCCGCTTTACCTATGTCCCATGACAGCTCCGCTTATCGACCCGTTTGCCCGCGCCATCACTTATCTCCGCGTCTCCGTCACGGACCGCTGCGATTTCCGCTGTGTCTATTGCATGTCGGAAAATATGACTTTTTTGCCAAAGAACGACCTGCTGACGCTGGAGGAACTGGACCGCATGTGTTCCACATTCGTCCGCATGGGGGTGGAAAAACTGCGTATAACCGGGGGCGAGCCACTGGTGCGCCGCAACATCATGACCTTCTTCAACAGCATGACCCGGCACCTGGACAGCGGCGCTCTCAAAGAATTGACCCTGACCACCAACGGCTCGCAACTGCACCGGTTTGCCGATGACCTCTATGCCGCCGGTGTCCGCCGGGTGAATGTCTCGCTGGATACGCTGGACGACGACAAATTCGCCAAGGTCACCCGCTGGGGCCGCCTGAAGCAGGTTCTGAACGGCATCGACGCAGCGCAAAAGGCAGGTTTGCGGGTCAAAATCAACGCCGTCGCGCTTAAGGATTTCAACGAACCGGAATTGCCCCGCATCACCGAATGGTGCGCCGAACGCGACATGGACCTGACCTGGATCGAGGTCATGCCGATGGGCGATATCGGCAACGAGGATCGTCTGGATCAATACTGGTCGCTCAAGGACGTGCGCCGCGAATACGAAAACCACTATGCGGTCACTGATCTGGCAGAACGGACGGGCGGTCCCGCCCGTTATGTCCGACTGGAAGAGACCGGTCAGAAAATCGGCTTTATCACGCCGCTGTCACATAACTTCTGCGAAAGCTGCAACCGCGTGCGTCTGACCTGCACGGGTGAGCTGTATATGTGCCTCGGTCAGGAAGACATGGCCGACCTGCGCGATCACCCCGATACCGAACAACCGCTTGAGGACGCGATCCGCAAGGCGATCCATCTCAAGCCCAAGGGCCATGATTTTGACTATTCCCGCCAAGCTGTGGATGGTCAGATGAGCCGCCATATGAGCCACACGGGCGGCTAATATGCCGGGGCAAAAGGGCCAACCTACGCTGCTTTTCAGCTTGTATTGCGCGGTAACATCCATTGTTGCCCCGTTCGCGTGGAAAACCGTCCGCCGCAAGCTTGAGGTCGCCGACGTCCCCCCAAAAAGACAACGCGAACGACTGGGCCATGCCAGCCTGCCACGCCCCAAAGGCCGCATCATTTGGTTTCACGCCGCCAGCGTTGGCGAAAGCCTATCCGTCCTCAGCCTGATCAAGCGACTGGGCGCGCGCCTGCCCGATGCTGAATTCCTGATTACATCGGGCACGCCAACCTCTGCCGCGCTGATCGAAAAACGCCTGCCACCGCGCACGCGCCACCAATATCCGCCGCTGGACACAGCCGGGCCTGTGCGGCGGTTTCTGGACAACTGGCAACCGGTGGCCGGGATCTTCGTCGAAAGCGAAATCTGGCCGCGCCTGATAGTTGAAAGCGCTGATCGCGGTACGGCATTGGCGCTTTTGAATGCACGATTGTCCGACAAATCGGTCAAAGGCTGGGCAAAACGCCCCAAAACGGCCGGTTTCATTCTGGAGCAGTTCCAACTGTTCCTGACGCAAAATGACAAAACCGCAGCCAACCTGATCTCCATGGGGGCTGCCGCAGACCGGGTGCGACCTGGAACCAACCTCAAGGCCATGTCCGATCCGTTGCCCGTCGATCAAACGACACTTGCCGATATCCACACCCAGATCGCAGACCGCCCGGTCTGGATCGCCAGTTCGACCCATGCGGGCGAGGAAGAGACGGTGTTGGCGGCTCACGCGGAATTGTTGAAACGCTGGCCTGACCTATTGCTATTGCTGATCCCGCGTCATCCCGAGCGGCGCGACGACGTCATATCACTGATCGACACGGCAGGCCTGTCTCATGCGCTTCGCAGTGCCCATCAACAGATCAACACAGATACGCATGTCTATGTAGCAGACACTTTGGGGGAAACCGGAACATGGTACGCCCTGTCCCCGATCGTTTTCCTGGGCGGTTCGCTCAGGGAGATTGGTGGGCACAACCCGTTTGAGCCAGCGCAAGCCGGGGCCGCAGTAATCACCGGCCCGGGGTATTTCAACTTTGCCGAAACCTTTGCCCCATTGATCCATGCAGGCGGCGCGGTCGAGGTTGAAACCAGCACTGATTTGTCACAGGCGGTCGCCAACTGGCTGACTGACGAGGCCGCTCTTACCACCGCGCGCGCGGCGGTTAAATCCTGCGTGAACACGCAAAAATCGGCACTGGACACGATCATCGACACGCTTTGCGATCAACTCGATCTCGACAAAGCCGATCCAACTTCATCTGGCTAAAAATACCTCGGGGAGCGCGAGGGGCTGGCCCCTCGCCCCGCCCGTCAATCAAGCCGCTGGCATCCGCTGTTCAACGATCTCGGCCCACCAGCTGCATCCGGCTGGAATAGCCTCATCGTTAAAATTGTATTCCGGGTGGTGCACCATAGCCGTATCGCCATTGCCAACCAGAATATAAGCGCCGGGGCGTTCTTCGAGCATAAAGGCAAAATCCTCACCGCCCATGACCAGCGGCGCCTCTTCGCAATCGCCTGATACCGAACGGGCCACTTCGGCCGCAAAATCCGTCTGCTCGTCACTGTTCACCATGACCGGATAGCCGCGAATATAGGTCACATCCACCGTGCCACCAAACGTCGTGGCCACACCGTTGCAAATTTCATGGATGCGCTGCTCCGCCAGATCGCGCATCTCTTTGCTCATGGTGCGCACGGTACCTTTGATCTGAACGGTCTGCGGGATCACGTTGAACGCCTTTGAAGAGGTCTCAAAGGACGTCACCGATACCACCACCTGATCAATCGGATCGGCATTGCGCGAGGCGATGGTCTGCAGCGCCAACACCGCCTGCGCGGTCATCACAGTCGTATCCACGGTTTCCTGCGGCTTGGCCGCATGACCACCGCGCCCTTCAAAGGTGATGTCGAACTGATCGGTGGCGGCAAAAAACGAACCGGGCCGGATCGAAAAGCTACCAATCGGCTTTCCGGGCCAATTGTGCATGCCGTAAACCTCCTGAATATTCCAGCGATCCATCATGCCATCATCACACATTTCCTTGCCGCCACCGCCGCCTTCTTCGGCGGGCTGGAAAATCACCACAACCGTGCCGTCAAAATTGCGCGTCTCGGACAGATACTTGGCGGCCCCAAGCAACATGGCCGTGTGGCCGTCATGGCCGCAGGCGTGCATGGCGCCATCGGTTTTTGAGGCATATTCCAGACCCGTCGCCTCGTGGATCGGCAAAGCGTCCATATCGGCACGCAAACCGATCACCTTGCCCTTGCTGTCGGATTTGCCCTTGATGACACCAACAACGCCGGTGCGACCGATCCCGGTCACAACTTCATCACAGCCGAATTCTTTCAGCTTATCCGCCACCATTGCACTGGTGCGGTGAGTTTAGAACAGGATTTCCGGGTTCTCGTGTATATCCCGTCGCCACGCGGTGATTTCATCCTGTAATTCGGCAAAGCGGTTCTTGACTGGCATTTCATCTCTCTCCCTAAGATCTCTCAAGCAGCCGGCATTCGGCGCTCGACCATTTCGGCAAACCATGAACATCCCATCGGGATGATCTCGTCGTTGAAGTTGTATTCGGGGTGGTGCAGCCCGGCACTGTCGCCGTTGCCCAATATGATAAAGGCTCCGGGGCGTTCTTCCAGCATGAACGAGAAATCCTCGCCCCCCATCACCAGAGGCGCCTCATCACAACTGCCACCAACCGAGACGGCAGCCTCGGCGGCATACCCTGTCTGATCCTTGGCGTTGATCGTGACCGGGACGCCGTGCTTGTAACCGACCCGGGCGGCGCCGCCAATTGTCTCGGCAATGCCCTGCACAACCTCGTTCAAACGCTGTTCGATCAGGTCACGCATTGCGTTGGAATGGGTCCGGACGGTTCCACGCACCTGCGCAGATTGCGGGATCACGTTGAACGCTTTCGAGGAGGTCTCAACCGAGGTCACCGACACCACCGCCTGCAAAATCGGATCAGCATTGCGAGACACGATCGTCTGCAGCGCCACAATCAACTGCGATAGCATCACCGTGGTATCCACCGTTTCATGAGGTTTCGCGGCGTGGCCTCCCCGCCCCTCCAGATGAATGTCGAATTCATCCGCGGCTGCCAGCAAAGGGCCGGACCGGATGGCAAACTGCCCGGTCGGCAAGCCCGGCACATTGTGCATGGCATAGACTTCCTGAATGCCGAAACGATCCATCAGACCGTCCTTGCACATGGCTTCGGTGCCATTGCCGCCCTCTTCGGCGGGTTGGAAAATGACAATCGCGGTACCGTCAAAATTGCGCGTCTCTGACAAGTATTTCGCAGCGCCCAGAACCATCGCAGTGTGGCCGTCATGCCCGCAAGCATGCATCGCACCCTCGGTGTCGGAGGCATAGTCCAGACCCGTCTGTTCCTGCATCGGCAACGCATCCATATCAGCACGCAGCCCGATCACGCGGCCCTGTGTATCGGTCTTGCCCTTGATGACGCCGACAACGCCGGTGCGTCCGATACCGGTCACAACATCATCGCAGCCGAACGCTTTCAGCTTTTCGGCGACCAGCGCGCTGGTGCGGTGGGTGTCGTAAAGGATTTCGGGATGTTGATGGATATCCCGTCGCCAACCGGTGATTTCTTCGTGCATTTCCCCAAGACGGTTCTTGATTGGCATGTAATCCTCCGCTTTTGTTCAGGCGACCGGCAATCGTCGTTCCACCAGTTCAGCAAACCAGCTGCATCCGGCAGGAATGGCGTCGTCGTCGAAATTATATTCCGGGTGATGACACATGGCCGTGTCCCCGTTCCCGATAAAGATGTAGGCTCCGGGCCGTTCTTCAAGCATGTAGGCGAAATCTTCAGACGGCATGATCGGATCTGTGCTGTCGTTGACCTTGCCTGACACGGCCTGCGCGGCCTCGGCGGCATGGGTCGTTTCGGCATCGGAATTTACTGTTACCGGATAGCCCGGCGTCCATGTCACCTGCGCCACGGCCTCAAAGGCCGAGGCGGTATCTTCGGCGATCCGGCGCACGCGGGTTTCTGCGATCTTGCGGTACTCGGGGTCCAGCGTCCGCACCGTCCCCTGCAGCCGAACGGTATGCGCAATCACGTTCGAGGCGACGCTGTCGGTCTCAAACGTTCCGACTGTCAACACAACCCGTTTGATTGGATCAACGGTGCGCGACACCACGGATTGCAGGGCCACCACGATATGCGAGGCGACCAGCGTCGTGTCCACCGCCTCATGCGGGGCGGCGGCATGACCGCCCTTGCCGGTGATCACAATCTCAAACTCGTCGGAGGAGGCCAGCAGCGCGCCGGGCCGGATGGCAAATTCTCCGACCGGCATTCCGGGCATGTTGTGCATGCCATAGACTTCCTGAATGCCCCAGCGGTCCATCAGACCGTCTTGACACATGGCCAGTCCGCCCGCGCCGCCCTCTTCGGCGGGTTGAAAGATCAGCACGACGGTGCCGTCGAAATTCCGCGTTTCCGCCAGATATTGCGCCGCCCCCAACAGCATCGAGGTATGCCCGTCATGCCCGCAGGCGTGCATCTTGCCCGACACGGTCGAAGCATAATCGAGCCCGGTCGCCTCTTCGATCGGTAAGGCATCCATATCCGCGCGCAAGCCGATCACCCGGCCCTGTGTGTCCGTGCGTCCTTTGATAACCGCGACGACACCGGTTTTGCCAATCCCCGGCGTAATCTCATCCACGCCAAACCCCTTGAGGCGATCGACAACAAACGCAGCCGTTTCATGCACATCATACATCAGTTCGGGGTGGGAATGCAGGTGACGGCGCCACTTGGTGATTTCATCGTGCATTTCTGCAAGCCGGTTCTTGACGGGCATCTGCAATCTCCTGTTTTTTTGCGGCCACAAGACCGATCAGTTCTGCAACTGCTCCACCAGCCGTTGCATGAAGGCGTGGCCGGAATTGAATTGGTCAATCGCAATGAATTCATTCGGCTGATGCGCCTGCGCAATATCGCCAGGACCACAAATGACCGCGGAATACCCGGCCTCCTGAAACTGTCCGGCTTCGGTGCCATAGCTAACCACGTGAGAGGCATTGTCACCGGTCAAGGCACGGGCAAGCGCTTCTGCTTCGCCGTTTTTTTCCGGAACCAGCGCAGGAACCGCAAAATGCTCGGACACGTCAATGCGGGCATCCGGATGGACGGCCTGCATCCGCGCCTCGACCTCACGCACTTGCGTAAGATATGCATCGCGCCACTGGCGGGCCTTGTCACCGGGAACCACTCGGAAATCCATCATGAAACGGCAATCCTTAGCGGTGATGTTATGGGCGGTTCCGCCTTCGATCATCCCCACGTGACACGTGGTCCAGGGTGGGTCGAAGACAGCAGCCAGATCGCCCGGTTGCGCCGCCATGTTTTCGGCGTTGCGGTGGTTGGCCCAGTCAATCAACGGCGACGCCGCCATGATCGCATTGACACCAGTATGCATGATCGAGCTGTGGACCTCGTACCCTACCACATGCGTGTCATAGCCAAAGCTGCCTTTGTGGCCGGTGACCGCCTGCATCATCGACGGCTCGCCCACGATCACGGCCGACCCTTTGGGCAAAACCTCTTGCATGGCCACGATCATCGGCGGGGCGCCGGTGCACCCGACCTCTTCATCAAAGCTGAGTGCCAGTTGCAGAGGGCGGGTGACGCCTGCGTACTGCGCCTCGACCAGTGCCCAGATGGCCAGGGCGTCAAACCCTTTCATATCACAGGTACCGCGCCCGAAATATTTGCCGTCTTTCTCAGTCACGACGAACGGATCGGTGTCCCAGGGTTGGCCATCAATCGGGACCACATCGGTGTGCCCGGACAAAACAACGGCGCCCTCTTTCCACGGGCCCACATGGGCAAAAATGGCGGCTTTATGCGGTTGGTCGGGGTCGGGCCAGATATGCGGCTCGATCCCATGAGATTTCAGGTAATCCGCAACCCAGTCGACCAAAGCCAGGTTGCTGTCGCGGCTGACCGTCGGAAAGGACACAAGCCGGTCAAGGATATCTTTGGGTGACAGTCTCATTCTCTGGCCATGATTATTGCTATCCCACCCAATGCTCTTCGATCCATTTTGCCGGTCTTATGAAATGGCGTAAATAGCGTAAGCTGTTCTTTTCAGTTGATTTTCGACCGTGACGTGCCGCCCAGTATGTTCCCAGAGACCCCGCGACATGCCGATGGGTCCATTGCCCCAATATGGCGTTTTCCGGGTCATTGGCACCGGCAAAGATCACCACCCGGGCCTTTTTCGGCAGCCGGGGTGTCATCACAAGGTTCAGCGGAAAGGTCCAGACACAGTCATGGCTGAACTGTTGCACGGCCCATCGCGGATAGAACTTTACCCCGCCCGGTGCATTCTGCGTGACATAACGCTGCTCGAACCGGAATTTCTCGGCGATTTTCTGCGGATCTTTGCGAAAGGCTTGCTGCATCGGCGCCAGCTTGCCCACGGGAAACCGAAACAGAGAGGTCTGCCCCAGACGTTCAAGCGGCGTTGTCGGATTTCTGGCCATCACAACATCATCTTCGTCGCCAATCTCAAAAAACAGGTCCAACGAACCGGTTATGACGATGTCGAGGTCCAGAAACAGAACCGGACCGGTCAACGAGCCCAGTTTTTCACTCCAAAGACGGGACTTGGGCCATTTCCCAATGACGCCAACGGGCATGTCGTAATCAACCTCGGGCAGGTCTTCGCACAGGATTTCTGGCCGCACCCCTTCGCGTGAGTCGGTGAAACAGGTGAAGGTGAAAGGCGGCGTGATGTTCCGGGCCACCATGCCATACAGCCGATTGATATAGTTCGGACCGTATTTGGTGCCCCAGTTGATACAGATGATTTGCTTCTTCATGGCGCCCTAGTAACCGCTATCGGTCTCCAGCACAAAATGTCCGGGTTCCACCTCGCGATATTTCGACGGCTCGGGCGTGTAGCCGATGGGATGGATCGGCGATGGGATCGGTTTGAAGTTCAAATCCTTTTCCGACTTGCGCTTGTTCGGATCGGCAATCGGAACCGCCTTCATCAGCGCCTGCGTGTACGCGTGCTGAGGATTCTCGAAAACGCGCGCGCGAGGTCCCAGTTCCACGATCCGACCCAGATACATGACACCGACATGATGGCTGACACGTTCGACCACCGCCATGTCGTGGCTGATGAACAGATAACTCAGGCCAAGCTCGGACTGAAGTTCCATCATCAGGTTCAACACTTGCGCCTGAACCGACACATCCAGCGCCGAGACAGCCTCATCCGCGATGATCAGCTTGGGGTTCAGGGCCAGCGCGCGAGCGATGGCAATACGCTGACGCTGACCGCCGGACATTTCATGCGGGAAACGACGCATGAAGCTGCGCGGCAGTTGCACCTTGTCGAACAATTGCGCCACGCGGTCCTGCAATTCAGAACCCGAAGCAACGTCATAGTTGCGCATCGGCTCTGCAACCTGATCGATCAGTTGCATCTGTGGGTTCAGCGAGGCAAATGGATCCTGAAAGATCATCTGCATGTCCAGACGCGCCCGGCGCAAGCCGTTCTGATCCAGTTTCATGATGTCGACGCCGTCCAGATCGACCTCACCGGACATCGGCTCAACCAGACGCAGGATCGACCGCCCTGCCGAGGATTTGCCACAGCCCGATTCGCCCACAAGGCTCAGGGTCTGTCCCTTGTTCAGCGTGAACGAGACATCCTCGACCGCATGCACATTCGAGATCGTGCGCCGCAGCAACCCGCCTTTGACCTCAAATCGTGTGGTCAGGTTCTTGACGGTCAGCAGCACCTCTTGGGTGCCGGGAATGGGCGCGATATTCTGCCCTTCGACGCCCAACAGTTTCATCGGCTCGGGCGCGGCTTTGCCCTGCATCTCGCCCAGTTTGGGAACGGCAGCCAGCAGCGATTTGGTATAGTCATGCTGCGGGTTTTCGAAGATTTCCTTGACGGATCCTTCTTCGACCTTGTTGCCGCGGTACATGACCACGACACGGTCGGCCATCTGGGCCACAACTGCCATGTCATGGGTGATGAACATCACCGCTGTGCCGGTTTCCCGTTTCAGCCGATCCATCAGCGCCAGAATCTCGGCCTGAATGGTAACGTCCAGTGCGGTAGTCGGTTCATCGGCAATCAGCAGGCGCGGCTCGCACGCCATCGCCATGGCGATGACCACACGCTGGCGCATCCCGCCGGACAATTCGTGCGGATACTGTTTCAGCCGACGCTCAGGTTCGGGAATACGAACCTGCCGCAGCAGTTCCAAATCCCGATCCTCGGCCTGAGATTTCGACATGTCCTTGTGAATGCGCAGACCTTCGGTCAGTTGCCAGCCTACCGTGAAAACCGGATTCAGGGCTGTCATCGGCTCCTGAAAGATCATTCCGATCTCATTTCCGCGAATCTGTTTCATCAGATCCTGGTCCACATCGGACAGGTCCAACGCGTCACCGTCGCGGCGATCGAACAGCAATTCGCCACCCGCAATCTCGCCTCCGCCGAACTCGACCAGCCGCATCAAAGACAGGGACGACACCGATTTGCCGGACCCCGATTCACCAACGATACAAACGGTTTCACCCGCTTTGACTTCGAACGAGACATCCTCGACCCCGACCACCGGGCCGTCCTTGGTCTGGAATTCGACCCGAAGTTTTTTGATCTGTGCAATAGGTTGATCCAGCACGCACGCGCTCCCCTCGGCAGGCTTTTTTTTCGAATGCCCGACGCTAAGGCCGCAATGAGGGCAAAGTCAAACGCGTTGCTAATTTTCCCGACGGCAACACTTGCATTTTTCCAAAACTCTGTTTCGATACCCTGCGTAACCGTATTGGGGAGAATACGGCATCACAGAAATGCTATCTGATTTTGCGATTCATAATCAGCACCTTATCCCCATTACGGCAGCGCCATATCCGCAGGCCATGCGGAGATAATCGAGACACGTAAGTGTCCAACATGGAGTGTATTATGAAGATCAAAGCCCTTTTGCTAGGTGCGATTGCAAGCACGGCAATGGCCCCGATGGCCTTTGCCGAGCGCGGGTCGGACGGCAATGTCAGCATCATTTATTGGCAGGCCCCGTCGATCCTGAATCCGTTTCTGTCCGGCGGCACCAAAGACGTCGAATCGGCCTCGCTGGTGATCGAACCACTGGCTCGCTACGACCAAGATGGCAATATGGTGCCCTATCTGGCATCCGAAATTCCCACGGTTGAAAATGGCGGCGTCAGCGAAGATCTGACCTCGATCACATGGAAAATCACACCCGGCATCACCTGGTCCGACGGCACGCCGTTCACCTCGGCAGATGTGAAATTCACGGCCGACTACTGCATGCACCCCGAAGGCGGTTGTGCGCAGGTCACCAAATTCGAAGGCGTCACCGCGGTCGAAGCGGTGGATGACCTGACCGTCAAGGTTACCTTTGATGCGCCAACACCGTTCCCTTATGGCCCCTTCGTGGGCGGTGAAAGCCCGATCATTCAAGCCGCTCAGTTTGCGG
This sequence comes from uncultured Ruegeria sp., assembly GCA_963422555.2. Taxonomy (GTDB): domain Bacteria; phylum Pseudomonadota; class Alphaproteobacteria; order Rhodobacterales; family Rhodobacteraceae; genus Ruegeria. The sequence goes on from CAXXPZ010000054.1 coordinate 18,144, forward strand.
ATTGCGTGGGCGCCAAAGCCCCCGAATGCACGACCGAGAACTTTAACCCGATCGGCACCGGCCCGTTTGTCGTCACCGAGTTCAAGCCGAACGACGTGATCACCTTCAAGGCCAACGACAACTATCGTGATCCGGCAAAACCGGCATTCGCATCCGTGACCTTCAAAGGCGGCGGCGATGCAACGGCAGCTGGCCGTGCGGTCATGGAAACCGGCGAGTTTGACTATGCCTGGAACCTACAGCTGGCACCCGAAGTGATCGCACAGATGGAAGCTGGCGGCAAAGGTACTCCGGTTGCAGGTTTCGGCCCGCTGGTCGAGCGTATCATGCTGAACCAGACCAACCCATCGCCCGATCTGCCCGACGGCGAACGTTCGACGGCTGCGCATCCACACCCGTTCCTGCAGGACCCTGCCGTTTACAAGGCAATGTCACTGGCCATCGACCGGCCTCTGCTGGTGGAAATCGGCTATGGCCAGGCGGGTAAAGTGACCTGCAACTGGGTACCGGCCCCTGCAGCATTCAACTCGACCTCGATGAGCTGCGATACGCAGGATATCGAAGGCGCCAAGAAACTGCTGGATGATGCGGGTATCGTCGACACCGACGGTGACGGCGTGCGTGAGAAAGACGGCGTTCCGCTGAAAATCGTCTATCAGACCTCGACCAACGCTGTCCGTCAGGATTTCCAGGCGCTGATCAAGGAATGGTGGAGCCAGATCGGTATTGAATCCGAGCTGCGCAACCTTAACGCGTCGGTCTTCTTCGGTGGTGATCCGGGCTCGCCCGACACGTTCCAGAAGTTCTATGCCGACGTTGAGATGTACGCCAACACCTTCAACGGCACGGATCCGCAGTCCTATCTGGGCAACGGCCTGTGTGACAAGGCACCTAAGCCGGAATCACAGTGGCAGGGTGAAAACATCAGCCGCTTCTGCAACGAAGAGTTCGACAAGCTGCACGGTCAGTTGACCGAAACAGCTGGTTTGGAAGCGCGCGCTGAAATCGGCAAAAAGCTGAACGACATTATGGTTGAAAATGGCGGCATGATCCCGCTGGTGCACCGTGGTCGTCTGTCGGCGCACGCAAACACCCTGGGTGGTGTTGTCCTGAACGTTTGGGACAGCGAGCTGTGGAACATTGCGGACTGGTACCGCAAGACCGGTTCCTAAGCGTTAATCTTGCAAAGCCGCGCCCCGATCGATATCGGGGCGCGGTCACTTGCAGACCACTCCAACAAGAAGACGCATATAAAGGCGCCTCTTAATGCTCAACTTTACAATCAGACGGCTGGTGCTGGCGGTTCCGACGCTTTTGTTCATCAGTCTTGTCATCTTCCTGCTGCTCGAACTCGCACCCGGCGACCCGATGGCACAGGTTCCGCTTACAGTTCCCCCCGAAGTCAAAGAGAAGATGCGCGAGGCACTTGGCCTTGGCCAGCCAATGCATATCCGGTTTTGGAAATGGATCGTGCAGTTCTTCTGGATCGAACCGCAGGTGCTGGTCGACGCGATGTTCGGCACGACCTTCTCCGAAGGTGATTTGCGCGTTATTTCGTGGCAGACCCGTTCGCCCGTCATGGACATCGTGGTTCAGCGTATCCCGCAGACCCTGTGGGTTGTTGGCACCGCCTATGTGGTCGCCATCCTGATCGCCCTGCCCATCGGCATCTATTCCGCGTATCGCCAGTATTCCTGGTTCGACCAGATGGGGACATTTGTTTCCATGATCGGCTTTTCGGTTCCGCCCTTCTTTTCGGGCGTGCTGGTGATCGTGATCTTTTCGGTCCAGTTGGGGTGGTTCCCGTCGATCTATGACACCACACTTGTGGTCAACAGCTGGGACAGCTTCATGTTGCAGTTAAAGCAAATGATCATGCCGGTCATGGTTCTGGCGTTGCAGATTACCGCCCAGCTTAGCCGGTTCATGCGCGCGTCAATGCTGGATAACCTCAATCAGGATTACGTCCGCACGGCCCGCGCCAAGGGCCTTAGCGAATACACAGTGGTCATGGTGCATGTCCTGCGCAACTCGATGATCCCTGTGGTCACCGTGATCGCGCTGGGTATCCCGGCCATCTTTGGCGGCGCCATCATCACCGAGCAGGTGTTCAAGGTGAACGGCATCGGCCAGTTGTTGATCGGCGCCATTCAGGCCAACGACCTGCCGATGGTCCAGACCCTAACCTTTATCTTTGCCGTGCTGATCGTGGTGTTCAACCTGATCGCCGATGTACTGTATGGCATTCTGGACCCGAGGATTCGCTATGACTGATCATGATCGTACCGATACGCTGATCCCGGATGAAGGCCTGGCACCGGTGTCAACCGCGCTGCCTACATCGGGCGTGATGGAGGAATTGGCGACACCACCGCGCAGTCAATGGCGCGATGTGTGGGATCAGTTCAAGACCCACAAGGGCGCGATGCTGGGGGCGGTGCTGTTTTTCTTTATCGTCGCCGCCGTCTATTTGGGGCCGTTTCTGTGGACCATCGACCCGACCCAGATCGACATTCGCTCGCGCAATCAGGGTCCAAGCCTGGCGCATCCCTTTGGCACCGATCAGTTGGGCCGCGATATCATGTCCCGGATGATGTCCGGCGGGCAGACCTCGGTTTCTGTTGGCATCACCGCAATGCTGCTGGCCTTGTTCCTGGGCTCGTTCATTGGCGTTGTGGCCGGGTTCTTCAAACGGCTGGATGGTCCGCTGATGCGCTTGACGGACCTGTTTCTGGCTCTGCCGCTGCTGCCGCTGCTGCTGGTCATGATGCTGCTGTTCCGCGAGCCTTTGTCGGCTGCCTTCGGGTTGGAGCGTGGGATCTTCATCCTGATCGTCTGCGCCATCGGCATTACCTCGTGGATGCCCACCGCGCGGATCGTACGGGGTGATGTGCTCGCGATCAAAGAGCGTGAGTTCGTTCTGGCGGCCCGGTCCATCGGCACCAGCAACACCCAGATCATCACGCGTCATATCCTGCCCAACGTGTTGTCGCCGATCATGGTGTCGGCCACGCTGGGTATTGCCACGGCGATCATCACGGAAAGCGCGCTGTCCTTCCTTGGCCTCGGATTCCCACCCGATTTCCCAACTTGGGGACGGTTGCTGTTTGATGGTGTCGATTATCTGCAGCAATATCCCGAACGGGTGTTCTGGCCCGGTCTTGCGATCTCACTAACGGTGCTGAGCGTCAATTATCTGGGCGACGGCCTGCGCGACGCGCTGGATCCGCGCATTCGTGGACGGTAACAATCCCTAGTCGGCGCGTTTCAGCGCGCCGGCACACAGGATGATCAGAACCGCCAGCGGCATCAGCACCGCAAAGGCAAGGCGCAGGGTCAAAAGCTCGGCCAGAAATCCGATCATCGGTGGCCCGATCAGCAACCCGCCATTTCCCAACGTCGCAACACTGGCGATGGCCTGACCCGGCGGTACATTCGGATCGTTGGCCGCGCGGCTAAAGGCCATTGGCATGATCACCGCATAGCCCGCCCCCATCAGGGTAAATCCAGCCAACGCCAGCCCCGTTCCCCCTGCCGAGACCACGGCAAACACGCCAAGCGCCGCGCAAGCCCCGCCAATCCGGGCCGAGGCTACGGGTCCGAACCGTGAGATCAGAAAACCTCCGGCCAGCCGGAATGTCACCATGGCAACCGAAAACACCGCGTATCCCAACGCCGCGACACTTTCTGCCGCGTCCAGAACATCGCGCAGGAAAATCGCGCTCCAATCCGCAACCGCACCTTCACCCAATGCGCCACACAGGGCTGCAATCCCAACCAACACCAACGTCCCGGAAGGCAGCGCAAACACCGTGCCATCGGATTGCGCAGATCGCCGCGATGTCCACTGGACCCAGGACAGCGCCAGGGCGAGCACCACAACAAAACCACCGGCCAGCACAAAATGCTGCGGCACCGTCAGTTGCATCTGCACCGCCGCATAACCGCTGAGCGCGCCCAGGCCAGCCCCAAGGCTCCACATCGCGTGAAACGAGGACATGAGTGGTTTATCATAGGCCTGCTCAACCTCGGCGGCCCAGGCATTCATCGCCACATCCATTGAGCCGTGAAAGGCACCAAATACGAACAAAAACGCAGCCAGCGCCCAGAAACTGCCAGCAAAGGCCAAAAGAACCAGTGACGCAGTATACAGAACCGCAATCACGCGTGTGATGGCCACCGCACCGAACCGATCGGTCAGCCGCCCAGTAATAGGAAAGGAACAGACCGCACCCGCTGCCATGAACAGCAGGCCATAGCCCAGATCTTCGTGGCTGAGGTTCAGATGATCGCGCACCGCCGGAATGCGTGACGCCCAGATGCCGAACAATGCCCCGTTCAGAAGAAACATGGCCGTAACAGCGCGCCATGCAGCAAAAACACTGATCACTTCAAACCCTCGCGCCACCTGCCAATGCGCATGTGTATTGCAGTACAAAGAGGGTTTGGCAAACAGGCGCTATTCCAGCCGGCGGCGGATCTTTCGGATGGCGTACCAGACGGCCACGACAACCGGTATCGTCACCGCGGCGGTCAGCATCCCCTTGCTGATCCCGGCACCGGTCAACGGATAGAGCAGATAGCTGACCAGCGACACCGCGTAATAGCTGATTGCCACCACGGACAGGCCCTCGACCGTGTGCTGCAATCGCAGGGCCAGATCAGCGCGTCGGTCCATGCTGGTCAGCAGGGACTGGTTCTGGGCGCTGCGTTCCACATCCACACGTGTTCTCAGCAATTCACCCGCCCGGATGGCCCGGTCTGACAGGGTTTGCAACCTCTTCTCCGTTGACTTTACGGTTCGGATCGCGGGCTCATACCGGCGCATCATAAAGTCGGCAAAGCTCTGCCCGCCATAAAAGCGCTCTTCTCGCAGAACCTCGATCCGCTGGTTGACGATAGCCTCGTAAGCACCAGTCGCACCAAATCGAAACGCGCATCGGGCCGAGACGGTCTCCAGCTCGGTCGAGGTCGACAGAAGCTGCGGCAGCAAGTCATCGGGATGAATGTCGTCATCCGTCATTTCGATCATCAATTCGGTCAGCCGCTTATCCAGTTCACCGATACGCGGCATAATCTGTTTGACCCGGGCAAAGCCCAGCATCGACATCGCCTTATAGGTCTCGATCTCGCACAAACGCTGAATGATCCGCCCGGTTCTGCGTTGCCCCGCCTCTGGCGCGACAAACAGCGCGAACCGCATATGCCCTGCCGGGTCGATACGAAAATCACTGGCACAGATGGCAGACCCGTCCAGGACACAGGCAACCGCCAGACTTTCCGGTTCAAACCAATCGGCCAGATCGGCTTTGACGGTGTCGTCGTCCGGCTGCTTGACCACACGAATCATGGCTGACGTCACCCGTTGACCAGGGCTCTCTGCCAGCCAGTCCACAGGGAATACTTCGAAATCCGCCGGGTCGAACGCACGGTCGCTGACATTCTGCGTAATCGCGGAATAGGTCACAAACTCTGTGTGTTGTTCCCATTTCAGCCAGTGCCGCCCGATCTGACCCGCATAGTGCGTAGCGCCCGGTTGCGGATGTGGCGCACCGTGACGGTCCAGCAGGTCGATCAGATGGGCCATGTCCTCGTCCCGATCCCGCGCCACCGCCTGAACCGGTTTCTTGATCGCCAGAAAGATCACCGTGCACGGCGCCTGCGCGACGGGAAAGGGCCGGGCATGCAGCTCATTGGCCAGCGTATAGCGCAGCGGATGGTCCTGAATTGGCGTCATGCGTCACTCCATCAAGTTCAGCAGACTATACGCATCCCCTGAAGATCATCAATTCTCTTTTTATTTCATATACTTACAGGAATACCATGGCATACAGAACGGCTATGTCATTGATTTGGCTGCCAGAGCTCGATCGGATTACCCTCGGGATCGTGAATACGGGCAAATTTTCCGATCTCGCTGTCCCACTCGGCACGGGTTTCAACGGCGATTCCCGCGGCTTTGAGCTGGTCGATCATGGCCGCCAGATCGTCGACCCGGAAGTTGATCATCCATTGTTGCCGGGTGCTGCCGAAATAATCCGTGTCCTGCGCAAAGGGGGCAAACACCGTGTACCCCTTGCGCTGTTTCCAGGGTTCGGGGATGTAATGATTGACGCCCAGATGTTTATCGTACCAAGCGCTCAGCGCCTCTGGATCACGGGCCCGAAAGAACACGCCGCCGATACCGTTGACTTTCTCCATGGGACACCTCCTGTTTCGGCAGGGTACTACAGATCGCCTAAAACAAGAAAAGGCGCCCTGTTTTGGGCGCCTTTTGGGTTTTGATTGTGCTGTTGATCAGTCGATCATGGGCAGGAGTTTGTCGAGGGATGCTTTGGCATCGCCATAGAACATGCGGGTGTTTTCCTTGAAGAACAGCGGGTTTTCGATGCCCGAATAGCCGGTGCCCTGACCGCGTTTGCTGACGAACACCTGTTTCGCCTTCCAGCATTCCAGAACCGGCATGCCGGCGATGGGGCTGTTGGGGTCTTCCTGGGCTGCCGGGTTCACGATGTCGTTCGAACCGATAACGATGGCCACATCCGTGTCGGGGAAGTCATCGTTGATCTCGTCCATTTCCAGAACGATGTCATAGGGCACCTTGGCCTCGGCCAGCAGTACGTTCATGTGCCCGGGCAGACGGCCCGCAACCGGGTGGATGGCAAAGCGCACATTCTTGCCCTGCGCGCGCAGCTTGCGCACCAGTTCCGACACTGACTGCTGTGCCTGCGCCACCGCCATGCCATAGCCGGGGATGATGACGACGCTGTCGGCATCGTTGAGCGCTGCGGCCACACCGTCGGCCTCGATCGCGATCTGCTCGCCCTCGACCTCCATCTGTGGGCCCGAGGTGCCACCAAATCCACCCAGGATCACGCTGACAAAGTGACGGTTCATCGCCTTGCACATGATGTAGGACAGGATCGCACCGCTTGAGCCGACCAGCGCGCCGACCACGATCAGCAGGTCGTTGCCAAGGCTGAAGCCAATGGCCGCCGCCGCCCAACCCGAATACGAGTTCAGCATCGACACAACCACCGGCATGTCGGCACCGCCGATGCCCATGATCAGGTGATAGCCGATGAACAGCGCAGCCAGCGTCATCAACACCAGCGGCAGCAGGCTGCCCGAACCGGTGTACCAGACCAGGCAGATCAGCGACAGGATCGCGGCACCCGCGTTCAGCGCATGACCGCCGGGCAGCTTGGTCGCTGTCGAATTTACCTTGCCCGCCAGTTTGCCATAGGCCACGACCGACCCGGTAAAGGTGATCGCACCGATGAAGATGCCCAGGAACAGTTCCACATGCAGGATTGTCAGCTCGGCTGCGGTTTTCTTGGCGATCAGCTTGGCAAAGGTGCCCAGATCGCTCAGATCCGCGTCCTTGGCGCTGTCGGCGATGGCCATGACCTGCGCCACATTGCCGATCTCAAAATGTGCGTTGAAGCCCACAAACACAGCCGCCAGACCAACCAGCGAGTGCATCGCCGCCACAAGCTGTGGCATCTCGGTCATCTGCACGCGCTGCGCCACAAACTGACCGATCAGGCCACCGCCCGCGATCAGCAGGATCGACAGCAGCCACAGGCCCGATCCCGGACCCACCAGCGTGGCAAAGACCGCCAGCGCCATACCAACGATACCGTACCAGACCGCGCGCTTGGCACTTTCCTGATTCGACAGACCACCCAGAGACAGGATGAACAGAACAGCCGCAACAACATAGGCGGCAGTGGTGAAGCCTTGCATCTACCCGGCCTCCTTAAGATTTCTGGAACATGGCGAGCATGCGCCGGGTGACAAGAAAGCCGCCGAAGATGTTGATCCCGGCCATGAAGATGCTGAGTGCCGCCAGCAGAATGATCAGGAACGACCCCGACCCGATCTGCATCACTGCGCCAACAATGATGATCGACGAGATCGCGTTGGTGATCGCCATCAGCGGTGTGTGCAAGCTGTGCGCGACGCCCCAGATCACCTGGAAGCCCACAAACACGGCCAGCACAAAAACGATGAAGTGCTGCATGAAGCTGGCAGGCGCAACCAGCCCCACCAGCAGGATCAGCGCGCCGCCAACCCCCAGCAGGGTGAACTGTTGCCGGGTCTGCGCCTTGAAGGCCGCGACCTCCTGCGCGCGTTTCTCCTCCGGGGTCAGTTCCTTGACCTCGGGCTTTTTCTGCGCCGCGATCGCCTGCACCTTGGGCGGCGGCGGCGGGAAGGTGATCTCACCCTCATGGGTCACGGTGGCGCCCCGGATCACGTCATCTTCCATGTCGTGATTGATCTGACCGTCCTTTTCGGGCGTCAGGTCCGTCATCATGTGACGGATGTTGGTGGCATAAAGCGTCGAAGACTGTGCCGCCATCCGGCTGGGGAAATCGGTATAGCCGATGATGGTCACACCATTGTCGGTCACGATCTTCTCATCCGCCACGGTCAGCTTGCAGTTGCCGCCCTTTTCCGCCGCCAGATCGACAATGACCGAGCCCGGCTTCATCGCCTCGACCATATCTTTGGTCCAAAGCTCAGGCGCCTCACGGTTCGGGATCAGCGCCGTGGTGATGACGATGTCAATCTCGGGGGCAAGTTCACGGAACTTGGCCAGCTGCGCCTCGCGGAATTCCTCGGACTGGACACTGGCATAGCCGCCGGTGGCGGCGCCGTCCTGGCTGTCATCCTCGAAATCCAGATAGACAAACTCGGCCCCCATCGACTCGACCTGTTCGGCCACTTCGGGGCGTACATCGAACGCATAGGTGATCGCACCCAGCGATGTCGAGGTGCCGATGGCCGCCAGACCGGCCACACCGGCACCGACGATCAGCACCTTGGCAGGCGGCACCTTGCCGGCCGCCGTCACCTGACCGGTGAAGAAGCGGCCAAAGTTGTTGCCCGCCTCGATCACCGCGCGGTACCCGGCGATATTGGCCATCGAGGACAGCGCGTCCATCTTCTGCGCGCGCGAAATCCGCGGCACCATCTCCATGGCGATCACATTGGCGCCCTTGGATTTGGCAGCCTCCATCCCCTCTTCGTTGCCCGCAGGGTTGAAGAAGGAAATCAGCGTCTTGCCCTTGGTCAGACGCTTCAGCTCGGTCGCGTCCGGCTGGCGCACCTTGGCGACAATATCCGCCGCCTTCCACAGCGCAGCCGCCGTCTTGACGACCTCAACGCCCGCCTCTTCATATGCCCCATCCGAAAAACCCGCAGCAGCCCCCGCGCCCTTCTCAATCAGACATTCATACCCAAGCTTCTGCAACTGACGCGCAGAATCAGGCGTCATCGCTACACGGTTCTCACCGCCAAATACTTCCTTCGGTGTGCCTAGTTTCAACGGTGCGGTCCCCCTAATTTTCGATCTGTTCGCGCAGGTGGTTGGTATTCTTCGTCAAGCTCTGATGTATCTTGCGAAAGATTATTTCGCAAGCGCAGCAATTTTTTCGCTGTGTCAAAATTCTCACATCCTTAAATCCAGCGACGGGTTTGGCGTTCGTAACGGGCAAAATCCGCGCGGAAGGTCCGGCGCAGGCGGTCTTCCTCGGGCAGGATGAAACGGCGTTCCAGCACCCATACAAACATTGGGATCAATATCAGCGACAGAACAGCGTCGAACCAGAGGATCAGACCGGCCAGGATCAGCACATCGCCAAGGTAGATTGGATTGCGGCTGCGTTTGAATATGCCAGTCTGAACCATCGAGCTCGGCGTTTGATGCGGTAACACAGTGGTCTTGAACCGCCGGAATTCGGCAATTGCGAGAACCGCCAGAATGATGCCCCCGCCAATAAGCAGGCCACTGAGAAGATCGGTGAACCAGCCGTCCAGCGACAGCCCCAGCGACAGATACCGCGACTGCAGCCAAGTCAGAATGACCGCGGCCAGTAACCAGACCGGAGGGATATCTATACTGTGCATGCCTTTTCTTTCCGTTTCCTGCAGGCCCCGGACGGGTGTCGTTTTCGGGCGAAGATGTACCGCTTTCCGATACTGATGGCAAAAACACAGATAGTCGCAGGTGTCTCGACGGGGCCATGATACCGATTGATGGACACCACGTGCGGTATCAATTAGCCGTTTTATATCTGGACTGCATCAAACACGACGGGATTATCATGACCGACTTTGCCGCCACCAAAGCCAAGTTTCACTTGCCGGAAGAGATGATCTATCTGGACGGCAACTCGCTGGGTCCCCTGCCAAACGCGGCGGGCGAGCGGGTGCAGACCATGATGGCGCAGGAATGGGGTCAGATGCTGATCACCGGCTGGAACAAGGCCGGGTGGATGGGCCTGCCCACCGGATTGGGCGACAGGATTGGCCGTCTGATCGGGGCCGAACCCGGCAGCGTCGTAGTCGGCGATACGCTTTCGATCAAAGTGTATCAGGCTGTTGCCTCGGCTTTGGATCTGCGACCGGATCGCAAGGTTGTGCTGTCCGACAACGGCAATTTCCCCTCTGACTTGTATATGGCTGATGGCTTGTTGCGTTCGCTCGGGCCGGATTACGAGCTGCGCGTAGTCGACCCGGAACAGGTGGCCGAGAACATTACCGAGGACGTCGCCGTTTTGATGCTGACCGAAGTGGATTACCGCACCGGACGGATGCACGACATGAAAGCCTTGACCGAACTGGCGCATTCCAACGGTACGGTAACGGTCTGGGATCTTGCCCATTCCGCCGGGGCAATCCCGGTGGATCTGTCCAGTTGCAATGCCGATTTTGCAGTCGGCTGCACCTATAAGTATCTCAATGGCGGCCCCGGTGCGCCGGCCTTTATCTATGTCGCGCCACGCCTGGCAGAGACTGTGCGCCCCGCGCTATCGGGCTGGCTGGGGCACGAGGCACCGTTTTCATTTGACCTGGATTATCGCCCCGGCACCGGGATCGAGCGGATGCGCGTCGGCACCCCCCCAGTGATCCAAATGACTGCGTTGGCCTCTGCCCTCGACATCTGGGACATGACAAACATGGCGGATATTCGCGCCAGATCCATTGATCTGACCGAAGTGTTCGTCAAACGGGTCGAGGCCACCTGCCCCGAGTTGCAGCTTGCCAGCCCGCGTGACCCGATGCAGCGAGGCAGCCAGATTTCATTCCGGTTCAGCGAGGGATACGCCGCCATGCAGGCGCTGATCGCGCGTGGTGTCATCGGTGATTTTCGGGCCCCCGACATCATGCGGTTCGGGTTTACGCCGCTTTATGTCGACGAAGCGGATGTTCAGCAAGCGGTTGAAATTCTGGCCGATATCATGGGCAACAGGCTGTGGGATAAGCCCGAATACAAAATCCGTCAGCGCGTTACCTGACCTCAAGCCCGGCGCCGAACAGCGCGGCCAATTGTGCAATCCGCCGCTCGAACTCCTCGGCGCTGGAGGTCGTCAGTTTGATACCCTTGAGCGAGGCGGTGATGGTTCTGGCCGTTTCCTTTGCCCCATCCGGCAGGCGCACACGTCCCGCCGCATCCTCGTGTGTCAGCCAACTGGCATACAACTCTGTCAGCTTTGCCTCACCCTGTTCGACAATATCCGTATACATGGATTTTGTGGCATCCAGCATCTCGACCCCGTGGGGTGAGGCCAGAATCGCGGCCATTCCATCGGATTGGACGCGAATGGCCTGACCCACGATATGCGGCACCGATCCGGCCTGCTGCAGGGCCTGCGCCACTGCCGAAATCTTTTCCTCGTAATGTAATGCCGTCAGCTTACGGATGATGTCCTGCTTGTTCTTGTAGTGCATGTAGACAGCAGGCCGGGACATGCCCGCCCCTTTTGCAATGTCATCCATCGAGGTTTTTCTGAATCCATAGGTCGAAAACGCCTGAAATGCGGATCTCAGGATCGCGGCCTGCCTTGGATCATCCACTGTTTCTATCATGACAAAATGCCTGACATTTTTAGTGCAAATTGTCAATTGACATACTGACACTTTGAGATAAATATGTCAGCAACCAGCCACAGCCAAGTGAGGTACGCCATGGCGACCACCCTGAAAATCAACGGTAAGCCTCATCAGGTCGATTTACCTGACGACGTTCCCCTTTTGTGGGTTCTACGCGACGAAGTTGGCCTGACCGGTACCAAATTCGGCTGCGGCGTGGCCGCCTGTGGGGCCTGCACCGTCCACATCGACGGCGAAGCGGTGCGGTCCTGTCAGGTTTCCCTATCCGATGTCTGGGGTGACGTGACCACGATCGAAGGGCTGGGAACACCGGATGCGATGGCAACGATCCAGCAGGCCTGGGTCGATCATCAGGTCGCGCAATGCGGATACTGCCAGTCCGGCCAGATCATGCAGGCGGCGGCTCTGCTTTCTGAAAACCCAGCGCCCACCGACACCGATATTGATGACGCGATGCAGGGTAACCTGTGCCGCTGTGGCACCTATCCCCGCATCCGCGCCGCGATCCACGACGCTGCAGCCAAGCTGAAGGAAGTGTAAGACATGGCAAGCATTGGTAAAATCCTGCGCCGGACCTTCCTCATCGGCTCAGCCGCTATCGTTGGCGGTGTTGCGTTCGGTGTCTATTATGTGAACCGCCCCGCCCCCAACCCGTTGAAGCCAGGCGAAGGTGAGGCGGCGCTGAACCCCTTTATCCTGATCGACCAAGAGGGCGTCACCCTGTTCGCCCTCCGGGCCGAGATGGGTCAGGGCGTCATGACAACCTGGGCCGCCCTGATCGCCGAAGAACTGGACGTGGAGCTGGACCAGATCCGAGTGCTGCACGGCCCCGCAGCAGCGGCCTATTACAACACGGCCATGATCGGAGACGGGGTGCCGAACAAGGGCTACGACATCTCGAACTTCCAGCACAATCTGGGCGAGACCCTTGGCGTGATCGGCAAGGTGCTCAGCCTGCATGTCACAGGCGGTTCGACCTCGATGAAGGACGGATTCGTGCGCATGCGCGAGGCTGGCGCCTCGGCCCGCGAGACCCTGAAACAGGCCGCCGCTACGCGGTTGGGCGTAGATGCCGCGCAGTTGAAAACCGAGGCCGGGAATGTGATTGCGCCGGACGGCAACAGTATTTCCTACTCGGAACTGGCGATGGATGCGGCCTTGCTCGACCCTGTCGAGGTCACGTTGCGCGATCCTTCCGAATGGCGCTATCTGGGTAAGACCCAACCCCGGCTCGATATGGCGGGCAAATCCACCGGCACAGCCGAGTTTGGCGTCGACGTGCGTCTGCCGGGCATGAAATTTGCCAGCGTCCGCATGAACCCAAAACTGGGCGGCGGCATGAACGGCTATGATGACAGTGCCGCCACATCCATGCCTGGGGTCGAAAAAATTGTCGATCTGGGCACCGGTGTCGCCGTGATCGCCAGCAACACATGGCTGGCCAATCAGGCGGTCGAGGCCATCGAAGTCGACTGGGAAGACGCGCCCTACCCGCCCGAAACCGATGCGATCTTTGCCAAGATCGCCGAGGCTTTGGACAGTGACGCCAACTCGACTATGCGCGACGATGGCGATGCCAGCGTGATGCCCGAAGGCGCCACGGAAATCACCGCCGAATACTCTGCGCCCTATCTGGCCCATTCCACGATGGAGCCGATGAACGGCACCGCCCTCTATTCGGGCGGCAGGCTGGAGTTCTGGGGCGGCAATCAGGCACCCACCTTTGTGCAGCGCAAAATCGCCGCGACCGCCGGGCTGGATACCGATGCGGTCGAGGTGCACACCACTTATCTGGGTGGCGGATATGGCCGGAGGGCCGAATTCGACTATGCGGTCATCGCCACCAAAGTGGCCATGGCCATGCCCGACGTGCCTGTGCAAACTACGTGGAGCCGCGAAGAAGACATGCGGCACGACTATTACCGCCCCGGCGCGATGGCGCGTCTGCGCGGCGGGGTCAAGGACGGCAAGGCGGTTCTGATCGACGGTCAGGTCGCGGCACAATCCATCACCCAACAGATGGTGAAACGAGTGGTGGGTCTGGATGGCGGTGGCCCCGACAAGGTTCTGGTCGAAGGCTTCTTTAACCAACCCTATGCCGTTCCGAACTATCGCATGAGCGGCCATATCGCCGATCTGGACGTGCCCGTTGGTTTCTGGCGATCAGTTGGCAACAGCCATAACGGTTTCTTCCACGAGACATTCATGGACGAAATGGCCCATGCCGCCGGACGCGATCCGCTGGAATTCCGGCTGGAACTGGCCACATCCGAACACGCCCCCTCGGCCGGATGTCTGCAGGCCGTCAAAGAGATGTCCGGCTGGACCGGAAAAACCCCCGACGGCGTTGGGCGCGGTGTTGCGCTGACCTACAGCTTTGGCACCCCCGTGGCACAGGTGATCGAGGTGGTGGACGAAGACGGAACCATCCGTATCAACAAAGCATGGATCGCCTGTGACGTGGGCCTTGCGCTGGACCCTGCAACGGTCGAGGCGCAGATGATCGGTGGCATGATCTATGGCTTGTCCGCAGCGGTTCTGGGCGAGATCACCTTTGCTGACGGCGAGGTTGAGCAGTATAACTTCCCCGACTACGACGCCCTGCGCATGCACAACACGCCGATAACCGAGGTTCGCGTTCTGGAAACCAACAAGCATCTGGGTGGCGTAGGAGAACCCGGAACGCCCCCATCCATGCCAGCACTAGGTAATGCGCTGTTCGACCTGACGGGACAGCGTGCGCGCACCCTGCCGTTGAACAAACAGTTCGACCTGCTGGTATAGATTACAACGTCAGCCGGGTTTTGCGCCGGGCTGGCCCACTACGCTGCCTCAGGCAGTTTGCTGCAGGCGCGTCGCCTTTCGGCCCGTGGCCCAGGCGTGAACCGCATCACCGAATGCTTGGAACAAGGGGCGCGATACTGGGTCATTCGCGGCGTCCCATTCCGGGTGCCACTGAACCGACAAGGTGAAACCCGGCGCGTCCCTAACATAAATGGCCTCGGGCGTTCCATCCTGCGCGAGACCGTCGATGACCACGTCCTGCCCGATCGTCTTGATCCCCTGACCGTGCAGGGTATTGGTCATGACCTCGTTTGCACCGAACAACTGATGAAACACGCCGCCTTCGGTCAGGGTAACGACATGGCGCAGGGCAAATTTCTCTTCCAGCGTTCCATCCGGCGGCATCCGGTGGTTCGACCGGCCCGGCAGGTCGCGGATTTCAGGATAAAGCGTGCCGCCCATGGCCACGTTCACCTCTTGAAACCCACGGCATATCCCGAAAAAGGGCTGCCCGCGCGCGACACAGGCCCGAACCAGAGGCAGCGTGATCGCGTCCCGCGCCCTGTCAAAATCACCGTGCGCGTCGGTTGCGCATTCGCCGTATTCCTCGGGATGAACATTGGGCCGTCCGCCAGTCAGCAAAAAGCCGTCGCAAACCTCAAGCAGTTCCTCGACGGAAACAAACCGGGGGTCGGCAGGGATCAGCAAAGGCACGCAATCCGAGACGTTGGAAACCGCCTCCGAATTCATCGTCCCGCCTGCATGGGTCGGGTACTGATCATTCATCAGATAAGAGTTGCCGATAATTCCGACGACCGGACGCACCATTCAATCCTCGCTACAATTTAGAACCGTTCGAACATTCATGCCAAAATTACTCGGACATTCAAAGTGCGTGGGCGCAGCTTGCACTGTGAATTTCTCAACACCTACACGTCACTGCCACGGTTATGCAGGTCGCTTGCGCCGCACGCCGCTGTTTTTGCCGGCGCTGGTGCTGAATATCGTTATGATCCCGGCCATTCTGTCCCATGGTGGTCACCACCTGACAGACCTGGCCGGAGGGTTTGGGGTTTTCGTGATTGCAGCCTGGATTGCCACGCGGCCCTGGATGCACCACACCAAACCCGGAATCAGACCTCGCCGATCAAACCTGCCATTTCGATGCCAGCGATGGCGGCGGCAGCATCGTTGTCTGACGTGTCCCCCGTCACGCCCACTGCACCGATCACGGCACCTTTGCGGTCGCGCAGCAATACGCCGCCAGGCACCGGGATGACCTGCCCGCCAAATGCGCCATTCACGCAAGCCATGAAATAGGTCTGCGCCTCGGCCCGCTGCATCTGTGCGGTGCCCGCCATACCCAGCATGACCGAGCCATAGGCCTTACCGTGTGCAATCGCGAAACGCCCCGGCGAGGCACCGTCCTCGCGCTCGAACGCGATGACATGACCGCCTGCGTCCAGCACAACTACCGATAGGGGCTTCATCTCTGCCTCGCGGCTATGTTCCAAGGTCTTGCGAATGATCGTTCGCGCCTTGCGCAGTGAAATCGACATTTGGTGCCCTCTCGCCGGATGCTTTCGCCTGAAAATGCGAGAGCCAAAACTCTCGCACCCACAGTCTTAGTTGGTCTGAGCTTTCAGTTCCAGACGCCGGGCGTGCAACACAGGCTCGGTATATCCCGAGGGCTGCTCTCGCCCTTTGAACACCAGATCACAGGCCGCCTGAAATGCGATGCCGTCGAAATCGGGCGCCATTGGCGTGTAAGACGGGTCATCTGTATTCTGACGGTCCACCACGGCCGCCATCTTTTGCATTGCGGCCATCACCTGAGACTGGCTGACCACGTCATGATGCAGCCAGTTCGCCAGCGCCTGCGACGAGATGCGGCACGTGGCGCGATCCTCCATCAGACCGACGTCGTTGATATCGGGGACCTTGGAACACCCGACGCCCTGATCGACCCAGCGCACAACATATCCCAAAATGCCCTGTGCGTTGTTTTCGACCTCACGCTGGATCTGTACGTCGCTCCACTTGCGGTAGGCGGCCAGCGGGATGTCCAGCAGACTGTCCACATAGGCGCGCCGCCCTCCGGCCTTTAGCTTGTCTTGCACAGCCAGCACATCGACCTTGTGATAATGCGTAGCGTGCAGCGTCGCCGCGGTCGGACTGGGCACCCAGGCGCAGTTGGCACCGGACTTGGGATGCTCGATCTTCTGCTCCAGCATTGCGGCCATCTGGTCGGGGATGGCCCACATGCCCTTACCGATCTGCGCCCGGCCCTGCAGCCCGCATTCCAGGCCGATATCGACATTCTGGTTCTCATAGGCCGTGATCCAGCCTTTGCGTTTGATGAAATCCTTGCGGCTGAACGGTCCCGCCTCCATCGAGGTGTGAATCTCGTCGCCAGTGCGATCCAGAAAGCCGGTATTGATAAAGGCAACTCGCGATTTCGCGGCGCGGATACATTCCTTGAGGTTCACCGAGGTGCGGCGTTCCTCGTCCATGACGCCCAGTTTGACAGTATGGCGGGGAAGGCCCAGAATATCCTCAACCTGATCGAAGATCTGATCGGCAAAGGCGACCTCTTCAGGCCCGTGCATCTTGGGTTTGACCACATAGACCGAGCCGTGAACCGAGTTGCCGCTGTCGCGTTGCAGGTCGTGCATGGCGATCATCACGGTGATCAGCGCATCCATCAGACCTTCCTGCACTTCCTGCCCGTCGTCGTCCAGCACGGCCGGGTTGGTCATCAGGTGGCCAACATTGCGCACCCACAGCAGGGCCCGCCCCTTGAGCGTCAGCGTGCCGCCGTCAGGCGCAGTGTACTCGCGATCCGGGTTCAGCGTACGGGTCAGGGTCTCGCTGCCTTTGCGGAACGATGTTTCCAGATCGCCCTTCATCAAGCCCAGCCAGTTGGAATAGGCCTGCACCTTGTCCTCGGCGTCGACGCAGGCCACCGAATCCTCGCAATCCATGATCGCGGACATCGCGCTTTCCAGCCGTACATCGGCCAGTCCAGCCTGATCGCGCGCGCCGATCGGGTGTGCCCGGTCAAAGACCAGTTCCACATGCAGGCCATTGTTGCGCAACAATACCGCGTCAGGTGCTTTGGGGTTGCCGCGATAGCCTACGAATTTCTCGGGCTGCAACAGCGGCAGATCGTCAATCAACAACGCCCCGTCCTCGATGTAATAGCGGCGCACGTCGGCATGGCTGGCCAGATGTATGGGGAACACATCGTCCAGAAAGACGCGTGCCCGCGCCACAACCCGCGCACCGCGACCCTGCGCATAGCCGCCCTTGGGCGCCGGCGTTCCCATCGCGTCGGTGCCGTAGAGACAATCATACAGCGACCCCCAGCGCGCATTGGCGGCATTCAGTGCATAACGTGCATTGGTAATCGGCACCACCAGCTGCGGCCCAGGCACCAGCGCGATTTCGGGATCGACATTGGCGGTGTCGATCTGAAAATCCGGCCCTTCTTCCAGCAAATATCCGATATCGCGCAGAAACGCCTGATACGCCTCGGCATCATGCGCTTGATCGTTGCGATTCTGATGCCACTTGTCGATCTGGCGCTGAATCTCATCCCGCCTTGCCAGCAGGTCGCGGTTTTTCGGGCCTAGCTCTGCCACCATCCGCGCAAACCCGCCCCAGAATGCCGCGGGCGTGACCCCGGTTCCGGGGAGCGCACGGCGTTCGATGAAATCCGCCAGTTCCCCATCCACCTGCAAACCATTTCGGGTCTCTCTGCTGCTCATGTTTCCGAATCTCCAGCGGTTGTGTGCCATTGTATGCGCTCATCAATTAGAGCGAATGTTTCCGATAGGCAACTTTGGTTCAAATAGCGTAACTGCCCAGGTGGTCTGACTGCGACGATTTGAATCGGGCCATGCGGGTTATTGTAACTGCCCAGGTGGTCTGACTGCGACGATTTGAATCGGGCCATGCGGGTTATTTTTGTTTCTTGGTTAGCGTTTCTGTGACTCGATAGGCGTATGGATACTGCTCACCTGACCCGCAGCCGGCTTGCGACCTTCTCAAAGTCAAATCTGATTGATCTGGTCATTGTTCTGGCGGAGCAGAACGCGGCCTTGCGCACCAAGATCGAGAGGCTTGAAGAGCAGATCGCGGATATCACCGAACAAAACGCCCAACTTTTCAAGCAAAACGTAGATCTGGAGAAGGCCAACAAAACCCTCGCACAGCGCGTAGAGGACCTGGAGCGCCGCCTTGGGCTTAACAGCTCAAACAGCGGCAAGCCTCCCTCAAGCGATGGGCTGTCGAAGCCTGCGCGCAAGAAGCGAACCAGAAGTTTGCGCGGGTCCTGCGGGCGCAAGTCCGGAGGTCAGCCCGGCCATCCCGGCAAGACGCTGCGCCAGACCTCGACGCCGGAGCAGATCATCGATCACTACCCACACATCTGTCCGGACTGTAAGCACAGGCTGTCTGGCGTTGTTTGCGACCGGTATGTGAGGCGACAGGTCTTTGACCTGCCACCCCCACCGCCGCTTATTGTCACTGAGCACAGGGCGCGTGTCTGCGTCTGCCCGGCCTGTGGCACCCGGGTGCAGGCCACGTTTCCCGCAGGGGTGAACGCCCCGGTGCAGTATGGCGACAACCTTGCCGCCATGGCGAGCTATCTTCAAACCCGGCACTGCATCCCTGACAACCGCCTGGCGCAGATATTTTCCGACCTTCACGGGGTCGACATTTCCGCAGCAACGCTGGCGTCGCTCGTCGCCAGAACCGCGGCTGTAATGCGGCCCGTTGTCAACAGGATTCAAGCGTTGTTGTGCGGCCCAGACGTTGCGGTGAAGCACATGGATGAGACCGGCCTGCGCATCAACGGCAAGACCCGGTGGCTCCACATCCTGTGCTCACCAGACTTGAGCCATTTCCGGATTGGCCGTAGCAGAGGCGATGTGACGCAGGAGGTGACCGGAAGTGTCGTTCACGACAACTGGGCGTCCTACAGAAAGATCCCCGGAGTGCGTCACGCCTTATGCAACGCCCATCACCTTCGGGAATTGCAGGCTTTGATCGACATTGAGAAAGAGCCATGGGCCACGGAGATGCGCTCCATTCTGCTGGACGCCAAAACAGCCGCAGACAGGGCGCGAGACCGGAATTCCCGCGCGGTGGTGCCCGCCCGGATTGCTGCCATCGAACGCCGATATGACGCATGTTGCCAGACGGCCATCCGGATGCACGAGGCGCTTCCCCCGCTGGTCCCGGACAAGGTCGGCAAAACGCGGCGAGGCAAACCAAAGCGCAGGATCGGACATAATCTCGCGCTGCGGATGCAAACCCGCAAAGAAGAGGTTCTGCTCTTCCTCAACGACCTGAGTGTGCCGTTTACAAACAATGAAGCCGAAAGGGACCTTCGCATGACCAAGGTCCGTCAAAAAGTGTCGGGATGCTTCCGAACTCACGTCGGCGCAGAAAACTTCTGCACGCTTCGAACCGTCATTGAGACGGCGCGCAAGCAGGGGTGGAGCATACTCGAAACCTTGAGAACTCTCCCCGATCAACTCATCCTGAACCTCAAACCATGCTGACCAATTCCGGGCTTGTCAGGTCGTTGTAGTTGGAGAGTTACTCTGACTACAGTTGACCGCCGCGCGGAGGCTGGCTGCAATGCTAGTGGCCTCTGGCACAGCGTCTGCCACTTCAAGTAAGCGCTTGATTGCAGAGATGTCGTTCGCATATTGCTGTCTTCGTCTGGTGTAGCTATCGCGGGTCTTGGTGCAGATGAGCGTATAAGGACTACCCTTGCGTTCAGTTTCACAACTCAAATCCGCACCCGCTCTTTCGATCACGGACCGCAGATGCGACCGCAACTCCCTTCTCACTGGAATTCGATGTGTGGTTGTAACCGGATCTGCACAAAATCGAACAAGTTCGGCACAGTATTCGCACCCGCACCCCAAGTCATTTGAGCTAACGACCCAATCGGTCGGTTCAGGAGGTGTGGTACGACTGCGAGCCAGCAGGACGTTGGCCGAGTGCCGCCAAAACCGCGCGAATGCCTCACTTTCTGATGCCTGCGCGTGAAACGACGTGCCCAATTTTGCCAGAACGGGTGGCAAGGTGCGATCAGGCGGCACGATGTCGGGCGCGTTGACAAGATTGCCAACCACCCCAGCAAGGCTGCTTTCCAAATCAAAACTCCAGGCCAACTGAAAAATTTCCCGGAGCGTGCGTTCAGGCAAAGGCGTGGCAGACTGTCGACGCGACCCGTACCAAAATGGCTCTGCGTTTTTTGGCCGGTGTACGTTGAGCGCGACCGGTATCTCCGAACAAAGGTGCTTGATAAGATCTTTCAGTGCATTCCGCGTCATGACTTTCTGCCCCTGATCACTTGCCTCACTCAGGCCCATGACCAGATTTATGACAGCTTCTGGCTGCTCTGTGCATTGTGCGCTAACAAGGCCAAGAAGCCGCTTCAGCATGTCTTTTTCAGCCAATTCCGATGTTGCTTCAATCAGTGCGGCTTTGAGACCCGGTCCGTAATACGGTATCACAACCCGATCGAGAAATAATTCCGTTGCTTTCCGACTTCCGATACGACAAAGCCGTGACAGCATTACTGCGCCGCTCTCTTGCCACTCATCCCGGTCCGAGTAATGCAAGACTTGGGGCGCTGGCCAAGCTTCAGCAATTTCAGCAGCAATGGTGTCAAGCGACAAATCATTCCCGTCAGAGGTCGCAGCGCGTTGCTCAAACTGTACAAAAAGGACGGAAAGCGCCTTGGCACCGGCTTGGGCAAGAACACGAGGGCCTTCTTTAGCAGGCCAAAGAACAAAGGCCGCGCTTCGATAGTGTCGCTCAACTGTGGCCCCCTCATTGCCGCTCGCCTCCGTCAAGCGATTCACGTCAGGTTCCCAATTTGTGATCCGTTCTGGTGGCATCAATTCGTTTTGCGCCAACGCCAGTTGGCCATAAGCGCTCGCGCCCAAATCGGGATGCACCCAATCATCAAGCTCACATCTCCGCTCAATGATATCATAGAGTTCGTATTCGTCCGCGCCGATGTCTTCGATTTCCCAGACATAGTCCCGCCCAAGGTAGGCAGCGGCGGCATATTCATCAACATGCACGATGGCCGCGTGGAGGGAACAGTCAGCCTGTGCCGCAGCTGCAATCAAAGCACGCCCAACCGTTGCATCCGTGTTTTTTAGGGTTTCAAACGACAGGCCTGCGATGCTGTAATCATGCTCGAGAAGCCAGACAAGTTTTTCAGGCGCGTCCGACGTTGCGAAGCAGTTTTTGATCTCCTTCGCAATCTGACCCATAAAATCTGCATAGTTCGGTGCCGAGGTGGCCACATTTTGACCCGGAGTGAGAACCAAATTGTAAACCAGACAGGCGCGATGACCTTCTGTCACAGGCCTAATTTCATGTTCGCAATCAGCATAAAAGGCCGCAAAAACCAGTTCGGAAGGATCGTTGCTACACATTTCGACAATCGTCTCTCGACCGCGATGGCGGATGATCAGTTCGCCCCCTTTCCCTGCAACCGGTAGTGAAACGACCAAGGTCGCCACCATGCCGGTAACCTTCTCGGTATCACGGTGCGGCGCAAAAAAACCGCCTTCCTCGTAAACGAGGATTTTGTAAAGTTCCGCGTCGACAGCTTCCGGCGGGTAGCCGAGGCCTTCGGCCGCACGGTTGAGGATGCGATTGAATGTTTCGCCCCAGGTTTCTCCTCCTACGCTGATTTGATCTGGCGAAACCTGCCAACAGTCACGAACGGACCTGTCCAAAATTGTTTCTGCGCCGCGTCCATATGGTGCGCGTTCACCAAGTGTGATCAAGTCCTGTAATTGTGCCGGTTGGAGAGGGAATGCGAGGACGCCTGTCGTGTGGTTCCAGATGCGAGGCATTGGGGTAGGAAACCGCCCATACACACAATAGTCGCCCGGTCGGTCGATCATCGAGATCAGTTCGGAAAGGGCTGACAGCCGCTCATCGAAAGTAAAGTAACCGCCGTCCACATCACTGGCATAATAGCTCATTGATCGCTGACCCCCAAATTGTCATCTCAGGTTTCTATGCAATCTGTTACCCCAAACTTCTGAAATTCGGCAATGCGCCTTTCCGACATTTCAGGACGATCCCACGATGATTTTGGTTGATTCTTGCCGATGCAGCGCTCGACCACCTCGTCCGCAAAGAATGTCATATTGAATTCAGTCAGAGGGGTAGCTGGGTAGTTACAATTATTCATGTATTACTAAAAAAGTCTTTAGTAATACTAAGAATCGCTTATTCTCCGTCCGCATAGCGTAAAAACGTTGTGGGAGGAGAAGAGGATGAAACTGAATACGGTATTGGGAGCGGCCGTGGCTGCGACCCTGGCCTTGCCAGTGGGAGCGCAGGAACGGGGCGGGACGCTGAATTTTGCCCGCTATGACGGGTCACGGCTGATTGATCCGATCTATGCGGATCGCAATCCGGATATCTGGATGGTAGGCAGCCTGTTCGACACATTGCTGCGCAGCAGTGCAGACGGCAACTCGGTCGAACCCGGCCTGGCTGAAAGCCATGCGGTATCCGAAGACGGTACGACCGTCACTCTGACCCTGCGCGACGGCATCCTGTTCGCCGACGGCTCGGCAATGTCCGGTGAGGATGTTGTGTTCTCGCTGGATCGGGCCCGCAATCCCGATCTGAGCCCGTGGGCCGGATTGCTGGGATCGATCGACAGCGTGTCCGCTGATGGCAACATCGTCACTATCGCGCTGAACGCCCCGGACCCGACAATTCTGTCGATGCTGGCCACCTTCAACACCGCCGTCGTGTCCAAAGCGGCGTTCGACGCCGCCGCTGGTGAGACGGATCAGGACAAATCCGCCGCCATCTTTGCCGCAACAACCGCAGGTGTCGGGTCCGGCCCGTTTTATCTGTGCGGATTCGAACAGGGCGCTTCGATGGACTTCTGCGCCAACGAAAATTACTGGCGCATGGGGGCCGACGACAAACCGTTGCCCTATCTGGACGGTGTGCATTTCGAAATCGTACCGGATGACGCCACCCGTATCCTGCGCCTGCAGGCAGGTGAAGTAGACGCTGCCGAGTTCATCCCGTTCAGCCGCGTGGCCGAGTTGGAGGCGGATCCGAATATCGAGATGCAGCTTTATCCATCGACACGCATTATCTATTCGCCGATCAACACCCGCGACACCCGCGCCGACGGGTCGCCAAATCCGCTGGCCGATGCCCGCGTGCGTCAGGCGCTGAATTATGGCACCAACAAAGAGGCGCTTATCGGCGTGGTTCTGCACGGCGCCGGGCAACCGATGAGTTCACCTTTGATGGCGAAGGCAACGCAATACGCCGCCGATCTCAGCCCGCTTTATGCCTATGACATGGACAAGGCTAAGTCATTAATGGATGAGGCCGGAGTGGAACAGGGCACGCAGGTCACATTGACCACGCTGGCCGGATCAGCGGACGATTCAACGATCTTTGCCGCCCTGCAACAGATGTGGGCGCCGCTGGGGATCGAACTGGTTGTCGAACAGGTGGACGGCGCCACGCGCGGGGCCAAGAACCGCTCGGGCGAGTTCGACATTCATACCTATGGCTGGGTCAATGACGTGAACGATCCCAGTCAGGTTGTTGGTTGGCTTGGCTACACCCCAACCGCCAAGGCCGTCGGGACCGGATGGGAAAATGCCGAGTTCAACACCTTGTTCGAAGAGGCCGCAAACGAGATGGACCCAGAGGCCCGCAGCGCCAAGTTCGCTCGGATGCAAGAGCTTTACGCCGAAGCCGCACCGCTGCTGTTCATGTACGAGACCCCCTTTGCAGTGGCAGTTGGAAAATCGGTCGGGGGCTATGCTCAGACGCCCTTGGGCAATAACATCTTCGATGAAGCAACAGTCAGCCGCTAAGATCTGACCCCTTGCCTCGCCGCACGACGCGGCGGGGCCTTTTGCGGAGCGTCGAATTGTCCAGCCTTTCCTATATCTTCAAACGGCTTTTGCTGATGATCCCGACCTTTTTTCTGGTCATGGTCATTATTTTTAGCTCTATTCGCACATCGTATTGATGTGTTATATTTTGTCTGAAATACAGGAGGATGCGCATTATGGACCGGAAAGCCTTTCTTGCCTGGTTGTCGGAGGTCGACACGTTGAGCGAGGCGCAGAAAGTAGAGGTCGGTGAGGTTCTGGCCGGTCGCCCAGCGGGTGAAGCCTCGGTTGCGGCAGTTGAGCTGGGTGTTGGAGAAGACCGGACCTGCCCGCATTGCGGCGCACACGGTGCAGTGGCCAATGGCAAGTCGCGGGGAATGCAACGCTATCTTTGCCGATCCTGCAATCGAACCTTTGGAGCGGTGACGGGTACACCACTGAGCGGCCTGCACCGCAAGGATCTTTGGCTGACGTTCAGCGAATGCCTCGCCAATGGCGATACGGTGGCAGTTTCGGCAAAGCGCTGTGGCATAGCCGGGAGCACCGCCTTTCGCTGGCGACACCGCTTCCTTGCCGGGATCAATTCCACCGCCGAAAAACTGAAGGGCATTGTCGAGGCCGACGAAACCTATTTTCTTGAAAGCCGCAAAGGGGATCGTGTTTGGACACGGGCCACGGAAGGCAAATCCTCTGCAAAAAAGCCGGACCGAAAGGCCCGAAAGCGCGGGGGCAAGGCAACAAAGCGGGGCCTGTCCGATGAGCAGGTGCCGGTTCTGGTCGCGACAGATCGCTCCGGCACGACCGTTAGTGCCGTCCTGCCTGCGGTCAATGCTGCCGCTCTGCGGGAGGTTCTCGCGCCGGTCATGGACAAGGATGCACTGCTGGTGACCGATGGGGGCACCAGCTATCCGCCGTGTGCTGCCGCCCTGTGTGTCAGCCACGAAGCGCTCAACCAGTCTTCCGGTGAACGCGTTCGCGGCGAACTCCATATCCAAAACGTCAACAACCGTCACTCCCGCCTCAAGGGGTTTATTGGTAACCGCCGGGGGATCGCCACAAAATATCTTGCCAGCTATCTGCGCTGGTTCCATCTCATAGTCCTGCAGAAGAACCCAACCCCGAGGCACTGCCTCGCCAGCGCCCTCGCTGGAATGAGCATCAATACGATGTACGAATAGAGCCACTATTAATGACAGGAAAACTAAAACGCATAGGGTTGCTTTGTCCACATAACTCACACCGGCTTGAACCGCGCGCGATGCTTTTTGCAAGTGGACAACAACTGGTTTGGATACTCAAAGAGCGCTCCAAACTCCGATCAGACCGGTCGGAAACTCCGGGTTCAGGCCTTTCGGACCAACCCGATCAGGAACAGCAGGATAACCGCCCCTATCGTTGCGAAGAAGATCGATGAAAACAGGCCACCGCCCACAGCAAAGCCCAGCGCCGGAAAGACCGTGCCGGCCAGAAAGGCACCCACGACGCCGACGATGACATTGCCGATCAAGCCGAACCCGCGCCCTTCCATGATCTTGCCCGACAGCCAACCGGCAATCGCGCCGATGAACAACATGGCCAATACGCTTGAAAATTCCATGAACCTCTCCTGAACTCGTTTCAACTTGCGGCGCCCCGATCAGCGCTCAGACCAGAAACCCGCCATCAGTATCGTCGCCCGCCTCTTCCATCAGGCGGCCCATGTCCGGGATGGTGACATGGCGCTTGCCTTCAAGAGTGATGACGGCATCCCGCTTGAGTGCGGAAATCTGTCGGCTGACCGTCTCAAGCGTCAGGCCCAGATAATCGGCCATCGCCTCGCGCGTCAGCGGCAGATCGAACACAACCTGACCGGTGATACCCGTCTTGTGAACCGAGGCATCCCGACGGGCAATGATCGACAACAGGCTGGCGATCTTTTCACGCGCTGTCTTGCGCCCCAGAACCAGCATCCATTCGCGCGCGGCGTCCAGCTCATCCAATGTCATCTGTAGCAACCGATGCGCGATATGGGGCGTGGTGGCCATCATCTCTTCGAACGGCTTTTTGCGGAAACAGCACATCACCAGATCGGTGGTCGCCTGCACGTCATATGGCGCTGTTTCGCGCCCCGGACGGCCGACAAAGTCGCTGGGCAGCAAAAGCCCGACCATCTGGGTGCGCCCATCCTCCATCGTCTGCGTCAACGAGGCAATGCCCGACACGACCGAGCCCACGAAATTCATCTGATCCCCGGACCAGATGAGTGTCTGGCCAGCCTCGAAGCTGCGGTAATATTTAATGGTTTCCAACGCTTCGAGTTCGTCTTTTTCGCAATGCGCGCACACAGCCCGATGTCTGATGGGACACTCGTCGCAATTTGTATGCTCATACAGAGGCTTGAGGGTCATTCACGTTCCCACTTGATCTCGGTCAAAGTACCTGAGCGTCTCCCGGTATACCGGTATCGCCATGATAGTGAAACCGCAATTGGCAAAGCTTGGACTTTTTGACGCGAAAGTACCGCGTTACACAAGCTATCCGACCGCCCCGCATTTCAGCAATGATGTGGGACCTGATCGTTTTGGCGACTGGATTTCCGGCATCGCCCCGGGCAGCCCGATATCGCTGTATATTCACGTTCCCTTTTGCCGCAGGCTGTGCTGGTTCTGCGCCTGCCGGACGCAAGGGACCCAGACCGACAACCCGGTCATGGCCTATGTGGACGTACTGAAGGCCGAGCTGGATTTGCTGGCCGCGCGGCTGCCGCAGGGCGTGACCCTGTCGCGCCTGCATTGGGGCGGTGGGACGCCCACCCTGCTGAACCCCGATCTGATGCGCGATCTGGCCGGGCGCATTCTGGATACGGTGCCCCTTGGCCCTGATGCCGAGTTTTCGGTCGAGATTGATCCAAACGAGATTGACGAGGCGCGTCTGGACGCACTGGCCGAGGCCGGGATGAACCGCGCCTCGGTCGGAGTCCAGGATTTCGATGACGAGATCCAGAAAACCATCGGGCGCATTCAGAGCTATGACACCACCCGCAACGCGGTCGAGATGATTCGGGCGCGCGGGATAGCCAGCCTGAACGCCGATATTCTCTATGGCCTGCCACATCAGACCAAGGCGCGGATGACCGAAAGCGTTCAAAAGCTGCTGTCGCTGTCGCCTGACCGCGTTGCCCTTTACGGCTATGCGCATGTTCCGTGGATGGCCAAACGCCAGCAGCTGATCCCGTCAGATGCCTTGCCCACGCCCGAACAGCGGCTGGACCTGTTCGAAACCGCCCGGCGTCTGTTCCTGTGGGACAGTTATGCCGAGATCGGGATCGACCACTTTGCGACTCAGGATGACGGGCTGACCCATGCACAGCGATCAGGTCGCCTGAAACGGAATTTCCAGGGCTATACGGATGATCAGGCGCCTATACTGATCGGTCTGGGAGCCAGTTCGATCTCGCGCTTTCCACAAGGGTACGCGCAGAACGCGCCCGCCACCTCGGCTCATATCAAAGCCATCCGCGCGGGGCGCTTTTCGACGTCGCGCGGACACTTGTTCAAAGGGCAGGATGTTCTGCGGGCCCGCCTGATCGAAGCGTTGATGTGCGATTTTCGGATCGATACAGCCGAGATTTTGCGGGGTCACGACATCTCGGCCGCCGAATTGAGCCAGATGTACAAAACGGCAAATTCCGCCTTTGACGGGTTGCTGCAGATCAGCGACGCCGGCCTGTTCATCCCGCCCGAGGCACGCGCGCTAACCCGGATTATCGCCCGAAGCTTTGATGCCTATGACCTCAGCAAGGCAGGTCACAGTTCGGCAATCTAAGCTGACTTCTGCATCCACTGGCACGGGGGCTTGACGGACACCTTCGATTTTCTCCACACTCAAAGCGTGGAGAGCATCGCCAATCCACGGCCTGAGGCAGGCAATTTTGCAGACAGTCCTTGCCGGCGCCCATGCGTCGGGCAGCCCTTTTCGCGCAGCCATTCTGCAACCTGAAAGAGGGACAGCACACATGCGCGTATTTACCGTCCTCGGCCCCAGCCAATCGGGCAAATCCACTCTGGTCGAGGCCATCAGCCGTCTCGATGGGCGGCCCACCACCTTCGATGTTTCCGGAACCGTGCATTTGCACGGTTTTTCTTACTTGGACGAGCCATGGTGCGCGATTGACGTGGACGGAGGCGGCGATGCGCTGGCCTATGCCGGTCCTGCCATGGCAATCTCGGACGCGGCCGTCGTGGTCGTACCGCCAGACCCGGATGCCGCCGTTCTGTGCGCCCCGTATCTGCGGCTGGTCGAAGAGGCAGGCATTCCCTGTTTCCTGTTTATCAACCGCATGGACAACCCGAACGGGCGTATTCGCGACATCATCGCGGCGTTGCAAACCTACTGCACGCACCACATCGCCCTGCGGCAGGTCCCGATCCGTGACGGAGAAACAATCATCGGCGCGGTCGATCTGATCTCGGAACGGGCGTGGAAGTATCAAGAGGGGCAGCCTTCGGCCCTGATCGAGCTGCCGAAATCGGTCGAAGACCGCGAGCAGGAAGCCCGCACCGAGCTGCTGGAGACGCTGTCCGATTTCGACGATCACCTGCTGGAACAACTGATCGAAGACAAACAGCCCCCCAGTGCCGAGGTCTATGATCTGGCTGCTCAGGTGCTGCAGAACCACCAGTTGATCCCCGCCTGTCTGGGCGCAGCCAGCCATGGCCACGGGCTGACACGGCTGATGAAGGCGCTGCGCCACGAAGCGCCGGAATTCGACATTGCCGCCGGGCGAGATGAGGCCGAAGAAAGCGCCCGCGCCATCGCGGGATTTGCGGACGTCAAGAAACATATCGGCAAGATCGTCATTCTGCGCGGTCTGGGTGATGGCGTCAAAACCCATGAACCGCTGGGCGGCGAAACCGTGGGTAACCTGACGACATTGGATGCCAAGACCCAGATCAGCACTCTTGAGGCCGGGCAGATCGGACTGGCGGTCAAGTCCGACCACCTGAACCCCGGCAACCTGTATGACAGCAAATCGGCATCACCGCTGCCGGAATGGGCATCCTCACATCCTATTGCCCATCGTCAGGTCGTCTCTCCCGCGCATGAGCGCGACGATGTGCGCCTGTCCAATGCGCTCAGCCGCATGGTCGAAATCGACCCGGGCCTGCACCTGGAGCACGACGAGTTGAGCGGCCACGCGGTTATTGGCTCGCAAGGTCCGCAGCATATGCGCCGGGTCTCTGCAAAACTGGCCGAAGATTTCGGGATTGAGATCGCAACCGAACCGGTTGAAACCGCCTATCGCGAAACCATCCGTGCGCCTGTCGAATACCGCTATCGCCACCGCAAGCAATCCGGCGGCGCGGGGCAGTTTGCTGATGTGGTGATCTCACTCGCACCGCTGCCGCGCGGGTCAGGCTTTCAGTTCGAAGAGGTTGTCAAAGGCGGCGCGGTGCCCAGGAACTATATCCCCTCGGTCGAACATGGTGCCAAGGACGCGCTTGTGCAGGGGCCCGAAGGATACCCGGTGGTAGATGTCAAAGTCACGCTGAGCGATGGCAAGCACCACAATGTCGACAGCTCGGACTATGCGTTCAAGACCGCTGGAAAGAACGCTGTGCGCGAGGCTTTGCCACAAGCGAAACCGGTCGTTCTGCAACCGATTCTGAACGCTGAAATCCACCTGCCCTCGGATTTCGTGGGTGATCTGGTGCCGACGATCAGCTCACTTCAGGGGCAGGTGCTAGGGTTTGAAGGCAATCCAAACGCCTCGGGCTGGGAAATATTCAATGCCCAGCTGCCTGCAGTGGCCGAGGATGAGTTGCACCGAACCCTCGCCAGCGCCACGCGCGGCACCGGTTGGGTGAAACTGCAATTCGACCATTACCAGGAACTGCGTGGCCCGGTGCCGAAAGCCGCCGCAAAGGAAAAGGTTTCCAGCGCCTGAGAATTTGGTTTGGCGGGCTACCCTCAGCCCGCCGCCGCAATCAGCTCACGGGTGTAATCAGTCTGGGCGTTTTCGAACAGATCTTCGGCCCTGCCCATCTCGATCACATCGCCGTTTCGCATGACAATCACATTGTGCGACATCGCGCGCACGACTTTCAGGTCGTGGCTGATGAACAGATAGGCCAGCCCGTATTTCCGTTGCAGTTCGCGCAGCAGATCAACGATTTGCACCTGAACGGTCATGTCCAACGCGCTGGTCGGTTCGTCCAGAACCAGCAGTTTTGGCCGCAGCACCATGGCGCGGGCAATGGCGATACGCTGGCGCTGACCGCCCGAAAACTCGTGCGGATACCGGTCCATCGCGGCAGGGTCCAGACCCACTTCGGCCATCACTTCGGCAACCAACTCGCGCGGAGCGCGGTGAGGGTCGACGTTATGAATCGCCAACCCTTCGGCGATAATCTGCATGCAGGTCATGCGCGGGCTGAGGCTGCCGAACGGATCCTGAAACACGATCTGCATATCCTTGCGCAGGCGCCGCAGCTCGCGCGTGGACCAGCGCCGCACATCCTGATCGCGGAAAGTGATGGCGCCTTCGGAGGCAATCAATCGCATGATCGCCAGCGCCAGAGTGGTCTTGCCCGAGCCGCTTTCGCCGACAATACCCAGCGTTTCCCCGGCGCGCACGCTCAGCGTGGCGTCGTTGACGGCCTTCACATGACCAACGGTGCGTTTCAGGAACCCCCGCTGGATCGGGAACCAAACCTTCAGATGGTCGGTGCGTGCGACCTCTTCGGCGTTTTCCTCTACTGGATCGGGGTGACCGGACGGCTCTGCCGCCAGCAGCTTGCGGGTATAAGGATGTTGTGGATTGTCAAAAATCTCGGTGGTTTGCCCGGTTTCAACGATCTCACCGTCTTTCATCACGCAAACCCGGTCGGCGATGCGACGCACGATGCCCAGATCATGGGTGATGAACAGCATCCCCATATTCTCGGCCTTTTGCAGATCGGCCAGCAGTTCGAGAATTTGAGCCTGAATGGTCACGTCCAGCGCCGTGGTCGGCTCGTCCGCGATCAGAATGTCAGGCTTGTTGGCCAGTGCCATGGCGATCATGACCCGCTGTCGTTGCCCGCCGGACAATTGGTGCGGATAGCTGTCCAGCCGTTCTTCGGGGTCGCGAATTCCGACCTTGGTCAGCAGCTCGACAATCCGACCTTTCGCTGCGTCGCCGGATACGTTCTGATGCAGAGCCAGCGATTCCGCCATCTGCTTCTGGATCGTGTGCAGCGGGTTGAGCGAGGTCATCGGTTCCTGAAAGATAAAACTGATGTCGTTGCCGCGCACATCCATCAGACGATCCTCGGACGCGCCGATCATTTCCTGACCGTCATACCGGACCGATCCTTCGACGATCGCACTGTCGCCCAACAAAGTCACTGTGCTCAGCGCTGTCACAGATTTTCCGGACCCGGATTCCCCGACCAGCGCGACGGTTTCTCCGCGATCCACGGTGAAGGACACGCCCTTGACCGCTGCGCTCACTTGTCCGTCCTGCCGGAACGAGACCTTGAGGTTGTTCACATCCAGCAGGCTCATGAGAAGGTCTTTCTGGGATCAAACGCATCGCGGACGCCCTCAAAAATGAAGACCAGCAGCGACAACATGATGGCAAAGGTGAAAAACGCGGTGAAGGCCAACCACGGGGCCTGAAGGTTCTGTTTCGCCTGCAAGGTCAGTTCCCCCAGAGACGGGGCCGAGGATGGCAGGCCAAAGCCAAGGAAATCCAGCGAGGCCAGACCGCCAATGGTCCCGGTCACGATGAACGGCATGAAGGTCAGCGTGGCAACCATCGCGTTGGGCAGCATGTGGCGGAACATGATGGTCATGTTGCCCACGCCCAGCGCCCGCGCGGCGCGCACATATTCAAGGTTTCGCGCCCGCAGAAACTCGGCCCTGACTACGCCTACAAGCCCCGTCCACGAAAACAGGATCATCAATATGACCAATAGCCAGAAACTTCGCCCCAGAATGGCAAACATGATGATGATCACATAAAGCGACGGCGTGGCGGACCAGATCTCAATGATCCGTTGGAATATCAGGTCCAGCCAGCCGCCAAAAAAGCCCTGAATTGCACCGGTGAAGATACCAATCAGGCTGGCTGCACCCGTCACGATCAGGGTGAACAGGATCGACAGGCGGAAGCCGTAAATCACCCGCGCCAGAACATCGCGTTTGGTGTCATCGGTGCCCAGAAGGTTCTGCCCGTTGGGTGGCAACGGTGCTGCACCGGGACGATCTACACTGGTGTTGAACGAATACGGGATCAACGGCCAGACGGCCCAGCCGCGTTCGAACCCTTCGGCCTGAAACGTTCCTGCCCGTATCTCTTCAATGATACCTTCAGGGTCGTCGAAACACTGCTCTAACCCGCCGCTGTCAATCAGGCACTGAACCTCAGGGTCGCGGTAGATGGCTTCGGTTTGAAAATCACCGCCAAAATCGGTTTCGGCATAGAAGTTGAAGACCGGCGTGTAGAATTCGCCGCGGTACTTTACAAAGATCGGTTTGTCGTTGGCGATGAACTCGGCGAACAAAGACAGGCCAAACAACACCGAAAAGATGATCAGCGACCAGAATGCGCGGCCATTGCGCCGGAAACTGCGCCAGCGACGTTGGTTAAGGGGGGAAAGTGCCATCTACCCCTCCCGCTTTTCAAAATCGATACGGGGGTCGACCAGCACATACATCAGATCGCTGATGATGCCGACAACCAGCCCCATCAGGCCAAAGATGAACAGCGTGCCAAAGATCACAGGATAGTCCCGCGCTACTGCTGCCTCGAAACCCAGACGGCCCAGACCATCCAGCGAAAAGATCGTTTCGATAATGATCGAGCCGCCAAAGAATACGCCGATGAACACCGCAGGAAAGCCTGCAATCACAATCAGCATGGCGTTGCGGAACACGTGGCCGTACAATACCTTGCCTTCGCTCAGCCCCTTGGCGCGGGCGGTCATGACATATTGTTTCTTGATCTCGTCCAGAAACGAGTTCTTGGTCAGCAATGTCAGCGTCGCAAAGGCCGAGATCGTCAGGGCGATGATCGGCAGCGCGATATGCCAGAAATAGTCAGCAATCTTGCCAAACAAGCTGAGGCTGTCCCAATTGTCCGATGTCAGCCCACGTAGCGGAAAGATCTGCCAATAGGACCCACCGGCAAACAGCACCAGCAGCAGGATCGCGAACAGGAACCCCGGAATCGCGTAAGCCACGATGATCGTGCCGCTGGTCCAGGTATCGAAGGTCGAGCCATCCTTGACCGCTTTGCGAATGCCCAGCGGGATCGACACCAGATAGGCAATCAGGGTCGACCACAGACCCAACGAGATCGATACCGGCATCTTTTCCAGCACCAGATCAATTACGTTGATGGACCTGAAATAGCTCTCACCGAAATCCAGCGTCAGATAGTTGCCCATCATGCCCAGGAACCGCTCAAGCGGCGGTTTGTCGAAGCCGAATTCCTTTTCCAGTTCTTCGATGAATTCTGGTGGCAGGCCGCGTGCGCCGACATATTTGTCGTCAAAAACTCTGCCACCGGGCTCGGCTCCGGCACCGGAATCGCCGCCTCCGGCAAAACCAGCGAACACGTCGCCCTGACCTTCGATTTGCGCAATGATCTGTTCGACCGGCCCGCCGGGTACAAACTGAACCAGCGTAAAGTTCACGATCATTATGCCCAGCAGCGTCGGAATGACCAGCAACAGGCGTCTTAGGATATAGGCACCCATATTATCGCAGCGCGCCTTTCGCTTTCAGAGCCGCCTCTTTTTCGGGGTTGATCCACCACAGATCAAGATATCCCAAATTGAAGGGCGGCAGGTTTTCCGGGTATTCGTACATATCGTAGTATGACGTCCAGTAATCGGCGATATACCCGACGGGGATGACGAAGAACTCATACCGCAAGGCGCGGTCCAGCGCCATCAGGGCCGTGTCCTGATCGGTTTGGTTGTCGGTATCGAATGAGGCTTCGATGATCGCGTCCACCAGTGGACTGGCCAGGCCTGCCGGGTTGAACAGGCTGAACGCGGCTTCTTCGGACCCGTACATCTGGCTCAGCCCGCCGCCGGTGGACAGGAACGAGCCGTAGCGGGTGGAATAGACCATGTCATAATCCCGCTCACGACTGCGCAGCGTGTATTGCGCCGGGTCCACTTTTTCAGCCGAGGCGTCGACGCCCAAAGCCTGCAGGTTCTGTACATAGGTTTCGATCATCGTCGAGGTCGAGGTCGGCAGGTTGGACGGGTATGGAATTTCAACCCGCAGCGTCTGCCCCTCGGCATTACGACGCACATTTCCGTCGCCCACCGGCCATCCGGCCTCATCCAGCGCCTTGGACGCTTTGCGCAGGTTACGCCTGTCATTCAGACGGGCAGAGTTCGATTCGTGAACGACAACTGCCTCTTCCGACAGAAAACCGGCTGGGACCACATCACCCAGACCTTCGAGAAACGCCAGTTCGGCCCCCTGAGGGACAGCCGTCGCCTCCAGCGGAGTGCCCTGAACAAAAGAGCTTCGCGGAGAGTTCAGCCCGAACAACAACGACTCGTTGGCCCATTCAAAGTTGAAGGCCAGCGCCAGTGCCTTGCGCACATTTTTGTCAGCAAATTGCGGCTTGCCAAGGTTGAACACAAATCCTGACGGGCTTGGCGGGCTGCCATCCGGGATTTCGTCGCGAACGACCGATCCATCAGTCAGTTTAGGGAAATCATAGCCCGAGGCCCACAATTTTGGGTCACTTTCGATCCGCATCGTGTATTCACCGGCCTTGAACCCTTCGAATGCGGCGGTCTGATCGGCAAAATATTCCACCCGGATCGTGTCAAAGTTGTTGCGCCCGCGATTGAACGGCAGATCGGCGCCCCAATAATCATCGCGGCGCTTGTAAACGATCCGGCGGTTGATGTCGTAGCTGTCCAGTTTGTACGGCCCCGAGCCGACTGCAACCTCAAGCCGGGGTTCATCCAGTCGGCGGGACTCATCCGCTTCGAACCAGGCTTTCGAGAACACCGGGGTCGCGCCCACAGTTTCGATCAGGCTGCGTCTGGTGACATCGGGGTTGAACGTGAACTTGATGGTGTGATCGTCCAAAGCCTCGGCGCCGGTGACCATTCGGCCCACGGCCTGAGCGTAAGATGGCAGGCCCTGTTCAATGAACAATTTATGGCTGTAAACAGCATCTTCGGCGGTGACAGGTGTTCCGTCCCAGAATTTCGCCTCGGTGCGCAGGTGGAAAATCACGTAATTGCGGTCCTCGTCATATTCCAGACTTTCCGCCAGCACGCCGTAATACTGACCGACGCTGTCATCGGTGCTTTCGATCAGCCGATCATATTGCAACGTGGTCAGAGCGCCAGAGCGCCCTTTGCGCGAATAGGGGTTGAGCGAGTCGAACGTGCCTGATGCCGCCAGAGACAACTCGCCTCCCTTAGGTGCATCGGGATTTACGTAATCCAGATGCGGGTAATCAGCCGGATAGTCCAGATTTCCGAAATAGGAATAGCCGTGGCTGCGGGTGATATTATCTTCGGTGGCAAGCGCTGCGCCGCCCCAAATCACCGCTGCCGATAGCCCCAGAACCGCCGCCCATGGTCGAAAACTCGAAACGCGCGCTACGGGGTTAAGGGAATTCATCGGGCTCATCCTCTGGGTTCGATCTCGTTTTCTATGTCGTTCATGCCAGCTAAAAGACCAACACTGCCTGTTGCAAGTTTAGTGTGCGTGAACGCTTTGTGAAGATTGCTTCAGACAAAAAAACAGGCCGCTGCAGAACACAGCGACCTTGAATCTTTGTGATTTGAAGGCGGGATCAGTTGCCAATGGTTTGCAGATACGCAATCAGATCCGCGCGGTCCTGCGGTTTTTTCAGTCCGGCAAAGCTCATGGATGTGCCTGAGATATAAGCGCTCGGGCGGATCAGGAACGCGTCCAGCGCCTCGGGCGTCCAGTTGCCACCATGGGCCTGCATAGATGCCGAATAGCCGGTAAAACCAGTGGCCGAAGCAACTGGGCGATCAACAATAGCATACAGGTACGGGCCTGTGCCATTGGCGCCGTCTTCCAGTTTGTGACATGCGGTGCACTTGCGGAACACGCGTGCGCCCTTCTCGGGATCGGCTGCGGCCAGCAGTTCCTCGAATACTACTTCTTCACCATCGGCGCTTTCACCGGAGCTATCGGTTTCAATGACATAAGCGGCTTCAGCACCATGTCCGCCGACATGGTAAAGGACGTCTGCGCCCCATTTGGCCAGAAGAAGCGCCAGGAAGGTTCCGAACAGGCCGGCTGCGGCCTTGGTAACTGTCATCGTGTCGAACATTGATCGCGAGTCCATTTCAGCTGTCTGCGGGGTGTCTAAGGCTTCCCCTCGCAAGAGGCAAGGTATAGACACCGCGACGAAACGCCCAATACGGGAACTTGTTGCACGGAATCGACCAAATGACCAAACGCATCGCTTTTCAAGGGGAACCCGGCGCTTACAGCCACGAGGCCTGCCGCAATGCGCGGCCCGATATGGACGCCTTGCCCTGCCGTACTTTCGAGGATGTGATCGAATCGGTCCGCTCGGGTGCGGCCGATCTGGCGATGTTGCCGGTGGAAAACTCCACCTATGGGCGCGTAGCCGACATTCATCGGCTGCTGCCTCATAGCGGGCTGAACATCATCGAAGAGGCCTTTGTTCGGGTGCACATCAACTTGCTGGCCGTGCCCGGCGCGACGTTGCAGGACGTGACCGAGGCGCATTCCCATCTGGTGCTGCTGCCGCAATGCGCGGGGTTCCTCAAGGAACACGGGATTCGCGGCCGAGTCAGCCCCGACAACGCCCGCGCTGCCCGGGAAATCGCCGAGCTGGGAGACAAACACTCTGCCGCGCTGGCCAGTGAGCTTGCGGGTGAGATTTACGGGCTGAACGTTCTAGCCCGGCATGTCGAGGATCGTGGCGACAACACCACCCGGTTTCTTGTGATGTCACCGCAGGCGGATACCACGCGGCGCGGCGAGCATGGCATGATCACCAGCTTCATGTTCCAGGTTCGCAACATCCCGGCAGCGCTGTACAAGGCGATGGGCGGGTTTGCGACCAATGGCGTCAACATGACCAAGCTGGAAAGCTACATGATCGACGGGTCATTTACCGCCACGCAGTTCTACGCAGATATTGTCGGCCACCCCGAGGATCGGAATGTTCAACTTGCCATGGATGAGTTGGAGCATTTCACGACAAATGTCGAGATTCTGGGCGTTTACCCGGCATCGCGGCCACGCGGCTAGGCGCTTGCGTATCCACTGAATTCGGATCGCCGCCGACCGCTGCGCCATGATTGCAGAATCAATTCTACGTTGGTGTCGACACCATCCTCGGAGTTGACCTCAAGATCATAGGTGCGACCTTGGTGGATGCTCTGCTGGTCCCGTTCGGCACTGCCCGGGGCGCGATCCCCTCGTTCGACCTCACGCATGTTCAGAACCGAGATTGCGCAATGAACGGCGACAAACAAAACATCGTGGGGCGCGAAATGCGCGCGGAGCGTCTCGACCCATCCCGGCGTGTCCAGAATGTGTTCGAGAATCAGGTTGTTGCCGGCATCGGCATAAGAGGCAATCGACCTGTGAAAGCCGTCAAAGAAAGGGCCGCGCGCCGATTGCCAGTCAAATTCGCCGGTTTGAAATCGGTCAAGCGGCAGCACGCTCGAATCCCGCAGATGATCAATCGAGATGTGCCAGAAGGGCAGATCAATCCTTTGCTGTAGCGCGCTGGCGCGCGTGGTTTTTCCGCTGCTTGACGCTCCGTGCAGAAAGATCACCTGAGACATTTGCAAACACTCCCATAACCGGCTGAAGCGTTACGCCCCATGCCGGTAGCGATCCTCCACATCCCGGGCAAAATCGCTGAGGCGCGATTGAAATTGGCGCCGGATTCGGGATTGCCCGAGTTTCAAGGACTGCAACAGCAATCGGGCAGGCAGAGTTTTGGCCGATAGCGACAGCGTCACGTTCAAACGCGTGCGACGACGGGACAGCGCCAGCAGTTCGACCGCCGTGTCGCCCTTCATGCCCTTGCTGCTGGCCTGAAAGTTCATTGCGGACGGCTGGTCGTAGTTGGTCATCTCAATCGTGACAAGCCGCGGCTTGCCCCGAACGTTGATTACAGTTTTCCAGGTGGTTCCTGCCCGGGCAGGGTCATGCGAGGTCACGCGCTGCACATCTGCACCGCGCCGCACGGCCAGACGTTCGAACCGCTCGAAATCCGAAACCATGGCGAACACCGCGTCTACTGGAACCTCGATATCTTCCTGCGCTGAAAACTGCATCTTCGTCTTGTTTCTTTGCCCTTGTTTCGGCCCTGTCTTGCGTCAGTCCAGCGTGTCCGCCAACCAATGTTGCAACAAAAAATGCGCAATCGCGCCTTTGCGCGCCGGCAGCAGCCTTGAATGCTCGCCAGCAAAAGCCTGCATCATTTCTGTTTTGCTGACCCAGATCGCATCCTCAATCTCGACCGGATCGATTTGAATGTCACGCGACAATGCCTGACCGGCGCATCCCATCATCAGCGATGCAGGAAAGGGCCAGGGCTGGCTGGCCAGATATTGCACCTCTCCCACCGGCACCCCGGCCTCTTCCATCACTTCGCGGCGCACGGCGGCCTCAAGCGTTTCTCCGGGTTCGACAAATCCGGCCAGCAGGGAATACATCCCCTCGGGCCAGCCGGGGGAACGCCCGATCAAAACCGAATTTCCATGGGTTATCAACATGATCACCACTGGATCGGTGCGCGGAAAATGCTGCGCACCGCACGCGGGACACCTGCGTTGCCATCCGCCTTGGGTGATCTCGCTGCCTGCGCCGCAGCGGGCACAGAACCGATGGGTTTCGTGCCATGCGATGACCGCCTTGGCCGAGGCTGCCAGTTCCGCGTCGCGCGGCGACAACCGGGTCATGATCCGGCGCAGCTCGGCAAAGACATGGCCGCTTGGCAAACCAGGATGCTGTTGCTCGCTGCCATCGACAAAGGCACCGATACCGGACAAATCCAGCCCATCGGCGTCCCAGCCCGAGATATCCATCGCAAACTGCGGCACGCCCTGATCGCCCAGACCCAGAAAAATCGGGGCCTCTGCCACGCCGCCCGGTCCGTTCGCTATCAACTCATGCTGCATCGTGACCGAGGCCAGTTGGTCCAGCGCCTCACCCTTTACCAGCACCTTGCCGCGCCAAATTAGCAGACACTGCGCCGCCGGGTCAGACTGCGTCTGGCTCAGCCTGTCCGTATCGCTGCGAATATGTGCCGCGCGGTCCAACCCTGAGCCGCCAAATGTCACCTGTTCCGCGCGTTTCATTTTTCGTTCCCTCAATTCCGGACCAAGGGCTGCCACGTCTTGCCCTCTGGCGCAACGGCGATTCATCAGGCAAAAAGCATAGGCTGCCGTTGAAAGGCCGCAGGACCGCCCCGGAATTTGCACTAATTCCAGAATTTATGAACACGCAATTAGCAAGACAGCCAGAAGCGCATAAATTGGACAATGTTTCGCAACCGCATTTGCGGCAGAGCAAGGACACCCGGGCCCGGATTCGGATTCTGGCGACCTCTGATCTGCACATGAACCTGACCGGGTATGATTATTACGCTGACCGCGCCGACACGCAGGTCGGATTTACCAGAACAGCCACCCTGATCCGCGCCGCCCGGCACGAGGCCCGGCAGGACGACGCCCTTGTCATGTTGTTCGATAACTGCGATGCCCTGCAGGGCACGCCATTCGGCCAATGGGCAGCCTCGGCCGACCATATCGCACATCCCCTGCCACAGGCTTTTGCCGCGCTGGGATATGACGCGGTCGGTCTCGGCAACCACGATTTCGGATTCGGAATCGCGTTTCTTGAACAAATCGCCGACCAATCACCCTATCCGATTTTGTGTTCAAACCTTCGATACAATACTCCGAACAACCCATGGCAACCTTATGCGATCCTGCCCCGTACGATCCGGTTGGACGGCGCAGAATTACCAATCAGTATTGGCGTGCTGTCCGTCCTGCCGCCACAGACCGCCCAGTGGGAGGCTCATAAACTGCGCGGCAAAGCTGAGGTGGCAGACATTCTGACATCCGCGCGTGAGACCGCGGCAGAGCTGCGACGGAACGGTTGCGATCTGGTTGTCGCGTTGGCGCATACCGGGCTGGGATCATCTGCCGCTCGGGCGGGTTTGGAAAACGCGGTGATCCCACTGGCAGAGCTGGGCGATATCGATGCGATCATCGCAGGGCATACGCACCTGACGTTGCCGGGGCCAGCACATGCGGGGTTGGACCATGTCGATCACGTGAACGGGATGGTACACGGCAAACCGGTGATGATGCCGGGATGGGCGGGATCGCATCTGGGGATCATCGATCTGCATCTGGCTCGGGATGACGCCCAGAAGTGGCGTGTCGCCGACAAACAGACCGAGCTGCGCGCGATCCGCCCGGAACCCGATGGGCCCGCCGTGGCAGAGGACGCAGAAGTCTCAGGGCTGTTCGCTGCCGGGCACGCGGCGACAAAGGCGCAGGCCGCGCAGCCGGTGGGCCGCGTTTCGCAACCGATGCACAGCTATTTCACCTATTGTGCGCCAGACCGGGGCCTGACCCTGCTGGCCATGGCGCAGGCCGCGGCCCTACGGCCGTTGCTGGGTGACACGCAATATGCGGACCTTCCGGTGCTGTCCGCCGCCGCCCCGGCGAAATTCGGGGGCCGCGCTGGCCCGCGTTATTACACCGATGTGCCCGCCGGGGATATTACGATGCGCCATGTGGCTGATCTTCATATCTTTCCCAATGAACTGCGCGCCGTTGTCGCAAACGGAGCTGATGTTCTGGACTGGCTCGAAATGTCGGCGGGTCTGTTCAATCAATTGGCGCCGGGCGGGGCGCAATACCTGACCGACCCACACAGGACCGGCCACAACTTCGATGTGCTTTATGGGGTAAGCTGTCAGATCGATCTGTCCGGCCCTGCGCTGTTCGACGCAGACGGGCGGGTGGTCGATC
Organism: uncultured Ruegeria sp.; assembly: GCA_963422555.2. GTDB lineage: Bacteria > Pseudomonadota > Alphaproteobacteria > Rhodobacterales > Rhodobacteraceae > Ruegeria. The sequence goes on from CAXXPZ010000054.1 coordinate 59,785, forward strand.
CGGTCAATTCCCGCATTCGCAACGCGACCTTCGATGGCCGGCCAATCACTCCGGATCAGACCTTTGTGGTCGCCCTGAACAATTATCGCGCCAATGGCGGGGGTAACTTTCCCATTGCCCGCGAGGCACATCTGATTCCCCTGCCGTCGCTTCATGTTCAGGACATTCTGCGCGATTATCTGATGGGTCATTTGGCACCGGACCCACTGGAACAGGCGGACAGACCATTTTCCTTTGCCTCGTCGGACAGCACGACGGCAGTTCTGAAAACCGGCCCAATTGCGCGGTATTACATGGGTGAACTGGCCAACTATCAACCCCGCGATCTGGGGTTGGATGACGACGGGTTTCTGCAAATACAACTGACATTGTGACGGGTTGCCATTTTCGGTCCGGACGCCTATATCAGCCAGTGAGAGGTTGGCGCGGGCGAGCGCCTCGCCAACCTGGTCAGATCCGGAAGGAAGCAGCCACAACGAGCCCCGCTTGGGTCGATGTCCAACCTCTCACTTACACGCGTGCACCGCACGCCCGAACCACAAGCCGCTGGAGGGCCATTATGATTGTAGCAGTGACCCTTTGGGCGGATCGGTTCTGATCTAACACATTCCGATTTTTGCCTGAGCACATGACCGGCGGATGAGCGATTGCCATTCGTGCGGCTTTCTGTACCTGACAACAGGCAGATCTATGGTTTTCTCTCTTTCGGACCTTGGCTGGTCCTCTCACTTTGCCGCGCAACATGCGGCTGATCCTTCTTTTGTGCCGTATCGCATCGCGGCCGTTCATCGCGACCGACTGATCGGTCTGTCCCCCGAGGGTGAGGTTCCCTTGCTGACCCCTAACCGCTCGACCGGTGAATTTGCGGTTGGCGACTGGGTGCTGGCGGACGGGCACGGGCGTGTGCAGCGCCTGCTAGACCGCCGCAGCCTGTTGCAGCGCCGCGCTGCCGGGACCGGTGCCAGCTCGCAACTAATCGCGGCGAATGTCGATGTTCTGTTCATCGTCAGTTCGTGCAATGCGGATTTCAACTTGTCCCGTCTGGAACGGTATCTGGCGCTGGCCCATCAGGCGGGAAGTTATCCGGTCATCGTTCTGACCAAGGCAGATACCTGCGCCGATCCATCAGACTATACCTCGCGCGCGGAAAGCCTGGCCTCATTCCTGACGGTCCTCAGCGTCAATGCGCTGGACCCGGCAGATATTGAACAGGTTCTGGCGTGGTGCCCCGCCGGACAGACCGGGGCGTTGGTCGGGTCTTCTGGCGTTGGAAAGACGACACTGGCAAACGGCATGACAGGCCAAAGCCATGCCACCGCCGATATCCGCGAGGATGATGCGCGGGGTCGGCACACGACGACCTCACGCGCGCTGCACAAAATGTGCAACGGCGGATGGCTCGTCGACACGCCTGGAATGCGGTCCCTGCGCCTGCTGGATGCCGAGGACGGCGTGGACGAGGTGTTTTCGGACTTGATCGATCTGGCGGGCGCTTGCCGGTTCTCAGATTGTCAGCACATCTCGGAACCCGGGTGCGCCGTGCAGGCGGCGATCACAGCGGGCACGCTGGATGCCGCGCGGCTGGAGCGCTGGCGCAAATTGCGGCGCGAAGATTTGCGCAATTCGGAAACCGTTGCCCAATCGCGCGCCCGCAACAAGGCGTTCGACAAGATGGTCCGTACGGTCAAGAAAGCCATGAAAGCCCGAAAACGGTTCTGAACGACTGGGCACCGAATCTCCGGCGCTCAGCCCTAACCAGCGATCAACCGCGGCCACACGGTTGCGTTTTTTCGGGCAAAGGCCCCGATATGCCCGACCTCTGCCAATCCGAACTCAACCGGTGACAGCAAATGGCGCCGTGCTTCCGGGCCATACAGCGCAGCAAGTCGCCAGACGGCATCCGGTGGCACAGTCTGGTCATCCTCAAAGGTAAGCAGGTCAACCTGTTTGCCCATTTCCGGCCAGCAGGCATCGGGTAGGTCATGGCCGATTTCGGGCACATAATTGTTGGGCGCGGTGCACCAGCGGCGCCACTGCCAATAAACGGTCGCGGGCAGGTCCGTGCCGAATCCTGTCAGTTTACCCGGCAAATAGCCCAGCGATTTTACCAACAACGGCGCGTGACCATACCAGAACAAACACGCCAACGCCCGATAGGGCCAGGGATGATCTGCCAGGGTGACAAGCCCGGAACACACACAGATCATGCGATCGATCTGCGCCGCATCCGGCTGCACCGGGCCCAGCATACCGCCCACCGAATGCCCGATCGTCCAATGACGCGCCTCGGGGTATCGCCGCCGCATCTCGGCCCGCGCGGCGGGCATGTCGATCAGCGCCCAATCCGCCATCGTGACCGTCGATTTGGTCAGAGAGCCCGGCGCGGAATGCCCAAAATCACGATAATCATAGGTCAGGCACGCCATGCCCTGCTCAGCGGCCAGCCAGCTTGCGAAATGTCGATAGTAATCTCTTGGCACTCCGGTCGCGCCATTCAGGACAATCACCGTCTCGGGCGGGGTGACGGGCAGGTACAACCGGGCAGATAACTGGGCCGGACCTGAGGCAAACCGAAAATCTTCGGTCATCACCGCCTGCGGATTGTCCAACATTGCCGCCTCCGAATTCACCCAATTTGTATCTGAACTGGTTGGTTCATTTCGACCAATCGACACGCGACACAGTGCCAAGTCAAGCCCCGGATCGGGTGACCTTGCGTCCGCCTGCCCGGGCACGCGTGCCTACTTTTATCATCAGCAAGCAACACGCTTGACTTGGGTGCGGTATGGCGGTTAGCGGTTGGGGGATGGTTCCCGCGCCCTCAGACGAGGCCGGGATGAAAAGGGAACACGGTGCGGCCCACCCCCGGGAAACCGGAACGGGCCAAGCCCGGGACTGCCCCCGCAACTGTAAGCGGTAAGCACTGCCGAAATACCACTGGCTGCAAGGCTGGGAAGGTCGGCAACGCAACGACCCGCAAGTCAGGAGACCTGCCATCAAGACTTGAAACCGAAACTCGGGCGGGGTGTCCGGGCAGGGTCAGACCGCGTTGTGCGGATCTTCCTGAACGATGCCCCTTTCCCAATGTGCGGAGGGCACATCATGATCTGGAAGACTGAAACGCATCAGTTCACGGCAACAATCTGTCAGCGCACCGGCAAAACCTGCCCTGCAATGGCGCGAATGGCACGAACGCTGGCGCAGTCGGTCCTGACCGCCGGGCAGAGCACAACGCGAGATCTGGAAATCGAAGGCAGTGTCGAACTGGCCTATTGCGCCAGCGGATGTACTGCACGGTTTAGCGCGCAATCGGATGAGGTGCGGGTCTATTGCGGCGTTGAAGCGGATGCAGACGTCGCCCGGCTGGATGGTTATGCGAACCTGATGTTCGGAACGGAATTCACGACGCTGCCGTCCGGAATGATCCCGAACCCGCCCTGCGCGATGCTGCAGGCTTTGGCATTGGAGCCAAAGAAACGCACCCAGACAGAGCTGCGCGCAAGCACCTGACGCTATATCGCAGCCAGCACGTTCGCCGGTGCGGTGGCCCAATTCATCTGGTCATCGGTCTCGACCGCGCAGGGCCGCAAGGCGCGCAGCCGGGTCAAAGCCGTGCCTGGATTTTCGCCGCATTCCACCATCAGTCGCAACACAATCATGCCCGATCGGCCGCATCCGCCGCGGCAATGAACCAGAACGCGACCCCCGCCAGACAGGGCCTGCCGGGCCGAGGCGCTGACCCCTGTCCAGCGTTTGCGGATTTCCGCCGATGGTGCGCCAAAATCGTCAATTGGCAGGTGAACCCAGCGGCTGGCGCGGCTTTGAACGTCACGTCCGAACTCGCGGGCGCCGTCCTGGATCATCTCCACTTCGGTCGTCATCGAGATCACAAGACCGGGCCGCCAGCCCGAGATCATGTCCAGATCACCGGCATAATCTCCGCCGCGCCCGGGCATTGAGGTTAGCGCAAGCGAGCCGCCGCCAACTTGCAACGCATGTATCACCATTTGAGACATCTTGACGTTCCCCCCGAAATGTTAGTCAGCAAGTCTTACATAAGACCTGAGACTCAGTGATTTTAACCCTGCCGGTCCGGTTTCCAAAATGAAAATCCCGGGCACCGCTGTGGACGCGGGCGACGGGGGCCTTTACGCTGCGGTCTGAATACGAATCCGCGAAAGCAGACATGACTGATACACCCAGCCCCGCCTATCAGGTTCTCGCCCGAAAATATCGCCCGGAAACCTTCGCCGATCTGGTGGGTCAGGACGCCATGGTGCGTACACTGAAAAACGCGTTCGAGGCGGATCGGATCGCGCAGGCCTTTATCATGACCGGCATCCGGGGCACCGGTAAAACGACGACCGCCCGGATTATCGCCAAGGGCATGAACTGTATTGGCCCCGATGGCGAAGGTGGCCCCACCACCGAACCCTGCGGGAAATGCGAACACTGCACAGCGATCATGGAAGGCCGCCATGTCGACGTGATGGAAATGGATGCCGCCAGCCGGACCGGTGTAAATGACATTCGCGAGATCATCGACAGCGTCCGCTATCGCGCGGCCAGCGCGCGCTACAAGATCTACATCATCGACGAGGTTCACATGCTGTCGACCAGCGCCTTCAATGCGCTGCTCAAGACACTTGAGGAACCACCCGAACATGTAAAGTTCATCTTTGCCACGACCGAGATCCGCAAAGTTCCGGTCACTGTCTTGTCCCGTTGTCAGCGGTTCGACCTGCGCCGGATCGAACCCGAGGACATGATCGGACTGCTAAACAAAATCGCCGCTTCGGAAAACGCCCAGATCGCCGAAGATGCGCTGGCCCTGATCACGCGCGCCGCCGAGGGGTCAGCCCGCGATGCAACGTCGTTGCTGGATCAAGCCATCTCGCACGGCGCCGGGGAAACCACGGCCGAACAGGTCCGCGCCATGCTGGGTTTGGCGGATCGGGGTCGCGTTCTGGACCTGATGGATATGATTTTGCGCGGCGACGCCGCTGGCGCGCTGACCGAACTAAGCGGCCAATATGCCGAAGGCGCTGACCCGCTGGCAGTGCTGCGCGATCTGGCTGAGATCACGCATTGGGTTTCGGTTGTCAAAATCACACCTGACGCGGCGGACGATCCCACCGTGTCGCCAGACGAACGCGCCCGCGGTCAGCAAATGGCCCAGGCCCTGCCGATGCGTGTCCTGACGCGGATGTGGCAGATGTTGCTGAAAGCGCTTGAAGAGGTCTCGGCCGCACCTAACGCAATGATGGCTGCGGAAATGGCGATCATCCGGCTGACGCATGTTGCCGACCTGCCCAGCCCCGAAGAGCTGATCAGACGCCTGCAGGATACCCCGACTCCGCCCCCGAATGGCGGCCCCGGCCCCGGCATTCCTGCCCCGGGTCACAGCATGGCTACCGCGCAGGCGCCAGCTCAACCGACCTACACTGCCGCACCGCGCGGAAACGCAGGCGCACCAACAGCGGCACTGGCGCAGGACGTGCAGACCGCTCTGGCCCATTATCCGACCTTTGACCATGTGGTGGAACTGATCCGCGCCAATCGCGATGTCAAACTGCTGGTCGAGGTGGAAACCGGCCTGCGCCTTGTTGCCTATCAACCCGGCCGGATCGAGTTCACCCCGTCTGACAAGGCGCCAGCCGAACTGGCGCAGAAACTGGGGTCAGGCCTGCAGCGCTGGACGGGAAATCGCTGGGCGGTCTCTGTCGTGTCAGACGGCGATGCGCCCACAATCGCTGAAACCCGCGACGCCGCTGAACTGGCTCTCAAGGCGCAGGCCAAGGAACACCCGCTGGTGCAGGCCGTTCTGACTCATTTCCCCAAGGCCCGGATCACAAGGATCGAAACCCCCGAACAACGCGCGGCACAGGTCGAAACCGAAGCCCTGCCCGAGGTCGAGGATGAATGGGATCCGTTCGAAGAGGACTGAGATCCCGCCTGTTTGTCGCAAACAAGGCAGAACACCCCAGCCGGGCCGCCCAAGCTGCCGTCATGCCCGTGACGGAGAATTTTGATGCGCACAACCCCACTGCACCCCAAATTCGGTCTGACCGTTCATGACGTCGACCTGCGTGAGGTCACAAAAGGCACGCTCTACCCCGAAATCCGGCAGGCCTTTGAGAGGCATTCCGCCCTGCTGTTCCCTGCACAATCCTTGACCGACGCGGATCATATCCGACTGGGCGCGTTGTTTGGCCCACTGGAAAACCGCGACGCGATGGCAGCGGGCCGCGACATCGCCTTTCAGGTGTCGGAACTGACCAACCAGACCGAGGAAGGGCTGCGCACAAAAGACGACCTGCGCCTGCTGAATTTGCAGGCAAACATGTTGTGGCACACCGACAGCACTTTTTTACCCATACCCGCCCTGATCAACATTCTGACGGCACATGTGGTCCCCCCAAATGGCGGCGAAACCGAACTCGCATCAACCCGCGCCGCGTGGGCGGATATGCCCGAACACTTGAAATCAGTTTTGAAGAACGCCGTCATCTGGCACCGTCTATCGCATTCCCGCTCGAAATTATCTGCCGAACTCGCCGCATTACCCAACATGACACGCTGGCCCGACCGGCCATGGCGTGCGGTCTGGCCCAACCCGGTTACCGGAGACGAGGCCCTGTTCATCGCCTCACATGCCTTTGCAATCGAAGGTCTGGGCCACGAGGAAAGTCAAACGATCCTGGACGAGGCCATCGCCTTTTGTACACGGCCTGACTACGTCTACTCTCACAAATGGAATGTGGGCGATGTCCTGATCTGGGATGAGCGCGCAACCCTCCATCGAGGCCGCCCATGGGATTATGATCATCCGCGAACCCTGCGGTCAATCTGCTGTTCCGTGACCGAAGCGGACGGATTGGACCAGGTTCGCATCGTATAAACCGCAAACAGAAACACTCCCGCGCCCGCCACGGCCCGTCGGCTGACGCCGACAACCCTGAGCGGGTTTGGGCCCGGCAGCGCGAGCAAAGCCCGCGCTGCCGGGCCCAACGAGAGGAAAGGTCTTGCCAAAGACCTTGACGACAGGCCGGAGCACCTATCGCCCCTTGTACCGCGCGTTTACCACCCGTATTTAGGCGAGAAACCGATTTACAGGAGAAGAGCGATGCTCAAAGGACTCGGCGGTCTGGGCGATATGGCCAAGATGATGAAATCCGCGCAAGACCTGCAATCCAAGATGACCGAAATGCAGGATGAACTGAACAACATCATGGTTGTCGGCGAATCTGGTGCGGGGCTTGTCAAAGCCACCGCCTCGGCCAAAGGTGAGTTGAAAAGTCTGGACATCGACCCCTCGATCTTTAACGGCGACGACAAGGAAGTGGTCGAAGACCTGATCCTGGCCGCCATCAAGGACGCACAATCCAAAGCCACCGAGCGCTCGCAGGAAGAAATGGGCAAACTGACTGAGAGCATGGGCTTGCCAAAAGACATCAAGCTTCCGTTCTGATCTTCATCTTTTTCCAAATACTCCCGCCGGAGGCTCCCTCCGGCGCAATACAGGACAGGCCGTGAGCTCGAACAGCGACATCGACAATCTGATCGACCTGATGGCCAAGCTACCCGGCCTCGGCCCCCGCTCGGCCCGCCGAGCGGTGCTGCACCTGATCCGCAAACGCGCCCTGCTGCTGACGCCGCTGTCGGACACGATGCAGCAGGTGGCCGCGACCGCCCGAGAATGCCTGAACTGCGGCAATGTGGGCACCACCGATATCTGCGACATCTGCGACAACGAAGACCGCGCCACCGGAGAGCTGTGCGTCGTCGAGGATGTAGCCGACCTGTGGGCGATGGAGCGCGCGGGCGTGTTCAAAGGCCGCTATCACGTGTTGGGCGGCACCTTGTCCGCACTGGACGGCATCGGCCCGGACGAATTGCGTATTCCCCGTCTCAAGGATCGGGTGATGGCCGAAGGGGTTACCGAGGTCATTCTGGCGCTGAACGCGACCGTTGATGGTCAGACCACCGCACATTACATCGCCGATCAGTTGGACGGGCAGGTGCGACTGACCTCACTCGCTCAGGGTGTGCCGATTGGCGGAGAACTGGATTACCTGGATGACGGGACGATTACGGCAGCACTCAGGGCAAGGAAAGAAATGTAGGCCAAGTGTCTGCCAGTTACTAAATTGGCGACCGCTTTATCAGCCTTGCACTGAAATGAGATTCCGGGAGTGCAAGGTGCTCAAAATACAACGTATTCCACAAATCTGTTGACCATACGCACGATTTGAATCGGGCCATGCGGGTTATTTTTGTTTCTTGGTTAGCGTTTCTGTGACTCGATAGGCGTATGGATACTGCTCACCTGACCCGCAGCCGGCTTGCGACCTTCTCAAAGTCAAATCTGATTGATCTGGTCATTGTTCTGGCGGAGCAGAACGCGGCCTTGCGCACCAAGATCGAGAGGCTTGAAGAGCAGATCGCGGATATCACCGAACAAAACGCCCAACTTTTCAAGCAAAACGTAGAGCTGGAGAAGGCCAACAAAACCCTCGCACAGCGCGTAGAGGACCTGGAGCGCCGCCTTGGGCTTAACAGCTCAAACAGCGGCAAGCCTCCCTCAAGCGATGGGCTGTCGAAGCCTGCGCGCAAGAAGCGAACCAGAAGTTTGCGCGGGTCCTGCGGGCGCAAGTCCGGAGGTCAGCCCGGCCATCCCGGCAAGACGCTGCGCCAGACCTCGACGCCGGAGCAGATCATCGATCACTACCCACACATCTGTCCGGACTGTAAGCACAGGCTGTCTGGCGTTGTTTGCGACCGGTATGTGAGGCGACAGGTCTTTGACCTGCCACCCCCACCGCCGCTTATTGTCACTGAGCACAGGGCGCGTGTCTGCGTCTGCCCGGCCTGTGGCACCCGGGTGCAGGCCACGTTTCCCGCAGGGGTGAACGCCCCGGTGCAGTATGGCGACAACCTTGCCGCCATGGCGAGCTATCTTCAAACCCGGCACTGCATCCCTGACAACCGCCTGGCGCAGATATTTTCCGACCTTCACGGGGTCGACATTTCCGCAGCAACGCTGGCGTCGCTCGTCGCCAGAACCGCGGCTGTAATGCGGCCCGTTGTCAACAGGATTCAAGCGTTGTTGTGCGGCCCAGACGTTGCGGTGAAGCACATGGATGAGACCGGCCTGCGCATCAACGGCAAGACCCGGTGGCTCCACATCCTGTGCTCACCAGACTTGAGCCATTTCCGGATTGGCCGTAGCAGAGGCGATGTGACGCAGGAGGTGACCGGAAGTGTCGTTCACGACAACTGGGCGTCCTACAGAAAGATCCCCGGAGTGCGTCACGCCTTATGCAACGCCCATCACCTTCGGGAATTGCAGGCTTTGATCGACATTGAGAAAGAGCCATGGGCCACGGAGATGCGCTCCATTCTGCTGGACGCCAAAACAGCCGCAGACAGGGCGCGAGACCGGAATTCCCGCGCGGTGGTGCCCGCCCGGATTGCTGCCATCGAACGCCGATATGACGCATGTTGCCAGACGGCCATCCGGATGCACGAGGCGCTTCCCCCGCTGGTCCCGGACAAGGTCGGCAAAACGCGGCGAGGCAAACCAAAGCGCAGGATCGGACATAATCTCGCGCTGCGGATGCAAACCCGCAAAGAAGAGGTTCTGCTCTTCCTCAACGACCTGAGTGTGCCGTTTACAAACAATGAAGCCGAAAGGGACCTTCGCATGACCAAGGTCCGTCAAAAAGTGTCGGGATGCTTCCGAACTCACGTCGGCGCAGAAAACTTCTGCACGCTTCGAACCGTCATTGAGACGGCGCGCAAGCAGGGGTGGAGCATACTCGAAACCTTGAGAACTCTCCCCGATCAACTCATCCTGAACCTCAAACCATGCTGACCAATTCCGGGCTTGTCAGGTCGTTGTAGTTGGAGAGTTACTCTGACTACAGTTGACCGCCGCGCGGAGGCTGGCTGCAATGCTAGTGGCCTCTGGCACAGCGTCTGCCACTTCAAGTAAGCGCTTGATTGCAGAGATGTCGTTCGCATATTGCTGTCTTCGTCTGGTGTAGCTATCGCGGGTCTTGGTGCAGATGAGCGTATAAGGACTACCCTTGCGTTCAGTTTCACAACTCAAATCCGCACCCGCTCTTTCGATCACGGACCGCAGATGCGACCGCAACTCCCTTCTCACTGGAATTCGATGTGTGGTTGTAACCGGATCTGCACAAAATCGAACAAGTTCGGCACAGTATTCGCACCCGCACCCCAAGTCATTTGAGCTAACGACCCAATCGGTCGGTTCAGGAGGTGTGGTACGACTGCGAGCCAGCAGGACGTTGGCCGAGTGCCGCCAAAACCGCGCGAATGCCTCACTTTCTGATGCCTGCGCGTGAAACGACGTGCCCAATTTTGCCAGAACGGGTGGCAAGGTGCGATCAGGCGGCACGATGTCGGGCGCGTTGACAAGATTGCCAACCACCCCAGCAAGGCTGCTTTCCAAATCAAAACTCCAGGCCAACTGAAAAATTTCCCGGAGCGTGCGTTCAGGCAAAGGCGTGGCAGACTGTCGACGCGACCCGTACCAAAATGGCTCTGCGTTTTTTGGCCGGTGTACGTTGAGCGCGACCGGTATCTCCGAACAAAGGTGCTTGATAAGATCTTTCAGTGCATTCCGCGTCATGACTTTCTGCCCCTGATCACTTGCCTCACTCAGGCCCATGACCAGATTTATGACAGCTTCTGGCTGCTCTGTGCATTGTGCGCTAACAAGGCCAAGAAGCCGCTTCAGCATGTCTTTTTCAGCCAATTCCGATGTTGCTTCAATCAGTGCGGCTTTGAGACCCGGTCCGTAATACGGTATCACAACCCGATCGAGAAATAATTCCGTTGCTTTCCGACTTCCGATACGACAAAGCCGTGACAGCATTACTGCGCCGCTCTCTTGCCACTCATCCCGGTCCGAGTAATGCAAGACTTGGGGCGCTGGCCAAGCTTCAGCAATTTCAGCCGCAATGGTGTCAAGCGACAAATCATTCCCGTCAGAGGTCGCAGCGCGTTGCTCAGACTGTACAAAAAGGACGGAAAGCGCCTTGGCACCGGCTTGGGCAAGAACACGAGGGCCTTCTTTAGCAGGCCAAAGAACAAAGGCCGCGCTTCGATAGTGTCGCTCAACTGTGGCCCCCTCATTGCCGCTCGCCTCCGTCAAGCGATTCACGTCAGGTTCCCAATTTGTGATCCGTTCTGGTGGCATCAATTCGTTTTGCGCCAACGCCAGTTGGCCATAAGCGCTCGCGCCCAAATCGGGATGCACCCAATCATCAAGCTCACATCTCCGCTCAATGATATCATAGAGTTCGTATTCGTCCGCGCCGATGTCTTCGATTTCCCAGACATAGTCCCGCCCAAGGTAGGCAGCGGCGGCATATTCATCAACATGCACGATGGCCGCGTGGAGGGAACAGTCAGCCTGTGCCGCAGCTGCAATCAAAGCACGCCCAACCGTTGCATCCGTGTTTTTTAGGGTTTCAAACGACAGGCCTGCGATGCTGTAATCATGCTCGAGAAGCCAGACAAGTTTTTCAGGCGCGTCCGACGTTGCGAAGCAGTTTTTGATCTCCTTCGCAATCTGACCCATAAGATCTGCATAGTTCGGTGCCGAGGTGGCCACATTTTGACCCGGAGTGAGAACCAAATTGTAAACCAGACAGGCGCGATGACCTTCTGTCACAGGCCTAATTTCATGTTCGCAATCAGCATAAAAGGCCGCAAAAACCAGTTCGGAAGGATCGTTGCTACACATTTCGACAATCGTCTCTCGACCGCGATGGCGGATGATCAGTTCGCCCCCTTTCCCTGCAACCGGTAGTGAAACGACCAAGGTCGCCACCATGCCGGTAACCTTCTCGGTATCACGGTGCGGCGCAAAAAAACCGCCTTCCTCGTAAACGAGGATTTTGTAAAGTTCCGCGTCGACAGCTTCCGGCGGGTAGCCGAGGCCTTCGGCCGCACGGTTGAGGATGCGATTGAATGTTTCGCCTCAGGTTTCTCCTCCTACGCTGATTTGATCTGGCGAAACCTGCCAACAGTCACGAACGGACCTGTCCAAAATTGTTTCTGCGCCGCGTCCATATGGTGCGCGTTCACCAAGTGTGATCAAGTCCTGTAATTGTGCCGGTTGGAGAGGGAATGCGAGGAGGCCTGTCGTGTGGTTCCAGATGCGAGGCATTGGGGTAGGAAACCGCCCATACACACAATAGTCGCCCGGTCGGTCGATCATCGAGATCAGTTCGGAAAGGGCTGACAGCCGCTCATCGAAAGTAAAGTAACCGCCGTCCACATCACTGGCATAATAGCTCATTGATCGCTGACCCCCAAATTGTCATCTCAGGTTTCTATGCAATCTGTTACCCCAAACTTCTGAAATTCGGCAATGCGCCTTTCCGACATTTCAGGACGATCCCACGATGATTTTGGTTGATTCTTGCCGATGCAGCGCTCGACCACCTCGTCCGCAAAGAATGTCATATTGAATTCAGTCAGAGGGGTAGCTGGGTAGTTACAAAATGAGTAAACCTAACGTGCAGCGGTGACCATCGACCGCGTAGCTTTGGGCTCTAAGCGGTCACGCCTGACGCTAGAACGGTAATTTAGTGCCGGTGAAATGCATGAAAACAACAACAGTGGCGAAGACTGGCGCAAAGAAGTAGTCGAGACCTTTCCTCCACCAAGGTGTGCCAGAGAAGCCTCCCCTTTGGTTCAGGTTATATATTTCATCATTCAGTCGACGTAGGTTTTCATCAATAGAATCTGGATGGAAACGTTCTTCGGTGCCTGCTTCTTTCCAATGCTCAACGAGGCAAGCGATCCGTTCAAATTTTGGTTTGTTATAGGCTTTGTAATCAGATGTCGCGATGTCGTCAGAAACATAAACTAAGAATTGGACAAAAAAGCCGATGATGGCCCCAAGCAAGCACCAATTCATGAACATATCCGGTTGCGAAATTTCAAAACCGTAGGATGGTATGGACTTCAAGGTAATTGCAAAACGGTCAACTACCAGTAGTCCTGAAGACAAAAACACAAGTCTGCCGCCAGCTTTTCTAGTGGCTGGACTTAGAGGATCATAGGCCAAGAGAGACCGCCGGATTTTTTTCTCATACCGAAGGTTTGCAGCATTGCACAATTCGGTCAAGATGGACTCTTTGCCGTCCTATCTTGCGCGCGCCGAAATCGCCTCGCAATACGTCCGCCCTCGTCTCATCTGACCCAACAGTCAAAAAGTCCAGAGACCCCGCGCTTGATATGCGTGGGGTATAAACAAAACTGCGCTGCGCCCGGGTGAGGCCGGGGGGTGGGGTGCGACATTCCGACTCAATCGGGTATCGGGTGGAAGAACCGGCAAGCGATTTGATTTTAGTGGCAGATCAGGGGCAGGAAAACGTTGATGGGAATTTGTTCAATGTTTTCATTTGTCGGGCGACACATAGTTTTGCCATTCATCGACAGCTAAGTCACTGATTTTGTGTCATTCGATTTTTGATGGGCGCACGGGTTTTGCCATTTGCGACTCAAAGGCTTTCCATCGCGTTGGAGCAGTTCAGTTGGGGAGGCTCAACACCACTCAAGCGGTCTTTCCGAGGCGTAGTTCCTAGTCTGAGGTGATTTGTTGGGCAACAGCCCCAGCAATCCCTAGGTGTCGAGGGTCTGATTTGCTGAAAGGCAATGCAGTTTCGGAAACGGCGACTAGTTCGCGATAGAAGCTTGCTGCGGGTCTTTCCTCAATCTGTTCAGTGACCGCATCCAACAAACGCCAAAGGCGAGGACCTAATTCAAAATCAGCGATTTCCTCGCCGAGCACACCCAATGCATATTCGCGCGGTATATCGAAGCAAAATGGCAGCAAAGTGCCATCGTCGGCGATCACCAAGGGTGAGATCAACTCGTCCTCGTGATGCGAGACCAGCTTAAGATCAGCCCCGATTACTACATCTGCTTGAAAGTGAATACCCTGAAAAATCCTTTGAAACAGGCGGTTCATCGCCAACACCCGTAACAGAGCCTCGGACGACAATTCTAACCCAACGATATCGCTGTTCCGCTCAGCTCGACCTGTTGCGGCGATCGGATGTAATTGAACATGGCTTGCCCCAGATTTGCAGACCAAGTCGACCAAGTCTGGAATATGTGGCAAAGATGCGCGGGTCACTGAAAGGACGGCACCGCATGACAGCCCTGATGCGGCCAACATCCTCAAAGTGCTGATTGCCATGTCGAAGGACCCTGACTTGGCGCGAATAGCATCGTGCAGTGGCTTTGGGCCGTCGAAGCTGACCGAGGTATGATGCACAGCACCTTCTGCCATCGCCTGAGCAATTGAGGCAGGACGCGACCCATTTGTTATAACGGTGACACGGAAACCCTGCTCCGTTAGGCCTCGCGCGATATCATGGAATCCAGGGGCGAGCACAGGCTCACCCCCAGACAGGGAGGCGCGGCGATATCCGGCCCGACACAACGCCGCAGTAGTATGCAAAACCTCTTGGACCTGCAGGGCACTCCGTTCGAATGGCCCAGATGACGAATAACAATGCAAACATCTGAAATTACAGAAGCGTGACAGGTGAATCTGGACGATTGGTACTGAGGTCAGCATGGAGTGGCCCTTTATCAAATTTTAGCTAAAGCGTCTCATACCTACCTTAAACGGAGTGCTGGCTGCGTAGGCGTACCCGGTCTGGCAATATGGTACCCAATGGAAATACCTCGCACCCCAGGAAATCACCCAGACGATCGTCTAGAAGAGGCGTGAGATCCAGTGCATCTACGCCGCCCGTCCAAATGTGATCGATACATATCCCTTTGTCACAAATGTTTATTCCTACGGTCTCGAACGGTGAAGACATCAAGGCATCGCGCATCGGTTCAATCTGATCTGGCTTGAGCGGCGTGCCCGCAAAACGGCGGGACAATGCGCGCATCATCTGTTCAGCTTCGGTTGTCATGGTCCTCATTCTCCTATGTCTGATGGTTATAAAATGTCAAAGGCGTGCCGGACATTAGGCTGATCCATGAGGCAAAGCTTCGTGTAATCGGAGGAGTTCTCATCGTTGTTCCCCAGTTCAAAAGCGAATGCGAAAGTTTGCGGAAAGACCGTCCTGAGTTGTGGAATCGCTGCGTGTCGTACCGTAGGTGTAACGAAGATCAAATGCTGCGGTTTGACCTTCGCCAATGGGAATTGTCACCCCTGCGTCATAAAGAACGGCGTCGGAATCGTTGAGTAGGTCATAAGCCGCGTCGATATTTACATCAAAACGCGTACCTTCCAGTTGTTTCGGCGAGTAACCAATCCCCGCCTGAACACCGACCCACCCATATTCAGTACCGCTTGGCAATCCGGACAGGCCACCTTCGGAAACACTCAGGTACTCGATATCTGCGCTAAGCCTGTAGTCTACACCATTGTGTCCAGCATCACCCTGCAAGCCGTTCAGACGGCTGACGAATTTATACGGCGTCCAGCGCA
Organism: uncultured Ruegeria sp.; assembly: GCA_963422555.2. Taxonomy (GTDB): domain Bacteria; phylum Pseudomonadota; class Alphaproteobacteria; order Rhodobacterales; family Rhodobacteraceae; genus Ruegeria. The sequence goes on from CAXXPZ010000054.1 coordinate 75,287, forward strand.
GGCTTGCGCCATAGATTTCTGCTTCTCCTTCGAAATCCGTCCGGTAGAAGGGAGAGAATTGCAACTGTTGAAGATCGAACACTCCGCCAAAAAACTGTAGGTCCACCAAGGCACCAAAGCGCAAATCGCTTGGCTCATCACCGCTACTGGAACCGACACCATCAAACGACAGGTACGGTGCAACGGCGTAGCCAGTCAACGTTACACCGTCGAGCGGTTCTGGAGAGTCGACATGAAGGCAGCGATTTGCTGCTGGCGCATAGACCAGCACCCCTTTTGCAGCCCAGTTCGTCTCGTCATTGGCATTGTCATAGTTGAGCGAAAACAACGCGCCCTTGTCGGACAGGGTGATGATATCTGGATGAACCAACGAAACGCCTGCCAAGGATTCAGCAAGATAGAAGCGTTTTCGTATTTGGCAGGATTGCGCCAGTTCAGCATAGAGGTCCGAGAAATCGAGTTCGGAAAGTTCCAGCTTTTCTGAACTACCATCAAGAAACCGCCCAAATCGCGACTGCTGCTGGCCATTCAAGCGGGTAAACTCGTCCTGCAAGGCCCGGGATTCTGGACCTTTCGCGATGTAGCCATTCCCGTCAAAATCGAACTCTTTCACTTCGTTAAAAGGCATCGCAGCGATCTGAGTGACAGAAAGAAAAGTCGCGGCCACGATTGTTGTCGCGCCGGTTTTCAAATCAAAACATCTAAGCATAATAGATTGTCCATCCACGTGATTTGTAGTCGTCGAAAATTGCGCCCAGAAGTTGTTCGACATTGAAAGAAGTCAGCACATTGCCAGGAACAAGTGTCAGCCCGTCTCTTTCGAACTCAGGTACTTCATTGAGCACGTTCAAATAGGCAAAAAGTGTCGTTGCACCTTTGCCGATATGGGTGGAAACCTTGTGATTATAGGCAACGTGCTTGCCGCTGGTCCGGTGCAATCTGGCAAAAAGCCAATCACGGACTTCCTGATAACTTCGTTGATGCATTTGCCCCTCCTTGGCATGATTGGTGAAACTGCGTTGTCTGTTGTCGAACAGGCTAAGGAGGGCGCTGTGATTTATTAGTGATTTTCAGAAAAATATGAATGCACGTTGGTCGAAAGACTTATGTCGAGACCAAAATCACATTCATTTCACACTCTATCGATGAAGCTGCAAACTAGTACTGCAGTTCAATTGGATACCTCGCACAGATGCGGGAAAAGACCTCAGGCGAGAAAGTGACATAGTGCAAAATTCGAACGTAAAGAGCGTTTATATTTCCGAATGGGTGGAAAGGCACTGGATAGGATCGATATTTGCGCCGCAAGCGCAAATACTTCAGGCGATTACCCGATCTGTGTCCAGCGACACCGCTCATGAAAGTCAGCGACATTGCAGGTGGGTGATTTTGGCGAAAGCATAAGGAGGGCGTAGCCCGACTGGAGCTTTCGCCAAAATCTCGCGCGGATTTTATCCGTGCGGTTGGCGGTGACAGCGGTCAGGATTTTCCAATCTTCAAACCAGAAAGAGGATTGGATGCCTGGGCGTTTTATCACCGACCGACAATACGAGGACTACATGAAACTTCGGACTCAATACACCCAGAACATAGCGGCCGTGAAAGCCGGTTTCAGTTCGAGCACCGGATCGCGCATTGACCGGGACCCGCGCCCGCCATCGCAAAAGAAACAAGAACGCCGTCACGGCGGCGGCAAACCGGATCCGTTAGCCGGGATTTGGGAGGAGGTTGTTGTTCCTCTTCTGGAAAAGCAGCCCCATCTGCGTCCGTTTGCGATCCTGGAAGAGCTACAACTCCGGCACCCGGACCGTAATCTGGGCAAGGCGCGTCGCACGTTGGAACGGCGTATGCGTGCCTGGCGCGCAGAACATGGCCCGGATCGGGACGTCATCTTCCGCCAGACACATCCGCCGGGCCGGCAAGGGATGTCGGATTTCTTCAAGGCCGATGATTTGAACGTCACTATCGCGGGTCAGCCATTCGCGCACCGGGTTTATCACTTCACCCTGGTTTTCTCCGGCTGGGAATATGCCGAAGTTGTTCTTGGCGGGGAGAGTTTTACCGCGCTGGCCTGCGGACTGCAGAATGCCCTGTGGCAGGTGGGCGGAGCACCACGTGAGCACCGCTCGGACAGCCTGTCAGCTGCCTTTGGCAACAGGAAGAAGGATGTTGATGAGGATTTGCGGGCGCGGTACGAGGCGCTGTGTGCCGATTATGGCATGGAACCGACCCGAAACAATCGCGGCATCGCCCACGAGAACGGCTCCATCGAAAGCCGCCATGGACACCTCAAGGCGCGTCTGGAACAAGCGCTGCTTCTGCGCGGCAGTTCTGACTTCGAGACTGTGGAGGCATGGCGGCGCTTCATCGCTCTGAACCGCCCCGGGTTTACCGGAGACTTTTTTGCTCAAGACTCAGGCGACTTTATCAAGGGTGTTCAGGTTTGCATAGAATGCGTCCTCCAGTTCTTGTGGCGGCCGGTGCCCGATCGCGCCGTGCAGCCGCTTGTTGTTGTACCAGCTGACCCAGTCCAGGGTTTCCCACTCAACCTGGCCAACCGTTTTCCATGTGCCGAAGAACTCAATGACTTCGGTCTTGAACAGGCCGATGATGCTTTCTGCCAGGGCGTTGTCATAGCTGTCTCCGACGCTGCCGACCGATGCGTCGATCCCGGCCTGGGCCAACCGCTCTGTGTACCGAACCGCCAGGTATTGCGACCCCCTGTCCGAATGGTGAATGAGCCCGTCTGCCTGTGATGGTATTCGTTGGCAGATCGCCTGGTTCAGCGCGTCCAGCACGAAGCTGGTGGTCATGGACGTGGACACGCGCCAGCCCACGATCTTGCGCGCAAAGACATCAATGACAAAGGCCACGTAGACCATTCCCA
>CAXXPZ010000055.1:0-7458 GCA_963422555.2 uncultured Ruegeria sp.
ATTCTTGAAATGCACGCTGGTCAATTGCGACAGCACCACAACCGCCGAGTCGGATGGTCGCGCCTGTTTTCCAATGGGCCAGTCATCCGCGCTGTTCACGCCACCTCAAGATGAGGTGACATTGGCGCGACAACACTTTGAAACCAAGGGTGTTTCCTCAAATATCAAGGCTCTATTCGTACATCGTATTGATGCTCATTCCAGCGAGGGCGCTGGCGAGGCAGTGCCTCGGGGTTGGGTTCTTCTGCAGGACTATGAGATGGAACCAGCGCAGATAGCTGGCAAGATATTTTGTGGCGATCCCCCGGCGGTTACCAATAAACCCCTTGAGGCGGGAGTGACGGTTGTTGACGTTTTGGATATGGAGTTCGCCGCGAACGCGTTCACCGGAAGACTGGTTGAGCGCTTCGTGGCTGACACACAGGGCGGCAGCACACGGCGGATAGCTGGTGCCCCCATCGGTCACCAGCAGTGCATCCTTGTCCATGACCGGCGCGAGAACCTCCCGCAGAGCGGCAGCATTGACCGCAGGCAGGACGGCACTAACGGTCGTGCCGGAGCGATCTGTCGCGACCAGAACCGGCACCTGCTCATCGGACAGGCCCCGCTTTGTTGCCTTGCCCCCGCGCTTTCGGGCCTTTCGGTCCGGCTTTTTTGCAGAGGATTTGCCTTCCGTGGCCCGTGTCCAAACACGATCCCCTTTGCGGCTTTCAAGAAAATAGGTTTCGTCGGCCTCGACAATGCCCTTCAGTTTTTCGGCGGTGGATTTGATCCCGGCAAGGAAGCGGTGTCGCCAGCGAAAGGCGGTGCTCCCGGCTATGCCACAGCGCTTTGCCGAAACTGCCACCGTATCGCCATTGGCGAGGCATTCGCTGAACGTCAGCCAAAGATCCTTGCGGTGCAGGCCGCTCAGTGGTGTACCCGTCACCGCTCCAAAGGTTCGATTGCAGGATCGGCAAAGATAGCGTTGCATTCCCCGCGACTTGCCATTGGCCACTGCACCGTGTGCGCCGCAATGCGGGCAGGTCCGGTCTTCTCCAACACCCAGCTCAACTGCCGCAACCGAGGCTTCACCCGCTGGGCGACCGGCCAGAACCTCACCGACCTCTACTTTCTGCGCCTCGCTCAACGTGTCGACCTCCGACAACCAGGCAAGAAAGGCTTTCCGGTCCATAATGCGCATCCTCCTGTATTTCAGACAAAATATAACACATCAATACGATGTGCGAATAGAGCTAATATCAACAACGGCGCGTAGGGCGATACGGCGTCGTAAACCGAATATCGGATCAAAGGGTAGGTGATGTTGCATCATCCAATGCCCGACAGATCCAAATAGAAAGGCAAACTATGAAAAACGTCGCGATAATGCTTTTTGCTTGTGCTGTCCCGGGACTTGCAGCAGCTCAGAACGACCCCCTGAATGGAGAGGATTTTGTGGTAAACTGCGTGTCGGGCAGCACCGGCAATGCGGTGACACTTGCGCGGTCGGGGGCAACCGACAAGGGCTTTATCGTAACGGATGCCATCAAGGGTGAGGCAACGATCATCGCGGGCCTCAATTCACTGACTTTTCTGCATATCGCGGATAAGGACGTAATCACCTTTGTCGTGGATTTTGAAAAACTGGATTACGACATGTCGATCAAAGGCCCCCACGCGGCACAGGATTTTGGATCGTGCGGTGATCCGATCAGTTAGCGCAATTTAGAGAGCTTTCCAAGTTTCCGGTTTCGCTCTCGCGTTCAAACAGGTCGCATGAACCGGCAAAACCAAGGCGACTGCCATTGCCCCAAAGGCTTGGTATCTAGCCAATTCCCAGTCGGGTCGATTGTCCGATTGGGAATCGGCGTTAGAACTTTTGGACAGAGCGACCAACGGGGAACAAAACGCCTGACGCCTTCTTCTCCACCCTTTGTCTTTCTGCGTCATTGCTAACTTCGTCTAAGGGGAAGATTTCTGCCTCAGACACTGTCCGGACAAAACTGTCGTCTGTCTCGTTCTCATATCGACGATAGTCAGAACCGACGTCCCGCTTTCGTCTATGTTAAGAACGACAAACTCATCCAACTCGGGCGAAACAGAAGACTCAAAGGTGTCGTTTCGGACGCGATTGTTCCAGAATACTGTCCCATTCTGATGGAACGCCCGCCCGTCGATAGCGCGGCCCGGAGTGGTCAAGGTGGCGGGTTCCGCCTGTTCTGCAACCACCTTGCCAGTCACCATCAGCGGCATAGAGGTCAGAGTATATGTGGCCGGTTCTGCACTACAGCCCCTGGCTCCACACTGTTTTTTAAGCCGACATTCCAAGGACGTGGCGGCACCTGCATTGACCGTCGCGGGCATGACAAAGCCCGACAGAGCGACAATCCAACATGCCAGATGCCGAACCACCGTTATCCCCCAAGGAAACTCTTGCGCACGTCTGGATCGGCCAGCAATTCCTTGCCTGTGCCGGTATAGGCATTCCGCCCTTGCACCAGCACATATCCTTTATCCGCGATCTCAAGCGCCTGACGGGCGTTCTGTTCCACCATCAGGATCGGCAGACCGGTGCGCGACACTTCGATGATCCGGTCAAACAACTCATCCATCACGATCGGTGAGACCCCGGCAGTCGGTTCATCCAGCATCAGAACCTTGGGTTGCGTCATCAACGCGCGACCCACGGCGACCTGCTGGCGTTGACCGCCCGACAGCTCTCCCGCCGCTTGACCACGCTTGTCACGCAGGATCGGGAACAGATCGAACACCTGTTCCATCGTTTCCGAGATATCGTCGCGGCGGATAAAGGCGCCCATCTCAAGGTTTTCTTCCACCGTCATCGACGTAAAGATATTCTGCGTCTGCGGTACGAACCCCATGCCCTTGATGACGCGGTCCTGCGGAGAGAGATCGGTAATATCCTCACCATCCAAACGCACCGTTCCCGCGCGCACATCCAACATCCCGAACACAGCTTTCATAGCCGTTGATTTGCCAGCACCGTTGGGGCCTACGATCACTGCAATCTCACCCTTGTCGACGGCAATCGTGCACTCATGCAGAATATCCGGCCCCTTGCCATAACCGCCGGTCATGGTGTCACCGATCAGAAACGGTTCAGCCATCCACAGGATCCTTCTTCATCTGGCCGGAAAATACCTCGGGGGTCTGGGGGCAGAGCCCCCAGCTGCCGATCTCTGGCACCCCCATGGCTCGCAATGGATACACACAGTTCAAGCCCCGGCCTCCAGCTTGTCTTTGTTTTTCAAACCGGTGCCCAGATAAGCCTCGATCACATGCTCGTTGGCCTTGATTTCATCCAACGTGCCTTGGGCCAAAACTTTGCCCTCGGCCATACAGATCACGGGATCACAGATCTTGCCGATGAAATCCATGTCATGCTCGATGACCACAAATGTATAGCCGCGTTCCTTGTTCAGGCGCAGGATCGTATCGGCAATGGTCATAAGCAAGGTGCGGTTCACGCCTGCGCCGACCTCATCCAGAAAAACGATCTTGGCATCGACCATCATGGTGCGACCAAGTTCCAGCAGTTTCTTCTGCCCGCCCGAGACCTGACCCGCCTTGTGATCCGCCAGATGTTCGATGGTCAGAAACTCCAGCACCTCATCGGCCTTGGCCTTCAGCGCGCGTTCCTCATCTGCGATGCGTTTCCGGCCAAACCAGGTGTTCCACAGTGATTCACCCGATTGCGCGCCCGGTACCATCATCAGATTCTCGCGGCAGCTCATCGAAGAGAATTCGTGGGCGATCTGGAACGTCCGCAGCAGACCCTTGTGAAACAGATCGTGCGGGGGCAGGCTGGTGATATCCTCGCCATCCATGAAAACCCGACCGCTGGTAGGCGGCAAAACGCCCGCGATCACGTTGAACAAGGTGGTTTTTCCCGCCCCGTTTGGTCCGATCAAACCCGTGATCGATCCCTTTTCGATTTCCAGCGACGCCCCATCCACCGCGTGGAAACCGCCGAAATGCTTGTGCACGTCCTCGACGACGATCATCTTTTCCCCCAGCTGCCGTTTTCGGCTTTTTGCTGTTCCATCCCCAAGTGGGGTGCGGTCTTTTTTCATTGAAACAGCCCGGACACAAGGCCCGGGCTGTTTGTCTTTATACCTATATGCGCGTGATCAACGGAAGTTGACGGTTTTGTTTTCGCCGTCGGTCACTTCGATCTCGCGGTAGGAACCGGCGCTTTCGCCGGGGCCGATCAACTCGACACCGGACGCACCGACATAGTCGATCTCTTCTCCTGCGGCCAGCAGCTCCAGACCCTTGGCAAGCTCACCCGGATAGATCTTTTCACCAGGGGCGTTGGCCACGTCCAAAACCTTACCGACATAATCAGCAGGGCTGGTCGAACCGGCGGCCTGCATGGCCAGCATGAACAGGGCCGCAGCGTCATAGGATTCCGGCGAATAGGGCGACGAGCCGTCGAAACCGGCGGCTTCAGCCATGGCGAAGTACTTTTCAGCACCTTCGCCACCCGAACCCGCGATCTGACCGAACGAGCCGTTCAGGTCCGCGCCTACATTTGCAGGCAGCGAGTCGCCAATCATGCCACCGGGCAGGCCGAACGTATCAAACGCACCGCTGTCCAGTGCCGACTGGATGATGCCCAGACCGCCCTGATCCAGATAGCCCGCGACAACCAGAATGTCGCCACCGGCCGATGCCAGCGCGCCGACTTCAGCCGAGTAGTCAGCTTTGCCGTCTTCATGCGCGGCAACGATGGTCACTTCGCCGCCAGCAGCCTCAAACGAAGACTGGATCGCGTCCGCCAGACCTTTGCCATAGTCATTGTTGGTGTAGGTCAGCGCGATCGAGGTGATGCCACGATCGTTCAGGATGTCCGCCATCACCTGACCTTCGCGCGCGTCCGACGGTGCGGTGCGGAAGAACAGGCCGTTATCCTCCATGGTCGACAGACCGGGCGAAGTGGCCGAAGGCGAGATCATCACCATGCCGTTTGGAATTGCGACGTTCTGCAGAATGGCACCGGTCACGCCCGAGCAGTCACCGCCGATGATGCCCGCAACGCTGTCCGCGATCATGCGTTCGCCGTTTGCGGTGGCCAGACCGTTATCGATACAGCCCGTGTCCGCGCGCATTCCGGTGACGGTGGATCCGTCCAGCAGTTTGCCCGACTCGGTAACTTCGGCCATCGCCATTTCGGCGCCCGACCCCATGGCCGGGGCCAGCGATTCAATCGGACCGGTGAAGCCGAACAGAACGCCCAGCTTGACGTCCTCGGCCATGGCTGCGCCGGCCAGTAGTGCAGTTGCTGCGGTTGCAGTAAGCAGCTTTTTCATTTTTGTTACTCCCTGTTTTGAACGTATTCGTTCTGCGCAAGACCCTAGGCAAGCTATCCGAAAAAGAAAAGTGCTAACGAAACTGTGTTTTCACGGCGGACAATCCTATTTGTTTTAATGAGATAATCGCCTATCCGGCGAGCACGTGAATAAAGTATGGAGTGCGATAATGCTACGAGCCTGCGCAACTGCGATCCTGTTCCTTTGGGCCGGGATGGTCAGTGCCGATGTCCTGCAAACTTCTGCCGGGCCGGTTCAGGTCACCAAGATGGCGGAAGGGCTGGATGCCCCCTGGGCCATAGGTATATTGCCGGATGGATCCTTTGTCGTGACGGAACGAGACGGCGAATTACTGTATGTCGGAAACGGCAAATCCAAACGGGTCAGAGGGGTGCCGAAGGTCGCCGCCAGCGGGCAGGGTGGCTTGCTGGATGTAACCGTGGCCCGGGATTTCGCACAAAGCCGCGAGATTTTTCTGACCTTCTCAAAACCCCAGAAAGGTGGGGCCGGAACGGCGGTTGCAGTTGCGCGTCTGTCCGAATCCGGCGACCGCCTGACCAATCTGCGCGTGATCTTCGAGGCGGTTCCGGGTGGCAGCGGTGGGCGACATTTTGGCTCGCGCGTGGTTGAGGCGACCGACGGTCGCCTGTTCATCACCATCGGCGAACGCGGCGACCGCCCTGCAGCTCAAGACCGATCCAACCATATGGGAACCGTGATCCGCATCAATCGGGACGGTACTGTTCCTGCAGACAACCCCTTTGTCGGGCAGGACGGCATTCGCCCTGAAATCTGGAGCTATGGCCACCGCAATCCGCAGGGCGCGGGGCTCGACGGGCAGGGCCGGTTGTGGCTGTCGGAACATGGCGCGCGCGGCGGGGATGAGGTCAATCTGGTCAAGCCGGGTGCAAACTATGGCTGGCCGGTAATTTCTTACGGCGTGCACTATTCGGGCGGCAAAATCGGCGAAGGCACGTCAAAGGCCGGGATGGAACAGCCCGAACATTACTGGGACCCGTCCATCGCACCCTCGGGCCTGTTGGTGTATTCCGGCAAGCTCTGGCCGGAATGGCGGGGCAATCTGTTCGTTGGCTCGCTGAAATTCGACTATATCGCCCGGCTGTCCGGATCACCCCTGCGCGAGGTCGAGCAGATCAAAGGACCCGAGACCGAACGCGTCCGGGATATTGTCGAAGCATCCGATGGATCGATCTGGTTCATTTCCGTCGGGCAGGGCGCGATCTACCGCATGGTTCCTGCGGGCTAGACCGATAGACGTCCGCTTTGCGCACCACGCTCGCGATAGGGCGTGGTGTTGTAATGCGCCCGGTAGCATTTCGAGAAATGCGAGGGGCTGGCAAACCCACACGCCAATGCCACGTTGATCACGCTCATATCCGTCTGCATCAGCAGGTTGCGCGCCTTGTGCAGGCGCAGTTCCATGTAATAGCGCTTGGGTGAGCGGCTGAGGTAACGGCGGAACAGCCGCTCTAGCTGCCGGGTCGACATGCCCACATCCCTGGCCAGAATCGAGGGTGAGATAGGTTCCTCGATGTTCTTTTCCATCATCAGGATAACCTGGCTCAGCTTGGGGTGGCGTACACCGATGCGCGTTGGCGTCGACAGGCGCTGCGTGTCCTGATCGGTGCGAATTGAGGAATAGATCATCTGATCCGCCACCGCGTTGGCCAGATCCTCGCCGTAATCATCCGCGATCAGTTTCAGCATCAGGTCGATGGACGATGTTCCGCCCGCTGTCGTCATGCGATTGCCGTCGATCTGAAACACCGATTTGGTCAGATCGACCGTATCGAATTCCTCGGAAAAGCTGTCCGAATTTTCCCAGTGGATCGTGGCGTGTTTACCTTCCAGCAATCCAGCCTTGGCCAGAGTATAGGCCGCCGTGCACAGGCCGCCAATCTTCAGACCCTTGCGCGACTCGCGCCGCACCCAGTTCAGAATACGCTTGGTTGTTGCAGCCTGAACATCCACACCGCCGCAGATCAGAATCACATCGTCGCGCTGCAGTTCGATCAGGTCACTGTCGACCGTAAAGGTGGTCCCGGCCGAGCAATTGACAACCTCGCCGCCCTCAGCGGCCAATTTCCAGATATAGAGCGGGCGATTGGCCATCCGGTTCGCG
>CAXXPZ010000056.1:0-9966 GCA_963422555.2 uncultured Ruegeria sp.
AGCCGTTTGACCACAAACTGCCGCGCCTGGCGTTCGGCCATACGGACGCGGATTTCGGTCAAATACGCCTCTTCCAATGATTGCGATGACGCGGCCAGAACCTCTCCGACTTCGACAAAGAAACGGTCTTCGCCGGTTTCATCCATTACCTTCATCGTGTCTTCGGCCAGTTTGGCGGCCAGGTTGGTAATGGTATCGGACATTAGCGGGTGTTTCTCAGTCAGCCGTCGTTTCACGTAATCGGTCACATCAGTCATCAATGTGTCCATGTGGCGGTCCTGAAAAAAGTGATCGGCACCGTCCACCTCGTTATGGATGATGGTAATACCCTTTTGTTCGTGCAGCTTGCCAATCAGGGACGTTGTATCGGCGGGCGGGGCCACACGGTCCGAGGAACCGTTGATGATCAGGCCCGAAGACGGGCAGGGCGCCAGGAATGAAAAGTCGTACATGTTCGCGGGCGGCGAGGACGCTGATAAAGCCCGTGATCTCGGGGCGGCGCATCAATAGCTGCATGCCGATCCATGCACCGAACGAGAATCCGGCGACCCAGCAGTGTTTCGAGTTGTTGTTCATCGACTGCAGGTAATCCAGCGCCGAGGCCGCATCGCTCAGTTCGCCCACGCCCTGATCGTATTCACCCTGGCTGCGACCGACGCCGCGAAAGTTGAACCGCAACACGGTAAAGCCCCATGTTGTAGAACGCATAGTGCAGGTTATAGACCACCTTGTTGTTCATGGTCCCGCCGAACTGAGGGTGCGGAATGCGGAACGATGGCAATCGGTGCGTCTTTTTCCTTTTGCGGGTGGTAGCGGCCTTCAAGGCGGCCTTCGGGTCCGGGAAAAATCACCTCGGGCATATGGGCTATAGTCCTGTCTTTTTCTCGTTGGCAACGGGGATATACTTGACGGTTATCCTTGGGTACCTTAGAACGGTTCTAATTATGTAACGATGCGCAATGACGCTGCCAGTCGGAGATACGCACTGGCTGCGGCGGCGTCAATGTTTTCGCACCGATCTTGCCGCGAGGGGACAATATGAAGCTTTCGACAAAAGGCCGCTATGCAATGGTCGCCCCTTGCCGATATCGCTTTGCAGCCGTCCGATCAGCTGGTCACTCTGGGCGAGATTTCCGAGCGTCAGGATATTTCGCTGCCCTATCTGGAACAGTTGTTCGTCAAGCTGCGCCGCGCGGATCTTGTGGCCTCGGTGCGTGGTCCCGGTGGCGGCTATCGTCTGGCGCGCCCGGCATCAGAAATTCGCGTGGGTCGAGGTTCTGGCAGCGGTTGATGAAACCGTTGATGCGATGCACAAGGGGGGCCGGGGCCTCGGGCGGGTTGTCGGGCAGCCGCGCGCAATCACTTACGAATCGTTTGTGGGAAAGCCTGAGCGCACATGTCTATGTCTTCCTGCACCAGACCCGATTGTCGGACGTGATCGAGAATGATCTGGCGCCTTGCCCTGCCGTGCCCAGCCTGTTTTCGGTCGTCGACGACTAAGGGAATGTGGCGTCAATTTATTGAGTGGGCCCCGGAGGGTCTGAAGAAAAAGATGCATCCATGAAACGTGTTTATCTGGATCATAACGCGACAGCGCCCCTAAGGCCCGAGGCGCGCGCAGCAATGCTTGCCGCGATGGACTTGTGCGGCAATCCGTCCTCGGTTCATGCCGAGGGACGGGCGGCGAAATCCGTGGTTGAAAAGGCGCGGGCACAAATTGCCACGGCTTTTGGGGCTGATGGCGCGGACATTGTTTTTACCTCGGGATCAACCGAAGGGGCCGCCCTGGCGTTGGGTGGGCGTCATTTACAGGGTGCTGCAATTGAACATGATGCCGTAAGGGCTTGGACTGATGAGGTTTTGCAGGTGTCCAAGGATGGTATGATTGCAGTTTCGGATCCCGCCCGGTCAACGCTGCAACTGGCCAATTCCGAAACCGGTATTATCCAGAACCTCCCTCAGGGGCTGGCGGTGACGGATGCGACCCAGGCCTTTGGCAAACTACCAGTCGCCTTCAACTGGCTGGGCGCCCAGATGGCGCTGGTATCCGCGCATAAACTGGGCGGCCCTAAGGGAATCGGAGCTGTCGTGATGAAACGCGGTACTGATCTGGCCGTACAGATCAAAGGCGGCGGTCAGGAAATGGGGCGCCGATCCGGTACGGAAAATGTCATTGGAATTGCGGGGTTCGGGACTGCAGCTGAAGCAGCATCCCGGGATTTGGCGAATGGCGTTTGGGAAAAGGTTGCAGAATTTAGAAATATTCTAGAAAAGGCCCTTGAGGCTGGTTCGCAAGCGACTATTTTTGTCGGGAAAGAACAGGAACGTCTGCCGAACACTCTGTGCTTTGCCTCGCCCGGTTGGAAAGGCGAAACGCAGGTCATGCAGATGGATTTGTCGGGGTACGCGATCAGCGCGGGCTCGGCCTGTTCCAGCGGCAAGGTGCGCGCCAGCGCGGTGCTGACCGCAATGGGATATGATGAGGTGACAGCAGCCAGCGCTATCCGCGTGTCGCTGGGCCCTCAGACGACCGAAGAAGATGTGCTGCGTTTCGCGGAAACGTGGCTTGAAAAACAGAAAAAGCATCGCGCGCGAGCCGCGTGATCTGACGGAGGGTGTCTTATGGCCGCTTTGGACCAGACCCAGGTAAAAGAAGGTGTCGATCAGGAAACCGTGGATGCGGTACGCGAGGTCGGAACTTATAAATACGGCTGGGAAACCGATATCGAAATGGAATACGCGCCCAAGGGCGTGAACCCGGATATCGTCCGTCTGATCTCGGACAAAAATGAAGAGCCCGAGTGGATGACCGAATGGCGACTGGCCGCGTTTGAACGCTGGACCAAGATAGAAGAGCCGAACTGGGCGATGGTCAGCTATCCCAAGATCGATTTTCAGGACCAGTATTACTATGCCCGTCCGAAATCGATGGAGGAAAAGCCGAAATCGCTGGACGAGGTCGACCCCAAACTGCTGGCCACTTACGAAAAGCTTGGTATCCCCTTGAAAGAGCAGATGATTCTGGCAGGCGTCGAAGGTGCCGAGGATATGCCTGCCGAGGGCCGCAAGGTTGCGGTGGATGCGGTATTCGATTCCGTCTCGGTCGGGACGACCTTTCAGGCGGAACTGAAAAAGGCCGGTGTCATTTTCTGCTCGATCTCCGAGGCGATCCGAGAGCATCCTGAACTGGTCAAGAAGTATCTGGGCACAGTGGTTCCGGTGTCCGACAATTTCTACGCAACACTGAATTCGGCCGTTTTCTCGGACGGTTCGTTTGTCTACGTCCCGCCAGATGTGCGCTGCCCGATGGAGCTGAGCACGTATTTCCGCATCAACGCAGAGAACACTGGTCAGTTCGAACGTACACTGATCATCGCCGACAAGGGCTCCTACGTTTCGTATCTTGAAGGCTGCACCGCGCCGCAGCGCGACACAGCGCAACTGCACGCTGCTGTGGTCGAAATCATTATCGAAGAAGATGCCGAGGTGAAGTATTCGACCGTTCAGAACTGGTATCCCGGCGATGAGAACGGCAAGGGTGGTATTTATAACTTTGTGACCAAACGTGCCGATTGTCGGGGCGACAGGTCCAAGGTGATGTGGACGCAGGTTGAAACCGGATCCGCCGTGACCTGGAAATACCCGTCCTGCATTCTGCGCGGCGACGACAGTCAGGGCGAGTTTTATTCGATCGCCATCACCAACAATATGCAGCAGGCCGATACCGGCACCAAGATGGTGCATCTGGGTAAAAACACCAAATCGCGCATTGTGTCCAAGGGGATCAGCGCCGGCAAGGCGCAGAACACCTATCGCGGGCTTGTGTCGATGCATCCCAAAGCCAAGGACAGCCGAAACTACACCCAGTGCGACAGCCTGCTGATCGGTGACAAATGTGGCGCGCATACAGTGCCTTACATCGAGGTGCGCAACAATTCCTCGCGCGTGGAACACGAGGCAACGACATCCAAAGTGGATGACGACCAGCTGTTCTATTGCCGCCAACGCGGCATGGACGAGGAAGAGGCCGTGGCCCTTGTCGTCAACGGGTTCTGCAAGGACGTTCTGCAGGCGCTGCCGATGGAGTTCGCGATGGAAGCGCAGCAGCTTGTTGCGATCTCGCTTGAGGGGAGCGTTGGATAATCAATGCAGCGTGCCAGCTCAACCAAGGAAGAAGTCAAAGTTTTCGAGGCCAACGCCAAAGAAGGCGCTCGTTCCGTAGCTTTCTTTTGGTTGTCGCGGCGATTGGTCTGGCCGGTCGTAATAATCCTGCTGGGGTTTATCATGGCCGCCTTCATCAAAAACGGACCGATAGCCGGAATGCTAAGCCTGTTGGTCTTTGCCGCACCGGCCGGTTTGATCCTGGCGCTTTGGACGGGTCAATTTCAAAAAGTATGGAAGTACTGGGCAGGTTGATTTTGTAGGCGAACGCGAGCCCCTTGTTTCGCGAAGTACCCGATGATCACCCAAACATTAGAATTTGCTGGGCCACCAAACCCAGAACGATACGCAAAAGGACAAAAAATGCTGGAAATCAAAAACCTGCACGTCAAACTTGAGGAAGAAGAAAAAGAGATCCTCAAAGGTGTGAACCTGTCGGTCGAGGCTGGCAAAGTGCACGCGATCATGGGGCCGAACGGGTCGGGCAAGTCGACGCTCAGCTATGTTCTGTCGGGCCGCGACGGGTACGAAGTGACCGATGGATCGGCAACACTGGAAGGCGACGATCTGTTGGATCTGGACCCCGAAGAACGCGCGGCCGCAGGGCCTGTTTCTGGCGTTCCAATACCCGGTTGAGATACCCGGAGTTGGCAACATGACCTTTCTGCGCACCGCTGTGAACGCGCAACGCAAAGCACGCGGCGAAGAAGATCTGTCGGCGGCTGATTTCCTGAAAATCATCCGCGCCAAGGCCAAGGCGTTGAAGATCGATGCAGACATGCTCAAACGTCCGGTCAATGTCGGCTTTTCGGGCGGCGAGAAAAAGCGCAACGAAATCCTCCAGATGGCGATGCTGGAACCCAAGATGTGCATTCTGGACGAAACGGATTCCGGTCTGGACGTCGACGCGATGAAGCTGGTGTCCGAAGGCGTGAACGCGCTGCGTGACGCAGGGCGCAGCTTTCTGGTGATCACGCATTATCAGCGCCTGCTGGATCACATCAAACCTGATGTCGTGCACATCATGGCCGATGGGCGCATTATCAAATCCGGCGGACCGGAGCTGGCGCTGGAAGTGGAACATAACGGTTACGCTGACATTCTGGCCGAGGTGAACTGATGGCTTTGCCCCAAGCAAAACAGACAGCAACCGAAGAGCGGCTGGCCGCACTGACGATGCCGGACGCCGGGTGCACCCGCAAAGCACGCGAGGCTGCCTTGGCCCGGGTGCGCGAGATGGGTCTGCCCAGCCGTCGGGACGAATATTGGAAATACACGCGCCCGGACACGCTGGTCTCAGCCGAGGCACTGCCGGCTGCGGTATTTCACACCGACGAGCCGATGTTGTTCAATGAATTCGACCGGCTGAAAATTGTCTTTGTCGATGGCGTTTTCAGCCCCGACGCATCCGATGATCTGAAACTGGAAGGTGTCACGATCGACCGGTTGGAAGATATCTGCTGCAAAGACATTCATTGGGCCAAAGAGTTATACGGCGTTCTTGAAGCAAACGGGCAAACCCCGGTTCCGCGCCCGCTGGCCGCCTTGAATACGGCGTTTGCCTCGGACGGGGTGGCCATTCATGTCACTGGAAAACCGTCAAAGCCGATCAGCCTGATCTATCGTCACGAATCTGAGACATCAGACGCGATCCTGCATCACATCGTGCGTGTGGAAAGCGGTGCCGAAGTCACCATTCTTGAAAACGGCCCCGCCGCGTCGCGTTTTAACAAGTGCATGGAAATCGATATCGCTGATGGCGGAAAATTGCACCATGTTCGGGCGCAGGGCCGCGATCATCAGCGACGCTCGGCGACGCATATGTTTACGCGGATGGGGCAGGAGTCTGTCTATAAATCCTTTACGCTGACCGTAAACGGCGTTCTGACCCGCAATGAGCAAGTGATCGAACTGACCGGAGACGACGCAATGGCCCATGTGGCCGGTGCCTGCGTCGGCGACGGTGATTTCCTTCATGATGACACGGTGTTTGTCACCCATGATGCGGTGAATTGCGAAAGCCGTCAGGTCTTTAAAAAGGTGCTGCGCAACGGTGCGACCGGCGTGTTCCAGGGTAAGATTCTGGTCAAGGAAGGCGCGCAGAAGACCGATGGCTACCAGATCAGCCAGTCGTTGCTGCTGGACGATGACAGCCAGTTCCTGGCCAAGCCCGAGCTGGAAATCTATGCCGACGATGTCGCCTGCTCTCATGGGTCAACCTCGGGCGCGATTGACGAAACCGCGCTGTTTTACCTGCGTTCGCGCGGGGTGCCCACCGAAGATGCGACCGACATGCTGACGCTGGCCTTTCTGGCCGAGGCGGTAGAAGAGATCGAAGATGAAGATCTGGCTGGTGTGATCGTATCGAGGCTGCAAGACTGGCTGGCACGCCGCCGCTGATGCCTGTCACACGGGATATCGTGGCCACGTATCGTGGGCCCGGCCGCGTTATGCGGCGTCTTCTGGATATGGGCCAACGCGAGGATCGCGCGCTGGCTATCGTCATGATTTCCTGCGTTATCGTGTTCATCGCCGATACGCCGCGTCTGGCTCGTGAAGCCTTTATTACCGGGCAAGAGTTGAATGCGCTGTTGGCGGGCGGTCTGTTTGCCTGGGTAATCTGCATGCCGCTTGTGCTGTATGTTCTGGCCGGGTTCACGCATCTTGTGGCGCGGCTGTTCGGCGGCAAGGGGGATTGGTTCGGCGCGCGTCTGGCGTTGTTCTGGGCACTGCTGGCGTCATCACCTTTGATCCTGTTGAATGGTCTTGTGGCTGGATTTATCGGCCCCGGTCCGACACAAACGTTGACCGGCCTCTTGTGGTTCATCGTGTTTTTGTGGTTTTGGGTGTCCGGGCTGATCCGAGCAGAAGGCCGCTCCGCATGACTGTTGTTTCCCTGCGTGCACTGGTTGCAACCACGGTAAGAAATCCGGCCGAAGCCGCCCGACAGCTGTTGGCGCTGAACCTCAACCGGCAATCGCTGTGGCTGGCCCTTGCGCTGGCGATTGTTCTGAACAGTTTTGTGCACGTTCTGTCGAACGTTCTGGTTCCGGTAGATGACCCCGATCTGCAAGTTCTGACTGATTCACTGGTGACTTACATTGCGCTGTCCGGAGGCGGCCTGCTGCTGAGCATCGCGGCCTTTTATCAGGTCGGGCGCAAAATGGGCGGCGTCGGTTCATTCGATGATGTCATGGTCCTTATGGTCTGGATGCAATTCCTCAGGGTTCTGGTTCAGATGCTCAGCCTGATCTTTGTGCTGCTCTTGCCCGGCCTGTTTGTGATCCTTGCTTTTGCCGCTGCGTTGTTCTGGCTGTACGTCATCGTGCATTTCATCGATCAGGCGCATCGCTTTGGATCACCTCTCAAGGCCCTTGGTGTTCTGGTCCTGTCCGCAGTTGCCATCGCCGTTATTGTCACTGTCCTGCTGTCCCTTGTTGGGGGACCAATGCTGGGAATTCCCGCCAATGTATGACGTTCAGAAAATTCGTGCTGATTTTCCCATTCTGTCCCGAGAGGTGAATGGCAAGCCATTGACCTATCTGGATAACGGGGCCTCGGCGCAAAAACCTCAGGCTGTGATCGACGCGGTGACCCAAGCGTATTCGCAAGAATATTCCAACGTGCATCGCGGCCTGCATTATTTGTCGAATCTGGCCACCGAAAAATACGAATCCGTACGCGGGACAATTGCGCGTTTTCTCGGGGCGGCGGATGAGAATGAGATCGTCCTGAACTCGGGCACAACCGAGGGCATCAATCTGGTTGCCTATGGCTGGGCGATGCCACGACTTGAGGCTGGCGATGAAATCGTCCTCAGCGTCATGGAGCATCACGCCAACATCGTGCCCTGGCATTTCCTGCGCGAACGGCAGGGTGTTATTCTGAAATGGGTGGATGTGGATGCAACCGGCCATCTGGACCCGCAGGCGGTGATTGATGCGATCGGGCCGCGGACCAAGCTGGTGGCGGTAACGCAGTGTTCGAACGTTCTGGGAACCGTGGTCGACGTCAAGGCGATCACGCAAGGCGCCCATGCCAAAGGTGTTCCGGTTCTGGTCGATGGCAGCCAGGGCGCAGTTCATATGCCGGTCGATGTACAGGATATTGGCTGTGATTTTTACGCCATCACTGGGCACAAGCTGTACGGGCCGTCGGGCTCGGGCGCGATCTTTATCAAATCCGAACGCATGGCCGAGATGCGCCCCTTTATCGGCGGCAGCGACATGATCAAAGAGGTCTCCAAGGATCAGGTCATCTACAACGATCCGCCGATGAAGTTTGAGGCCGGAACACCCGGGATCGTGCAAACCATTGGTCTGGGCGTCGCGCTGGATTACATGATGGACCTCGGGATGGATGCCATCGCCGCTCATGAGGCGGGCTTGCGTGATTACGCCATGCAGCGGCTGACCGGTCTGAATTGGCTGCAGGTGCAGGGCACGACACCGACCAAGGCCGCGATTTTCAGCTTTACCCTGGATGGGGCAGGGCACGCCCATGATGTCTCGACCATTCTGGACAAAAAGGGCGTTGCGGTTCGCGCCGGTCACCATTGCGCCGGGCCGCTGATGGACCATCTGGGAGTGACGGCAACATGCCGCGCCAGCTTTGGGTTGTACAACACGACGGATGAGGTCGATACGCTGATCGACGCGCTTGAACTTGCGCATGATCTGTTTGCCTAATCCCCATCAGAAACCATTCAACGGCGCGCGCATTTTCAGTTGCACCCCGTCCGGAAGAAAGATACCTAACCCCCAACGCACCTGTAGCTCAGCTGGATAGAGCGCTGCCCTCCGAAGGCAGAGGCCAGAGGTTCGAATCCTCTCAGGTGCGCCATTTTCCTTGAAGAATAAAGTCTAGACCTGTGCGATTTCGCATTGAGAGTGGCGCCTTTTTAACGAACCTCAAACGGTTGCATGAATCATGACAACTTGCGAAGACAGTCCTCGGTTGAATTACCTCGGCCAGAGCATTCATTTGAAAAACACGCTGCCGTCAAATGCAAAAACCGCTCGTTTTGAGCGGTTCTTATTTACCAGAAAGTCAGACAGACTGTGCCGTTCAGCCGCGCCAGGTACGGATGTCGCCGCAGTCCATATGCACAAAGTTCGAGCGGTAATACTGACCAACTCCACCTGCACGGCATGACATTGCGGCCTTGGCCATCTGTGATACGGACCGAGACGCGAGCCTCAGATCAGCAGCCTGACCCTGCATGTGCAGAGAATTGCGCGCCACGCCGCGCGACCGGGACCGCAACATGGCGTTGGTCTTCGGCGAACGGTAGCCCGACAAAAGCATGTAAGGTTCGCTTGCATCCAAAAGATTGTGTGAGGCTGCCATGATGTCGATGGTGCGCAGGTCCATCTTCTTGATCTGATCGTTGCGCCAGTCGCGCATGAAGTGGTTCACTTCCTTCACCGCGTCCTTGATGTATTTTCCATCGACCCAATAAACCATGTCGATGCGTTCGCCCGTGCGGCCGGAATACATGCGAATACGGCGAATGTCGCCGCCACCGCGAAGGAAACCTGCTGCATTGGAATAAGTCGGTGCCGCGACAACTGCCGTAGCTGCGAATGCCCCCAGTAGGGCACGCCGGGTCAAGCCCGATGTATCTGCTCTTGGTCATTTCGTGTTTCGTCCCGTACTGTTCCTGCCCGCGCACGATGTTACGTGCGCCTTCTTAATTTTTTATCCCATCCCAGATGCGGGATTTATGGCACAGTCGGATTCTTGAGCCAAGCAGTCTTTCGCCCAAGCCATTTCAAGGGGGAATTTTCGGCAGTTTTTTGCGCA
>CAXXPZ010000057.1:0-44736 GCA_963422555.2 uncultured Ruegeria sp.
TTATGTTGCGCGGTCTCTATCAATTTAGGTCAATCCAACTCGGATATGGGATCGCTGGAAATGTGTGAATCGAGTAGCCCGCGCACCGGGGTCTGGTATCCGCTCGGCGTCACCGCCGACCGGCCCGAGGGTATCTGGGGCGTTGAGGACAGCGATACCAAAAAAGTGACCGTGAAAACCAAAAAGGGCGCGGGCAATGCGAGCAGTCTTGCCCGAAAGACCGACGACAAAGCCAATTTCGAGATCTGCACCAAAAGCGGCCGCATCCGGTTCTTTGCCTTAGGCACCGGCAGCCCGGATACGGCCCTTGTCACCTACACGCCGCTTGCCGCCACGCCGGCCCGCGCAACGTCTTCGGGGGCGCAGCTGCGCGAGTTCGGGCTGCGCTATATCGAGGACGCGGTCGAGGGCACGGGCAAGCGCATCCTTGCGCCGCGCTGCACCGTCTCGCCCAACGGCCAGATCGCGCTCAAGAGCCGCACCGAGGCGCAGCGGATCCCGCTGCAGGTCGAGGTCCTGGAACCCGGCAGCGGCCCGGCGCTGGTCATGTATGGCCCGGAGTAGGACCATGACGTCTCGCAAGACAAAACCCGCAAGCCGCAACACGGCCCCCTCTTCGGGCACGGAGACAGCGACGGATACAGCGACTGGCGAGGCGGCGATCCTGCTGCCCGACCGCGATCTCGAGGTGATCGATCCGGTGACCGGGGAGACCCTCACCGTGACGGTGCGCGAGTTTCGCTTTTTGGACGGGCTCCGCGCGCAGGCGCAGGCGCGCGGGCTGATCGAGGATATCGCCGCGCTGGCGGCGCAGGCGGAGGCCATGACGCCGGCGCGCATGGCGGAGGTGATCGGACATCACGCGGAGGCCTGGACCACACTCTGCGCGCTTGCCTGCACCCGCGCGCCCGACTGGATCGCGGCCCTGCGCGAGCCTGATGCCAGCCACCTGAGCATGCTGGTCTGGGAGGTGAACGCGGCTTTTTTTACCACGCGCATCCTCGGCCAGGTGCTGGGCGGGGCTGCGCTCAAGGCACACTGGGCCTCGCTGACATCCTCTGCATCCTCGCCCGCGCCGGACATGGGCGACCCGAAGACCTGATGCGCCGCCTGACCTGGCGGCAGATGGTGCTTTTTGTGCGCGCCGCAGAGCGACATCGCGTGCGGGAGATGGAACACATGATGGCGCTGGCCCTTGCGGCTGCGCTGCCGAGGATCTGAGAGGGGAGACGGGAATGGCAGAAACAACCGGCGATCTGGACCTGGCCCTGCGCGTGCGCGCCGATGTCAAGGACGCGCTGCGCAATCTCGACCGCCTGAAAGACGAGGTGAAACGCTCCGGTCAGGCTGTGGCCCAGAGCAACAGCCGGCAGGCGGAAAGCGCAAGAGAGGCCGCCCGCACCGCGCGGGAGTTGAGCCAGGCCCGGGCCCGGGCAAATCGGGAAGAGACCGAAGGGGCCCGCGCCGCCCTGAGCCTGGCCGAGGCCAATGACCGGGCCGCCCGCGAGACGTTGCGCCTGACCCGGGCCGATACGGCGGCCGCGACGGCCGGGCAGCGGGCTGCCAGAACCGCGCTGCAGGTGGCGGGCTCGATGGACCGGCAGGCCGTATCGGCCAACCGGGCCGCCGCTGCCACCCGACGCTCCGCAGGGGCGTTCCGACCCTACCGGCACGCGGTCCAGAATGTGGCCTTCCAGGTGCAGGATTTTGCGGTCCAGGTGGCGGCCGGCACAGCGGCGGCCCGGGCCTTTGGCCAGCAGGCCCCGCAATTGCTGGGCAGCTTCGGACCTCTTGGCGCGGTCATCGGCGCGGTGCTTGCGGTGGCTGTGCCGCTGGCGGCGGTGTTTTTTAATCTCGGCGAGGCCACCGAGCGGCTGGCGGAGGCCACCGAGCGGCTGCGGGCCCTGCGCGACCTGGGCGATGATCTCGGGGCGCTGGCGGAGAAATACGGGCCGCCGCCGCCCAGGCGCGCGGGCTGATCGCGGCGCAGGAGATGCTGGCGCGCCGGGATGCGGAACGGGCGCTGGCTGAGGTTATCGGTGAACTTGACGAAACGCAGACCATCCGGCGCGCAGGGGACCACGAGGAGTTCGCCAGCCGGGTGAGCGAGATGAGGGCGCTGGCGGATACAGTTCGGAATCAGATCGATCTCGACGAGATGACTTTCCAGTCTTGGGACGACCGCGCCGCAAAACTGCGCGATCTCCTTGATCCAAAAGACGTCGAGGCCATGGCCGACAAATTCGGTATCGCCGTGAGCGAGGTGATCGACGATGTTATAATTCACATACTCACGGGTGCAGAGGATATAAACACGGCCATCGCAACAGCGGGCCGCGAGACCACCCGGCTTGCGACACGGTTCGGCCTGACCGAAGAGGCCGCCGCACGGGTTGTGGCGGCCTATCAGGCGCTGCGGGATGCGGCCACGTTCAAGGAGCAGGCCGAAGCCGCCGGGGATCTGCGCGCGGCGCTGGTTGAGGCAGGCGCTGCGGCACAGGACCAGAGCGAGGAGCAGCGGGCGGCGCTCGTGGCATTTCTCCGCCAGGTGGCGGAGGCCGAGGATCAGTTGCTGCAACTGGATGCCGCAGGCGAGGAGGTGGCCCCGGGGCTGGAAAACGCGGCGGAGGCGGCATCGGACCTGGCCGACGAGCTGGGCCGTGCGGCGGGTGCGATGCAGCGGCTCCATGACCGCGCGGAACTGCGCCTCGAGCGCGCGCGCGTGCAACTGGAGTTCCGGGACGATCCGGAGGAACTGCGCCGCCAGTTGCGTTTGATCCACGAACGCGAGGCCGTTGCTCCCATCGAGATGCGCTTGCGCGCGGACGGCTTGAGCGAGGCTGAAATCGCCAGCGCCACCGCGGACCTGCGCGAACGGGCGCGCGCCGCCTTCGAGGCCGGACGGGAGGCGGAGGCGCTGGAAGAGAGGCTTTCGAAACTGGGGCGCGCGGGCAAGGCCGGGACATCCGGTGTCGCCCGCGAGGTGGAAAAGCTGCGCCGGGAAATGGAGAAGGCGCGCGCGGAAGCCCGCGCGCTGGAAACCGCCACGCGCGACACGCTGGCCGAATATGCCGGCGATGCCATCGACACAAGAGACGAGGTCGCCGAGGCCTGGGGGGCCGGGTTCAAGGGGCTGGAGGATGCGCTCACGCGCTTTGTCACCACCGGCAAGGCGTCCTTCGGTGATCTGGCCAATTCGATTATTGCCGATCTGGCGCGGATCTCCATCCGCCGCACCATCACCGGCCCGCTGGCCGATATCCTCGAGACGGTCGCCGGGAGCCTTTTCGGGGGGAGTGATCTCGCCCCCGAAACATCCATCCGTCCGCGCGCCCGGCCGTTTCACGCGGGCGGGGTGCCGAAGGCGGCGGTGCCCTATATGCCGGCTCTGGCCCCGGGCGAGGTCCCTGCCGTGCTGATGCAGGGCGAGGCGGTGCTGACCCCGCGCCAGTCGCGCGCGGTGCTGGCAGGCCAGCCGGGCCGGCCCGATCACACGCGGGCGCTGGAAATCCTGCGCGAGGCGGCGCGCTACCATGCCGGCGGCGTGGCCGGGGTTCCAAGCATACCGGGGCTGCGCGCCTCCGATATCCCCACGCTCGACCTGCCCCGGCCCGCGCCGGTCGCGGCACCCCCCAGCGTGTGGCCCAGGCCCAGGCCAGCTTCGATATGCGCCGCCTGGTTGTCGGGATCGCCGTTGAGGATGTGGCCAGCAATGGCCCGCTGGGCCAGATCATCAAGGCAAAGGTGGGCGGCGGGGAGAGTACCTACTGATGTCCACATGGCCCGCCTATGCGCAGATCGATCCCGAGCGCCGCATCCTGCCCGTGAGCGTGGTCGAGCGCACGGAGTTTGACGACGGTTCCGTGCGCCAGGCCCGCCGCTTCACCGCCGCCCCCGTGCGCCGGCAGATCCGCGCCTGGCTCACCGGCAGCGGCGAGGACGGGGTAACGCGGGACCCGGATGCGGATCTGGCCCGCTTCCGCGCCTGGGCGGCGGAAAACGCCCACCGGGCCTTCACATTCCCCGACGAGACCGGCATCGGCCGGGAAATGCGCGTGGTGGGCGGTGACGGCGGGATCAGCTACGAGGCGCGCGTCTCGCCCGCGGGCCGGCGCATCTGGGTGATGGAGATGGAGATGGAGACCACATGAGCAAGAGAACCCGGCGCGCCCGCAGCGCGCAGTCCCCGACAGACACGCAACTGGCGGCGCTGGAGATCATCCATCCCGACATCGCCGATGACCAGCCGGGCCGGGTGCCCGCAGCCCAGCTCTCGATCGACAATGTGGGGCGCGAGATCGTGAAGTGGATCGACCGCGCCCGCGCCACAGCCAGCGGCATCCACGGCATCACCGTGCGCGTCATGATCGTCACCGCCCGGGGCGACGCGCCCGTGGCCGCGCCGGATTACGACGTGCGCATGGATGTGCTCCTGATCAAGGCATCCACCCGCAATGTCACCATCCATCTCGGCTTCGACCCCGAGCTTGGCCGCCCGGCGGTGCTGATGCGCCACGATCCCGCCACCAGCCCGGGGCTGTTCTGATGGCGCGCACCCCCCCGACCCTCACCGCACGCCCCGCCCCGCCGCACTGGACGGCGCGCTGGGTGGGGGAGCCGGCCCCGGACTGCGCCGCGCTGGTGACGGCGGTGCTGCGCGCCGAGTTCGGCTGCGAGTTGGCCCTGCCCGCCGCGCCCGGTGGCATCCGCGCCAATGACGCCGCCATAGGCGCGGCGCTCGAGGCCTGCCTGGCGCGGCCGCTGGCGGAGGGCGAGACGCCCCGCGACGGGGACGGGGTGCTGATGCGCGCACCGGGCCGCCGCACGGGCATCGGACACCATATCGGGATCTATGCAGCGCTGCCCGATCCCGCCGTCCTGCACTGGCGGCCCGGGATCGGCACCGTCCTGCACCATCTGCGCGACCTGCCGGCGCGGGGCCTTGAACTTGCGGGCCTCTATCGATGGGAGATGGTTCATGGACAATAACATGGGCGATAAACTGAACCGCCCCGGGTTTACCGGAGACTTTTTTGCTCAAGACTCAGGCGACTTTATCAAGGGTGTTCAGGTTTGCATAGAATGCGTCCTCCAGTTCTTGTGGCGGCCGGTGCCCGATCGCGCCGTGCAGCCGCCTGTTATTGTACCAACTGACCCAGTCCAGGGTTTCCCACTCAACCTGGCCAACCGTTTTCCATGTGCCGAAGAACTCAATGACTTCGGTCTTGAACAGGCCGATGATGCTTTCTGCCAGGGCGTTGTCATAGCTGTCCCCGACGCTGCCGACCGATGCGTCGATCCCGGCCTGGGCCAACCGCTCTGTGTACCGAACCGCCAGGTATTGCGACCCCCTGTCCGAATGGTGAATGAGCCCGTCTGCCTGTGATGGTATTCGTTGGCAGATCGCCTGGTTCAGCGCGTCCAGCACGAAGCTGGTGGCCATGGACGTGGACACGCGCCAGCCCACGATCTTGCGCGCAAAGACATCAATGACAAAGGCCACGTAGACCATCCCGGCCCAGGTCGACACATAGGTGAAGTCGGAGACCCAGAGCTGGTTTGGTGCGGTGGCCGTGAACGCGCGATTGACCTTGTCTTCCGGGCAGGCCTGTGCAGGGTCCGGGATCGTGGTCTTCTTCTTGCCGCGTGTAACACCCTGCAACCCCATGACTTTCATCAGGCGTTCCACCGTGCAGCGTGCGATGTCATAGCCTTCCCGGCGCAGTTGATGCCATACCTTGCGCGCGCCATAGCGTCCCCGGCTGGCATCAAAGACGCGCTGGATTTCCCGCGCATCCTTATCGTCCTTCCTGGCCCGATCCGAGGCTTTGTCCGGGCTGCGCCGGATAGACAGCCGCGCATAATAGGACGATGGCGCGATCGGCAGCACCCTGCAGATCGACCCGACACCGAACTCGTCCCGATGATTATCGATGAATGCGATCATTTCCGGAATGGGCGGTCGAGCTCCGCCTGTGCACGCGCTCGCCTTCTTCAGATCTCATTGGCCGTGCGCAATTCCTTGTTCTCACGCTCCAAGGCTTTCACGTGCCTTCTGCTCGCTGGTCGCCCATCGCGTTCGCCGGCATCGCGCTCAGCCTGCTGACACCAGACTCTGAGACTGTCCGGCGAGCAGCCGAGCTTTGGCGCGATCGCGTGGTAGGCCGCGTTGTCACTGGCGTAATCCGCGCGATGGTCTTTATCGGGCGCGAGCCGTGTACTTCGGGGGTCATGGGCTCATCCTTTGAGAGTTTTACTCTCCGGTAAACCCGGGGCGGTTCAAAAACACCCCCCGCAGCCCCGTTGCAACGCCCCTGCAAGGGCCCGTAACGCCCCTGCAGAGGACAAGGTACCCCGCCTCGTCCATGCCGACCTCTGGCCGCATCCGCTGACCGCCGAGGGCCGCGTGCCGGGGATCACCCTCCCCGCCCGTGACGGCATGACGGTGGCGCATGTGCTTGATGCGGCCTGGCCGGAGCGGGGGTCCCTGCCGGTGATCGTGGCGCTTGACGGGGTCGTGCTGCCCGAACCCGCCTGGGCGCTCACCCGCGTCCACCCCGGCCAGCACCTGACCCTGCGCGCCACCGTGCGGGGCGGCGATTCAGACCCGCTGGTTGCGGTCCTGACAATCGCCACGATCGTGGTCAGCGCCGGGGCCTCGGCCGCCATCGCCACCAGCGGGATCGGCACATTCGGGGCAGGCACATTCGGGGCCAAGGTCGTGGGAGCCATGGTCGGAGCCGCAATCGCGGGTGCCGGCGGGCTGATCATCAACGCGCTGGTCCCGGCGCGGGAGCCGGACGGGCTTGATGGCGCTGCCGCGCCGCGCACCGATTATTCCCTGGGCGGCGGCTCCAACCGCGCCCGGCCCTACGAGCCGCTGCTGCTGCTGCTGGGCCGCCACCGGGTGCTGCCCGATCTTGGCGCAAAGCCCTGGACCGAGTTCCTGGGCGATGCGCAGTATCTCCACATGAGCCTGAACTTCGGCCTCGGCAATCCGCAATTCGGGACCGGTGATCTGCGCATCGGCAACCAGCCGCTGTCGGATTTTCCCGGTGCCAAAGCCACCATCCTGCGCGGTCCCGATCCCGCCTGGCCCGCCAATGTGGACACCATCGAGGGGAGCGGCGTGCTCAAGGGCCGGGCCTACACCACGCGCCGCAGCAGCGCGGGGACCACCCGGGTTGATTTCGACTTCATCATGCGGAGCTTCGAGATCGACCGCAAGTCGGGCAAACGCCGCGCGATACCGCGCCGCGTGGAAATCGGCTGGCGCAGGGTGGGCGTGCGCGAGGCCTGGTCAAGGGGGGAGGTGACCCTGAAAAACCCCAACGCGCCGGCCGATGCCTACCGCCGGACCATCCGCGTCCGCCTGCCCGCCGCCGCCACGTGGCAGGTCCGGGTCCGCCGCTTCGAGACAGCCTCGACCGCCGATAACGAGGTCGACGAGATCTCCTGGACCGCGCTGCGCTCCTTCCAGCCCGATACCGCCGACTATACCGGCCAGACCCGCGTCCGCCTGCGCCTGCCCGCCTCCGTCCGGGCCTCCGGGCAACTGCCTGTGGTGCACGCCATCGCGCATCAGCCCGTGCCCGCCGGCACCACCCCGGACGCGGTTCCCGGACCCACGAGCAACCCGGCCTGGATTTACCTGGCCTTCCTGCGCGGCCAGTACATCCAGGGCCGCCTCGCCTGGGGGCTGGGCCTGCCCGATGCCCGCATCGACCTGCCCACCATCGCGGCCTGGGCGCGATGGTGCGACACCAACAAACTCACATGCAATCTCGTGCTCGATCGCAAGATGCCCGTCAGCGCGGTGATCAACACAATCTGCCAATGCGGCCGCGCCAGCCCGACACGGGCCAGCGGCAGGCGCGGCGTTGTCTGGGACGATCCCGCCACCCCCGCAACCGCGCTTGTCACACCGGGCAATATCGTCCAGGGCAGCTTCACCGTCACATGGTCCGGCGAGCAGGTGGCCGACGAGATCGCCGTTCGCTATCTCGATCCGGATGCTGACTGGCAATACCAGACCCTGCGCCGCCCCATGCCGGGCGTCACCGCGCCCCGCCGCACCGCCACCGTCACGCTGGGCGGTGTCACCGACGCCACGCAGGCCGCCGTGGAAGCCAACCTTCAGGCCGCGCGCCAGCTCTATCACCGCCGCCGCATGGCCTGGGAGATGAGCGCCGAAGGCCTCAATATCGCGCGCGGTGACGTGGTGCGCCTCACCCACAGCCTGATCGACGGCGGGATGACCGGGCAGCTTGCCGCCGTCGCGCCGCCAGACCCCGACACGCCGGAGCGCTGGGATCTCGGCCGCAGCTTCGAGATCCCCGGGGACGAGGACTGGTTTGCCATGCTGCGCCTCGCCGATGGTCGTCTGCACACCAGCCCGATCGAGGCCGAGGGTCCCCTGGTCCGGCCCGCCACGCCGCTGCCCGCAGACTGGGCGGGTGAGGATAGCGAGCCGTCAGACGTGCTCTGGCGGGTCTATCCCGGCGATGCCCCACCCGCACCGGTCCGGATCGTCGGTGTTGATCCGGTCTCCGACACCCGCATCCGGCTCGAGGCGATCGACGAGGTCGCCGCCTATCACAATGCCGCCACCTCCGATCTGACCGCGCCCCTGCCCCTGCCGGCACTGCAAAGCCCGCGCGTGCTCTCCGCACA
Organism: uncultured Ruegeria sp.; assembly: GCA_963422555.2. Lineage (GTDB taxonomy): Bacteria > Pseudomonadota > Alphaproteobacteria > Rhodobacterales > Rhodobacteraceae > Ruegeria. Next base: position 8,674 of record CAXXPZ010000057.1, read on the forward strand.
GGCCTCCGACCGCACGCTGCCCGATGAGCGCATCGGGATCACCCTGCGCCTCACCACCGCCGGGCCCTGGCGCGGCGCGACCGTGAGCACCCACGACAGCCATGGCTGGCGCGTTGTTGCCGAAATCACCGACGCCACCACGATCTGCACCTGGACCACCGATGATGATCCGGGCAGCGAGATCTGGATCGAGATCACCCCCGGCAGCCGCGCGGCCCCCACGGGCGCGGTCTATACCGCAAAACACAGTCTTGTCGGCGACAGGACCGTACCCATCGCAGCGCCCACCGGCTTCGCGGTCGAGCTCCTCGCCGATGGCAGCCGGCGCTTTGTTGCCACGCCGCCCGCACACCCCGGTGTCGTCGGCTACGCCCTGCGCTACGGTCCCGCATCCGCCGCCGCAAGCTGGGCCGCGCTCACGCCCCTGGTCCATGGCCGGATCACGCGCCTGCCGGTCGAGACGCGCCTGCCCCCCGCAGGCCGATGGCGCTTCGCCATCGCCGCCCTGGACCGGGACGGCATCCCCGGCACACCCGCCTTTACCGGACCCGTCGATCTGCCCGACGCCGTCAAACTGCCCGTGACCCAATATGCGTTCCGCGCCACGACCGCAGGCGCGCTCCCGCGACACCCGGCCAGCGGCGGCACCACCAGCGATGCCCATGTGCCAAAGGACTGGTCCCGCACACCTGTCAGCCTGACCGCGCTGACGCCCTGGCAGTGGATCAGCGAACGCGCCGGGCGCAGCGGCGGCGGGCCATGGACGAACTGGAGCGCCCCCGCGCTGTGGTCGACGCTCGGAGCCGATGGCGATCCCGGGGCGGATGGCAAGCCCGGTGCGGACGGCAAGGACGGGCGGGACGGCCCGGGCGTGGAGTTGATCTTCCGCCGCACCCGCACGGCCAGACCTCCCGCTACGCCCCAAACCACGGCCAGCCAGCGCCGCGCGGATGATCACGTGCCCGCGGGCTGGTTCGACGATGCGCCGGGCGTCACCACATCCGAGCCCTGGCTCTGGGTCTCCGAGCGGCGCGGCACCAGCGGCAACTGGAGCGCCTTCTCCGCCCCCGCGCTCTGGGCGCGCTACAGCTATGATGGCCGGGACGGGACGGATGGCCCACCGGGCAAAAAGGGCGACAGGGGCGACAGGGGAGGTCCGGGACCGCGCGGTGAAACCGGGGCGGACGGCCCGGGCGTGGAGTTCATATTCAGGCTCACAGGCACACCGATCCGGCCCGCAACACCCCACACCAGCGCCAGCCAGCGCCGCATAGATGATCACATCCCCCGGGACTGGGACGATGATCCCTCCGGGGTCTCCACCGCGAGACCCTATCTCTGGGCCTGCCGCCGCACAGGATCAAGCGGCAACTGGAGCGCCTTCTCCGCCCCCGCGCTCTGGGCGCGCTACAGTGCGGACGGGGCAGATGGCCGGGACGGGACGGATGGCACACCGGGCAAAAAAGGCGACAAGGGTGACAAGGGCGACAGGGGCGACAAGGGTGACGGGGGTTCGCGCGGCGCGGGGATGTTCTCCGCCGAGGTCAGTTCGAGGGGCTGGCAGGATTATCGCGCAAATCTTGCAACACCCAACAACAATGTGATCGGTGACGTGGTTACGCTTGTCGATGCCGCGGGCGGCTGGGCCGAGACCCGGGCCTGGTCAGGGCGGGCCTGGGTCAGGGTCGAGCATGTGATCGACGGCAACACCGTCATCCCCGGCACCCTGCTGGCCAATGCCATCGCCACAGACCAGATCGAGGCCCGTCACCTCAAAGCCGATCAAGCGGTCATCTCCAGCGGCCTGCAGCTCGGGGGCGGCATCATCACGTTCGGACATCTCGACAACAATCTGATCGGCGGTATCGCCCAGGGCGCGCGCTTCAGGATATCCGTGTCCGGGGGAACCTCCGCAAGGACCTATCGCGGGAGTGTGAAGGTCCTGCCCCGCGTGGCCGGCACCTCCGAGATCGTGGTGCGGCGCGACAGCGCCAACGAGGTGATGCGATACTCGGCGGACCTGGTCAACATATCCTTTACCCCGTCGAAGGTCTGGAAGGTGATCCGGACGCGCACCAGTCAGGATGACGAGAGGTCCGGGCGCTTCGCGGCTTTGCACAAAGCGTATCTCCGTATTGAAATCCGGCTTGACAGCACGGTGATTGCAACCAAAAGCCTCACCTTCACAGACAATTCATTTACACTCCGGAATCCGGTGATTTCGGGGACGCTGTCCAAAAGCCTGACGCCACTCGCCCGCCAGAAGCGGCTCACAGCCCGCGCAAGCATCACTGTGCCCAGCACCAGCAAACAGCGGTATATCGGGCCCAGCAGCAGCAGGCGGGGGTCATCGGTTCCGACGCGGTGGAGCTTCAGCGCCCAGGTGGCACTCACAGCCCGCGAAACGCGGCCCTTCGCCTGACGGGAGGCCTCCGATGACCCAGACGACGCTCACCTACGATACCTTTGTCCAGGCCCTGACCGGGCTTGCGGAACAGGGCCTGCCCCATGGCATCCTGCCCTGGACCGCGTTTCCCGAAGATGCCATCCCGCCCAGGGCGATCACCCGGCCCATGTGGGACGGCTATACATGGAACCCGCCGCAATTCGCCGCCGCCGCCGATGCCGGTCTCTATGGCGCACCCGACCCGGAGGCGGCAGCGAAGCCCGCATGGGCCGCCCTTGTGGCAGAAGCCCGCCGCCTGGACCACGCGGAGGCGCGCAGGCTCAAACAGGCCGAACTGGCCGAAGAACTGGCCCGCCACACCACGTTCCGGCACGCAGGCCGCCTCTGGCAGGGCGATCCCGAAAGCGCCGCCGACATCACCACCGCCGCGCTCCGCGCCGGCCAGGCAGGGACCTGGCCAGGGGACCATGTCTGGATCGACGCCGCAAATGCCCGCATCCCCATGACCGCCGCCGACATCACGGCACTCGCCGCCGCACTCGCCGCATGGCGAACCGCCAGACGCCTGCGCGCACGTACCCTCAAGGACGCCATTCTGGCGGCCACAACAGCCGAGCAGATCAACGCGATCGATGTTACCGTGGGATGGCCGGATGAAAGTGACGCGGAGTGACAAGATAACACCCCACATGACATACACGCTGACAACCCACAGAAAAGGAAAGCCAAATGAAACCCGACGAAGATCTGGTCAACAAAATTGAACGACCACGCCCCGGCATCCGGCCCGTTGTGGTGCTGCTCTACCCCCACCATGACTATTGTTGTGTTGAAGATCCAATTTACGACACACGGACCGAGTGCCGCTTCAAGCATCTGACCTTGCTCAACGAGGCGCTGATAAACCATCAGGTGATGTTCACCGAGGTGACGGGCATTGTCGGCGTGACAGGGAAGCCCGGTGAACCCGGAACGGTATACGTACGCAAGCAAAAGCTTTCAGAGACGCCCGATGAGAACTGACATAATCATAGGCGGCGCGTGGTCGAATCCCGATTCCCGGCAAACGGTCTCTTGGCTGCTGTCTCCCGCGCTACTGCGCTACTGCTCCGGTGAAAGCCCGAGCCCAACCAGAATTTAGAGAAGTTTTTGGGTAGAAAAATCGCCCGGATTTATCACCAAAGTGTCGCGAATTGATCATTATTTTTGTCGCGCTACAAATTCCGCGCAACGGATGGGTCTTTGATCGCCCGAATTTGGTGCTATAACTAACGCCCGAACTATCCGTGGACCGCGTGAGGACGCAAATGCCCGGACTTTGCCGAGATTGCTTGACCATTCTGACAGATGAACGGCGCTGCACGTCCTGTGGCAGCCCCCGTGTCAAAACGCATCCGGAACTGTTCGACCTGTCCATTGCGCATATGGATTGCGACGCTTTCTATGCCTCGGTCGAGAAACGGGACAATCCGGAACTGGCGGACAAACCTGTCATTATAGGTGGCGGAAAACGCGGCGTCGTATCTACCGCGTGTTATGTGGCGCGCATTCGGGGCGTGCGCTCGGCAATGCCGATGTTCAAAGCGCTGCACCTTTGCCCCGATGCGGTGGTGATAAAACCGCGCATGTCCGCCTATGCCGAGATTTCCCGAGAAATCCGCAAAATGATGGATGAACTGACCCCAATCGTCGAACCCTTGTCGCTGGACGAGGCATTCATGGATCTGTCGGGGACCGAACGCCTGCATGGCGCACCGCCTGCTGTGATGCTGGCGCGGCTGGTCAAGCGCATGAAGGATGAGCTTGGCCTGACCGGGTCAATCGGTCTGTCACATAACAAGTTTCTGGCCAAGGTCGCCTCGGATCTGGACAAGCCCCGAGGGTTTTCGGTGATCGGCAAGGCGGAAACCAGTACGTTTCTGTACGACAAGCCGGTGCGCCTGATCTGGGGCATTGGACCGGCGGCGCAAGAATCGCTGGATCGGGCTGGAATTCGCGCCTTTTCCGACCTGCTGCGCTGGGATCAGGATGCGCTGACCGCGCGTTTCGGATCGATGGGATATCGCCTGTGGCATCTGGCGCGCGGTCAGGACAAGCGCCGCGTCTCGGCACATGAGCCGATGAAATCCATAAGTAACGAAACGACCTTTTTCGAAGATACCGCCAGCATCGACATTCTGGATGGCCACATATGGCGCATGTCCGAAAAAGTGGCCGGCAGGGCCAAGGCCAAGGCATTGGCCGGGCGTGTTGTAACGCTGAAACTGAAACAGGCAAACCACCGACTGATCACGCGGCGTGTATCTCTGCGCGATCCAACCCAAATCGCGGACCGTATCTACCGCACAGCCCGCAGCTTGTTTGATCAGGTAGGCGATCAAGGTCCATATCGGTTGCTGGGATGTGGCCTGTCCGACCTGTGCGCCGAGGATCAGGCAGATATTTCCGGCGATCTGCTGGACCCTGACGCGGCACGACGGTCGCTGGCAGAACGCGCAACGGACGAAATCAGGAAAAGATACGGCTCGGACGCGATCGTGAAAGGCCGTGCCTTGCGCTGAGCCCCTACTCGGCCGCCAACCGCGCGGGTTCCGAGCCAATCGCTGCAATGTCCGAAATGACCTGATCCAAGACCTGACGGAATGCATGGAAATTGGCGTTCGGCTCGATCCGTTCCTCATCCATATACAGCGAGCGGTCGATTTCGATTTGGATGGCGTGCTGGTATCGCCCCGGGCGTCCATAGGTCTGTGTCACATAGGCCCCGGCAAACGGAGTGTTTCGCGCCACGTTCAGACCTGCAGATGTAAAGGCGGATTCGATTTGATCCACGACCACACCCGACGCCGCCGCACCGAACCTGTCTCCCAAAACAACCTCGGGCCGGTTCGCAGTTGCCGTATTGGCCATGGCAACCGCCTCATGCGGCATCGAATGGCAATCTATCAGTATGGCCTGCCCGAACTTGTGATGCGCCTCGGCCAGCAACGACTTGAGGCGGGTATGGTATGGCCGCCAGTAGGTATCGATACGCAGCCGCGCCTCATCCATACGTAGCTTGCCGTTATAAATCGCGCGCCCATTGGCGACGACGCGGGGAATCACGCCAAGGCCCGAGGCGACCCGGGGATTATGTCCTTGCCTGCAAGCCCCCAGAATCAGGGCCGGGTCCAACTCATCCGCGCTGCGGTTCAAATCCAGATAGGCCCGCGGCATCGCCGCCTTGAGAAATGGCGCGCCATGCCGGGGAGCGCTGCTAAATAATTGATCAACAAACGCATCCTCTGAGGATCGAATCATATTGCGATTCAAAACCGAGCGTTCCAGAAACGCCGCAGGATAGTCCCGGCCACTATGCGGCGACGCAAAAACCACGCATGAACTGCGATTTTCGGGCATTTCCAGATCATAGGCTGCGGTCGGCATGAGCACTCCTTGCTCGAGTTCAACATAGACCGGAAAATAGTTCTTCCAAACCCCTTGATCCCCCTAACGACTCCTTTTATAGAGCCCGCTACCGGCGCGGGGTTCCGCGCCCCATTTCGTTATGGGGCAGATCTCGCAAAGGTTCGTGGGCGGTTAGCTCAGCGGTAGAGCACTTCGTTGACATCGAAGGGGTCACAAGTTCGATCCTTGTACCGCCCACCATCGTTTTCACTGTTTCGGGTCTGACCCGGGACACCCGCAAACCCAGGCGCTGGCCACGTCTCTGATGAAGGCGCCGCAGAATGGAGACAGACCAATGAAGGTCAAAAACTCGCTCCGCTCGCTCAAGAACCGGCATCGTGATTGCCGGGTTGTGCGTCGCAAAGGCCGCGTCTACGTGATCAACAAGACGCAACGCAAGTTCAAAGCTCGTCAGGGCTGAGAACGAAACATATCAATTGAAAAAACCGCGCCACTGAGCGCGGTTTTTTTTGTTTGTCAGCAGTGGATGTCCAACAAACAGAGATAACGTCGACCGACCCAGTGTCTTATAGCGATCCGAAAACAACGTTATGTGAAAGCGCACCCACGGAACCTTGGAACTATCTAGATAGTTTTGATAGACAGAGGGCGACTTTGATCAAAGGCAACAGTGATGTCGCGCATAAACGTGGAGCTGCAGTGAGATGACAAAAGAAGCAAAGCTCGACAAGACGTCCGTCAACCTTGCGGTGTATACAGACCTGCGAAAGTCGTTGATGCTGGGCCGGATCGAACCGGGGGTAACCCTGCGTATTCAGGAACTGGCGGATCAGTTTGGAACAAGCCCGATGCCCGTCCGCGAAGCTTTGCGCAGGCTGGTGTCGGAACAGGCGCTTGAGGTGTTGTCGAACAGATCGGTCGCCGTCCCGCCGCTTACACGGAAACGATACGAAGATATTCTGCGCACCCGGATCACGCTTGAAGGCGCCGCTGTAGCCTGGGCCTGTGACACGATATCTAACCTCGAAATCGAAGATCTTGAGCATCTGGACGAAGCCATCGAAAAGGCGCGCAATGGTGGCGACAAGACCGCGTTTCTGGAAAAACATCTAGAGTTTCACTTTCTGATCTATCGCTGCGCGCGAAGCGTAGCCGCACTGCCGCTGATCGAAAGCTTGTGGTTGCAAATCGGCCCCTATCACCACCAGATGTTCGAAGCCGATCACTACAAACTGCGCACGAAACACCACAGAGAGCTAATAGACGCCCTGCGCAAACGCGACAAAGAGGCCGCGACAAAGGCCCTACAGGACGATCTGCTGATGTTCGCCGCCGACATGCGGCCCCGGTTGACCGAAGTGCTGGAAGGGTAGCGACTGACCTGTCGGCCCAATGATGTATTCTGCGGACGAAACGGACATATCATGTTCGCCTGATCCAGCGAGAAAATACCACTAAAACGCTGAACAAGAACGCCGCCGAAAGCAAAATGTTGGTGACCACAAGCGAACCTACGCAACCGCCTAGTTGGCCAAGGTAGAGGTCATCATCCAGATTGTACTTCAACAAGTTCCAATCCGCCAAAAGCCACAATGAGAGCGGCGCGATAAGCACGCCGAACAACATGTTCCTTTTCCATAGAAACAGGATCAATACCGCCAACCATGCAAAGCCAAGCGGCTCGTTCATTGTGATGAATAGTTCTGAAAAGGAAGAGGCCACTCCGTCTTCAGGCGACCAGTTCGGTCGAGCTCGTTCACAATCTTCAAGATAGCTTAGGTCAACGCTCATGCTTAAGTGGATTGCCTTGGTGAGAGGTTTTTGTCCAGACATTCGAAACGAGAGGCAGAGCGGGTCTGCTTCGGGCTCTGAGATGCCATTTGTAGACCCCGATCTCTTCCCGGGGCCGTCCGGCCTACTTCACGCCGAACCCGCCGCCGCCGGATGTTTCCATCTTCAACCGATCGCCTTTTCTGAGCGATATGTTCGATTTTCCGGGCAATTCGCGCGGGGCTTCGTCTCCGCGCGACAGCGTGGCGCGAAACGGTGCGCCGCTGGTCCCGCCACATAGGCCATAAGGTGCGACCACGCGGCGTTCGAACATGGTGGTCAGAACCATATCCTCGGCCAATGTCTGGTATTCGCGCACGATCCCGTCGCCGCCGCGATGTTTGCCCTCGCCGCCCGAGCCTTTGCGCAAGCGATGTTGAAGTACCCGCAGGGGATATTCGGCCTCAATCACTTCGACCGGTGTGTTTGACGTGTTGACCATGTGGACCCGAACAGCCGGACAGCCATCGCGGTCGTCGCGGGCGCCTTCGCCGCCGCCATGCACCTCATACAGTGTTGAATACCTTCCTTTGGCATCGACGCCACCAAATATGAACAGGCCCGCCGTGGTGGGGCCGCCTGCCGTCAGGCGCGCGGGCACCGCGCCCTCAAGCGCGCGGAATATGGCGTCGGCAACCCTTTGCGAGGTTTCGTGATTGCCACCCACGATGGGGACCATAGGACCCGGGTCAATCAGTGAACCGGGCCGGGTCTTGAATGTCAAAGGTCGATAACAGCCACCATTTGGCTGAATATCCGGGCCCGCAACAGCCTTGATCGCGTACATCATCGCGGCCGCCGCCATCAGCGGCGTGGTGTTCAGGACGCTGTTGATCTTGTCGTCGGTTCCGGTGAAATCGAAATCGGCGGTGTCGTCGCTGATCGTGATCGTGACCCGCACGGCGGCGGGTTGGTCACCGGGTCCACCGTCGTCCACGAAATCCTCGCCCTTGTAAATACCATCCGGCAGGCCCCGGATCGCCTCGCGCATTTGCGATTCCGACAGGTCGTGCAATTGTTTGATCGCCTGCTGAAAGACATCAACACCGTATTCCTCGCACAGCTCAAGCACACGCATTTCGGCCGAACGGGTTGCGGACATCTGGGCAAAGATATCGCCCTCGGTCAGGTGCTGGCCGCGCACGTTTTCCGTGACCACTGCCATCTTTTCCCAGTCCGGGTCATCAGCGGTGAACAGGCGCAGAGGTGGAAGGCGCAGACCTTCCTGAATACTGTCGGTGGCGGCGGTGTAGTAACTGCCCGGCCACGCCCCGCCGACATCAGCCCAATGCGCAAGGCTGATGGAGAAACCGACCAGTTGGTCGCCTGCAAAGATCGGGCGGATCGCCTTGACGTCAGGCAGGTGGTTGCCACCGCATTTGGGATGGTTGGTGAACCAGACATCGCCCGCTTGCAGCCTTTCTTTCGGGACCCAGTCCAGAAACTGTTTGACCGTGAAGCTCATGGTGCCGATATGCGCGGGAATGTCTTTACCTTGCGCAATCAGCTCACCTTCGTGATCGGTCAGGGCCGACGACAGATCCCCCGCTTCGCGCAGAATGGGCGAGCGTGCGGCGCGCATGACCGTCAGCGACATTTCCTCGGCAGCGGCAGAAAGCCCGTGGCGGATAACCTCGATGGTAAAGGGATCAACGGTCATGGTCATGGTCCTTCATCAAAAGATCGCCCGCGGTGTTTGCCGAAATGCTCCACCCCGGTGGAACAACGATTGTTGAGGACGCATCTTCCAAAATGGCCGGCCCCCAAATCTGCTTTCCGGCCAAGCAGGTGGCACGGTCATAGCGCGGGGTTTGAACCGGGGCTTCCGCGTCAAACCAGACGTTATCAATGCTGATCACCCGGGCGGTGTCCGCGTTATCCTGATCAGAAACCACGGCGCTGACATCACTGGGAAGAACGCCAACCGTGCGCAGGCTGACGATTTCAAAGGGTTCCTGCGTGGAAAATCCATAAAGCTGATCGTGGTTGTCCCGGAACCTGCGCCCAGTTTCTGCGATATCATGGGGCAGGTCGATGCGTGTGGCGACCTCAGAGCTTTGACCCACATACCGCACCAGCGCGGTGTATTCGACGCGCACGGCGTCGGTTACGGTGTTCTCTTCGGCAAAGGGCGCCAGCACCGCGTCGCGGGCTGCAGCCAGATGGGTGTTGAATGTCGCTTCGTCCCAGGCGTCGGAGTCCAACCGGACGGTGCGCTGATCGGTGTAGGACGTGTCGGCCACGACGCAGCCAAGGGCGGAAAATACGCTAGATGCGCGTGGCACGACCACGTCCGAGATACCGTACATGCGCGTCAGGCTGGCCGCATAAAGCGGGGCCGCGCCGCCAAAGGCAACCAGCGCGCAGTTCCGGCCATCAACGCCGCGTTCAACCGTGACCCGGCGCAGGGCACGCGACATTACCGCATTGGCCACTTTGGCGGTGCCTAACGCGAATTCCTCGACGCTCAGGCCAAGCTTGTCGGCCAGCGGGCGCAGCGCGTCAGCCGCCGCATCGCGGTTCAATGCCAGACGTCCGCCCAGTTTTTTGTTCAAGTTCATATAGCCCAGAACTACGCTGACATCGGTGATGGTGGCCTCGGTACCGCCATTGCCATAGGCCGCCGGTCCGGGATCAGCCCCTGCGCTATCGGGTCCGATGGTCACGCCACCGGTTTCGACCCGCACGATGGACCCGCCACCCGCGCCAATGGATTCGACCGCCACCATCGGCATCCGAATGGGGCGCCCGGCGATTTTCTTGTCGGCGGAGACATCAGCCTCACCATTCTGCACCAGACAGACATCCGTCGTGGTGCCCCCCATGTCAAAGGTCAACAGGCTGTCATGCCCGAACTCAGACCCCAACCGGGCCGAGGCGGTCACGCCAGCCGCAGGTCCCGACATCGCCATAATCAACGGGCGCTGACGGACCGCATCGGGCGTGGCCATGCCGCCCGCGGAATGGAACAGGCGCAGCTTGCCTTTGATCAGCGGCTCATTCTCCAACTCACCCAGATAATTCACGGCAATCGGCGTCACCGCCGCATCCAAAAGCGTGACGGCGGTGCGTTCGTATTCGCGCGCTTCGGGGTTGATCTGATGAGACAGCGAAACATGCAGCCCGGCCTGTTCCAGCGCCGCGCCAAGCGCCAGTTCATGTGCGCCGTTGGCATAGCTGTGCAGCAAGGACACCGCCACGCTGTCGATGCCAAGCGCCTTGGCCTGATCGACAACGCGGGCAATCTCGGTCTCACTCAGCGGCTCAAGAACGTCGCCGGTATGGGTCATCCTCTCTTGCACCGCAATCCGGCGATCGGACGGGGCCAGCGGTGGCAGTTTGGGCGGCACATCCAGATGATAGAGCTCGGCCCGTGACAGGCGCGCGATTTCGATGGAATCTTCGAACCCGTCCGTGGCCACCAGGCCAACCGGCGACATGGCCCCTTCGATGATCGCGTTTGTGACCCGCGTCGTGCCGTGCACGATCACGTCGATATCGCCTGCACCCAGACCCAGCGACCCGATCGCTTCGACAATGGCACCGACAGGGTCGTCATAGCGGCTGGGCACTTTTCCGATCCGCAAGGAGTTGTCGCGGGCATTCACGGCGGCGATGTCAGTGAAGGTGCCGCCGATATCGATGCCAACACGCCATGTACTTGGGGTTTCGTTCGTCATAGGAAAGTTTCTCTTGATATGCGGTCAGAACAAGGCATTTGGCAGCAACAGAACGATCTGGGGCACCAGCGTGAACAACACGATGCCCAGGATCATGACGCCGACAAATGGCACGACAGATTTGTAGATGTCCAACATTGTCACGCCCTTGGGCGCAACCCCTTTCAGATAGAAAAGGTTATAGCCGAAGGGCGGCGTGATAAAGCCGATCTCCATGTTGATGATGAACAGGATGCCAAACCAAACCGGATCGAAACCCAGTGATTTGGCGATGGGCAGGAAAACCGGAACCGTGATCATGATGATGCCCACGGTTTCGATGAACATGCCCAGAATCAGAAGGATCAACATCATCAGGGCCAGAATGACATAACGATTCAGCTCCCACCCCAGAACGATGTCCCGGATCAGGCCCGAAGCGCCAAGTGCAGTGTAGAGCGTTGAAAACGCGCTGGCACCGATGATGATCCAAAAGATCAGACAGGTGGTTTTCAAGGTCATGTGACTGACTTCGTTCAGAACCTTGAACGAAACATGGCCCAGCAAACCGGCCACAAGAATGCTGCCAATGGCCCCGATGGCAGCGGATTCCGAGACGCTGGTCAGCCCGAACAGGATCGACCCCAAAACGGCGAACATCAGGAACAGGGCGGGCAACAGCGCCCACAGAACCTCGGATATGGTCGGGGGATCTGCGGCTTCTATATCTTCAGCGGTTGGGGCAAGTCCCGGCTGGAACCGGCAGCGCAACAGAACATAGATGATGAACATCACCGCCAGAACCAGCCCCGGCAATACACCGCCAGCATATAGTTTTCCCACCGAGGTGTTCGAGATCAGGCCATATACGATCATCGTCACACTCGGCGGAATAAGAATGCCCAGCGACCCGCCTGCGGCAAGGCTGCCCAGTGCGATGTCCTTGGAATAACCGCGCGACAGCATCGCGGGCAGCGCCAGCATGCCCATCGCAACCGTCGCCGCACCGCTGATCCCGGCCATGGCGGCGAACAGCGTACAGATCAGGATGACGCCAACAGCCAACCCGCCGCGAATGCGCCGGACCAGATAGTTGACGGTCGTGAACAGCCGCTCCGCCAGTCCCGAACGCTCCAGCATTCCGGCCATGAAGATGAACAGCGGAATGGCGACATATTCAAAGCTGGACGTGGTGCCAAAGGCGCGCAGGGCCAGCATGGACATGCCGTTGGCCCCCCAGAACACCAACACCAAAATGACGCTCAGTCCGCCCAGCGCGATGGCAATCGGAACCCCGGCGATCAGGGCCAGAAACATGCCGCCGAACAGGGTGGCCGAGGCGATGATGGGATCAACCATGGTCGCGGCCTTCCTCTGGCGACATCAGTTGCCGGGCCAGATGGGCGGCCCAGGCCAGCAGCACAAGGAACGCACCAAATGGCACTGCAAACTTGGCAGGCCAGACCGGGCCGCGCCAACCACCCGAAGACGATACTTCACCCAAGCTGAGCGAGCGCAGCGCCAGTTCGCCTCCGTACCAGATCAGCGATCCGGTAAAGCAAAGTAACAACAGCGTGCCAATGGTCGCATCCAGCCAGAAGCGGGTACGCGCTGGCAGGGTTTGAAACAGGATATCGACACGCACAAAGCCGCCCTGCAACAGGGCATAGCCTCCGCCCAGAAAGACATAAAAGACCAATATCCAGCTGGACAAATCATAAGCCCAGGTCGTTGGCGCGCCGAAGAAATAGCGCGCGATTGCCTCATATCCGATCACGCCCATCAGCACGAAAATCAAACCGCGCGCAATCGCACCCGCCGCATTGACGAACCGTTCGATCCAAATCACGGCCTGTGCCATGCAATTCCCCGCCTTCTCAAAATCAGGGCGGACCAATTGCCCGCCCCATTTCCTGATATGATTTCCGGATCAGCGCCCGAGTGACGTCAGATAGCCGTTCATCATGTCGACACCGCGCGCTGCCAGATCAGTGTCCTGTTCCGCATAAGCACGCCACAGGCCGCGCACGACCTCTTCCATCTGTGCCCATTCCTCTTCGGGGATTTCGGTGAATTCCACACCCGCCTCGATCATCGCTGTTTTCGCGGCTGCATTGGCGACCTCGGTGCGGGCGATGTATTCGAACGAAGCGGCAGAAGCCGCGGTTTCCATCATCAGCTTGATATCATCCGGCAGCGCATCCCAGGCTGATTGATTGATGGCGATGAAATTGTTGGGCGCTGGCATTGGCGAGGGCTGAACATAGTATTTGGCAACCTCGTGGAACGAGCGGTCCAGATTGACCGAAGGCCCACCCCAACGCAGCGCATCGATCACGCCGGTGGACATGGCGGTATAGATCTCTCCGCCGCCCATGAAGACAGGTGCCGCACCCATGGTTTCGTACCATTCGGCCTCAATCCCGAAGGTGCGGATTTTCAACCCGTCAAAATCGGCCGCACTGCGCACCGGCTTGTTGGACATGATATCCCATGAGGCCGACAGATACGGCGCCAGATAGTGGATGTTGTGCGGCTTGTAAGCCTCGCGCGCCAGATCGATGAACCCGGCACCGTAGAAGAAGTTGTAGCGTTCCAGCGGCGTCCGCTCGGCCCCCGGAAGACCGGATTCAATTGCGGCGATTGGCCCAAGCTTGCCGACGTAATAGCCGCCGACCAGCGTTGCGGCCTCGACAAGGCCCGCGCCAACTGCATCCAGCCCTTCGGCAATCGGAAACAACGCGCCAACAGGCTGAAGCTGAAATTCAATTCGGCCGCCGGACATGTCTTCGACCCGCTTCAGGAAATGTGATTCCAGGATTTGATAGCCCGGATCTTCTGAGGTCAGATTGCTTTGCACTCGCCAGACAATCTCGGCCTCGGCCAGCGCCGCGCCCGTTGTCAAAGCCGTGAAACAGGCGACGATTGCGCCCGTGATTGGTCCGAATTTCGTGAATTTCATTTGTGGTTCTCCGCTGTTGGCCCTCTTGGCGAGGCGGTGAAAATGTTCTTGCAAGTTGATTGATAATGATGTCTGTGATCAAAAGTCAAATGCTTTGATCAAAGATGGGTATGTACGATATGAAGAATCGGAAAGTGATCATTTCCTGCGCGGTCACCGGCGGAATCCATACCCCCACCATGTCACCCCATCTTCCGATTACGCCCGCGCAGATAGCCCAGGAAGGTATTGCCGCTGTCGAGGCGGGCGCATCAATCCTGCATTTGCATGCGCGCGATCCCGATAACGGCAGACCCACTGCCGCGCCGGATGTCTACATGCAGTTTTTGCCCGTGATCAAAGAACAGTCCGACGCGATCATCAACATCACCACCGGCGGCGGGCTGGGGATGACGCTGGATCAGCGTCTTGCAGCGGCCCGTGCCGCGCAGCCCGAGATGTGTTCGCTGAACATGGGGTCGATCAATTTTGGCCTGTACCCAATGAAAGCGCGCCATTCCGAGTGGCAGCACGAGTGGGAACCCGCCTTTCTCGACAGCACACGTGATCTGGTGTTCAAGAACACCTTCACCGATATCGAAGCCATCGTAACAGAGCTGGGTGGTAAATACGGTACAAGGTTCGAGTTCGAATGCTACGATGTCGGGCACCTTTATAATCTGGCGCATTTTGTCGATAGCGGCCTGATCAAAGGCCCGATTTTCATTCAGGCCATCTTTGGCATTCACGGCGGAATGGGCGCCGACATCGACAACCTGATCCACATGCACCGAACCGCAGAACGCCTGTTCGGCAACGATCATGAATGGTCGGTTCTGGCGGCGGGCCGCAATCAGATGCCCTTTGGCATTACGGCGGCGTCCATCGGGGGCAATGTCCGGGTCGGCCTGGAAGACAACCTGTTCATCTCGCGCGGGAAGCTGGCGCAAAGCAATGCCGAGCAGGTTGCCAAACTGCGCCGCATTCTCGAAGATCTGTCACTTGAGGTCGCGACGCCCGATGAGGCGCGCGCACGGCTGGACCTCAAAGGCCGCGACAACGTCGCCTTTTGAACGACTTGCCCAATAGTCAGGAGCAATCAGATGCACGACACCACGGTTCCCACAAATGTCACCCTGCAAGCGGCTTTGGATGAGGCGGAACAGACCTATGCCGGGCGCAATCCCGAAAGCGCTGCCAACTATGATCGGTCGACCCGTTCAATGCCGGGCGGAAACACCCGCACAGTCATCCACTTCAGCCCCTTTCCCCTGACGTTCACCCGGGCTGAAGGCGCGCGGCTGTGGGACGCGGACGGGCACGAATACGCGGATTTCATGGGGGAATACACCGCGGCGCTGTATGGCCATTCCGATCCGGTGATCACCCGCGCTGTGGAACAGGCGTTGCATCAGGGTCTCGTGCGCGGCGGCGCCAATGACAACGAGGCGGCCTTTTCCGCTGCGATCTGTGACCGTTTTCCGGCCATCGACAAGGTACGGTTCGCCAATTCCGGGACCGAAGCCAATCTCTATGCGCTCAGCACCGCGCGGGCGTGGACCGGCCGCAGCGATGTGATCGTGATGAAAGGCGGTTATCACGGCGGTGTGCTGTATTTCGGTGGCGACTGCCCGCTGAACGTGCCGATGCCGTTTCACAGCGTGACCTACAACGATGTGGAGGAAGCGACCGCCAAGATCCGCGAGATCGGCGGCAATCTGGCGGCGGTCATTCTGGAACCGATGCTGGGCGGCGGCGGCTGCATTCCGGCAAGCGACGAATTCCTGCAAGCGCTGCGGGCCGAGACCGAAAAAACCGGCGCCCTGCTGATCTTTGACGAGGTCATGACCTCGCGCCTGGCCCAAGGTGGGTTGCATGGATTACACGGCATCACGCCCGATCTGGTGACCCTTGGCAAATATGTCGGCGGTGGCATGAGCTTTGGCGCCTTTGGCCGGCGCGCGGATATCATGGCCCGGTTTGATCCGCGCGAAGCCGGGCACTGGCCCCATGCGGGCACGTTCAACAACAACGCGCTGACCATGGCGGCTGGTTTGGCCGGTCTGACGCAGGTCTACACTGCTGACCGGGTCGCGGCGTTTAACACCGTTGGCGACGGGCTGCGCGCTAAGATGGCCAAGGTGATCGCGCGTGAGGATGTGCCCATGTGCGTGACCGGAATGGGGTCGATGTGCGTTTTCCACTTCGGAACCGGACCCATCACCACTCCGACAGATGCCAGAGCGGTCCCCGAAGAATTACGGGCGATTTTGCATCTGGATATGATCGAACGCGGTTTCTATTATGCACGTCGGGGTATGCTGTCGCTAAGCCTGCCGGTGACCGAGGCCGATACCAGCGCATTTGCTGACGCCTTTGGTGACGTGCTGAGCAACCGTGCATCCTTGATCCGGGACCTTGTGGAAGGATAGCCAATTTGCTGTCGAAACGTGTTGCGCGCCTGAACAATCCACGGCTGGCCGATTTTGAGATCGCGCAGGAAGCCAAACGGCGCGAGGCCGCCAGCCAGCCGGTGCTGAACCTGACGCTGGGGGATACCGATCAGGATACCGATCCGGAAATCGTCAATTGCGCCGTGGATGCCATGCAGGCCGGGCGCACGCATTACACACCGATCGGCGGGATCGAGCCCCTGCGTGATCTTATCGCGCAGCAGCAATCGGCACAGGATGGGCACGCATGGACCGCGAACAATGTGGTGGTCGGACCCGGCGCGCAGAACGCCTTGTTTTCCGCCCTGATGTGCCTGTGCGATCCGGGGGATGAGGTCATCGCGCTTGATCCGGTCTATGCCACCTATGAGGGCGCGGTGAACGCAGCCGGTGCCAATCTCAAAGTCATTCACATGCATATGGGTGATGGCCCGCGCCTGCGCAGGGCCGAGGTCGAAGCCACGCTAAGCCCGCGCACCCGCGTATTGCTGGTCAATTCACCCAACAATCCGGCGGGGCTGGTTCTGACCAAAGCAGATGTTGCGCTGCTGTGCGAGGTCGCGCGCGCATGATCTGTGGATCGTGTCCGACGAGGTTTACCGCGACTTGACGTTCGAGTGTGAACACAACGCCTTCTCCCCCGCCGACTCGTCGCGGCTGGTGATCCTGAACTCGCTGTCGAAATCCCATGCCATGACAGGTTGGCGTTTGGGCTGGGCTGTTTGCCCGAATGATCTGGCTGACGCCATGCGCAATCTTGCCATGTGTTCCCTGTTTGGCTCGCCGCCCTTTATTCAGGACGCCGCCATTCAAGCGCTCAAGATGGGTGATGCGCCCGTCTTGCAGATGCGCGATTTGATGCACGCCCGTTGCAAAATTTTCTCCGAGGCGTTGCAGGACGCGCCGGGGTTACGCCTGATCGCGCCCGAGGCGGGTATGTTCGCCCTGCTGGACATCTCGGATCTGGGGCTCGGCAGCGTCGAATTCTCAAATCGCCTGCTGGACGAGGCCGGGGTTGCGGTTATTCCGGGTACCGCCTTCAGCGACGCAGGTCATGCTTATGTCCGCGTCAGCTTTGCCGAGGGTGAAGCGACATTGCGCGCGGCAGCCACCGCCATCAGAACCTTTGCGGCAGACTGCCTGCAAGCCTCAAACCCTGCCCAAAGATCGGAATACCAGACATGATCACATGCGGTGAAAACCTGACCCGACTGCTGAACGCTTACGGCATCGACACTGTTTTTGGCATTCCCGGTGTGCATACCGTCGATCTGTATCGCGGTTTCGACACCGTCGGCATGACCCACATCACCCCTCGGCACGAACAGGGTGCCGCGTTCATGGCGCACGGGTATGCGATGGCCGCAGGCCGACCGGCCGCGTGTTACCTGATCAGTGGCCCCGGAGTGCTGAACGCGTTGACGGCGATGGGTCAGGCCTATTCCGACAGTATCCCGATGCTGGTCATTGCGTCGAACAATCAACGGAACGAGTTGGGCACAGGCGGCGGCTTTCTGCATGAAACCAAGAACCAGACGGCGGCCACGGAACAGGTCACGACCTTTACCCATCAGTTGCTGGACCCTGCCAATCTGGATCAGACGGTGGCGCGAAGCTTTGCAGTGTTCGACGCTGACCGGCCCCGGCCCGTGTGCATCGAAATCCCGCGTGATGTGCTGAACGAACCGGGCAAAGAGGAAACCCCTGTCTGGCCATCGCCCAGCCGCGCCGCGCCTGCGCCGCAAGCGATTGCCGAAGCCGCCGAACGTCTGCGCGCACCGGTTGTGACCACCTGCGCAGGCAAGGGGATCGTCGCCGAAGATCACCCGCTGTCGCTGGGCTGCACCCTGCCATTTGCCCCGGTACAGGACCGTATCAAATCCGCCGATGTCGTGCTGGCCCTTGGCACCGAGATGAGCGAGACAGACCAGCTGTATACTTACACGCGGTTCGAAATCGGTGGCGATCTGATCCGCGTCGATATTGACCCGGAACAATTGGCTCGCAGCTATCGACCTACGCAGGCCATCTGTGGCGACGCCAAGGCCACGCTTGCCGCTCTGCTGCAGGCGCTACCAGACGGGACCGCCGATCTTGCGGTCGCAGCGCAGACTGCCGAAGTGTTGCGCCGCGCGATTGATCCCCTGTGGCACCCAATTGCCGCCGATCACAAGCCGCTGTTGGACATCATCCGCGATCTGCTGCCCCGCGACGGCATTCTGGTCACCGAATCCACCAAGCCGGGTTATACTTCAAAGCATTACTACCCTTGCTTTGAGTCGCGAACGCTGCTGTACCCCAACGGCTATGGCACATTGGGCGCGGCGCTACCCACGGCCATGGGCGCCAAGATCGCAACACCCGAACGCGATGTCATCTGTCTGGCTGGCGATGGCGGTTTCCTTTTCACCATTGAAGAGTTGGCGACAGCGGCAGAGCTGAACCTGCCATTGCCGATAATCGTCTGGAACAATCAGGCATTCGGTGAAATCCGGGACAGCATGGTCGCCTGGGGTCTGCCCCGGATCGGAGTTGACCTGCAGGCCCCGGATTATTGCAAAGTAGCCGAAGGGTTCGGCTGCCGCTCGGTCCGTCCCGGTTCTTTGGGGGAAGTCAGAAATGCCATCGCGGAGGCCCTTATCGCCGACGGTCCGACCCTGATCGAAATCGACGCGGATGCCAGCTGGGTCAGGGGTTAACAAAACGGGGCAGGATTTGTCGCGACAATTTTCGGAATTTGACAGCTATTCCGAAAGCATTCGCAGCGCAGGATCCGGGTGGATTCTGCGGTTCAGACACGATTGACCAAACGATCTGGTGATCAAACGATCTGGGTATTTTTGCCGTAAAGACCGATTTTGTGTAAACTGGGAGTTACCATTTAGAGATTGAGTAGATTCTGAGACGCAAATTGAACTCCGAGCGCATTGCCTCGTACTAGGCCGTTTGTGCGTGCCGAAGTTATTTCCAAGAGTTTGCCGTTCAGACACATTATTCGGGAGTTATTCATGCAAGATGTCGATGACATTATTTCCGATATGCTTAGGCGTGAAGGCGGATACGTCAACGATCCTGATGATCCGGGTGGTCCGACCAAATTTGGCATAACCATCCATACGCTTCGTCGCGTTCGGGGAAGTGCCACAGCAAGCGATGTCCGCGCCCTTACAACCGAGGAAGCTGTCGAAATCTACAAGCGGGACTATTTCTACGGCCCGAATATAGATAAACTGCCTGCTCCTCTTCAGGCGAGCGTTTTTGACATGCAGGTCAATGCCGGTGGCAACGCCGTTAAGATCTTGCAGCAACTGCTGTCTGAGTTTGGCGTTACCGTAACCGTAGACGGCGCCTTGGGCCCTCAAAGCACCGAGGCTGCAAGCCATGTCCACGATTTGGCGGGCATTTATCTGGTTGATGCCTACGGCATCGCGCGTCGCAACTATTATTTCCGGTTGGCGGATCGCAGACCAGCTTCTCGAAAATATGCCCGAACACGCGCAGGCGGCAAAGGAGGCTGGATCAAACGCGCAGAAGAATTCATGCAGCCCAAATACCGTTTGACGGATGCACAGTTTAGAAAGAGGACGGGAAAATGGGGTTAAGACAATGGATATTCGGCAAAGGAATCAGTTCGGTCGGTAATGTCGTAGAGCAAGTCGGAGGTGTATTCCGACCGAATGCCGAAGCCTCCGATGCACGAGAGCACGACTACCGTACCGCCGCATTGGCCCAATACGCTGCAGAGTTTCAGCAACGCCAAAACCGTACCTGGTTCGACAGTTTGGCCGATGGGCTGAACCGCCTTGCACGACCGATTATCACAATCTCTGTGCTTGGTATGTTGCCAGCAGTTGTGATTTGGCCAGAAAGATCCGCAATAGCTATTCAAGCCTTGCAATTATTGCCAACCGGGTACTGGGCTTTCGTCAGTATAATCATTGGATTCTACTATGGCGGGCGAATGCAAATTAAGTCGCAAGAATTTGAAAAATCGGTTGTCGAAGCAGTTGCGCGGGCTCCGCAAACGATCGAAAACATGCGCAGGCTCCGCAATGAGCTTTCTCCGGAAGAAGCAACGGACGAAAGCACTGAAATGGCTTTGGAAATTGCCGCTGGCTTACCTGCAACTGACAACCAGGCCGTCCTAGACTGGCGGGCATCTCAGAAATAGGGCTGGCAGTCTCTAATGCGACATCGAACGAACAAACAGGAAGGTCATTTTTAATCAGCTTGCCACTGGAATAGACAAAACTGAGATCAGGTATAGGCGCAGAAAACGCCGTCTCTTTTAACTGACGTCGAACTTACGAAACATAACACTTATACGCCCAGTCGTTGTATCTGGGGGGCACCAACATGTTTGGGTTGAGATTGTCCAGCGACACCGCTCATGAAAGTCAGCGACATTGCAGGTGGGTGATTTTGGCGAAAGCATAAGGAGGGCGTAGCCCGACTGGAGCTTTCGCCAAAATCTCGCGCGGATTTTATCCGTGCGGTTGGCGGTGACAGCGGTCAGGATTTTCCAATCTTCAAACCAGAAAGAGGATTGGATGCCTGGGCGTTTTATCACCGACCGACAATACGAGGACTACATGAAACTTCGGACTCAATACACCCAGAACATAGCGGCCGTGAAAGCCGGTTTCAGTTCGAGCACCGGATCGCGCATTGACCGGGACCCGCGCCCGCCATCGCAAAAGAAACAAGAACGCCGTCACGGCGGCGGCAAACCGGATCCGTTAGCCGGGATTTGGGAGGAGGTTGTTGTTCCTCTTCTGGAAAAGCAGCCCCATCTGCGTCCGTTTGCGATCCTGGAAGAGCTACAACTCCGGCACCCGGACCGTAATCTGGGCAAGGCGCGTCGCACGTTGGAACGGCGTATGCGTGCCTGGCGCGCAGAACATGGCCCGGATCGGGACGTCATCTTCCGCCAGACACATCCGCCGGGCCGGCAAGGGATGTCGGATTTCTTCAAGGCCGATGATTTGAACGTCACTATCGCGGGTCAGCCATTCGCGCACCGGGTTTATCACTTCACCCTGGTTTTCTCCGGCTGGGAATATGCCGAAGTTGTTCTTGGCGGGGAGAGTTTTACCGCGCTGGCCTGCGGACTGCAGAATGCCCTGTGGCAGGTGGGCGGAGCACCACGTGAGCACCGCTCGGACAGCCTGTCAGCTGCCTTTGGCAACAGGAAGAAGGATGTTGATGAGGATTTGCGGGCGCGGTACGAGGCGCTGTGTGCCGATTATGGCATGGAACCGACCCGAAACAATCGCGGCATCGCCCACGAGAACGGCTCCATCGAAAGCCGCCATGGACACCTCAAGGCGCGTCTGGAACAAGCGCTGCTTCTGCGCGGCAGTTCTGACTTCGAGACTGTGGAGGCATGGCGGCGCTTCATCGCTCAGGTCGTTGGCCGCCACAATGCACAACGCAGGGAGCAAGTGGCCCTTGAACGCGCCGATCTCCAGCCGCTGCCAGAACGGCGGAGTTGCGATTATGATGCGGCACGTGTGCGGGTGACCTCTTCCAGCGGCTTTGTCTTCCGCAAAGTGTTTTACACGGTTCCCTCGCGGCTGATCGGTTTCGAGTTGAACCTGCGTGCCTACGATGATCGTCTGGAACTGTTTCTTGGCAACACCCGGATCGATACGTTGCCACGCGGGCGGACCCCTGATCACAAGCGCGGCACACATGGCCATGTCGTCAACTACCATCATGTGATTCACAGCCTGCGCACCAAGCCCGGTGCCGTCGCAAACCTGACCTATCGTGATGCGCTTTTTCCCAGAACGGAATACCGCCGCACATGGGAGGCGCTGTCCGCGGCATGGCCCTTGCGCAAGGCTTCCCAAGCCATTGTTGACCTGCTGTGGATAGCACATGAACACGCTTGCGAGGCGGAACTTGCTGTCGCTCTGGATCAGATACTCAAGGCTGGCGGCCTGCCTGATCTCGACGATCTGCATGTGCGCTTTGCGCAGAAAACAGAAGCGGATCACCCCGATGTTCCGATCCATATCCCAACCATAGCGGTCTATGATGGTCTGCTTTCCGAGCCAGGAGCCACAGCATGAGCATCACGGTAGAAACCGCCAAGCTTCCCATCCTGTTGAGCAATCTCAGGCTGCCGACAATCGCCTGTTTCTGGCCGGAGTTCTGAACCGCCCCGGGTTTACCGGAGAGTAAAACTCTCAAAGGATGAACCCTATGGAGAAGAAAAAATCACCCCCGAAGTACACGGCTGAGTTTCGCGCCCGCGGCGTTCGGCTTTATAAAGACCATCGCGCGGATTACGCCAGTGACAACGCGGCCTACCACGCGATCGCGCCAAAGCTCGGCTGCTCGCCGGACAGTCTCAGAGTCTGGTGTCAGCAGGCTGAGCGCGATGCCGGCGAACGCGATGGGCTGACCAGCGAGCAGAAGGCACGTCTGAAAGCCTTGGAGCGTGAGAACAAGGAATTGCGCACGGCCAATGAGATCCTGAAGAAGGCGAGCGCGTATTTCGCACAGGCGGAGCTCGACCGCCCATTCCGGAAATGATCGCATTCATCGATAATCATCGGGACGAGTTCGGTGTCGGGTCGATCTGCAGGGTGCTGCCGATCGCGCCATCGTCCTATTATGCGCGTCTGTCTATCCGGCGCAGCCCGGACAAAGCCTCGGATCGGGCCAGGAAGGACGATAAGGATGCGCGGGAAATCCAGCGCGTCTTTGATGCCAGCCGGGGACGCTATGGCGCGCGCAAGGTATGGCATCAACTGCGCCGGGAAGGCTATGACATCGCACGCTGCACGGTGGAACGCCTGATGAAAGTCATGGGGTTGCAGGGTGTTACACGCGGCAAGAAGAAGACCACGATCCCGGACCCTGCACAGGCCTGCCCGGAAGACAAGGTCAATCGCGCGTTCACGGCCACCGCACCAAACCAGCTCTGGGTCTCCGACTTCACCTATGTGTCGACCTGGGCCGGGATGGTCTACGTGGCCTTTGTCATTGATGTCTTTGCGCGCAAGATCGTGGGCTGGCGCGTGTCCACGTCCATGACCACCAGCTTCGTGCTGGACGCGCTGAACCAGGCGATCTGCCAACGAATACCATCACAGGCAGACGGGCTCATTCACCATTCGGACAGGGGGTCGCAATACCTGGCGGTTCGGTACACAGAGCGGTTGGCCCAGGCCGGGATCGACGCATCGGTCGGCAGCGTCGGAGACAGCTATGACAACGCCCTGGCAGAAAGCATCATCGGCCTGTTCAAGACCGAAGTCATTGAGTTCTTCGGCACATGGAAAACGGTTGGCCAGGTTGAGTGGGAAACCCTGGACTGGGTCAGCTGGTACAACAACAAGCGGCTGCACGGCGCGATCGGGCACCGGCCGCCACAAGAACTGGAGGACGCATTCTATGCAAACCTGAACACCCTTGATAAAGTCGCCTGAGTCTTGAGCAAAAAAGTCTCCGGTAAACCCGGGGCGGTTCATTCTGCATCAAGGCGGATAAGGAGGGCTGGCCTGCAGAGCGGCTGTTGGCGGCCCTGTTTGATCTGGAGTTGAGCGAACGGGACCAGCGGCGGATACAGCGCCACCTCGCGGCCGCCAAGCTGCCCCAGGGCAAGACCCTCGACAGCTTTGACTTCTCGGTTGTTCCGACCGTGAGCAAGGCCCGGATCAACGCGCTGGCCGAGGGCGACACCTGGTTGCAAGCCGGTCACAATTTGCTGGCCTTCGGCCCTCCGGGTGCCGGAAAATCGCATTTGGCGGCAGGCATCGGCTATGAGTTGATCCAGCGGGGCCACCGCGTCCTGATGATCAGAACATTCGATCTGGTGCAGCGCTTGCAGACGGCGCGACAGAACCTTTGCCTCGCGCAGGACATCCAAAAGCTCGACAAATTCGACCTGCTCATACTCGATGACATCTCCTACGTGCAGAAAGATCAGGCCGAAACCAGCGTCATCTTCGAACTCATCGCCGCGCGCTACGAACGAAAATCAATCATGATCACTGCAAACCGCCCTTTCAGCGGTTGGGACGATGTGTTTCCCGATAAAGCCATGGGCATAGCCGCAATCGACCGGCTCGTACATCACGCGACAATCTTCGAGATGAATGTCGAGAGCTATCGACGTCGCGCAGCTCATGCCGCTGCAATGTCGCTCAGCGACATTGAAGATGAAACCCGCTCCAACGCCAAAAACAAGGAGGACAAAACCACACCAAAGAACAAAATCGAACCTTGAAATGAGTGCACCAAATTGACATTCTGCAACCCGTCACCGTCACCCGCCTTCAATGTCGCGCACTTGCACGAGCAATGTCGCGCTACAGAGATAAACCACCAAAAATTGTATCTTGATATTAATATTATTGAGGGCGGGCAGTGAAGCGCAATTTCGCTTAAGGATATTCCGCCAATGAAAAAGACAAAGATTTTCTGCAGCCATGCCAAGGCAGATCTTAAAGAACTGGTCTCGGTAAAAACAAGTTGGCTAAGTGAATTACATGAGGTCGTCTGTACCAAGTTGGGGGTTGAGAATACCCGCACGCCGTATGAGATATTGCGCGATCAAAACGGCATGCTCTTGGGTGGGGACGAAATTGATGAAGAGATAGAAGCAGGGATTGATGCCTGCAATCTGGCCCTATTGTTTATCTCCGAGGCATACATCCTATCAGAAAACTGCGCGAAAGAAGTTGAGTTGCTTCTGGAACGCGGCAAGACCGTTATCCCGATCGAGATGGAGAAGGAGTGGTACAATTATGAAAGCTCTATTCGTACATCGTATTGATGCTCATTCCAGCGAGGGCGCTGGCGAGGCAGTGCCTCGGGGTTGGGTTCTTCTGCAGGACTATGAGATGGAACCAGCGCAGATAGCTGGCAAGATATTTTGTGGCGATCCCCCGGCGGTTACCAATAAACCCCTTGAGGCGGGAGTGACGGTTGTTGACGTTTTGGATATGGAGTTCGCCGCGAACGCGTTCACCGGAAGACTGGTTGAGCGCTTCGTGGCTGACACACAGGGCGGCAGCACACGGCGGATAGCTGGTGCCCCCATCGGTCACCAGCAGTGCATCCTTGTCCATGACCGGCGCGAGAACCTCCCGCAGAGCGGCAGCATTGACCGCAGGCAGGACGGCACTAACGGTCGTGCCGGAGCGATCTGTCGCGACCAGAACCGGCACCTGCTCATCGGACAGGCCCCGCTTTGTTGCCTTGCCCCCGCGCTTTCGGGCCTTTCGGTCCGGCTTTTTTGCAGAGGATTTGCCTTCCGTGGCCCGTGTCCAAACACGATCCCCTTTGCGGCTTTCAAGAAAATAGGTTTCGTCGGCCTCGACAATGCCCTTCAGTTTTTCGGCGGTGGATTTGATCCCGGCAAGGAAGCGGTGTCGCCAGCGAAAGGCGGTGCTCCCGGCTATGCCACAGCGCTTTGCCGAAACTGCCACCGTATCGCCATTGGCGAGGCATTCGCTGAACGTCAGCCAAAGATCCTTGCGGTGCAGGCCGCTCAGTGGTGTACCCGTCACCGCTCCAAAGGTTCGATTGCAGGATCGGCAAAGATAGCGTTGCATTCCCCGCGACTTGCCATTGGCCACTGCACCGTGTGCGCCGCAATGCGGGCAGGTCCGGTCTTCTCCAACACCCAGCTCAACTGCCGCAACCGAGGCTTCACCCGCTGGGCGACCGGCCAGAACCTCACCGACCTCTACTTTCTGCGCCTCGCTCAACGTGTCGACCTCCGACAACCAGGCAAGAAAGGCTTTCCGGTCCATAATGCGCATCCTCCTGTATTTCAGACAAAATATAACACATCAATACGATGTGCGAATAGAGCTATTATGAAGGCTCCGAACTTGCCCAAAGTTCGGTAGAACGTTTGCGAAAAAAGCTGGCGATTGAATTTTGGGAAATGGATGGCTCTGGTCCGCGCCTGCTGGCCGATCCGGCGCCCAGCCAAGTCGTGCCAGAGAGGCGACAATCTTTTGACGACAGGGTTCACGAACTTGTAATTGCGGTTAAGGCTCAGTCAGCAAAGCTCCACACTCAGGCGGGGCAAGCGGCCCAGGCCATGCCCGACCGAGATGCGGACCTGTTTTTGGCGACCGCCACAAAGGATGTCGCTGCGAACACGCGCCGATTGAAGTCGGATCTGGAAGCCAGAGGTTATGTCGTTACGCATTTTGATCTTACCGACGACAACGTGACAGCGGGCTGGGACCTGGAATTTCTTGTTAATGCTATGAAATCCTGCAACGTTTTTGTGCAACTGGCTGGGTCGGTGCCCGGCAAACCCGATCTTTTAGGAAGCGGCAAATCATTGACCGCCGCGCAGTATTCCGCCGCTGGCCAAGCCGGATTGAAGCGGCATGTTTGGATCCTTCCGGATGTGGACAAATCTGAATGCGATCCGGGTCACGCGGAGTTCCTGGACGGCTGCGATTTTCACCAGATGACCTTTGAGCATTTTGAGGATTATCTGGTCAAACATCTGGAAGAGGCCCGAGAGGCAGATGAATCTGCCAAGCGCCGCAAGCAGAATCTTTGCAATCGAGACGATGCCAACGATGTGTTAGTTGCCTTCGATTTCGACAAATCGGATCAAAGCAAGTTCGAAGAGCTTACCGGCCTCCTAGACGAACACATCGTGTATTTCGATCTGATTACGGACAATCTGTCAAACAAGGTGATGTCCGACGCGGTTAAGGACAATGATGCAATCGTGGTGATCTATGGCGGCACTCGCGGCGCTCGGAACCGGGCCCGGAGACATCTCAAGAAATACTGGCAACACCGACGTAAAATCCGGCCAGACGACAATTGTGAACTGGCCGTAGGTGATGCCGCCCCGGAAACAGCAAGACCCTGCCCGGGCGGCAGGAACGTCCACAAAATCGATGTGCGTAAAGGTATAACTCCAGAAGCAGTTGGAGATTTCCTTACAAAGCTAGGAGTGGACTCGGCTCATCGAACTGCCGGACATTAGGCATGGAACCGGAGATCAGCGAAGCGCCTTATCCGGGCTTGCGGACATTTACCCGAAACGAGGACGATATCTTCTTTGGTCGGGATGATCACGTCGATGCGATGCTGGAAAAACTTGGCCAGTCGCATTTTCTCTGTGTGACCGGACCTTCAGGTTGCGGCAAGTCCTCTCTGGCGCGAACAGGATTGTTCAACGCACTCGAGGCCGGGTTTCTGCCGGGCTACGGATCTGATTGGGTAATTTGCGACTTCTCTCCGGGCAGGCAGCCTATCCAGAGTCTGTCTGAGGGACTGGCAAACGGGATTGTCGTTGGCGACGTTCAGGCAACGAAGACAGAAGCCCAAGAAAACGAAATCGACGAGTTGAGCGCTTATTTCTGCAACCATGTCGATAACGTCTCCAACGATCTAAACCCGGCGGTCGAAAAAGTATCGGCGCTAGGCGATAGACCCGTCATTATTTTGGTCGATCAGTTCGAAGATCTGTTCCGCTATGCACAGCGTGACCCACACGAGGCGGCTCGTTTCGTTGGGGTATTGCTTGAAACCGCTCAGGCGGCCCGGCGAATTTTCGTCGTAATAACTGTACGTACGGAAGAGTTGGCTAAATGCGCGCGCTATCCGGGCCTGACCGCAGCAGTCAACCAAAGCCAATTTTTGACCCCAACGCTGGACCGTTACCAACTCCAGGAAGCGATCGAACTGTTTGGAAGCGGTATTGACGAGGCCCTCACGGTTTGGATGCTCAATGATCTGGAGCGTGAGTTGGACAAGTTGCCGCTGATGCAGCACGCGCTGAAAATTCTTTATGACCGCAAAGAGCGAGAAGATCCCGGGGCGACACATCAAATTAAGACAAAGGACTATGTCAAAGAATTCGGACTTGACCGCGGTGCGGATCAAATGCTTGGCGGGCAATCGGCTTTACGGGACGCCATGTCCAACCGGCTGGATAAGCTATACCATCAACTGCACAATGATCTAAGACCGGCAGCCAAGAAAGCCTTTTGCGCCCTTACCAATGTCGCCAGCCAGGGCCGAGATATCCGAAATCCGTTAAAACTCTCTGAGCTTGCGCAAGTGATCAATCTGCCAAAGCCGCAGACACGCCAACTTGTCCGGGCTTTTGCGGGCGGTGATATTGGTTACCTGCGCAGTGACGGCGATCTGGATGGCCCCGAAGACCCTTGGATTGATGTGTCACACGAATGTGTGCTGCGCTTGTGGCGAAAGCTCCAGAAAGAATGGTTGCCCGAAGAACAGACAAATGCGCAGCAATTCAAAGAGCTGGCACGCCGCACATGGTCGCGACAAAAATGGCTTTCCGCTGCAAAGGGGTGGTGGAAGCGTCTGTTGGACGACCGTTTGCTTCGGGGGTCAGAACTGAAGCAGTATTCAAGCTGGTGGCGCCTCGCTCAACCCAACGCCGCCTGGGCGGATCGGTATCTTCACGACGTGACTCGAGAGATCGTGCCAAACGGCCTTGGTGAACAATACGACGGCAAACTCGAATTCGATCGCGTGGACACATTTGTGAAGAAGTCACGCCGTTCTGATGCAACACGAAAATTCGTGCTGTTCGGGTTTACTATCGTTTTGATTGGCGTGTTCGCCTTTTGGATTTCCTATCAACAAAGGCAAGAACGGATTGCGCAAGCTCAACAAGAAAGAGGGAAATTGTTGACCGCGCTGGCCTCCATCAACCCAAACGAGCTAGATCCAAAACCTTTGTCGACGATCAGGAGTGCGGTTGAACTTTCAGACAATCAACTTGGCTGGGACTTAACCGCGAAGCTTTGGAAATCCAATTTCTACGCCTATGAACGCCAGCGGTTTAGCCATCAACCCGGCGCAAAAAGGCGTGTCCGAGCGGCGGGTTTTGCCGCAAGCGGAGAACTTGCGGTTACCCTGACAGATGAGCCGATCTTAAGGGCCTGGTCCGTGGATGACACAACGCAGCCTGTATTTGAGTTTGATATTCTCCCGCATCTGACATTCCAAACTGATAAAAAGGGAAATCCTGTCCAACGGGGACGCTCGATGCGGGTCGCGCCTGATGACAATACTATTGCCATCGGGACACAGCGTGGCACGATTGCGCTTGTCGACCTCAAAAGCGAAGCCGTGCGCGAGCTGCATTCTGGTCCCGAGCCCTGGGATGGCCCCTCGTCAATTCTGGATCTGGCTTTCTCTGCCGACGGAATGGTTTTGGCGGCCGCGTCACTGGACAAAGTTGTACGTCTGTGGCGCCTAGGGCCGGGCGGTGACTTGGATGCATGGGTGGAATTGCCTTCTGAAGGATTCCCCTCTGGTGTTTGGTCGGTCGGCCTCAACAATGATGGAAATTTGCTGGTCGCGGGATTAGGTGACGGGCGGGTTTGTCTCGTGGACTTGACTGTTCATAGCAACATTTGCGACGGCAGTGGTCACGAGGCAAACGAAGCCGTTAAGGCGGTCCGCTTCCGTCCCGACAGCGAATACTTTGTTTCCGCAGGGAATGACGATCGCGCGGTGATCTGGACTTCTTTTTTGCAAGCCGACGACATACGCGCTCGGATACCTGTGTCTACGGGCCAGAACCTTTGGCATGACAGCGACATTTGGGACGTTACCTTTGACAAGAAAGGACTTCTTCTGGCGACAATATCCTGGGATGGGGATATTCGCTTGTTCGATGCCCGAAACTGGAAGCCGCTTGCGCTTTTTCGGGGTCACAACGGCGCGCCCCGTACCTTGGTATTCGATCCTACTGCGCAGTATCTTCTCAGCGCTGCGCTGGACAACACCGCAAGGATCTGGACACCATTTGCCCCTTTGGCCATGGACGAGCTCTATTCCTATCGCTTTGACACCCTGGATCATAACGAAGAGCCGCGCGACGTTCAGTCTTTGACTTTCGGGCCAAGTGCCAATTGGGTCGCATTCACCGACACACATGAGGTTTTCTCAAAACCGGCCCAAGGAGCGCCGCAATTGCTACCTATACCGAAAGGCGGCGCACATGGGCCCGAGTTTTCAGAACTGGATGTAAACGGCACCGGTGTGGTTGCCGCTACATTGGTTCAGCCCGAGATTTGGCTTTGGGCACGGTCTGAATCGCAGGATCGGTGGAATCCAGAACACATCTCTCTGGCGGAAACCCGATATCCGGCCAACATGAAGCGTCGGGCCGTAGCGCTCAGCCGCAATGGTCAAAAGCTCGCCGTTGGG
Organism: uncultured Ruegeria sp.; assembly: GCA_963422555.2. Lineage (GTDB taxonomy): Bacteria > Pseudomonadota > Alphaproteobacteria > Rhodobacterales > Rhodobacteraceae > Ruegeria. The sequence goes on from CAXXPZ010000057.1 coordinate 39,565, forward strand.
CTGCGCTCGGTAGATGGTTATGCAGTTTTGCTCTGCCCGATAACTCCGGCAGGCAACAATGTTGAATGTAGCCTCGGTGCCAAAGGTGTAAATCTCATTCCGCTGCATAAAGTGACAGATGGCTCTGTGTCCGGCGACTGCCGCCGTCAGCCCGAATGGCCAAATGAGTTGGCCTTGTCAGACGATGCCTCAGTGCTGGCCATCTGCGGGAGAGATTGTGCCATTCGCTTGTACGACCTGACGGGACCTGACCCGGTTGAGATGCCACTGCTGATCGGTGACAAAGGGGCCATAACCTCGCTGCAATTCTCACCTGACAACACCCGGCTACTTTCCGGTTCGGCCGATCACACGGCTAGGGTTTGGAATCTTGCAACCGGCAAATCTGTACATTTGACGAAAACGCATGTTTCTACAATCGCAGCTGCCCGGTTTTCCCCAACCGGTCAGACCGTCGCAACCGTGTCCAACGACGAGAAGTTGGTCATTTGGGATGCCGAAACAGGTGAGCCCCGTGCAATACTTCCCGGCCATCAGAGTAGTATCCGAGCCTTGGACGTAGCGACCGATGCCGAGGGACGGGCATTGCTTGTCACCGGGACGGCAAGCGGGGAAATAAAGGTGATGCCCTTCTTTGAAGATATACAACCACTTTCAACCTTCTCGCTTGATAACCTGGAACGTATCCTTGGTGGTGTCGCCCCAACAGACTTGGACGTGGCGGATCGTGCCGCAGAACTTAGCAGTCACAAAGAATGATGTCGGCGTAAACACCACTCGGGCCGTCATCAATCATCTGTCCGACATCGCTGCGCTGCTGAACAACCGGACTCGGCTAAATTTGAATGCAGCACGGATTGGAGAAACTTTGACCCGGTAAAACGCAGCCCAACACCCATTCGCAACGATTAGACCAAGTAATTTTGTCGGAAATACTTGCATATCACTCAGAATCGTCTAATTGACCAAGCCTGTCGGGTTTTTTACCCGTTGCGAATTTGCAAAGCTGGGACACATCATGCTGAAATCCTCTACCTGCATCGCTGCCGCATTGACGGCGCTGATCGCCACCTCAGCCGCCGCCGAAGGTGAACTGAACCTGTACTCATCGCGCCATTACGACACTGACGAACGCCTCTATGCAGAGTTTGAAGAGACCACCGGCATCACCATCAACCATATCGAAGGCAAAGCGGACGAGTTGATCGCCCGGATGGAAGCCGAAGGCGCAAACTCGCCCGCCGATATCTTGCTGACCGTTGATACCTCGCGCCTGTCGCGCGCCAAGAATGCCGGTATTCTACAGTCGGTCGACAGCGAGGTTCTGGAAGACCGTATTCCGCCCAATCTGCAGGACCTCGACAACCAGTGGTTCGGCTTTTCCCAGCGTGGGCGCATCATTTTCTTCGACAAAGAAAATGTGGCGAACCCACCTGCCACCTATGCCGATCTGGCCAAGCCGGAATACAAAGGCCTGGTCTGCATCCGGTCGTCCAGCAACACTTACAACCAAACCCTTCTCGCCTCGATCATCACGCATGAAGGGGCCGACGCTGCCAAATCCTGGGCCGAGGGCATCGTCGCCAACATGGCGCGCGAGCCGCAGGGCGGCGACACCGATCAGCTGCGTGGCATCGTCTCGGGCGAATGCGATATCGCCGTTTCGAACACCTACTACTTTGCCCGCGCGATCCGCAAAGACGTCAAGAGCCTGTCCGCCGAGCGCGATATGGTCGGCTTTGTGTTTCCCAACCAGGACAGCTATGGCGCACATATGAATCTGTCCGGTGCAGGCGTCGCCGCCAATGCGCCGAACAAGGAAAACGCGATCCTGTTCCTGGAGTATCTGGCAAGCGACAGCGCACAGAAATACTTCTCGGCCGGTAATGATGAATTCCCGGCGGTGCCAAGCGTCGAACTGGCGGATTCGGTCAAGCAACTGGGTGAATTCAAGGCGGACGACATTAACCTGTCTGAGGTCGCCAAGAACATTCCCCAAGCACAGAAGATCTTTAACGAGGTTGGCTGGAAGTAATCCAAGAACAACCCGGGCAGTGAAAGGGCGTAGAATTTCTGCGCCCTTTTCTCGTTGTGAGATCATGTGTTTCATGCGATTATCTCATATATGCTCCAAATTCCCGAATATGAGATATGCTAGAGTCCCTTTCCAACCGCCTCGCCTCGCGGCTGAGCGAGCTGCGCAAGTCGCGGAAATGGTCGCTGGACCAGCTTGCGGACCTCAGCGGCATCAGTCGGGCCACGCTATCACGCATGGAAAAGGGCGATGTCAGTCCGACCGCTGAAAATCTGGGGCGGCTGTGCTCGGCGTTCGGCCTGCCGATGTCGCGGTTACTGATGATGGTCGAAGATAGCTTCGCCCCCCGCGTTCCGTTTGAAAGGCAGCCTGAATGGCGCGATCCCGAGACGGGGTTTACACGCAGGTCTGTCTCACCCCCGGCCACCGGGCTCAGCGGTGAGGTACTGGAATGTCATTTGCCGCCCGAGACGGTCATCGCCTACGACACTCCACCCAAACCCGGGCAAGAGCATCACCTGATCATGCTGGATGGTTCTCTAACACTGACAGTCGACGACATTGCACATGACCTTAGTGCGGGCGATTGCCTGCGTTATCACCTGTCCGGACCGACCCGATTCGAAACGGGTGCGGCCAGAGGTGCGCGATACATGCTGGTGCTGATATGATCACGCGGCTTTGCGGAGAACAGTTTGACACGGCGCTGGATGAACTGACCGACATTCTGCACGGATGCGTGCATACCGGAGCGAGCATCGGCTTTGTCCTGCCGTTTTCGACTGAGGATGCCCGCGCCTATTGGCAGGCCACGGTACGTCCCGATCTGCAAGCGGGGGCGCTGGATTTGTTTGTCGCATATGATGGCGGGCGCATTATGGGCACGGTTCAACTGATCCCTGCACGTATGCCCAACCAGCCGCATCGCGCAGATGTGGCCAAGCTGTTGGTGCATCGCGATGCGCGCCGCAGGGGGTTGGGGCGATCTCTGATGACCGCGTTGCTGACGCGGGCCGCCGATCAGGGCAAAACCCTGCTGGTGCTCGACACGCGCAGTTCAGATCCGTCGCGGGTGCTGTACCAAAGCATGGGATTCGAGATCGCAGGTGAAATCCCCAACTATTGCCGCAACCCGTTCGACAATCGGTTCGAACCGACGACCTATATGTTCAGGCAGCTGAACTGATCCGCCCAAGCGGTCCTATCGCCCGATTTGGTGCCTAGACGTCGATATCCAGCGCGAATGCGTGTATGCGCGGAACCACATCCCCCAGTGCCGCGTGCACGGACCGGTGACGTGCGACTCGCGACTGCCCCTGGAACGCGGCGGACCGGATACGCACGTTAAAATGGCTTTCGCCGCCTTCGCTGAACCCGGCATGGCCACGGTGGCTTTCGCTGTCATCGATCACTTCCAGCTCGCGCGGATCAAATGCCGCCTGCAGGCGGGTGCGGATTTCGTCAGTCATGGTCATTTTTTCGCCCGGCAGCAAAATATTTGCCGCTTCCCTCTTCTACTCTCTGGCCCTTACGTTAAACTGCTGCCTCCGAGTCGAAAAGACGCGTTCGCAGGAGCAGGCCGATGGAAAAATCAGACCCGTTTGGATTCGATATGTCCGTATCCAACGCCAAGAAAAAGAAACCGCGCGGGCGTCGCGGCATGTCGGGTGCCTCCGAGACCTCGGTTCGCATCTGTGATCACGACGGTTGCGAAGAGGCGGGCAAGTTTCGCGCACCCAAAGCGCCCGATGTGTTGGATGATTTCTTTTGGTTCTGCCAGCAGCATGTGCGCGAGTACAACCAGAAATGGAACTTTTTCGACGGCACGACCGAGGCCGAGCTGAACGCCCAGCGATCCAAGGACAAAGTGTGGGAACGCGAGACCAAACCCATGGGCGACCCCGAGGCCCGCGCCTGGGCTCGGCTGGGCATTGAAGACCCGCATCAGGTGCTGGGTGAGAATGCCACCAAAAATCCCGGTCGTGCAAATACCGGCGGCCGGCGCCTGCCCCCGACCGAGCGTCGCGCCATCGAAATCCTCGAGGCGCAGGACAACTGGTCCAAGGCCGAGATTCGCAAGGCGTACAAAAAGCTGATCAAGGTACTGCACCCGGACATGAACGGCGGTGACCGGTCTCAGGAAGAGCAGCTGCAAGAGGTCGTCTGGGCCTGGGATCAGATCAAGGAAAGCCGGAGCTTCAAGTAGGGTTGGTAAGGCTGAAACCCTATCAGGTGCCAGCCTTAAACCGCTTCCCATGTCGAAACCCGCGTCGAAGCAAAGTTGCTGCAATTCAAAACTCGCTTGACATCGAACCCGTTAATCGAGATATTTCGATTTATGGACATCGAGAAATCAATTGCAGCGCTGAACAATCCGACGCGGCGCAAAATACTGGAGTGGCTCAAGGACCGCTCCAACTTTCCGCCTGCATTGCCTGAACATGCGGATCTGGAAGGTGTCTGTGTTGCCTATATTCAGGAAAAAGCCCGGCTTTCTCAGTCCACAATTTCAAATTACATGGGACTATTGAAACAAGCGGGTTTCGTTGTCGCAGAACGTCATGGCCAGTGGACCTTTTATCGGCGCGATGAAGAGAACATCCGTGCCTTTCTGGCTGCGTTTCAGAGCAAACTCACCAAATCGTAACGCCGCATAGAAGAAAAATTTCCAGAACACTGGCACCTAAAAAAGCGAAATATCGAAATATCGCGATGGAGGAGCATTATGCAGTTGGAAACACAAGACGCCAAAGCCGTGCTGGGGCAACCGCTGAACCTGCCATGCGGTGCTCAATTAAAGAACCGGCTGATCAAGGCGGCGATGTCGGACAGCCTGGGGGATGGGGAAGGCAACGCGACGCCTGCCCAAATGCGCCTTTATGAAAGATGGGCCAATGGCGGTGCAGCGCTTGCACTGATCGGCGAAGTTCAGACCAGCCCGCATTTCCCGGAAAAACCCGGCAACCTGGTTCTGGTCCCGGATGCAAATCTGGATGCACTAAAATCTCTTGCGACACGCGGATCGGTGAATGGAGCACATATCTGGCCGCAAATCGGTCACGGTGGCGCTCTGTCGCATGGTCCAATCAGCCGACCGAAAGGCCCATCCCCTTTGGATCTCGAAGGTCTTCTGTGCG
>CAXXPZ010000058.1:0-19007 GCA_963422555.2 uncultured Ruegeria sp.
TTGCGCGGTATCCGTTTGCGGATTTTTTCCGCTCCAGTGCCGGGGGTGCGGTCAGGTCCAAGCCCTTCGCCGCCTTCACCGATGCCCAGCGACAGACCATCAGACGTGCCGAAATCGGGATGGTGGCAATGCGCACATGCTATGTTTTGATTGCCCGACAGGATCGGATCGTAAAAAAGCTGATGACCGATGGCAGCCTGTTCCATATCAAAGATGATGAAATCATCGTCGATCAGGGGACGGGGCAGGTCTTGCGCCACCGCTGGTCCCGCACACAGGAGCACCAAGCCCAGATGCGCCAATACCTTTTTGCCTTTTGCCTGCTTGCAACCCCTGCTTTTGCCGAGTTGGAAGGCGCGCGTGATCTTATGGAGGCCGGAGAATTCGAAGAGGCCCGCGAGGAGCTGATGCCAGCCGCGCGTTCGGGCAACGCCGAGGCCGAAGAGCTGATCGGCGTGATGTACGGATTGGGGCTGGGTGTTGAACAGGATTACGAGCGGGCGTTCGAATGGTACCTGCGCGCGTCGATGAAAGGGCATCCGGGCGCGCAATCCGGTATCGGCTGGTACTATGAATTGGGGTTGGGAATGCCTGCGCCGGATTTGGTGCGCGCCTACATGTGGTACACGCTCAGCGCGATTGGCGGTGATCCCGATGCGGCGATCAGCCTTGAGGAAGTGGTCAAGAAAATGACGCCGGAACAGATCGAAAAGGCCCATATTCTGGTGAATGACTACAAAGGGTGGATGTACCCGTTTCGGTGATGGGCCGGGCGGAAATCGCCCGACCCGGCGTTGTTCAGTTCAGATCCGCATCACGCGATGCGTTCACGTCCGCCTCGGCTGCGGCAACAGCTTCGGTCAGGGCGACAAAGACCTCATCTCCACGCGCCACATTGGACTGGAACCAGTCATAGACCGGGGTAGCCGCCTCTTTGAACGCCGCTTTCTGCTCGGGCGTGGGTACATAGAGATCGCCGCCACCGGCAACGAAATCCTCATAAGCCTGAATCGATTTACGCTTGGGCGAGGCAAAGGTGGCCTGCTGCAACGCATGGAACCCGTCGACCACGACACGGCGCATATCCTCGGGCATCTCCTGGAACTTGGCGTTGTTCATCCACCACAAGGCACCCATATAGGCGTGCCCGTCCAGCGTGACATATTGCAGGCCTGCATCGGGGAACTTCATGCCCATGATGTCGGTGATACCATTCTTGGAACCTTCGACAACGCCGGTCTGGAAGCTGGTGAACAATTCCGGCCACGGGATCGGGGTGGGTGATGCGCCAAGCGCCTTGACCAACTCCTGCGGCAGATCGGCCACGACAGTTCGGATTTTCAGGCCTTCCATATCGGCAGGCTCAGCCACCCGTCGCTGCGTGTTCGCAAAGTTGCGCCAGCCGCCGGTGTTACCGATCGTCATCAGACGGATAGCGCCGCCGGAATCCTCCAGCGCCATGTCGCGCATCTGGCGGGTGAAATTGCCCGACAGAACGTGCTCGGCAATCCGGTCATCGGCCATCAGATAGGGCAGGTCCAGAACCTGCACGTAAGGAAAGATGCCTGACGCGCCGCCCGAAGTTGAGATGTAGATGTCAATGGTGCCATCAGCCACGCCCTGCAGGCATTCCGCGCCGTTCGAGCACAGTTGCGTGCCGATAAACAGCTCGACCTCAATCGCGCCGTTTGATGCGGCCTCGACATAGTTCTTGAAGACGATCAGACCGTCATAGTCTTCGTCGTTTTCGTTCGAGTTTGCCGTGGCTCGCAGCGTGTAATCTGCGGCGGTTGCGGCGATGGCGGACGCGGCAACCAGTGACGTGGCCACGGCTGCGGTTTTGATAAATCTTCTGAGCATGCGTTTCCTCCCTGTGATACTCAGTTAGTTTGCAAATCCCGTTATGCGCGGGATGGTCATCGAGATTGCGGGGACATACGCGATCAAAAAGATCACTATGATTTCGACAGCCAGAAACGGCAGGATTGCCTTGGCGATGGTTTCGACCTTTTCGCGCGACACGGCAGCGGCCACAAACAGCACCAGCCCCATGGGTGGCGTGGCCAGACCCACAGTCAGGTTAACGCTCATGATGATGGCGAAATGGATCGGATCGACGCCGAGGCTGGTAAAGATCGGCGCCAGAATCGGCCCAAGGATGATGATGGCCGGGCCTGCATCCAGAAACATGCCGACCACGAACAGCAGCAGGTTGATCAGGAACAGCAGCACCAGCGGGTTGTCCGACAGACTGAGGATCAGTTCGGCCAGTTGTTCCGGTGCATGGCTGAGGCTGACGACCGTTTTGAACGCCATCGCCGCGCCGACCAGCAGCAAAACAACAGCCGAGGTCAGGCCCGCATTGCTGAGGATTTCGGGCACTTCCTTAATGGTCAGTGTTCGCAGAACAAAGAAACCGATCAGAAAGGCATAGCCAACAGCGACAGCGGCGGCCTCGGTCGGGGTAAAGATACCGCCCAGAATGCCGCCCAGAATGATCACCGGCGTCAGCAGCGGAAAGAACGCCTTGAGGCTGGCTTGGCGCCGCTCGGGCCAGGTGTATTTTCGGCTGGCGACCGGGAAATCATAGCGATCCGCCATGACCTTGATCATCAGCATCAGGCCAACGCCGACCATGACACCGGGCACGATGCCAGCCAGAAACAGGGCCGCGACGCTTTCGCCCATGACATAGGCATAGATGATCATGATGCCCGAGGGTGGGATGATCGGGCCGATGACCGAACTGGCCGCCGTAATCGCGGCGGCGAATTTGCGGGTGTAGCCCTGTTTCTCCATCGCCGGGATCAGCATCGAGCCCAGCGCCGAAGTGTCCGCCACAGCCGAGCCGGAAAGCCCGGCAAACAGGATCGAGCTGAGGACATTCACATGCGCCAGACCGCCGCGCAGATGACCCATCAGGGCCTGGCTGAACTCGACCAGGCGGATGGTGATGCCGCCCCGGTTCATCAACTCTCCGGCCAGCATGAAAAACGGGATCGCCATCAGCGGAAAGCTGTCCATGCCATTGTAAACATTGCGGTACAGCAGGGTGATGTCGTTGCTCTGACCGTTCAGCCACAGCAGAATGCCGGGTGCGGCGAGCAGGGCGAAAAAGACCGGCAGGCCGATCAGCAGAAAGATTAGAAACGTCGGAAGGAACCATATCAGCATCTATTCGGCCCCCACGGGTGCATCAGCGATGTCGGGCAGCAAATCGCCGCCCCCCAAAAGCGTGACAATGGCACGCAGGATCAGTTCGACATTGACCGATATCAGCAGCACGATCCCCACCAAAAGCGAGGCCATCATCCAGCTGCGCGGGATGCGGTACCATTCGTCAAACCCAAGGGATGTGGGCAGGTACAGCGCGGCGGTGGCGAATTTGCCGCCAAACCCGGTGACCTCGGACCAGCCGATCCTGACGGCGACCAGCAACACGGCCAGCGACACGATCAGAAGAAAGATGTTCAGAATTTGCCCGACCGAGCGCGGCATCATCATGGGCACCATGTCAATCGCGACAAACCCGCCGCGTCTGAAAGCGGTGGGCGCCATCAGGCCGGTCATCCATAACATGCAGAACCGTGCGGCCTCGTCCGGCCAGGGCAGGGCGTTGCCCAGCACGTATCGGAAAAACACCTGAATCAGAATTGCGACGACCATGAAGGCAATCGCAACAATGCCAACCGCGCGGCCCAATCGCAGCACGGCTTCGTTCACAAATGCAATCGGTGCCAGCACCGATGTCAGTCCGCTCATGCGGATCCTCCCTTTTGAAGCTGCGGGTTTGTCCCGCAGTCATCACTCCGCGCTTATTGGTGCGCGAATTGGCCGAGTTTCCCGGCGTAAAAGGTCAGCGCGTCTCCGTCCGCCATGCTGACCCGCAAAACCTTTCCAACCACAATCACGTGGTCTCCCGCATCGTGATAGGCGTGCTGTTCACATTCAAACCGCGCCAGACATTCCGGCAGCAACGGGGTGCCGTTTTCACAGCGATTATGTTCGATCTCTTTCAACGCGTGGGCATTTCTTGAGCAGCCAAAGCACAGTTCGGCCTGTTGCGATGACAGGACATGGACGCTGAAATGCCGGGTCGCGTGAAAATACCGGAACCGGCGAGAATTGCGGTCGCCTGCCCACATGATCAGCGGTGGATCAAGCGACAGTGACGAAAAACTGTTGGCCGTGATGCAGATAGGCCCGTCCTCGCTGTCACAGGTCACAACGGTCACACCGGTGGCAAAGCGGCCAAAGGCGTCGCGCAGGGTACGGGTGTCTTCCTTTTGGGGGACAAATGTGTGTGCCATGTTTCGGGTGATTGCGTTCATCATGGTACCTCTTGGCCCAGTGCCGCCTCGTACAGGCGGAACCAGGTTTCGCGATCCAGAGTGACTTTCTGGGCGTCGGAAATACGTTTTATCCGGTCCAGATTATTGGTGCCCAGCACCGGCAGAATGCCCGCCGGGTGGGCCAGCAGGAACGCAACCGCAACAGCAGCGCGATCCACGCCGAATTCCGCCGCAACCTCATCTGCGACCACGCCGACCGGTGGGTTTCCCGCCATCAGCATTCCACCACCCAGAGGCGACCATGCCATCACCGGCTGGCCATGCTGTTGATGAAACGCCAAATCGCCATTGGTAAAAGGCGTGACTTCGCCCAGAGAAATCTCTATCTGATTGGTGACCAGCGGTGTCTTCATCGCAGATTGCAGCAATTGCCAGTCCCACGGGCGGAAATTGGACACACCCACGGCGCCAACCTTGCCGCTTGTGACCACTTCATCCAGCGCCGCGCCGGTTTCGTGGTGATCCATCAGGGGATCGGGGCGGTGGATCAGCAGCAGATCAATATGGTCGATGGCCATTTCCGACAGCGACGTCTCAACCGATTTCAGGATATGTGCGCGCGATGTGTCGTAATATTTTACCTTGGCATCCGAATAACGACCACAAGGCGCGACGATGTCACATTTGGTGACGATCTCCATCTTTTTACGCAGGCCGGGATTGGTGCGCAGGGCGTTGCCCAGAACCGCCTCGGCTCTGTATTCGCCATAAATATCGGCTTGATCGAATGTGGTGATGCCTTGATCCAGACAGGCCTGTATCTTGGCCTCGACATGACCCGCCGAGGTGTCGCTGTCGTCGCCCAGCCGCCACATGCCGTAGACAAGGCGGCTCATCTCAAGGGTATTGGACAGTTGAACTCGTTGCATCAGCGGCGCACTCCGTTGCCCAGCGGGGTGGCCGGGATATCAGCAGGAACCCTTCCGTAAGCTTGGGGAAGGGAACAGGTTTTCAGGTTCGGCATCACGCGGGCACCGAAATGGCGCGCCTCATCCAGATGCGGATAGCCCGAGAAGATAAAGGCGCGGATGCCCATCTTTTGATAGTCTTCGATCTTGGACATGACCTGATCGGTCGATCCGACCAGAGCAGCCCCGCAACCCGAACGCGCCCGGCCCACACCGGTCCAAAGGCCGGGTTCGATATAGCCGTATTCATCCGCCAGATCGCGGTTTTTGGATTGGTGAGCCACACCCAGAGACGTGGAATCCAAAGCCCGTTCGCGAATGGCGCGGCCATATTCGTCGTCCAGCTTGGAGACGATATAGTCGGCGTATTCCTGCGCCTCAGCCTCGGTATCGCGGACGATCATGTGAACGCGCAGACCGTAATCCAGCGTGCGCCCATAGTTTTCGGCAACCGCGTGGACGGATTCCATTCGACCGGCTAGCTGTTCTTGGGTTTCTGGCCACATCAGGTAGACGTCGCAATGCTCGCCACACAGATCCAGCGCCGAGGGCGAATAGCCACCGAAATACAGCAGCGGGCCGCCGGTTTGATATGGTCTTGCCGGATCGGTGGTCAGGCCTGAGAAGTTGTAGACCTCGCCCGCATGATTAATTTCGTCCCGCGTCCAGGCCTGTTTCAGAATCTCGACCACTTCGCGCGAGCACTGGTAACGAAACGCACTGTCAGCCTTTTCACCCGGAAAATCAGACGAGATGATGTTGACTGTCAACCGTCCCTTAAGCATGTGGTCCAGTGTCGCAATCGTCCGCGCCAACATGATTGGTTGCATCTCGCCACAGCGCACGGCAGCCAGCAGATTGATCCGGTCGGTGATCGGTGCACACCCGGCAACAAAGCTGAGCGTGTCCTGACCGACCTGATACGATGACGGGCACAGGATGTTGCGAAAGCCCTGCGCCTCGGCCTCTTTCACGATGCCCGAACAATGATCCCAGCTGGAGCGGAGATCGCCGTCGGGCATCCCCAGAAACTGATAATCATCCGAACACAGCGCCGCGAACCACGACACTTCGGCCGCATCCAGATCGGGGGATGTGATGGGGACGATCGTCATGTTGGCCGGTCTCCGATTTAGTTTTGCATTTCCTCTTGCGTAGCAATCGCATTGATGTAGATCAATAGTGTATCAATTTTTCCTGCGACCGAGTGAAGCGACTGACGTGCCTCAAGCGAACCGAAACCCCAACGCCCTTCCAATTTATATCCAGATCGCAGAACTGTTGATCCGGGACATCGCCACCGGTCGTCTGATCGACGGTGAACGCCTGCCGCCCGAGCGGGACATGGCCGCTGATCTCAAGGTTTCTGTCGGAACTTTGCGAAAATCGCTCGCCGAGCTTGAAAAAAAGGGGATGCTGGAACGCGTGCAGGGATCGGGCAATTACGTGCGCGAGACGGGAACGCAGAACAGCGTTTACGCCATGTTCCGGCTGGAACTGCCTCAGGGTGGCGGGCTGCCGAAGGCTGATATCCTGTCGGTCGATCACCTTGGAAAGCCTGCTGATCTGCCGGAATTCGGGACCTCGGACCGCGGGTCGCGCGTGCGCCGGATGCGCTATCTGAATGACACAATTATCGCGGTTGAGGAAATCTGGCTGGACGAATCGGTCGGTCAGATCGATCAGCAGCTGCTGTCGGATTCGCTTTACCGGTATTATCAGCACCAATTGGGGTTCTGGATCACCCGGGCTGAGGATCGTGTGACCGTTGGATCTGTGCCCGATTGGACGCCCGCGCACTTCACCAAAACCGCAGGGGACACGGTGGGATATATCGAACGGTTCAGTTGGTCGGAAAAACCTGAACCTGTCGAGTTTTCAAAAACCTGGTTCGATCCCGATCGGGCCACCTATGTACAACGCCTGAAATAAGAAGAATGAGGAACTGCGCATGACCCGGACCATCAATTACGGGCTGATCGGATGCGGCATGATGGGGCAAGAGCACCTGCATAACATCGCGTTGTTGGACGGCACCCGCGTCGCGGCTATTTTCGAACCCGACGCTGACATGGCCAAGGCGGCGCAGGGGATCGCATCAGAGGCCGCGATGGTTTCGTCGGTGCAGGACTTGCTGGCCGTTGCGGATCTGGATTGTCTTGTGATTGCCAGCCCGAACCATCTGCATGTAGATCAGATCGCCGAAATAGCGCGGACGCGTCCATTGCCGTTGCTGGTGGAAAAAACCGCTATTTACTGATCCGGCAGATGCTGCGCGACTGGCCGAAATCGAAAAGCACTATTCGCACCCGATCTGGGTTGCGATGGAGTACCGCTATATGCCCCCAATCGCGGCCCTGATCGCCGAGGCAGACGGCGCGTGCGGTGGGATTCGGATGCTGTCCATCCGTGAACACCGGTTTCCCTTTCTGGACAAGGTCGGAAACTGGAACCGGTTCAACCGCAACACCGGCGGCACGTTTGTCGAAAAATGCTGCCACTTCTTTGACCTTATGCGCCTGATCCTGAAATCCGATCCTGTCCGGATCGCGGCCAGCGGCGGGCAGGCGGTCAACCATCTGGACGAGGTTTACGGCGGCGAGACGCCCGATATTCTGGACCACGGGTATGTCATCGTGGATTTCGCCTCTGGTGCCCGCGCCATGCTGGAACTGTGCATGTTCGCCGAAGGATCCAAATACCAAGAGGAAATCGCAGCCATTAGCGCCGAAGCGAAAATCGAGGCGCTGGTTCCGGGGCCCGCCAGATTCTGGCCGGATCATCTGGGCGCGCCGCCGGTTCCAAAGCTGATCGTCAACCCTCGTGCACCCAAAGGCCCGGTGACCAAGGATATTCCCGTCGACCCACGCTTGCTGGCTGCCGGAGACCACAACGGCTCAACCTATTTTCAACATCAGGGTTTTCTGGACATGGTGCGAGGCAATCGCACAGACCCCGATGTGTCGCTGAGTGATGGGGTCTGGGCCGTCAGGATGGGGCAGGCGGCGCAAGAGGCGTTGCAAGACGGCAAAACTGTTCACTTTTCCCAATAACCGGTGACAGGTGGTGATTGCAGAGAAACCGGGGTCAATTCGAGCCCGGCGCGTGCTGATTTGCGGCCAATGCGAACCTATTGCCGTGCGAAAAGGAGCGGATTCCTGCAAAACCGTTAACAAAACTGTCAATTTGATATAATCTTGTAGTGTTATTGCAATTTGTGAACTGGTTAATGTTGTGAGTCAGACAATCTATGAGAAATACGGCGGCTTCAAAACCATCAGCCGTATTGTGATGACCTTCTACGAAATGGCCTTGGATTCTGAGGAAATCGGGTTTCATTTCGAAGATATCGACTTGCCTCGATTGATCGACCATCAGACGAAGTTCGTTTCGTCGCTGGTCGGCGGGCCAGCCTCGTTCAGTGACGACCGGATCGAGGCGGTGCATCGCCATCTCAACATCTCGCACGCACATTTCGACGAGATGGCCGCGCTGTTCAGCGAGGCGCTGTCGATGCACGGAATGACCGACAATGACATCGAAATTGCCCTGAGAGCCATCGAGGAGAAACGCTCGATCATCGTCGCGCGGAATGCTGCATGAGCATTCTGGCCATCAACGAACATTTGCTGCGCGCCATTGGAGTGGGCGTCGCGGTTCTGCGCGCCTCGGATATGACATTTGTGTTTCACAACGGCCCCTTTGCTGAATGGTTTGGAACGCCCGAAGAAGGGCAGACTTTGCTGGATCTGCTGCCGGGTCTCGACCCAAAGGAACTGGATGACGTCAAGCACTCCGGGCTGCGCTATTCCGTCGAACTACAGATAAAGCCCAAACGCCGGACGCTGATTTTTGCCACCGCAATTTCGCTGGCAAATGGGATGGAAGAGCAGATGCTTGTGGTCGAATGCCAGAACATCACGCGCATCCGCGAGCTTGAAAGCATGATCGACAGCTATTCGACCATGGTCGAGCGCAACACTCGCGAGATGGAGCGGGAAAAGGAACGGGTCGAGCGCTTGCTGCTGAACCTTATGCCACGCGCGGTTTACGAGGAATTCAAGACATTTGGAGTGGTGACGCCACAGCTGTTCGATCAGGTCTCGGTTGTGATGCTGGATTTCGTGGGTTTTACGGATTTCGCCGCAAAGACCGATCCGACGGTCACGCTTAGCGAATTGAATGACATTTTCACCGCCTTCGACCGTATCGTTGAACAATTCGGGTGCGAGCGGATCAAGACCATCGGGGACGCCTATCTGGCGGTGTCCGGTATGCCCGACGCGACCCCCGATCACGCCACGGCCGTCGCGCATTGCGCAGTCAGGTTCCTGCGCTATCTCGAACGGCGAAACGAAAGCCATCCACACAAATGGCAGGCCCGGATCGGTCTGGGCATGGGGGCTGCGGTCGGGTCAGTCGTTGGTATTCAGAAATATGTCTATGACGTGTTTGGGCCCGCGGTGAACATCGCATCCCGACTGCAGGTTTTTGCGAACCCCATGAACATCGTGGCGCCGGAGGAAATGAAATACGCCCTGATTGACGAGTTCCAGATCACCGATCTTGGACCCGAGCAGATCAAGGGGATGGGGCAGATGGATTTGATCAACGTCACATCGCGTCTGACAACAGCCAGACCCAGGCGGGTATTTTAGAGGGCCTCAGTCGTCCGGCGCAACCAGACCCAATCCGCGCAGATAGATACCGATCCCCGATTCCAGCAGATCTTCGGGCGGGAAGGGTGACGTTGCGCCCGTGTTGCGGGCGAACAGTTCGACAACCCCATGACTCATCGCCCAGATATGAGCGCTGAACATTGAGGCCGGAGGCCGCTTATCCGGCGGGATGTGGCGTGACAGATCCTCGGCCGCCTTTTCCAACACGTCTTTTGCCCGGTTGGCTGCCAAGGCCAGCTCAGGCGTGCGGTTCAGCGACACGCCGCTTTCGAACATCGCGATGTAATGGCCGGGGTGTTTGCGCGCAAAGGCCAGATAGGCCCGCCCGGTCGCCTCGAACGCCGCTAAATCCGAGGGCTGCCCCTTGTCATAGGCATATTGCATCAGGTCCGCGAACATCTCGAACCCCTGCCGCGCGGCCTCGGCAATCAGATCCTCACGCCCGTGAAAATGCCGATATACTGCCGCAGGGGTAACCCCGGCGGTCTTCGCGGCCTCGGACAAGGTGAACCCGGTCGGGCCTTTTTCTTCGATCAGGGAAAGTGCAGCCTCGATCAAAGCCTGTTTGAGGTTTCCGTGGTGATACCCGCGTTTTGACATTCCGGTGTCAGCTACCTTTTCCTAGAGGCCAACAGATAGACTAAACATCGAGTCGCGTCCAACCGATGAAAACGATTAACACCGGAATTTTACGCCTCCCAAACCTCTGGTCCGCCGCAGATTTTTGGGTCCGCAGAGCCAACGGCCTTGGCGTCTTTTTCATCGTAATCCAGTGCCTGCAGGACTGTGCGGATGGCAGCCAGCCTTGCGCGTTTCTTGTCGTCCGAGCGCACGATGGTCCATGGGCACAGTTCAGTGTGGCTGCGGGTCAGAGTTTCCGAGATCGATTGGGTGTATTCATCCCATTTATCCAGTCCCTGAATGTCGATGGGGCTGAGTTTCCACTGTTTCAGCGGATCGGTTTCGCGCGCCAGAAAGCGGTTCAATTGCTCGGCGCGCCCCACGTTTAGCCAGAATTTGAACAGGTGAATGCCGTCACTGACCAGCCCGGTTTCCAAGGGTAGAACCTGTCGAAAGAACCGTTCTCGTTGATTATGGGTGCAAAAGCCAAAAACGTTTTCGACCACCCCTCGATTGTACCAGCTGCGGTCAAAAAACACGATCTCACCGGCCGAAGGGAGGTGCCAAACGTAGCGCTGGAAATACCATTGGCTGCGTTCGGCATCCGAAGGTTTGCTCAGTGCCACGTTGCGCGCAGCGCGTGGGTTCAGGTTTTCGCGAAACCGTTTGATCGTGCCGCCTTTGCCAGCCGCATCGCGTCCTTCAAAGATGATGGCGACCCGCTGATCCGTTTCCCTGACCCAGGATTGCATCTTGACCAGCTCGATCTGCAGCGCCTCCATCTGCTGATCGTAATCCTTGGACTTCATCTTGTCGTCATAAGGGTAGGTGGGGTTTACGATTGGCTCTATTCGTACATCGTATTGATGCTCATTCCAGCGAGGGCGCTGGCGAGGCAGTGCCTCGGGGTTGGGTTCTTCTGCAGGACTATGAGATGGAACCAGCGCAGATAGCTGGCAAGATATTTTGTGGCGATCCCCCGGCGGTTACCAATAAACCCCTTGAGGCGGGAGTGACGGTTGTTGACGTTTTGGATATGGAGTTCGCCGCGAACGCGTTCACCGGAAGACTGGTTGAGCGCTTCGTGGCTGACACACAGGGCGGCAGCACACGGCGGATAGCTGGTGCCCCCATCGGTCACCAGCAGTGCATCCTTGTCCATGACCGGCGCGAGAACCTCCCGCAGAGCGGCAGCATTGACCGCAGGCAGGACGGCACTAACGGTCGTGCCGGAGCGATCTGTCGCGACCAGAACCGGCACCTGCTCATCGGACAGGCCCCGCTTTGTTGCCTTGCCCCCGCGCTTTCGGGCCTTTCGGTCCGGCTTTTTTGCAGAGGATTTGCCTTCCGTGGCCCGTGTCCAAACACGATCCCCTTTGCGGCTTTCAAGAAAATAGGTTTCGTCGGCCTCGACAATGCCCTTCAGTTTTTCGGCGGTGGAATTGATCCCGGCAAGGAAGCGGTGTCGCCAGCGAAAGGCGGTGCTCCCGGCTATGCCACAGCGCTTTGCCGAAACTGCCACCGTATCGCCATTGGCGAGGCATTCGCTGAACGTCAGCCAAAGATCCTTGCGGTGCAGGCCGCTCAGTGGTGTACCCGTCACCGCTCCAAAGGTTCGATTGCAGGATCGGCAAAGATAGCGTTGCATTCCCCGCGACTTGCCATTGGCCACTGCACCGTGTGCGCCGCAATGCGGGCAGGTCCGGTCTTCTCCAACACCCAGCTCAACTGCCGCAACCGAGGCTTCACCCGCTGGGCGACCGGCCAGAACCTCACCGACCTCTACTTTCTGCGCCTCGCTCAACGTGTCGACCTCCGACAACCAGGCAAGAAAGGCTTTCCGGTCCATAATGCGCATCCTCCTGTATTTCAGACAAAATATAACACATCAATACGATGTGCGAATAGAGCTTTACGATTTCACCCTTTTTTGACGCCTCAATGGCCTTGCGGATGTCTTTGGGGGCGTCGTTGCGAAAGTACTTCTCAATAGCGCCTTTTTTCGATCGGGTCATTGGTGGCCTCGCGATAAAATCCTTATCCGACTATGGATTAGAGATCGCGCTAACGCAAACCTGCCCGTTCCGCCGCCCGGTCGATTGCAGCGGCGACCTCGGGGGCAGCGACGACCTGTGGCATGTGGCCGATGCCATCCAGTTCAATCAGTTCCGCGCCCGGGATCTGTTCGATCAAGCGAGGCGCATGCCAGTCCAGCTTCACCGTTGTGTCTGCAGTTCCATGGACAATTTCAGTTGGGACATTGATCTTGGAATACTGGGGCTGCAACTCTGTCACCTCGGCCAGAAGGTTTGCGCGCTGTTTTGCATTGGCGTGCATTGACGCCCGGCGGGATGACAGGCCGGGGCCGAAATGCTGGGCATACCCATCCGGAGCGATCTGCGGGGCAAAGACCTGATCCAGCGCCTTGGTCACGAAGCTGTCTGGCACAAAGGCGGTAATCAGTGGCAGGACCAAGGCGTCACCTGCCGCAGTGGCGCCGATGGTGTTGAACGCGTCCAGCGGCGTTTCCCACGGAACGGCGGCGGGGGCAATCAGGACAAGTGCTGCGATATTGTCGGGGCGCGTTACGGCCCATGCAAGCGCCACCGAACCACCATAGCTTTGCCCGGCAACAACAGGTTTCTCGGCACCCAGTTGAGCGGCGGCCTTTTGAAGGATTTCCGCTTGTTCAACAAGGGTTTCACCGTCAGGGTTAAAGCTTTCTGAATATCCCAGACCGGGGCGGTCAAATACGATGACACGAAAGTGTTCAGCCAGAATCGGCGCCAGGGCAAAGGTCATGTCACGGGTATTGCCGCTGGAGCCATGGATCAGAACCACATCCGGACCTTGCCCCATGACCACGGCGTGGACCGCGACACCCTCGACATCCAATATCTGACCTTCGGGTGGAAATGTGGCCTCGGCCCGGGCTTCACGCATTCCCGCCCGCCAGAGCGTGGCTCCGGCAAGTACCAGGATGGCAAGGCATAGGGTTATCAAGAGTTTAACGGCCAATCTTCCTCATATCAAAAGGCGTGGTCTGGTAGATCTGATTGATCCAGTTACCATAAAGCAGGTGTGCGTGACTGCGCCAGCGGTTCTGCGGATTCTGACTGGGGTCGTCATCCGGATAATAGTTCACCGGCACATTGATCGACGTTCCGTTGGCGATGTCCCGGTCATATTCCTGTTTCAGCGTGTCGCTGTCATATTCGAAATGGTTGAAGATATAGAGCGCCCGATGCGCCTTATCCTCGACCAGACAGGGGCCAACTTCGTCACTGCCCAACAGGATTTTTAACCCTTTGCCGGCGTCGATCTCGTTTTGCTTCATTTCAGTCCAGCGGCTGACCGGAATCACGCAATCATCGGAAAAACCTCGTAAAAATGGCGAAGCTTCATCCAGATTGCGATGCCGGAAACAACCAAAGGCCTTGCCATCCAGCATATGCTTTTTAACGCCGTGAAAGTGATTGATCATCGCCATCCCACCCCAGCACACGCCAAAGGTAGAATGCACATTGGTCTGGGTCCAGTCGAACACTTCGCTGATTTCGTCCCAATAGGTCACATCGGCGAAATCCAGATGCTCGATCGGGGCGCCGGTGATGATCAGGCCATCGAATATCTGGTCCTTCACCTCCTGAAAGGGTTTGTAGAACTCGGCCATGTGTTCGGCGGCCGTGGTCTTGGTCTGATGCTCGGTCATCCGGATCAGGGACAGTTCGATCTGTAACGGCGTGGCACCGATCAGGCGCGCGAACTGGTTCTCGGTCTGGATTTTCTTGGGCATCAGATTCAACAAGCCAATCCGCAAGGGGCGGATGTCCTGGCGCGCGGCGTGATCCTCGGCCATGACCATCACGCCCTCTTGGGTGAGGACGTCAAAGGCGGGCAGGTCAGAGGGAATCTTGATTGGCATTGGATCACGCTATTAAAGCTGTAAGGGAAATGTGGAACTTAGGGTCAGGCTGATCGGTTCTCAAGGGTGTGTTCGATCAACCTATCGAAATCGTGGGCGTCGCGGATTTTGCTGATTTCGTCTGCGGTTACCGTGATCCCCCAATTGGCGGCCATCATCTCGTATCTGGGTTGCCGATGCGCCAGCGCCCGGGCATAGGTCCAGCGGATAAAGTCGTTCGGGTTCACATCCGTGCCCTTGACACCGTGCTGTTGCAGGTAATCCGCCCAGACCTGTTCCAGAAATTCCGCCTGATAGGACATCGGTTTTGGCGCCTTGTCGAACCGGCGGATCAATTCGGCGGTATGTGCTTCGTCGCCCTGTATCCAGATCATCAGGGTGTGCTGCGACAATTCGGACAGGATCTGATCGTTCGGATCGCTCGGGTCTACCCATTCACAGATCGACCCCCCGGTATCGCAGATGAAATTCGGGTAGTGATACAGGCGTTCGGCACGGTCGATGAAATATTCGGTGTCCAGCAACGCATGTATCTCGGCCAGACGGAACTGTTCCTGCCGACGCCGGTATTCGGCAATCTCAAGCCCACCCAGATCGGGATTTCCGGGTTTACCCAGATAAGTCGAGACCGGTGTCAGGTTGGCAAAGGAAATGTTCGAGCCGATATAGATCGAATCCGACAGCAGCAGATCACGCAGGAACGGCACCTTCATCGCCTCGGCCTTGGCGTTGTCGGTAATGTATTCGCCCATGTACCGGGTGCCGATGCGGTAATCGATCGAATAGTGGAACCAGTCGCTGGCATCGCGCAGGATGTTCGAAACATAGGTCTTGCCCAGCCCGGACATGCCGAAAAACAGCACTTTCTTTCGCGCCGTTTCGCGCCAGTCCTTTGCCGAGGTGTAGATCATGTGTCGCCGTCCCTTGTTTTGCCCTAGCTAAATGGGGCCGGGGGTGGCGTCAATCTTGTCTGCCGGACCGGTTCAGAATTATCAAACCTGCGGCCAGAACAGCAAAGCCGATATAGGCGCTTGGCGGTAGCTGTTCGTTTCGCACAACAGCGCCCAACAGAATTGCGACCGGCGGGATGATCAGTGTCACCAGCATCAGGTTGCCGCTGCCCGCCAGCGCCAGAACCCGGTAATACAGCAGATAAGGCCCGGCCGTTGCGATGATCGAATAGTAGGCAATTGCGATCCAGGCCTGCCAGGGCAGCATCAGCGAGGGCGTCCCATCCACAATCAGTGTGACCGGAAACATCACGAGGGTCGAGGCCGTCAGCATGCCCATCGCCGCGATTTGCGGTGACAGGTGACCCAGATACCGGCGCGCCCAAACTGCGGCCATTGCATAGCAAAGCGTGCCGCCGAGGATGGCCAATTGCCCAAGGCTGCCCGCGTTCAACGAGGTAAAGTTCTTTACGCCGATGGCAATGGATACTCCCAGAAACCCAAGACAGATGCCCAACAGGCGCCACGTGGTAAGACGTTCGTCGGAAAAGAACATCGCCGCCAGCAGGACGCCAAAGATCGCGGTCGCCGCGTTCAGGATCGAAGTCAGCCCGGTCGCGACATAAAGCTGCCCCCAGCTCATCAGTGAAAAGGGCAGGACATTGTTCAAAAGACCCATCACCAGAAAGGCCCCCCACACCCGCGGGCCTCGTGGTATGGGCAGGCCTTTGAAAAGGACGATGACCCACAGTATCAACGCGGCCCAAAGCACCCGATGCAGAACCGAGGTCATCACCGGTATCGTATCCAATGCGATACGAATGGACAGAAACGATGCGCCCCAGATGAGGCCCAGCAAGGTCAGTTCGGTCCAGGCGCGAGGGGACAGTGTCTTTTGTGCGGTCATGGCTGTAACTAGACTGCCAGAAACGCCGCCTGCGACCCGTTTCATGCTATAAAAAAGGCCCCACCGGTTTGGCAGAGCCTGTTAGTCGGATCGAAGGTTTCGATCAGTTCAGGGCGTAGGGGACCTGCAGGCCAACGCTCCACGCGCTGTTGTTTTCGAATGTGGCTCGGTTGTCCGGGCCGGTGCCGTTTGCGGTCGCGTCGCCGAGGTCGGTGTACCGTACACCACCTGAGATCTTGGCTTTCTCCAGCGAGTAGGTTCCGCCAAGTCCAATGCTCCAGAACCCGTCTGTCGGGCCGAGGTTGGATACCGAATTCCCCTGCGACGTCTCGTAGCCCAATGTCACCGCGCCCGAGAATTCATCCGTGAACTGATAACCCAGACCCAGCGAATAGGTGAACGTGGCGTCTTCGTAATCGACCAGGTTGATGCCTGTCAGGTCGGTGTATACCGGCGGGGCATATACAGTTTGAGGCCAGTCAACCCAACGAACCGAGCCGAACAGCAGGGTCTTGGGGGCCACACCGGTCTGAAAGTCCAGGTTGATTGACTGCGGCGTCACCACCTCGGTCGACGAGTCGGCGCTGACCCGGCTGGCCGAGGGGCCAAGAGGTGTCAGTCCAACGACGTCGCGTGCCTCGGACTGGAGACAGATCGTGAGTGATTTTTGAGTTGTAGGTCAGAGCAACCCGTGCAGCGATATCCGGTCTTTCCCATGCGACGCCGACGACATAACCGAAATCGATTTCCGCATCGGTCTCGACCCGGTACCCGCCCTGTGGAAAGGGTGTTGAGCTACCCCCGGCGATGGGGACGGAAACGCTTGCCTTCAGACGCTGCGCGCGGACACCGCCGATGACGCTGAAGCCGCCATCAAACTTGTACCGCAGCAGGGCGGTGATGGCGTCCGTGTCCGCCTTGGCGCGCAGGACGTCTGTTGTGGCTCCGGGAACTCCGGCCAGACCGACCAGGTTCTGTGACAAGGGGTAGTTGGACGCATATTCGATATCGGCGCCAAAGGGCTGGTCATAGACAAGCGCAAAATCCAGTTCCTCGGTCAGGCCTGTTTTATAGGCAAGATGCGGGGACCAGAAACTGTTGGATACGTTGCCTGAATCGATGGTTTGCCCGAAAGTCGGGCTAATCGGGATTTGATCTTCCATCGTGCCGGATACGTCGGGCTTGGTGTATCCCAGACGCAACTGAACGACAGATCCTTCCTCAAACAGAATGTTCACGCCCTGACCGCTTCGGTCTAGGCCACCGGCCTGTACTGTGGTCGCACCGACACACAACGCACACGCTTGAAACAGCGTTTTTTTCATTATTTCCTCCCTTGCACTGTCCGCTTGCCTGTGATGTACGCTATTGGCGCACACCCGGCTTTGTTACCGGGATGTTACTTTCTTAAACCTTAAATAATCGTAACTGCCCAGGTGGTCTGACTGCGACGATTTGAATCGGGCCATGCGGGTTATTTTTGTTTCTTGGTTAGCGTTTCTGTGACTCGATAGGCGTATGGATACTGCTCACCTGACCCGCAGCCGGCTTGCGACCTTCTCAAAGTCAAATCTGATTGATCTGGTCATTGTTCTGGCGGAGCAGAACGCGGCCTTGCGCACCAAGATCGAGAGGCTTGAAGAGCAGATCGCGGATATCACCGAACAAAACGCCCAACTTTTCAAGCAAAACGTAGAGCTGGAGAAGGCCAACAAAACCCTCGCACAGCGCGTAGAGGACCTGGAGCGCCGCCTTGGGCTTAACAGCTCAAACAGCGGCAAGCCTCCCTCAAGCGATGGGCTGTCGAAGCCTGCGCGCAAGAAGCGAACCAGAAGTTTGCGCGGGTCCTGCGGGCGCAAGTCCGGAGGTCAGCCCGGCCATCCCGGCAAGACGCTGCGCCAGACCTCGACGCCGGAGCAGATCATCGATCACTACCCACACATCTGTCCGGACTGTAAGCACAGGCTGTCTGGCGTTGTTTGCGACCGGTATGTGAGGCGACAGGTCTTTGACCTGCCACCCCCACCGCCGCTTATTGTCACTGAGCACAGGGCGCGTGTCTGCGTCTGCCCGGCCTGTGGCACCCGGGTGCAGGCCACGTTTCCCGCAGGGGTGAACGCCCCGGTGCAGTATGGCGACAACCTTGCCGCCATGGCGAGCTATCTTCATGTGACACGTCAGAAATAATGATCAATGCGGGACTATGCCGGACTACCCCGGATCGGGCGGATGAAAGTCGCCCAAATCCTTTATAACATTGAGCCTGGACGTTGATCCGGGCAGCCAGACCAGAAGTGCGGTCGATACCGCCCGCGACAGAGAAAATGATCATTCAGGCGCGTTGCAGGGTCGTTGCAGGGCTATATACGGGGTTTTTTCCGCGCCCGCAACGGGCGCTGATCGGCCCGGAAATCCGCATGTAACCGAGGCGGTTCCAGCGCCAGTGGATCAGACAGTTTCAGCGGGCTTTCCCCGGTCGCCCGGGGGATCCATACGGAGGATATCCCAGGGGGGCATCCAGCCGTTACCGGTCTCGTCCGGCCATCCCTGGCGGGCGGCCTCCTCATCGGGGATATTGAAAGTGCCGGTGCATCCATTGCGCTCACACCAGGCATAGAGGTGTCGGGCCGCGTCCTGAAGCGAAGCGACCAGCCGCTCACGCTCC
>CAXXPZ010000059.1:0-13575 GCA_963422555.2 uncultured Ruegeria sp.
CCGGGAAAATGCTGCAACAAGCCAAGCACGCATTGGCCCAACGGGGTATCGCGGCTGACACCGTTCAAACGCGGTTGGAGGACTTTCAGGCCGCCACTGGGTTCGATTGCGTCTTGGCGGCCCATGTGTTGGAACATTGCGATAATCCCACCGACGCATTGCGCCGAATGCGCGTGTTGGCGACCCCGGGTGCAGCCCTGTGGCTGGTGGTCAGCAAGCCCCACTGGTGCAACGCGATTATTTGGTTCCAATGGCACCATCGCACTTATCGGCCCGAAACGGTGGCGAACATGCTGAAGGATTCAGGTTGGGAGCTACAGTCTCAACACAGTTTTCCAACCGGACCGCCATCGCGCACGTCGCGTGGCTATAAGGCAATCGCGATCTGAGCGCTGTCTGTTTCAGGCCTTGTGCGTTTTCAGTATATCAAGCGTGACGATCTCCAACGCCCTTTGATGAGTCGCCTCAAGGTGGATCTTTGGCGCGCAGCCCTCGTCATGGGCCTGCAGGAACCGACCGGCGCACAGGCACCAGCTGTCACCGGGCTTGAGACCATTAAAATCAAACTCGGGACGTGGCGTGCTGAGGTCGTTGCCGACATATTTGGAATAGGCCAGAAACTCGGCCGTCATCACGGCACAGACCGTATGGCTGCCCTGATCTTCGGGGCAGGTATTGCAGGCACCGTCGCGGAAAAACCCGGTCAACGGATCCCGGGAACACGCGGCCAGAACACCGCCCAAAACGTTAATGCTGTCTTGTTTCTGCATGGGGGTATCCTACAGCGTTTGCGCAATCTTGCGGAACATTTCTATGTTCTGGTCGTTAATACCGGGCTCGCGGAACTTACGATCCGCGCCTGTGGACACGATCAGCACGCCGCGCGGCTGGTCGAAATAGATGTACTGGCCATAGATGCCACGCGCCAGAAATTCACCCTCATGCGCGTTCTTGGGAATCCACCACTGATACCCGTATCCGATCTTGCCGGGCTCGGTCGGAGCGCTGGGCCATGTTGCCTCGGCTATCCAGTTTGCGGGGACGATCTGCGCGCCATCCCGTTCACCGTTTTGCAGGATCATTTGCCCGAACCGCGCAAAGTCACGTGTTGTAAAGTTCAGACCAGCCAGCACAAAGGCGACACCCGCACCGTCGGTCAGGTAATACCCATCACGCTCCAGACCCAGCGGTTCAATGATCCGTTCGGTTAGCAATCCGGGCACATTGCGTCCGGTCGCCCCCCGAATGACCATGCCAATGACGTGGGTGTCGATCGACACGTATTGCCAGTGTCCAGCGACACCGCTCATGAAAGTCAGCGACATTGCAGGTGGGTGATTTTGGCGAAAGCATAAGGAGGGCGTAGCCCGACTGGAGCTTTCGCCAAAATCTCGCGCGGATTTTATCCGTGCGGTTGGCGGTGACAGCGGTCAGGATTTTCCAATCTTCAAACCAGAAAGAGGATTGGATGCCTGGGCGTTTTATCACCGACCGACAATACGAGGACTACATGAAACTTCGGACTCAATACACCCAGAACATAGCGGCCGTGAAAGCCGGTTTCAGTTCGAGCACCGGATCGCGCATTGACCGGGACCCGCGCCCGCCATCGCAAAAGAAACAAGAACGCCGTCACGGCGGCGGCAAACCGGATCCGTTAGCCGGGATTTGGGAGGAGGTTGTTGTTCCTCTTCTGGAAAAGCAGCCCCATCTGCGTCCGTTTGCGATCCTGGAAGAGCTACAACTCCGGCACCCGGACCGTAATCTGGGCAAGGCGCGTCGCACGTTGGAACGGCGTATGCGTGCCTGGCGCGCAGAACATGGCCCGGATCGGGACGTCATCTTCCGCCAGACACATCCGCCGGGCCGGCAAGGGATGTCGGATTTCTTCAAGGCCGATGATTTGAACGTCACTATCGCGGGTCAGCCATTCGCGCACCGGGTTTATCACTTCACCCTGGTTTTCTCCGGCTGGGAATATGCCGAAGTTGTTCTTGGCGGGGAGAGTTTTACCGCGCTGGCCTGCGGACTGCAGAATGCCCTGTGGCAGGTGGGCGGAGCACCACGTGAGCACCGCTCGGACAGCCTGTCAGCTGCCTTTGGCAACAGGAAGAAGGATGTTGATGAGGATTTGCGGGCGCGGTACGAGGCGCTGTGTGCCGATTATGGCATGGAACCGACCCGAAACAATCGCGGCATCGCCCACGAGAACGGCTCCATCGAAAGCCGCCATGGACATCTCAAGGCGCGTCTGGAACAAGCGCTGCTTCTGCGCGGCAGTTCTGACTTCGAGACTGTGGAGGCATGGCGGCGCTTCATCGCTCAGGTCGTTGGCCGCCACAATGCACAACGCAGGGAGCAAGTGGCCCTTGAACGCGCCGATCTCCAGCCGCTGCCAGAACGGCGGAGTTGCGATTATGATGCGGCACGTGTGCGGGTGACCTCTTCCAGCGGCTTTGTCTTCCGCAAAGTGTTTTACACGGTTCCCTCGCGGCTGATCGGTTTCGAGTTGAACCTGCGTGCCTACGATGATCGTCTGGAACTGTTTCTTGGCAACACCCGGATCGATACGTTGCCACGCGGGCGGACCCCTGATCACAAGCGCGGCACACATGGCCATGTCGTCAACTACCATCATGTGATTCACAGCCTGCGCACCAAGCCCGGTGCCGTCGCAAACCTGACCTATCGTGATGCGCTTTTTCCCAGAACGGAATACCGCCGCACATGGGAGGCGCTGTCCGCAGCATGGCCCTTGCGCAAGGCTTCCCAAGCCATTGTTGACCTGCTGTGGATAGCACATGAACACGCTTGCGAGGCGGAACTTGCTGTCGCTCTGGATCAGATACTCAAGGCTGGCGGCCTGCCTGATCTCGACGATCTGCATGTGCGCTTTGCGCAGAAAACAGAAGCGGATCACCCCGATGTTCCGATCCATATCCCAACCATAGCGGTCTATGATGGTCTGCTTTCCGAGCCAGGAGCCACAGCATGAGCATCACGGTAGAAACCGCCAAGCTTCCCATCCTGTTGAGCAATCTCAGGCTGCCGACAATCGCCTGTTTCTGGCCGGAGTTCTGAACCGCCCCGGGTTTACCGGAGAGTAAAACTCTCAAAGGATGAACCCTATGGAGAAGAAAAAATCACCCCCGAAGTACACGGCTGAGTTTCGCGCCCGCGGCGTTCGGCTTTATAAAGACCATCGCGCGGATTACGCCAGTGACAACGCGGCCTACCACGCGATCGCGCCAAAGCTCGGCTGCTCGCCGGACAGTCTCAGAGTCTGGTGTCAGCAGGCTGAGCGCGATGCCGGCGAACGCGATGGGCTGACCAGCGAGCAGAAGGCACGTCTGAAAGCCTTGGAGCGTGAGAACAAGGAATTGCGCACGGCCAATGAGATCCTGAAGAAGGCGAGCGCGTATTTCGCACAGGCGGAGCTCGACCGCCCATTCCGGAAATGATCGCATTCATCGATAATCATCGGGACGAGTTCGGTGTCGGGTCGATCTGCAGGGTGCTGCCGATCGCGCCATCGTCCTATTATGCACATCTGTCTATCCGGCGCAGCCCGGACAAAGCCTCGGATCGGGCCAGGAAGGACGATAAGGATGCGCGGGAAATCCAGCGCGTCTTTGATGCCAGCCGGGGACGCTATGGCGCGCGCAAGGTATGGCATCAACTGCGCCGGGAAGGCTATGACATCGCACGCTGCACGGTGGAACGCCTGATGAAAGTCATGGGGTTGCAGGGTGTTACACGCGGCAAGAAGAAGACCACGATCCCGGACCCTGCACAGGCCTGCCCGGAAGACAAGGTCAATCGCGCGTTCACGGCCACCGCACCAAACCAGCTCTGGGTCTCCGACTTCACCTATGTGTCGACCTGGGCCGGGATGGTCTACGTGGCCTTTGTCATTGATGTCTTTGCGCGCAAGATCGTGGGCTGGCGCGTGTCCACGTCCATGACCACCAGCTTCGTGCTGGACGCGCTGAACCAGGCGATCTGCCAACGAATACCATCACAGGCAGACGGGCTCATTCACCATTCGGACAGGGGGTCGCAATACCTGGCGGTTCGGTACACAGAGCGGTTGGCCCAGGCCGGGATCGACGCATCGGTCGGCAGCGTCGGGGACAGCTATGACAACGCCCTGGCAGAAAGCATCATCGGCCTGTTCAAGACCGAAGTCATTGAGTTCTTCGGCACATGGAAAACGGTTGGCCAGGTTGAGTGGGAAACCCTGGACTGGGTCAGTTGGTACAATAACAGGCGGCTGCACGGCGCGATCGGGCACCGGCCGCCACAAGAACTGGAGGACGCATTCTATGCAAACCTGAACACCCTTGATAAAGTCGCCTGAGTCTTGAGCAAAAAAGTCTCCGGTAAACCCGGGGCGGTTCACTTCTCGGTTGTTCCGACCGTGAGCAAGGCCCGGATCAACGCGCTGGCCGAGGGCGACACCTGGTTGCAAGCCGGTCACAATTTGCTGGCCTTCGGCCCTCCGGGTGCCGGAAAATCGCATTTGGCGGCAGGCATCGGCTATGAGTTGATCCAGCGGGGCCACCGCGTCCTGATGATCAGAACATTCGATCTGGTGCAGCGCTTGCAGACGGCGCGACAGAACCTTTGCCTCGCGCAGGACATCCAAAAGCTCGACAAATTCGACCTGCTCATACTCGATGACATCTCCTACGTGCAGAAAGATCAGGCCGAAACCAGCGTCATCTTCGAACTCATCGCCGCGCGCTACGAACGAAAATCAATCATGATCACTGCAAACCGCCCTTTCAGCGGTTGGGACGATGTGTTTCCCGATAAAGCCATGGGCATAGCCGCAATCGACCGGCTCGTACATCACGCGACAATCTTCGAGATGAATGTCGAGAGCTATCGACGTCGCGCAGCTCATGCCGCTGCAATGTCGCTCAGCGACATTGAAGATGAAACCCGCTCCAACGCCAAAAACAAGGAGGACAAAACCACACCAAAGAACAAAATCGAACCTTGAAATGAGTGCACCAAATTGACATTCTGCAACCCGTCACCGTCACCCGCCTTCAATGTCGCGCACTTGCACGAGCAATGTCGCGCTACATTGCCAGTTTTCCCCGGGCTTGGCGAAGCTGTCCTGCAACGAGGCTGCGAAATCATCCAGTTCACCGCCCAAAGCGATCACGCGTCCCATACGGTTGATGTCTGAATCGTAGTCCAGATAATCCTCGTCAAACGTGACGCCGCTGGCCATGTTCAGAACATTGCGGATCGTGGCGCCGTCATAGGCAGTGCCGGTCAGTTTCGGCGCGTATTTCACCACCGGATCGTCCAGCGAGTCGATTGCGCCTTCTGCAATCAGAATGCCGAACAGGGCAGACAGATAGCTTTTGGCCACTGACCACGAAATCCGGAGGTCATTCGGGCCGGTGCCCAGATAATACTCCTCGAACCGGATTTGCCCGTCCTGCATTACCAGTAACGAGGTTACTGCGCGATCCTCGATCCATTGATCGGTGCCGTCCGGCAGATCGAAACCGGACCCATAGGGCAGTTCCCAGGTGGGGCCGGATCCGCGCGGCAGGTCAACCGTCAGAAACGCATCGTTCATATGCGAAAAATTGTGAACGATCCTGTCCTCGGAAAACAGAGAGTTCACGGCCATAAGACGTTGAATCTCTTCCCGTTTCCACAGGCCCACAACGACAGCTGCCAAAACCAGGGCCAACACGATGCGCATCAGCCATCTTAGCGCGGTTCTCATGTGATCCCTCCCTCATTCGCCCGCCATTGGAGACCGAGCTGACCTGTTTCGCAATCCGAAAGTCACCGAAACCGGGGCTGTTAACGGAATTTGTCCAACAATTTCTGCATGGGGGAGCGGTCGTCCGCAGAAGGCTCGGGGCTTTCTGCGGGGTGTGGATCCAAGGTGGGTTTTGCCGGGGTTTTGGACGATCGCGCCGGATCTGTCCGCAGGGCGACGGCATTCATGAATTTACCGCTTTCGTCATCGGCCAGATAAGCCGCGCCATCCGAGACGCCACGCAACACATCCTCGAGCCAATCCGCGTCTGCTTTGGCAAAATCGCTCAGGACATAGGGCGAGACCATCTCTTTCCGGCCCGGATGTCCGATGCCCAGTCGCACCCGGTCATAGGCCGGGCTGATATGTTCATGGATCGACCGCAGCCCGTTGTGACCGGCGTGACCACCGCCCGCCTTGGCCCGCACCTTGCCCGGGGCAAGATCCAGTTCGTCATGAAAAACGGTCACATCCGTCGAGTCGAGCTTGTAGAACCGCATCGCCTCACCCACGGATTGGCCCGAGCGGTTCATGAATGTCTGGGGCTTGATCAGCAAAACCTTCTCGCCGCCCAGCCGGCCCTCAGCCAATTGGGCCTGAAACTTGGACTTCCACGGACCAAAGCCATGATCCTGCGCAATCCTGTCCAAGGCCATAAAGCCGATATTGTGCCGGTTGCCGGCATATTTGGATCCGGGGTTTCCCAAACCGACGAACAGTTTCATCGCGTCGTCCTCATGTATTTCGCGCAGAAATTGCCCTTGGTTGATGGCATGGATCGTCATTGGGTTTCCACCCCGATCCTGCCAAAAGAAAAACGGGCTTCTGAAAGAAGCCCGTTTCAAAATCCAGATTGTCTAACCCGGATTTATTCTTCTGCTTCTTCCTTGCCGACAACTTCGACTTCGTCAGCTGCGACTTCGCCGTCTTCGCCGTCTTCGTCCTCACTGGTCGCCAGACCGGTTGGTGCGGAAACGTTGGCGATAACGAAATCACGGTCGATGGTCGGCTTGGTGCCGACCGGCAGTTCAACCGCCGAAATGGTTACAACGTCGTTGATTTCCATGCCTGTCAGATCAATGACGATCTTTTCAGGGATGTCACCGGCGGTGCACATCAGTTCGATTTCAGGACGGACAACGGTCAGAACGCCGCCCTTCTTGATGCCGGGCGCTTCTTCTTCGTTGATGAATTCAACCGGAATGAACAGCGCGATCTTTGTGGTCCGACGCAGGCGCATCAGGTCCAGGTGGGTCGGCAGGTCTTTGACAATGTCACGCTGAACGTCGCGGCAGATGACGCGCACGTCTTCCTGGCCTTCAACCTTCAGGTTCCACAGGGTTGACTTGAACCGGCCCGCTTTCAGGCGCTTGAACAGTTCGTTGAACGGAATCTGGATCGGCAGCGGGTCTTTGTCGCCACCAAATACAATCCCCGGAACCATGCCGTCGCGACGTGCCTGACGAGCGGCGCCCTTGCCTGTCCCCGTCCGTTCCAGAGCTACGAGATCAGGAATCTCACCAGCCATGATAAATCTCCAATGTTAGGGCGGGCATCCTCCAAGGCTGTATGCCCGCGTGAAGCCGCGTCCTTAGCTTGATTCATCCAGATTGGAAAGGGGTTTTTGACCCTTATTTTGCGAGGCTCTGCCTCGCGCTCCGAGGTATTTGGGGCCAGATGAAGAACAGATCCCCATGCTTCATCTGGCTCTAAATACCTCGGGGGAGGCGCAGCTTGCTGCGACGGGGGCAGCGCCCCCAACTGGGCCGCTCGCATCACACCAAAAGGTCAGCTTTGCCAGCGCCCACCAAAATCTTCCGGGATCAGCAGATTATGGCGGCCCAGATTACTGACCGTGCGCTCTCCGCACAATGCCATGGTTGTGTCGATCTCCTTTTGAATGACTTCCAGCGCGGTGGTTACGCCCTGCTGGCCCATGGCACCCAACCCATAGATAAAGGCGCGACCGATAAAGGTCCCCTTGGCACCCAACGCCAAAGCCTTCAAAACGTCCTGACCCGAACGAATACCGCTGTCCAGGTGCACTTCGACATCGCCACCAACAGCATCCACGATTTCAGGCAGGACGCGGATCGAGCTGAGCGCGCCGTCCAGCTGGCGGCCACCGTGGTTCGAGACGATGATGGCGTCCGCACCCAACTTGGCGGCCATCCGCGCGTCATCGGCATCCAGAATACCTTTGAGGATCACCTTGCCGCCCCATTGCTCCATCAGCTTTTCGACCTTGCCCCAATCTAGGCTGGGGTCGAATTGTTCGGCCGTCCATGTGCCAAGCGAGGACGTGTCGGTGATCGTGTCGACATGGCCGACGATATTGCCAAATTCCCGCCGCTTGGCCCCCAGCATTTCTATGCCCCAGGCCCATTTCGTCATCAGGTTGGCGATGGTTTTGGGCGTCAATTTTGGCGGCGCAGACAGGCCGTTTTTCAGGTCCTTGTGGCGTTGCCCCAGGATTTGCAGGTCCAGCGTAATGACCAGCGCCGAACATTTGGCGTCTTTCGCGCGTTGGATCAGGCGTCCGACATAATCCTCGTCCTTCATGGTATATAGCTGGAACCAGAAGGGTTTGCTGGTTGCTTCGGCCACATCTTCGATCGAGTTGATCGACATGGTCGACAGGGTAAAGGGTACACCAAATGCCTCCGCAGCCCTTGCAGCTTTGATCTCACCATCAGCGTGTTGCATGCCGGTCAACCCGACCGGTGCCAATGCAACAGGCATCGCGACATCTTCGCCGATCATCTGTGAGGCTGTCGAGCGTCCTGCCATGTCCACCGCTACGCGTTGACGCAGGCGGATATCTTCGAAATCCGAGGTGTTTTCGCGAAATGTCTGCTCGGTCCAACTGCCGCTTTCGGTATAGTCAAAGAACATGCGCGGCACGCGGCGCTCATAGATCCGTTTGAGGCCTTCAATGTTGGTAATGACAGGCATGGTTCAGGCCTTCGCAGGATTGGTTAGGTTTCTTTACCAATCATTTTCGCACGCGGCAATGACCCGAAGATGTGGTTCCTTGCCGCGTAGGCATAAAAAGGCCGCAGCGAACTTGTGTCCGCTGCGGTGATCCGGCAAGTGTCAAACTCTTGATGTGTCAGGCAGAATGGGCGCCATCCGCAAGCGATTTGACAAATTCCAGCACCTCCGGGACCGGTTTGCCTGTGCCGATCTGGCTGACAATTGCAGATCCGACGACCGCACCATCGGCAACCGTCGCGATGGCCTTGGATTTCTCGGGGGTATTGATACCAAAGCCCACGATGACCGGCAGGTCTGTGGCGGCTTTGATCCGGGATACTTCGGGACCGACATCAGTGGCCTCTGCCTCGGCAGCGCCTGTAATGCCGGTGATTGAGACATAATAGACAAAACCCGACGTGTTCTGCATGACGCGCGGCAAGCGCGTGTCGTCGGTTGTCGGCGTGGCCAGACGAATAAAGTTCAGACCGGCCGCCTGCGCGGGCAGGCAAAGCTCTTCGTCCTCTTCCGGGGGCAGGTCGACAACAATCAGACCGTCAATCCCCGCAGCCTTGGCATCGGCCAGAAACGCATCAACGCCATGGCTGTAGATCGGGTTGTAATACCCCATCAGAACAATCGGTGTCGTATCGTCTGTTTCCCGAAACGCCCGCGCCAGATCCAGCGTGCGCCGCAGCGTCATGCCGCCATTCAGCGCCCTTTGTCCGGCGGCCTGAATGGTTGGGCCGTCCGCCATCGGGTCGGTAAAGGGCAGGCCCAGCTCGATCACGTCAACGCCAGCACCGGGCAGCCCCTTAACCAACGCAAGCGAGGTGTCATAATCCGGGTCTCCGGCCATGATATAAGAGACGAATGCCTTTTTCCCCTGATCTTTCAGGGCTGCGAACTTGGCGTCGATACGGGTCATCTGCGGTCCTTGCATACAGGTTTCGACCTGATGTGCAGAAACTTTGCCCGAAAATCAATCCCGGTTCGAGTGTCGGACCTCAGAACGCGTAATGATAACGCAGCAAGAACGAGTTGACGCCGGGGTTGTCATCCTGCGTGCTTGCGTTGGATTTGTGCGTGATCGCGGCGGATACTCTGTTGCCGCTGTTCAGCGTATAGCCCACCGCAAACAGGCTGCGAATTTGAAACTCGCCACCCAGATCATTCAACTGTTCAGATTCCGAGAAATAGCCTGGCATGACGCTGCCCTCCAGGAACCAGCGATCGGCAAAAGTGTAGAACCCGATCAGGCCAACACCGACATGTACATCCCCGGCTTCGTCCACTGTCAGGGCGCCGCCCCACGTCGCGGACAGGCGTTTAGCCTCATAAAAAGGTCTGTGCTGGTACTCCAACGCAACCATGGCCTGATCCTTGGCGTCGCTGTCGGAAAAGTCGGAATAACCGGCCCCAAAGACAACAGATTGAGCCTGAGCAGCTGAGGAGACCAGAATGAGTACAAGGGCAACGAACAAGGATTTCATGGCAAACTTTCCGTATTGGTCTTAATTCAACTGGTTACTTGAGGATTCTAGATGGCGGATTTCAATGTTCGCAAGCGCACAAATGAGTGACTGTTCGTTAGTGTTGCGTGACGATCATCAGATGTCCCGAGCGACCATTGCCTTGCGCATCCCCCCCGACCTGCATAGAAGCAGCGCTCGAATGGTATCAGGAGGCCGTCATGGGCTTTAAAATGGGAATTGTTGGTTTGCCGAATGTGGGCAAGTCGACCCTCTTCAATGCGTTGACCAAGACCGCGGCCGCGCAGGCGGCGAATTTCCCGTTCTGCACCATCGAACCCAACGTGGGTGACGTGGCCGTGCCCGATGACCGGCTGGACAAGCTGGCGGCGATTGCCAGCTCGAAACAGATCATTCCGACGCGGATGACCTTCGTGGATATCGCCGGGCTGGTCAAAGGTGCCTCAAAGGGTGAAGGGCTGGGCAACCAGTTTCTGGCCAATATCCGCGAGACGGATTCGATTGCCCATGTGCTGCGTTGTTTCGAAGATGGCGACGTGACCCATGTGGATGGCCGCGTCGACCCCGTGGCCGATGCCGACACAATCGAGACCGAATTGATGCTGGCCGATCTGGAAAGCATCGAAAAGCGCCGCGCCAATCTGGTGCGCAAGCTGAAAGGCAATGACAAAGAGGCGCAGCAGCAGGATCGTCTGTTGGTTGAGGCGCAAGCCATGCTGGAAAGCGGCAAGCCCGCACGCCTGGTCGAGGTGTCTGACGAGGACGCCAAAGCCTGGAATATGCTGCAACTGTTGACCACCAAGCCGGTGCTCTATGTCTGCAACGTCGCCGAGGAGGAAGCGGCCGAGGGTAACGAATATTCCGCCCGCGTGGCCGAAATGGCGGCAGCGCAGGGTAACTCTCACGTCGTCATCAGCGCCAAGATCGAAGAAGAGATCAGCCTGCTGGAA
Source organism: uncultured Ruegeria sp. (assembly GCA_963422555.2). Taxonomy (GTDB): domain Bacteria; phylum Pseudomonadota; class Alphaproteobacteria; order Rhodobacterales; family Rhodobacteraceae; genus Ruegeria. The sequence goes on from CAXXPZ010000059.1 coordinate 11,214, forward strand.
GAGGACGAGGCGCAGATGTTCCTTGAGGAAATGGGTTTGGAAGAGCCCGGCCTCGACCGTCTGATCCAAGCAGGCTACGACCTGCTGAAACTGGAAACCTATTTCACCGTCGGCCCGAAAGAGGCCCGCGCCTGGACCATCCGCACCGGCACCGCCGCCCCGCAAGCCGCTGGTGTGATCCACGGGGATTTCGAAAAGGGCTTTATCCGCGCCGAAACCATCGCCTATGACGACTATATCGCCGCCAATGGTGAGCAGGGTGCCAAGGAGTCCGGTAAAATGCGGGCTGAGGGCAAGGGATACATCGTCAAGGACGGCGATGTGATGCACTTCCTGTTCAATACCTAGCGTTCGCTCGTTGACGCTTCGAAAAGCAGAAATGTCAGATGCGTCCAGCATCGCGGCAATTTCGATTGAGGTTTGGATCGGCACGTACCTCAGGCATGGGGTCAACGCATTTTTTGCGGATTATGCTCTGTCGGAATTTACGCCATCCAAGATCACCGACCTTATTCGTGACCCGGATGAGTTTATTCTGGTCTCTGAAAAGGAAGAGGGAGTTGTCGGGTTCATTCGTGTCTCACCCGCGCGCAGTACCCCAGTAGCCGGGTGGTCGGGTATGGAGATATCGACCTTTTACGTTCAACCCCGCCATCATGGTGAAGGTATCGGGAAGCACCTGTTGGCCGCCGCATTGGAGTATTGCAAGGGGCGACGTGCGGTTTGGTTGACGACCAACGCCGAGAATGCCCCGGCCATCACATTCTATCTTGGACAAGGGTTCAAGCACATCGGCGAAACCCAATTCCGCATTGGGGATGAGGGGTATCTTAACAATATTTACGCTCTGCGTCTAACCTGATCTTCGCCACAGAACCTTTTCCTCGTCGCAATTGCGGCTAAAGTGACCTTCTGGCCTGGCTTTGGAATACTGTCGAATGATCGAACTCCGCGACCTGCAATTGCTCACCGCTTTGGCGCGGCACCGGCATTTTGCCAAAGCGGCGCAGGAATGCGGGATTTCGCAGCCTGCGTTTTCGATGCGTATCCGCAACCTGGAAGACCGCTTGGGTGTTTCGATTGTCCGCCGCGCCAACCGGTTTCAGGGCCTGACCGAAGAGGGCGAGATGATCGTGCAGCGGGCGCGGCGTATACTCGACGACACCAAGGCGCTGGAGCAGCAGGTTCTGGCAACGCGCGGAGAGATCACCGGAACGCTGATCCTTGGGGTGATTCCGACGGCCGTGGCCTTTACCGGACGCCTCACCAAACGTCTGCGGCAGGCGCATCCGCGGATTATCACGCGGATCGAAACCCTGTCCGCCACGGCCATTCAGCACCGGTTGGACGAGGGCAGTCTGGATGCGGGCGTGACCTATGGCGACAGCATCGGCACCGATTTGCGGCAGGTTCAGCCTTTGTATGAAGAGACCTATGTCCTGCTGGTGCCCACGCACATGACCGATGCAACCGGGCCGATTCCCTGGGCGCAGGTTGCCGAATTCCCCATCACCCTGCTGGAGCCGCAAATGCAGAACCGGCGCATACTGGACCGGATTTTTGCCGAACAGGGGCTGCATCCGGATGTTGTCGCTGAAACCAGCGGATTTACTGCAGCGATGGTCATGGCGCGCGAAGGGCTGGCCGCCACCGTTGTTCCACGCGTTCTGGTGCGCGCGCTGGGCGATCTAAAGGGAACGCGCGTGTTACCGCTGGTCGATCCGGTTGTCAGCAAACCAATTTGTCTGGCCACGTTGTCGCGAGACCCGGAATTGCCGACAGTTGCGGCGTTACGAGCCGTTGTGACGTCTTTGCGGTGATAATCTGTCGTTATCGTGCAATTGAGATATGCAATTTGACGATATGCTGATCTGATGAGACACGGGTCTCAATCGGAGGGCATCATGGCACCATTAGATACCAAGCCATCAGGCGCACCCCAAGGGCGTCTGGAAGTCAGGTAAAGGCAAGGGGCGGCACACGCCCAAAGGCCGTCAGTTCACGGATGCGGCGCAGGCCGAGATCACGCGCCTGCTGGGCGAGCGCCCGCGCCGCCGCGATCTGCTGATCGAGTTCCTGCATTTGATTCAAGACGCGCATGGCCATATCAGTGCAGATCATATCGCCGCATTGGCGGTTGAAATGCGGATCGGACAAGCCGAGATTTATGAGACCGCGACCTTCTACGCCCATTTTGATGTGGTGAAAGAAGACGAGACTCCTCCGCCCGCGTTGACAATTCGGGTCTGCGATTCCCTGTCCTGTGAAATGGCTGGTGCCCAACAGCTGCAGAAGGCGCTGGAGGATGGTTTGGACGCATCTCAGGTTCGCGTGTTGCGCGCGCCCTGCATGGGGCGGTGTG
>CAXXPZ010000060.1:0-61958 GCA_963422555.2 uncultured Ruegeria sp.
AAATATAGGGGATGGTCGTCCCCGTTGAAAGGTCACAGATCGATGTCCAGTGTGACCGGAAAATGATCCGAGGCGTCCAGCAGCGCATCCTGCAGTTCCGCGTCGCTCCAACAGGCCGTATCCCGAAATGGATGCCAGATCCTCCAATTCGGTCGAAGAGCGCGCAAATCGTGGCTCACCATGATGTAATCCAACAGAGCCTCAAGAAACTGATCTTTGGGGCGCGCGAACCGTGCAGTCGACAGCGCGCCCCCTGGTCCCTGGCCATGGCTCTGCACTGCATGGGGGTCATACAGGCCTGCCTGCAGCAAAATCTCGACCGAAGACCGTCCAAACAGATTTTCGAATTCATCCAGTCCGGGACCATCGTTCAGATCGCCCAGCAGAATGACCGACTCGGACGTGGCTATATGCGCCTCGACCCGTTGGGCCAGCCAAATAGCCTGCGCCAATTGCTTGCGCCGGTTGGCAATCGAAATCCGGATCGCCTCATCCCGTGAGGCCGCCCCATGCGGCGCCTTTGACTTCAGATGCACACCGATCAGACGCATGATCTGGCCCGAGACCGTCTGAACCGCCAGTTCCATCGGAGGTTTTGAAAAGCGTACCAGATCCTCGGTTGCATCCACATCCAGATCGATACGAAAGATGGTATCAAATCGCGGGGCGTCCCGGCTGCCAGTCTCGTTTGCCGGTTCCCCCACAGGGTCATGCCGCGGGGTCAGCACGGTGGGATCATATAGCAGCGCCAGTTCCTGATGTGTATCGTTGGGGAAACCCATCACCGCATGTGAGGTTCTCAGACCAAACACTTCGGCAAATCGCTGCAGGGCGCGGACGGTGTTTTGCGATTTGCCGGTATTGGGCGCTTCGACGATCAGGATCGCATCTGCGTCCACGGCGGTCAGAACCTTGGCGATCGCCTCTATCTGCTGCACCTTGGTGATGTTATGCCGCCCTGACCAGCTGCCATCGGCAATCAGTTCATCATCGCGATCAAACAAGTTGGCGAACCATTCGACATTGTAAGTCGCCAGACGCATGGCTCAGACCTTTGCGCCGTTGATTTCATCCCAGGCGCGGTTGATATCGATCATCTTTTTCTCGGCCAGGCGCACGGCCTCTTCCGGCACCCCACGCGCCATCATTGCATCGGGATGCGTCTCGCGCACCAGTTGGCGCCAGATTTTTCTGATCTCCGGCAGGGGCAGGTCACGGGCAACGCCCAATACAGTATAGGGGTCGTTTGGTGCATCCGGCACGAATCGCGCCCGCAAGGCCATGAACTGCGCTTCGGTCTGACCAAAGATGCGGCTGACCTCTTCGAGGAATTCGTTCTCGTTGGGGTGATAGAACCCATCGGCCATGGCGATATGAAACAGCCCCTCCATCAAATCGCACAGTGTGGTGCTGTCATCCGCAAACATGTGCGAGATTTTGCGGGCGTAATCCTGATAGCCTGCCACATCAGTGCGCGCCATGTCGAATACGCGGGCCGCGCCATCCTCGTCATCACGGGCGATCTGGAACACTTCGCGAAACGCGGTGACCTCGTCGCGCGTCACCTGCCCGTCGGCCTTGGCCATCTTGGCACCCAGGGCAATGACCGCAATGGCAAAGGCCACCGAGCGTTCCGGTGGGGTGCGCAGCTTCTCAAAAACTGCCGTTAGGCTTTCGCCTTGTGCAAGTGCGCTGAGCGCATCGGATATTCTGGTCCAGATCGACATGAGCGCACCCTAACGCGCCCAGTCGCGGCTGTCAGGTGCGACAGATCACTCAGTGACAAGAATTTTCTGCATCAACACCAGATCCAGCCATCGCCCCCATTTGCGCCCGACCTGCGGCATCTGTCCAACCTCAATAAACCCAAGAGCTGCATGGAATTCTATAGCCTTTGGGTTAGCCGACGAAATCCCCGCGACCAGCACATGGATCCTATCGGCGCGCGCTGCGTCTTCGAGCGTGGTCATCAATGCGCGACCAATGCCTTTGCCACGTGCCTGGGGTGCCAATTGAATCGAGTGTTCGCGGGTACGCGCGTAGCCCGGCCCGGATCGAAACGGGCCGTAGGTGGCAAAACCGGCAACCTGCTCGTTCAACTCGGCCACAAGAAAATGCCCCTGTCGCGCCTTGATATCAGACGCAACGCTCTCCGGCGAACGCAACTCGGTGGTGAAGGTGATCAGGCTTTCTGTGATAATCGCGTTGGCGATCACAGATATCGCTGCCGCATCTGTCGGCTCGGCTGGTCGGATCTTCATTCCAGAATGCGCACGCCCCAGGGCGTGTCGAACTTTGCCCGCATCGCGACGGGGCCGGTGTCGAACTGGATCAAATCCACCTGCCCCAGCAGTTTCGCCAATTCCAGCGCTTCGGGGTGAAAGATAACCAGTCGCCGCAATCGAATGCCACTGGGCTGCAGCATGCGCGCGGGGTGCAAATCCCCCTGCCACTGGATAAGCGCCGGATACTGGTTGTCATATGGCAGTCGTCCGGACGGTGGCAGCGCCATGCGCCAACGCAAAGCGCCCCGATCCAGATCTATCGGCGCGACAGGTCCACCGGGCATTGTGGCAGCCTCGATATCAGGTACCCTGCAAATCCAATTGGTCAGGCGAGCGGACCCGGAGAACCGGTCCAGATCAAACCAGCGTGGTTGATCGGGCTGAGGCGCATCCGGGTCGACCGCGATTGCCTCGAGATACAGGCCGTCCTCCAGCCCGAGCAATCGATTGTAGGTCCCGAACTTTGCGTGTTTGCCACCCTGCTGCAGCGGAACGCCGAGGGCTTGTTCCACATGCGCGGTTGCGGCCTCCAGTGTTTCACCTGAGACGGCTATATGATCCAACTGCATCGGCGTGCTCCTTTTGTCGAAAAGGGCAGCGCGAATTAGCGCCGCCCCTTTTGGATAGGGCATTCGACAACAGCGTTGTAGCACAAGATTTTTCGTCGAAAAATCTCGTTTCCCGCAATCCGCGTATTAGCCCCGCGCCGTACCAATCAGACGCAGGATGTCCTGTGCCGCCTCGGGAATGTTCGTACCCGGACCAAAGATCGCCTTGACCCCGTGGTCGTAAAGGAACTGGTAGTCCTGCTGCGGGATCACGCCACCGCAGATGACGATGATGTCTTCAGCACCGGCTTTCTTCAACTCTTCGACCAGTTGCGGCGCCAGGGTTTTGTGCCCGGCTGCCTGCGAGGAAATGCCCACGACATGCACGTCATTGTCCACCGCGTCCTGTGCGGCCTCGGCCGGGGTCTGGAACAGCGGGCCCACATCCACGTCAAAGCCGATATCGGCAAAGGCAGTGGCAATGACCTTGGCGCCACGGTCATGCCCGTCCTGTCCCATTTTGACCACCAACAGACGCGGGCGGCGTCCTTCGGCCTCGGCGAATTCTTCAATGGATTTCTGGATTGCCGCGAACCCTTCATCGCCTTCATAAGCGGCACCATAGACACCGGCCAGCGTTTTCACTTCGGCGCGGTGGCGACCGAATTCCTTTTCCATTGCCATGCTGATCTCTCCTACGGATGCACGGGCGCGGGCGGCCTCAACCGCGGCGGCCAGCAGGTTTCCACCCTCGCGGGCGGTATTTGTCAGGGTGTCCAGTGCCTGTTGGCAGGCTGCTTCGTCCCGCGTGGCGCGGATACGGTCCAGCCTTGCCACCTGCGCCTCGCGCACAGCGACATTGTCGACATCCAGAATGTCGATCGGGTCTTCCTGATCCTTGCGGTATTTGTTGACGCCGACGATCACCTCTTCACCCCGGTCGATCATGGCCTGACGACGGGCCGCGCTTTCCTCGATCCGCAGTTTTGGCATCCCGGAGGCGACGGCCTTGGTCATGCCGCCCATTTCCTCGACCTCTTCCATCAGGGCCCAGGCCTTTTCGACCAACTCGTTGGTCAGGCTTTCGACGTAATACGACCCGGCCAAAGGATCGACCACATTGGTGACACCGGTTTCTTCCTGCAGCACCAGTTGCGTGTTGCGTGCAATGCGGGCCGAGAAATCGGTGGGTAGGGCAATCGCCTCGTCCAGCGCGTTGGTGTGCAGCGATTGCGTGCCGCCCAGAACCGCGCTCATCGCCTCGTAAGCTGTGCGGATCACGTTGTTGTACGGATCCTGTTCCTGCAGGCTGACACCAGAAGTCTGGCAATGTGTCCGAAGCATTTTGGAGCGTTCGGACTTGGCTCCGAAATCAGTCATCACCCGGTGCCACAGCGTCCGAGCCGCCCGCAGCTTGGCGATTTCCATGAAGAAATTCATGCCGATGGCGAAAAAGAACGACAGCCGCCCAGCGAACTTGTCCACATCCATCCCAGCCTCGGTCGCGGCGCGGACATATTCACGCCCGTCGGCCAGCGTATAGGCCAGTTCCTGCACCAGGTTCGCCCCGGCCTCTTGCATGTGATAGCCCGAGATCGAGATCGAGTTGAATTTCGGCATCTCGTTCGACGTGAACTCGATAATGTCCGAGATGATCTTCATCGACGGTTCGGGCGGATAGATATAGGTGTTGCGGACCATGAACTCTTTCAGAATGTCATTCTGAATGGTTCCGGACAGCACCGATTTGTCGTGCCCCTGCTCTTCGCCTGCAACGATGAAACTGGCCAGGATCGGAACCACCGCCCCGTTCATGGTCATCGAGACCGAAACCTTGTCCAGCGGAATACCGTCGAACAGGATTTTCATGTCTTCGACGCTGTCGATGGCCACACCGGCCTTGCCCACATCACCGACGACGCGCGGGTGGTCGCTGTCATAGCCGCGATGGGTGGCCAGATCAAAAGCAACCGAAACGCCCTGCTGACCTGCGGCCAGATTGCGGCGGTAGAAGGCATTCGATTCCTCGGCCGTCGAAAACCCGGCATATTGGCGGATGGTCCAGGGACGGCCTGCATACATCGTCGCCTTCACGCCACGGGTAAACGGCCCGAACCCCGGCATCGACCCCATATGCGGCAGCTCTGCCGTATCATCTTGCGTATACAGCGGCTTAACCTGAATGCCTTCCAGCGTTTCCCTGGTCAGATCATCCAACGGACGCCCGCGCAGATCTTTCTCTGCCAGCGCTTGCCAGTCCTTTGTATCGGTCATTGCGTATTCCTCTCGTCTTAACGTTCCTATGCGGGCGTAGTGTCGCCACGCGCGGTATCCTGCAGCAGGCAAAGGCGGGCCAATTCGTCTGCCCCCGATTCCAGCCACGACAAATCATCCGCAAACTTCGCCATCAGCTTGATTTCCTGTCCTGCGTGATGGCCCTGCGGGTCCTGATCCTGATCTTTGCTCAGCCACAGGTCTGTGGCCTTTTGCGGTGCTTCACACCCAAGCAGTGAGACAAGTTGCGCATCCGGGTGGCCGGCAAATTCCTCAAACGGCAGAACATATAGCGGTGTGTTTGGGAAAGCTTCGGCCAACTCGGTAATCACGTCCCGCCAACTGCGCGGGTGATGTGCGATCTTTGCCCAACGCACTTGAGCACCGAAATGTTTTTTGTTGCGCACTGCATAACCCGCAACGGAAGACCAATATGTGTTCATCGCCCGGATATTCAGGGCAAGCCCGGTCACACGCCCCCCAAATGCCTCGGCCACCAGCCGCGCCCGCAGTCCTGCCTCGGGGTAAAGCTCACCTTTGTTGAGGTTTTGCTGCATCATGCCCAGAAAATTCTCTTCGCTGATCAGCAGGCATTTGATGCCCTGTTCCTGACACCGGTCGAGATCGCGCTGAAGCGTTGCATGAGACTGGGACGTAAGGGATTTGAGCGCACGCAGGTCAGTCTCGCGAATGACTTCTGGCCCCCAGAATGCGATGCCCTGTTCTGCCAGCGCAGCAACATTGCGGCGAATGTATTCCTGAAAGCTGGTGGTCGCACAGCGATGCGCACCGAAATGCAAGAGTATCTCCATGCGACTAGCCCACACAGTCTTGGTTTGGGCCGCGCAAAGGCACTTTGAACACTTTTTTGATCACCACCTGCATTCTGGCGGTCGCATTCACTGGCACAGAGGTTATATTCATCTCAACAGGAGGCCCTATGACACGAACGCTTGCCCTTGTTTTTTCGGCACTATTCCCACTGGCCGCGCTGGCGGCGGATGGGGCTGCGCCTGCTGAAGATGAATTCGTCCGTCCTGCAGGTGACAGCGAACTGGACGAGTTTCTGTGGACGCACCGCCCGATCGTGGTCTTTGCCGATACCCCGGCGGACCCGAGGTTCCAGCAGCAGGTCGATATGCTGCTGGACGGTGAACAGGCGATGCGAGACCGGGATGTCGTCGTGCTGACCGACACCGACCCATCGGCGCGATCCCCGATCCGGTCAAAACTGCGCCCGCGTGGGTTCCAGATGGTCTTTGTCGACAAGGACGGTGTGGTCAAGCTGCGCAAACCCTCACCCTGGAGCGTGCGCGAGATTGGTCGGTCCATCGACAAAACCCCCTTGCGTGAACGCGAAATTCGCGAACGGCGTGAAGGCGGGTAAGCCCCGTTGCCACGCCCGAAATCGCCGGCGCGAAACGCCGGTGACATCAGGTTATCGGGCAACGAGGTTTTCATGATCATTCGAACTCGATAATCACATCGTCCACGGCAAGACTGTCGCCGGGGCCTGCGTTGATCTTGGCCACGACGCCCTTCTTTTCGGCGCGCAGGATGTTTTCCATCTTCATCGCCTCGACCGTGCACAGCGCCTGCCCTTCCTGCACTTCCTGTCCTACTTCGACGTCGATCTTCACGATCAGGCCGGGCATCGGGCACAGCAGCATTTTCGAGGTGTCGGGCGGCAGTTTTTCCGGCATCAGTTTTGCAAGTTCCGCCTGACGCGGCGTGCGCACATGCGCCTTAAGATCCGCGCCGCGATTGCGGATGCGGAAACCACCAGACACTTTACCCACCTTCAGAACCAGCGGGTTACCATCGACGTCCAGTACGGCAAGCTGATCGCCCGGTGTCCAGTTCGAAGTGACCCGCATCGTGGTGCCATCGGAAAACGTGACAGACGATCCGTCCTTGTCCGCATCAATCGCAACCGCGAATTCCTGATCCTGCAAGGTCACAACCCAATCGGTGCCCACCTTGCGTTCATGGTTGTCCATTCGGCCCGACACGCGGGTGCGACGGATTTCCGCGACACGGTGCATGGCCGCACAGGACGCCGCGATGCCGCGCAGATCAACCTCGGGCAAGGTGACGCCGTCGAACCCATCGGGGTATTCTTCGGCGATAAAGGCGGTGGTCATGTCACCGCTGACGAATTTCGGATGGTCCATCACCGCCGACAGGAACGGCAGGTTGTGGCCGATGCCCTCGACCTCGAAACTGTCGAGCGCAACGCGCATCGCCTCGATCGCCTGCGCCCGGGTCGGTGCCCAGGTGCACAGTTTTGCGATCATCGGGTCGTAATTCATGCTGATCTCGCCGCCCTCATAGACGCCGGTATCGTTGCGCACTGCGGCCTCACCCGCAGGTGCCTCACCCTGCCATTTGTCATTCACCAGCAGAGGACCAGCCGCGATTTCCTGCGGCGGGCGATAGCGGGTCAGACGACCAATCGAGGGCAGGAAACCGCGATACGGATCCTCGGCATACAGCCGGTTTTCAATAGCCCACCCCGTCAGGGTCACATCGTCCTGTGTGATCGTTAGCGCCTCGCCTGCGGCGACGCGGATCATCTGTTCGACCAGATCAACGCCGGTGATCAGTTCGGTCACCGGGTGTTCCACCTGCAGGCGCGTGTTCATTTCGAGGAAATAGAATTTCTTGTCGCCATCAACGATGAACTCGACCGTGCCTGCGCTGGCGTAGTCGACGGCCTTGGCCAGCGCCACCGCCTGTTCGCCCATGGCTTTGCGGGTCGCTTCATCCAGGAAGGGCGACGGGGCCTCTTCCACCACTTTCTGGTTCCGGCGCTGGATCGAGCATTCGCGCTCACCCAGATAGATACCGTTGCCATGGCTGTCACACAGAACCTGAATTTCGATGTGCCGCGGCTGGGTCACGAATTTTTCGATAAAGATGCGGTCATCGCCAAAGGAATTCGCCGCCTCGTTCTTGGATGACTGGAAGCCCTCGCGCGCTTCTTCGTCATTCCAGGCGATCCGCATCCCCTTGCCGCCGCCACCGGCGCTGGCCTTGATCATCACGGGATAACCAACTTCGTTGGAAATCTTGACCGCCTCGTCCGCGTCTTCGATCAGGCCCATATAGCCGGGCACGGTCGACACCCCAGCCTCCTGCGCGATTTTCTTCGAGGTGATCTTGTCGCCCATGCTTTCAATCGCCCCGACGGGCGGGCCGACAAACGCCACGCCTTCGGCATCCAGCGCCTCGGCAAATTTCGAGTTTTCGGACAGAAAGCCATAACCGGGATGAACCGCCTGCGCCCCGCTGGCCCGGATCGCCTCCATCACCTTGTCGATCACGATATAAGACTGGTTGGCGGGCGGTGGGCCGATATGCACGGCCTCATCCGCCATCGAGACATGCAGCGCGTTCTTGTCGGCATCCGAATAAATGGCAACCGTGCCAATGCCCATCTTGCGGGCCGTCTTGATGACCCGGCAGGCTATTTCACCCCGGTTGGCGATCAGGATCTTGTTGAACATGGAACGTCCTTTGTCTTGGTATTCGGGAAACGCAAAACGCCGCCGCAAGGCCTAAGCCTCACGACGGCGTGATGCATGATGTCGGTCGGGACGGCACGCGCCCCAAATGATCTTGCGTTATCTACAGGTGTTTTGCGTCTTGCAGTACAGCACGTTACCGGCTGCGCCGACCACCGCACCAAACAGCGGGTCTGCACTGACGACTGCCGCGCCAACCGCGCCTGCGCCGCCACCCAGCAATGCCTGTTCGCCCGTGGTTCCGCCACAGGCGGCAAGTCCTGCACAGGTCGCCACTGCACATAAGAATTTCGAGAATCGCATGTTGTCTGCCCCTTTCGGTTTGCTCGCGTCTTTGGCGGCAGATGGGGTATCAGGGCGTTGCTATGCAATAACAACGCCCCGGATTTTGAAGTTTGCGCAGTATTTTGCTGCTTTTTGCAAGCTATCGGCAAAAAGAAAACTGCGGACAGGACTATGTGGGGAACACAAGCCTGCCCGCAGAAGGAAGGGGTACGGAATAGTAGGTGCATGTGCGACGCAGGCAAAGTTGTGTCGCACGGCCCAAACAGATTGCATGTTACAATTTCGGGCGCCAACCGGTGATTGTTTCCAATTGGGATTCCGGCTGAAACCTGCCCATCGGGAAAAATCACGCGCAGTTTTGCGCCTATGCCTCTTTTTCCCGGATCGGTTGTATTGCCCGGATTTGGCGTCACACTTCTGTTACAAAGCACGCTTGCGCAGTGAATTTGCCGTATCTGCGCATCACGCCTTGCTGCACCTGCGAGGAAAATTTTTTCACTCTGCAACAAAAACTTAGACGACTGTCTCACTGTCCTGTGAGAACGCGGCTGCTGAGGAACAACTTTGCTTGAGAATTCCGGCCGGATTTCTCCCGATTTGGTGATTTCCATCATGCGTACATGCGTGAAACGCTGTTTGTGCACACTCGCATACAAGGAAACATCCCCATGAAAATAAAGGGTAAAACCGCCAGCCTGCTTGCTGCCAGCACGCTCTCCGTGACAGGTGTGCAGGCCCTGGCGCAAGATGCTCAGACGCAAAGCGAACTGGACGCGCTGCGCGCCCGGGTCGAAGCTTTGGAAGCAACCAACCCCGGCTCGGGTACCGGTGATCTGAGGATCGGAAACACCACTCTGGACGTCTACGGCTATGTCAAAGCCGACTTCTTTTATGACTTTGAATATGACCAGGGCGACACGGCGTTCGTAAACGTCATCGGGGAACCCTCGGCCGAGACCGATGGCACCTTTGGTGCAACGGTCCGACAGTCGCGCATTGGGATTCGCACCAATACGCCCAGTGGAATCGGCGATATCAGCGGTCAGCTTGAGGTCGACCTTTTCGCCTCGAACGGTACGGCTGAACTGCGCCTGCGCCATGCCAATATCGGGATCGGTGATAACTGGATCATCGGTCAGACCAGGACCAACTTCATGCCGCTGGACACCTATCCCACCTCGGTCGAATTCAACGGCCCTGTTGGTATCGCTTTTGCCCGTGTTCCGCAGGTTCGCTATACCAACACCTTCGGATCGGCCACGACGTTCAGCGCGTCGGTCGAAGAAAATGTCGGCGGCTCCAATTCGGATGATCCGGTTCTGACCGGCGCGCTCGAATACAACGACGGCACCTATCTGGCCCGCGCATCCGTCCTGTACGGCAAGGCGCAATCCGGAACGGACGAGGTTGACCAGACCGGCTTTACGTTGTCCGGATCCATTCGCCTCTGGCAAGGCGGGTTGTTTCAGGTCAACTACGTCAACGGCGAGGCATTGGGCCCCTACCTGATCGGCCTCGGTGATGCGATTGTCGGCGGAGAGGCCAATGATGTCGACGGCTATACCATCGAGTTCCGCCAGGACCTGACCCCCAAATGGAATGTTGGCATCGCCTACGGTAAAGAAGACTATGATCTGCCGACATCCACCGGCACCCTGTCCTTTACCGAGCTTGAGACGATCCATGTCAACGCCTTCTACCAGGCAACCGACAACCTGACGCTCAGTGCCGAATATATCTATGGCGAGCGGAACGACGAGCCCACCGGCCGGACGTTTGACGGCAGCCGAGTTCAGGTTGCGGCGCAGCTGAACTTCTGACCCCCACGCACGACCCCGCCCGGAAACGGTCGGGGTCGCTGCGGCCCAACTGCAGAACATCTGATTTGCCGCTGCCACAGACACCGTTACCGCACCCCGTCAAAGATATCTGGAAAGGACACGCGCGCCGCATCCAGATCGATCATCAGCAACGCGTCATAGCTTGCCGGATCAAAGGGATCCTCCCCAGCAATGACCTCGCGCCCGAACAGCCAGCTTAGCCGTCCCGCATCCAGATTGCCGCGTTCAAAGGGCTGATCACCGAAATGCTGCCACAGCGCTTCGAGAAATGCCGTGTCTGCCCGCCGGTCAGCAGGTTTACGATCCCGAAACCGTTCCCGACTGGTCAGCGGCGTCACCCCTTTGGGATTGGCGCGGCGGATGGTGAACTGATAATCAGTCCCGGTCAGACGGCCCGGAAATCCGCGATGTTTCAACATGGCCATTCCCCCCTCGCCCGGTGGTTGAAAAACATGGGTGAATGGCATCCATTCAGGGATGAGACGGTCATGCGCACCTCCAAAGCCGCGTCATTGGCATGAAACGCTCTGACGCTACACGTGTTTGCAAACATGGTCAGAGCCCCTCCCAGATACACCGGGATTGTTCCAGCCGATAGGCTTCAAAGAACTGTGTTGTCTCGGGCGAGGACACGCCGAAATCGATAGGTTGGTCCGCGAACGAGATGACGATGCGGGCCGGTTCCAATTCGTGCTGCGCCACATAAGGAACGGCCAGAACGTCGCACAGATGTGCCATGTCGATAACGGCCACATCATAGGTGATGCGTCCCACGGTCGACCCGATCCTGGGCGCAACAAAGCGAAACCGCACCCACAGCTCACCCGGGTTGTTATCGAGCAAAACATTGCTCAGCTCGACAGGTTGGCCGGACGGGACCGGCAACAGATTTTCCGCCACCGCCTGCCCCGCACACCACGCCGCAATCACCGCCAGCACAGCGTTGCAACCGCGCAACCGCCAGCGGCAGGCGCATTTTTCCCGGGATGCAACCGTAGTGCAGTCAGTGAGCGCGGTATGTCTGAAACAGCGGGTCATGCGGCGATTGGTGCTTTGGCTTCCTGTCGGTGACGTGTTGGATTGGACGGGTGATATTTTAGCACCCGCGCCTTTTACAAAGGAATGTTGTCGTGCTTTTTCCACGGATTTGTCAGCTGCTTGTTGCGCAGGCTGGCAAAGGCCCGGGACACACGGCGTCGGGTCGACTGTGGCATGATCACCTCGTCGATAAAGCCGCGTTCTGCCGCGACAAACGGGTTGGCGAACCGATCCTCGTAATCCTGCGTATGCTGCGCGATCTTTTCCGCGTCGCCCAGATCGGCGCGATGAATGATCTCGGTCGCGCCTTTGGCACCCATCACCGCGATCTCGGCTGTGGGCCAGGCATAGTTGAAATCCCCGCGCAGGTGTTTCGACGCCATCACGTCATAGGCACCGCCATAAGCCTTGCGCGTGATGACCGTCACCTTTGGTACCGTCGCTTCGCCATAGGCGAACAGCAGCTTGGCGCCATGCTTGATCACGCCGCCGTATTCCTGCGAGGTCCCCGGCAAAAAGCCCGGAACATCGACAAGCGTCAGGATTGGTATTTCAAAGCAGTCGCAGAACCGCACGAACCGCGCCGCTTTGCGAGAGATGTCGATATCCAGACAACCCGCCAGAACCATCGGCTGGTTGGCCACCACGCCGACCGTCTGCCCCTCAAGCCGGATGAATCCGGTGATGATATTCTTGGCATAGTCTTCCTGAATTTCGTAGAAATCGCCCTCATCCGCCACTTTGGTGATAAGTTCCTTCATATCGTAGGGCGTATTCGGATTGTCCGGGATCAACGTGTCCAGCGACGTCTCAAGCCGGCCCGGCTCGTCAAAGAACGGGCGCACAGGGGGCTTTTCGCGGTTGTTGAGCGGCAGGAAATCGACCAGACGCCGAACCTCGGCCAACGCCTCGACATCGTTTTCGAACGCGCCATCGGCGACCGAGGACTTCTTGGTATGGGTCGAAGCACCACCCAGTTCCTCGGCTGTGACAACCTCGTTTGTCACTGTTTTGACAACGTCGGGTCCGGTCACGAACATGTAAGACGTGTCTTTGACCATAAAGATGAAATCCGTCATGGCCGGGCTGTAGACCGCGCCGCCCGCGCAGGGTCCCATGACAACGCTGATCTGCGGCACAACGCCCGAGGCCATGATGTTGCGTTGAAACACCTCGGCATAGCCGGCCAGTGACGCCACACCTTCCTGGATTCGCGCCCCGCCTGAATCATTGATACCAATCACAGGCGCGCCATTCTGCATAGCCATATCCATGATCTTGCAGATCTTCTGTGCATGGGTTTCCGACAGCGAGCCGCCGAATACGGTGAAGTCCTGCGAAAACACATAGATCATCCGACCGTTGATCGTGCCCCATCCGGTCACAACCCCGTCTCCGGCAGGTCTTTGATTCTCCATGCCGAAATCGGTGCAGCGATGGCTGACAAACATGTCGAACTCTTCAAAGCTGCCTTCGTCCACCAGCAATTCGATCCGTTCGCGCGCAGTCAGTTTGCCCCGCGCGTGCTGTGCATCGATCCGTTTTTGCCCGCCACCCAGACGCGCATTGTTTCGGCGGTCTTCAAGCTCGGAAAGGATGTCTTTCATGGCGATAATCCCCTGTGAAATTTGGCGCGACCATATCTGCTAGGCAACGTTGCCTAAAGGACTATTCGGCAAATTTGCATATTATCGGAAACTCGCGCACAGAATATCGCAAAGTTGCTAAGTATCGCTTTGAAACGCAAAGACGAATGGCAATCCCCACAAACCCTCCTATACATGTGAACTATGCCGTCTAGTTCTCTTTCCACGCATCGGTCTCCACCGACGATCACCACGCTTGTGCTGCTGTCCGGGTTGTCCGCGCTGAGCATGAACCTGTTCCTGCCCAGCCTGCCCAATATGGCCCTGCATTTCGAGGCCGACTATAAAGTCATGCAGCTGTCGATTGCGCTGTATCTTTTGGTCAATGCGGTGCTGCAAATTCTGATCGGCCCGATTGCCGACAAGGCCGGTCGGCGGCCGGTTCTATTGTGGGGGCTGGCCCTGTTTCTGGTGGCCACTCTTGGCTGCATATATGCGCCGAGTGCCGAAGTATTTCTAACCTTCAGAATGTGTCAGGCCGTAATCGTCGTGGGCATCGTACTCAGCCGTGCAGCCGTGCGCGACATGTATTCACAGGACCAGGCCGCGTCGATGATTGGCTATGTGACCATGGGCATGGCTGTTGTACCCATGATTGGCCCCGCCATTGGCGGGTTTCTTGAAGAAGGATTTGGCTGGAAAGCGAATTTCTGGCTGCCCTTTGTCCTGGCCGCACTGACCCTTGTCCTGACTTATTTTGACTTTGGCAAAACGGCAGTCAAAAGCGGCAAGACCCTGATACAACAGTTCCGCGAATATCCCGAACTGCTCAAATCACCGAGATTTTGGGGCTATTCCCTGTCGTCCGGCCTGTCTTCGGGTGCTTTTTTTGCCTATTTGGGCGGCGCGCCGTTTATCGGGACCGTCGTTTTTGGCATGAGCGCATCCGAAGTCGGTGTCTATTTCGGAGCGCCCGCAATCGGATATTTCTTCGGCAACTTCATCAGCGGGCGATATTCGGTGCGGCTTGGCGTCAACAAGATGGTTCTGTATGGCTGCTGGCTGAATGCGATCGGGGTGATCCTGTCCGCCGCATTGTTTCTGGCAGATATGGGAACCGCGCTCAGCTTTTTTGGGTTCATGACCTTTGTGGGCCTTGGCAACGGCATGTCCATTCCAAACGCAACAGCCGGATCACTGTCGGTGCGTCCACACCTGGCCGCCACCGCATCAGGGTTGAGCGGCGCAATCATGCTAGGCGGCGGCGCGGTGCTCAGCGCGTTGGCGGGCGCTTTGCTGACCCGCGAGACTGGCGCGATGCCGCTGCTGTGGCTGATGCTGGGCACCTCGGCCCTTGCGATTGTCGCAATCAACTCTGTTATCTGGCGCGAACGACAACTGGGTCTGTAATCGCTTACGAAATCGGGTTTGCAAAGTTAGCTTCCGGATTCAGTAAATCTGCAAAGGCACGCCATGGCGACCCAAAAACTGTATGCAGGCGCTAAGCTACGCGAGATGCGAACCCGTCTGACCCTGACGCAAAAGGAATTCGCTGCAAAGCTTGGCGTATCCCTGCCCTACCTGAACCAGATGGAAAACAACAACCGGCCGATCTCGACCACGGTTGTGCTGGCGCTGGCGCAGGAGTTCGGGATGGATGTCACCGAGCTAAGCACCGGCGACAGCGAGAGGCTGGTTTCAGATATGCGCGAGGCATTGGCTGACCCCTTGTTCGCGGACAGCATGCCGCCGCTGGCGGAACTGCGGCTGACCGCCTCGAACGCGCCTGCACTGGCCCGCGCGTTTATCGAACTGCACCGCACCTATCGTCAAACCCACGAACGGCTTGCATCACTGGATGAGGCGTTGGGGCGAGAGGACGCCCGAATTCAGGCCAGCCCGTGGGAAGAGGTGCGCGACTTTTTCCACTATTGCGACAACTATATCGACGCCGTCGACCGCGCAGCCGAACGCTTTGCCTCACAGGCGGTTGACGCGGGCGGCATTCGGCAGGCTGCAATCAGCGCCCTTTCGGAGCGGGGAATTCAGGTCAGCTTTGCTGATATCGAAACGCTGCGCAGCTATGATGCGGTGGGCAAGACCCTCCGCATGTCGTCGCGCGCCGCGCCACAGACCCAGGTTTTCCAACTGCTGTTGCAAGTGGCACTGATCAGTCAGGACAAGCTGCTTGAAGCGACGCTGGATTTCGCCAAATTCCAAAGCGAAGAGGCACGGTCCATCGCCAAAATCGGGCTGGCCAACTATTTCGCTGGCGCGTCGCTGATGCCCTACGCCACGTTTCTGGCCGCCGCGCAAGACGCGCGCCATGATCTGGAACTGCTCAGCAACCGGTTCGGGGCGTCAATCGAGCAGATTGCGCATCGGCTATCCACGCTGCAGCGTCCGGGCGCAAAGGGCATTCCGTTTTTCTTTGTCCGCGTCGATCAGGCCGGTACAATCACCAAGCGTCATTCGGCCACACGGCTGCAGTTTGCCCGCTTTGGCGGTGCCTGCCCGCTATGGAACGTTCACCGTGCCTTTGAAACGCCCGGACATTTCCTGCGCCAACTGGCCGAGACACCGGATGGAGTGCGTTACATTTCGCTGGCTTGCGACGTGTCCAAGTCTGGCGGCTCGTTCGGTGCGCCAGTGCGGCGATACGCCATCGCGCTGGGGTGCGAGACGCGCCATGCCGAGGCGCTGGTTTATGCCGACAACCTCGACATCAACAACGCCAGCGCCTACGAGCCGATCGGAATTTCGTGCCGTATTTGCGAGCGTCAGACCTGCCACCAGCGGTCCGTGCCACCGCTGGAACGTCGGTTAACCATTGATGCACATACGCGCGGTACCCTGCCCTATGAAGTGACCTGACCCTGCAGAACCAAATTGCGAACCGGAACGGGACGAGGCGGCCCCGCCGCGTGCGTCACGCCTTGGACAGAATGGCCCAGATTTCATCCTTGAGAGCGGCACGTTTCTTGCGCAGATCAACCTCAGCCAATTCTTCCACTGGCGCGACATTGGTTTCTGCCCGATGTACCGTGCGGTTCACCTCGTGATATTCATCCGACAGCCGCGCAAAATGCGCGTTTGACTGTTTGAGCTGGCTCATCAGTTCGACCTTGTCTGGGAATTCTTCGGCAAGCTCATGCGGGGTGTGGGACATCCTGTTCGCTCCTTTTCTTGGCGGTATGTTCAAGTGTTAGGGATGTCCCGAGCGCACCACTTTGACCCGGATCAAGTTTTCAGAGATCTTAGGAACTTCCCCACTCGCGGTGCACTGAAAGGTTCCAACCCGGCACCCGGTCAACGCTGCTGCGCTGCCAGTTCGGATGAATCCAGGGCCTGTCATTCGCTTTGGGCAAGGGATCTTTGCCCAGCAGATGATCCGAGACTTTCTCGCCCACCATGATTGACGGCGCGTTCAGGTTGCCATTGGTAATCTGTGGGAACACCGAGCTGTCCGCGACACGCAACCCTTCGACGCCGATCACACGTCCCTGCGGATCGACAACGGCATGTTTGTCATCCGCCCGCCCCATTCGGCAAGTTCCGCAGGGGTGATAGGCGCTTTCTGCGTGTTCGGCGATGAAACCGTTCAGCTCTTCATCCGTTTGCACCGCGGTGCCGGGCTGGATTTCCTTTCCGGCAAAGGGTTCGAACGCGTTCTGGCCAAAAACCTCGCGTGTCAGACGGATGCAGGTTCGGAAATCTTCCCAATCCTGTTCGTGGCTCATGTAGTTGAGCCGAATGACCGGCGCGTCCTCGGGCCGGTGTGACCGCAGCGTGACCGCCCCGCGCGAAGGTGAGCGCATCGGACCCACATGGGCTTGAAAGCCGTGCCCTTCGGCGGCAGCCTGACCGTCATATCGCACCGCCATGGGCAGGAAGTGATACTGAATATCGGGATATTCCACGCCGGGGCGCGACCGGATGAATGCTGCGCTTTCAAATTGGTTCGATGCCCCAAGACCGGTCTTGGTGAACAGCCATTGTGCGCCGATCAGACCTTTGCTGATCAGGTTCCAGTGCTTGTACAGCGTGATTGGCTGCAGCGACGCCTGCTGGATGTAAAGCTCCAGATGGTCCTGCAGATTCGCGCCGACGCCAGGCCGATCTGCAACCACGTCGATTCCATGCTCTGCCAGATGCGCCGCCGGGCCAATCCCGGACAACATCAGCAATTTGGGCGAGTTGATCGAGGACGCGGCCAGCACGACCTCGCGCCGGGCCCGAATGATCTCGGTCTTGCCGCCGCGGATCAGTTCGACACCAGTGGCGCGGCCGTCCTCAAATACCACCCGGGCGGCAAGTCCGCGCACGATATTGCAGTTTTCGCGTCTGAGCGCCGGTTTCAGATAGGCATTTGCAGCAGACCAGCGGCGACCCTTCCAGACGGTCTGCTCCATCGGGCCAAAGCCTTCCTGCTTTTCGCCGTTGTAATCGCCGGTTACTTCGTATCCGGCCTGCTTGCCTGCATCGACAAAGGCCTGAAACAACGGGTTTTCGCGCGGTCCGCGTGATACATGCAGCGGCCCGTCCGTGCCACGCCAGCTTGGATCGCCACCGTGACCGCCGTCATGCCAGGTCTCCATCCGTTTGTAGTAGGGCTGGACGTCCGCATAGGACCACCCACCTGCCCCCATTTCGGACCAGGTGTCAAAATCACGTGCGTGTCCGCGCACATAGACCATGCCGTTGATCGAGGATGACCCGCCGATCACCTTGCCACGGGGACACGCAAGCCGACGGTTGTTCAAATGCGGCTCAGGCTCGGAGCTAAAGCCCCAATCATAGCGCGACATATTCATCGGATAACTGAGCGCGGCAGGCATCTGAATGAACGGCCCCACATCGGTGCCGCCGTGTTCGATCACCAGAACCGAGGCGCCCGCCTCGCTCAACCGATAGGCCATCGCGCATCCGGCGGATCCTGCGCCCACGATGACAAAATCTGCTTGCATTTTCATGTCTCCAATCCCGCGTGGGACAAGATTTTTCGTCGAAAAATCTTGTCTCTGTCGCCGAGGGTGCATTCTTGAATTTATTCGCCGCAGGGAAAGCGTTGGCTGTCTTCGACGTCGTTCAGGTCCATGTGATTGCGCATGTACCGTTCCGAGGCTTTTTGCAGCGGTTGGTAATCCCACGGATAATACCCACCCTGCCTGAGCGCCTCGTACACGACCCAGCGCCGTGCCTGACTGGCCCGCACCTCGGCATCGAAACGATCAAGATCCCAGCGCGCCTCGGACTTGGCCCGCAGGGTTTGCAAGGTTCCGGCGTGTTCGGGTTTGCCTGCCAGATTGTCCAGTTCGTGCGGATCGCTGCTCAGGTCGAACAACTGATCGGGGTCCAGCATGCAGCGGTTGTATTTCCATTTGCCATAGCGCAGCGATACCAGCGGCGCATAAGACGCCTCGGCCGCATATTCCATGGCTACCGGCGTCGTACGCTCTGCGCCCTTGGCCAGAGGGACTAGGTTTTCGCCATCGGTCCAGGGCGCGATTTCCGCCATGTCAACACCGGCCAAAGCCCCCAATGTGGGCGTAACGTCAATGGTAGAAACCGGCGCGTCAATGCGCCCGGCCGGCAGATCGGGGGCCGCGATCATCAGCGGTACCCGCGCCGAGCCTTCGTAGAAGTTCATCTTGAACCACAACCCACGCTCACCCAGCATGTCGCCATGATCCGAGACAAACAGGATGATCGCCTCTTGCCGTGTGGTTTCCAGCACCTCGAGTATCTCGCCAATTTTGTCGTCGAGATACGAGATGTTGGAAAAATACGCGCGGCGGGACTTGCGAATATCCTCTTCGGTGATGTCGAATTTTCGCCAGTCATTAGCATCAAAGATCCGTTGCGCATGCGGGTCCTGATTGTCGTAACCGATATCCGCAACCTGCGGCGCCAGATGCTCGCAATCCTCGTACAGGTCCCAATATTTGCGGCGGGCGACATATGGGTCATGCGGATGCGTGAAACTGACCGTCAAGCTCCATGGACGATCGTCATTGCCACGTGCCAGATCGTAAAGCTTGGCTTTGGCGTGATAGGCAACCTCGTCATCATATTCCATCTGGTTGGAGATTTCGGCCACGCCCGCACCGGTGACCGAACCCATGTTGTGATACCACCAGTCGATCCGTTGGCCCGGCTTCCGATAATCCGGGGTCCAGCCGAAATCAGCCGGGTAAATGTCGGTGGTCAGCCGGTCTTCGAACCCGTGCATCTGATCGGGGCCGACGAAGTGCATCTTTCCTGACAGGCAGGTGTAATAACCGGCGCGGCGCAGATGATGGGCATAGGTCGGAATGTCACTGCGGAACTCGGCCGCGTTGTCATAGACACCGGTGCGCGATGGCAGCTGACCCGACATGAAACTTGCCCGTCCGGGCGCGCACAGCGGTGAGGCCGTATATGCATTGGCAAACCGCGTCGACCGCGCGGCCAGCTTTTTCAGGTTCGGAGCGTGCAACCACTCTGCCGGGCCGTCAGGAAAGAGGGTGCCGTTCAGCTGATCCACCATCAGGATCAGAATGTTAGGTTTGGTCATTCTTGGCCTCTAGAAACATCGCAAGGACACGCAATGCGTGGCTCGCCGCCAGTTGCGGCTCTTGCGGCGCGCTGAGCGCGGCTCGGATGTAAAGGCCGTCGATGACGGCAATCATGTCCCCGGCAGCCTCGACCGGGTCGGCAATCATCGGGCGCAGCGCGTAAATCAGGTTTGAACGGATGCGTGCCTGATAGATTTGCCACAGACGCAGGGCGTCACTGTTGGTCTGGGCCAGTACGTAAAAGGTCATCCATGCGGCGATAACATCAGGTGTAAAGCAAGACGGTGCAAAACACGCGTGGATGATGGCATGGGGGCGCTGGTCCGGCGCCGCCTCTTTCAATTGCTGACGCGCCTCGGCGCCAAAATCGCCCAGGATTCGGCGCATGGCGGCCAGAAATATTTGATCCTTGCCGCCAAAATAATGATGCGCCAATGCGCTGGACATGCCGGCACGTTTGGCGATTTGGCTCACGGTGACATCCAGGGATTTCTGCACGCCAAGTTCGGCGATCGTCGCTTTGACAATCGCGTCCCGCCGGATCGGTTCCATTCCCAGTTTCGGCATTTCCGCCTCTCTGCCATACCCAATAAGAAGAAAGGCTAAGAGTTTTTTATTGACCCGTCAATCAATAACCTTTTGCAGCCGCTCTGGCGGGCATTCCGATCCCGGAGGTGGCGTGCCGCCCGACCGCTTCAGAACCGCCTCGCGTCAGGCGATAAAGCTGACCGCCGCCAGGATCAGCGTACCCCCGGAAACCACCCAGATGTCAATGCTTTCGTGAAAGACGGCGGCACCCAGAATTGTGGCCCAGATCAATTGCAGGAACGTCACCGGCTGGGTGATGGCGACCGGCGCGGCCTGCAGCGCAAGTGTCATGAAATAATGACCTGCCGTGGCAAAGCTGGCGATCAGGAGCAGGATACCGAGATCGCGCAGGCTGGGCGGCTGCCACACGGCGACGGCAAAGGGGATAAGCGCAATTGTCACCCAAATCGACAAATGCGCAACTACGACCGACGGCCGGATATCGCGAACCATCAGTTTCGCCAGCAGATAGGACCCGCCCAAGGCCAGCGAGGCACCCAGCATCGCAATATGCCCGGGCGAGACCTCTCGGATACCGGGGCGCAGGATGATTGCCACGCCGATTAGTGCCACACCAATGGCAGCCATCCGGCGAAAGGCCAGCTTTTCACCCAGGAATAATGCGGCACCCAAGGTGACATAGACCGGGGTCATGTAATTCATCGCGGTAACCTCGGCCAAAGGGATACGGGTCATCGCAAAAAACCACAGCATCACGGCTGCCGCATGGATCACGCCGCGCAGGCCGAACAGGGTCACGTTTCGACGCGTCATGGGGGTGTTCACGATGGCACGCAAAGCCGGAAGCAAAAACACCAATCCCAGCGCGTACCGTAAAAATGCCGCCTGAATCGGGTTCATCGTAGTGCCCAGTGTTTTGACCAGCGCAGTCATCCCGACAAAGGACAAACCGGCGGCAAACATCCAGAACATACCGGCAAGGGGGCGGGATTGATCGGTGGGCAGACTCATGGGTTCGTTGAATACCTAAACCCTGCCGCCGACAACCCTTCACATGGCAACAAGTTTCAACGCGATACCCAGCATGACAACCCCGATCACGATATCCAGAACCTGCCAAGCCCGTGGCCGTCGAAAGATCGGCGCAAGAAATCCGGCACCGTAGCCCAGCGAAAAGAAAAACACAAAGCTGGACACCATCGCACCGATGGCAAATCCTAGTTGATCGTCATACCGCGCCGATATCGACCCGATCAGAACCACCGTATCCAGATAGACATGCGGATTGAGCCAGGTAAAGGTCAGCACCGTCAGCAACGCGGCGCGCAGGCTTGAACCTTGTCCTTGCCCGGCCTCCATAACCGCCCCGCCCTGCCAGGCCGAACGAAAGCTGCGCAGCGCATACCAGATCAGAAACACCGCCCCGCCATAGCGCATGACCGTCTCGAACCATGGCGCGGCTTGGGCCAGCGTGCCAAATCCCGCCACGCCCGCCGCAATCAGGATGGCATCCGACACTGCACAGGTCAGACACAAGGCAAAGACATGCTCGCGCCGTACCCCCTGCCGCAGCACAAAAGCGTTCTGGGCACCGATTGCCAAAATCAGGCTAAAGCCCAAAGCAAAACCCGCGATCAGGGATGTCGTCATGTTACCTCCATCGTCAGGGCTGTTGACTATAGCACCGGGCGGGCCCTATCAAATTAAAGAACTTGATCTTAAATTAGTTTTGCTAATGCAATTTGACCCACATCACCTGGCCGCCTTGTCAGCGATCCTGCGCCATGGCAGTTTTGAGGCCGCCGCAGCCGAGCTGGCGGTGACCCCTTCGGCTGTATCCCAACGGATCAAGGCGTTGGAGGATCGTGTTGGCGCATCGCTGATCCAGCGCGGCACGCCCTGCACCGGAACCCCCGCCGGATTGCGGATCGCACGGCACGCCGAGGATATCGGCCTGCTTGAGGCGCAATTGAACCGTGAACTGGTGCTTGAAAACAGCGCTGGCCCGGCGCGGGTCAGGATCGCGATCCCTGCAGACAGTCTGGCAACATGGTTCATCAGCGCCATGGCGCAGGTCGAGGATACTCTGTTCGATCTGGTGATCGACGATCAGGATCACTCGGCCGCGTGGCTGCGGCGCGGCGAAGTCAGTGCAGCGATTTCAGTGGGCGGTCAGACTGTAACTGGCTGTGATACCGTTCCCCTTGGGGCGCTGCGCTACCTTCCGACAGCCAGCCCGGCCTACATTCAAAAGTGGTTCCCCAATGGGGTCACGGCCGAGGCCCTGGCGCAGGCGCCGTGCCTGACCTTCAACCAAAAGGACAACCTGCAAAATGCATGGGTCAACGCGCAAATCGGAGCGCGTCTTTCACCGCCGTCACATTTCCTGCCGTCTTCGCAAGGATTTGTCGAAGCCGCAGCCGCCGGGTTGGGCTGGGGCATGAACCCCGAAGTTCTGGTGCGGCCCTTGATCGACGATGGTCGGCTGCGCGAATTGGTGCCCGGCAGGCCCCTGGACGTTCCGTTGGCATGGCAGGTCGGACGTATCCTTGCCCCGGCACTGACCCCGCTGACACGAGCTGTCCGGCAGGCGGCAGCGCAGATGATGATCCCGCCCGTTAAAGATGCGTGATCACTGAACCGCCGCCTCGACCTTGCCTGGAACAACCACGCGGTAGCACAGGATTGCGGCCAACAAGCTGACCGCGCAGATGAACACGATGGCCAACGACACTTCGTGCATGTGGGCAACTGCGGCCAGAGCAGACGAGACAATGACCGCGGAAATCCGGCAGATGCTTTTGATCGCCGCAGCCCCCTGCACGCGCTGATCTTTGGGGGCTACATCTAGAAAGTACAGTTTACGGGCGCTGCTGACACCGGTGACCGCAACCGTAACGATAAACAATGCGACGGCGTGCAGGTGTACGTCGTGATCAATACCAAGGTAGTGCATACTGACCAGTGCCGAGCCGGTACATGCCACCATCAAAGTACCGGTCACCATGACCGCCCGATGAGATTTCATGTTCACCACCTGCCAAAGCGGCGCAGAAACCAGATATCCGGACGCAGATGAAATGATCAGCGCAGTCAGCCCCCTGGCCGAGGAATGATGCGCCTCGGCTGCGATCAGGGCAAAAAACGGAACCGACAAGGACACCACAACCAGCGGCAAGCGCATGACCAGATAGTGCCGGAACCATGCCTGTTGAAACATGTTCAAGAATATTGGTGAAATTCGCGGATAATTTGCGTTTTTTGGCAGGTTGCGGGAGGTCCTGCGTCTGTTTCGCCGCTTCGGACATGGCCAGAATGGACAGGCCGGACAGCACGAAAAAGCCCACAGATACTGCAATAACTGCGGAATGACGTGAAAACGGCGGATTTTTCTTTGGTGATCTGGTGGATCAACAGCGCAAGGCCGATTGCGCCCAGCCCCCCGGCACCCAGCCTACTCGATTCACAACATTTCCAGCGATCCCATATCCGAGTTGGATTGACCTAAATTGATAGAGACCGCGCAACATAACCACGGGGCCCGGTTTCCCATAATATCCGGTCCAGCCACCGAGACGGGCGCACACCCAGGCTGCAAAGGCGAGCGACCCCTTTGGATGCGGGTTTTTCTGCTTTTCGGTCTTACCTTCAAGCGAAGCGGATACGGCCTCAAGGACCGGTTGATCCTGCGCCTCGAATACATCCTCCAGCGGGCGTTTGCCTGCGCCATCCCGGTCCTGCCACGAGCTGCATGCAGGATATCCCCGCGATAAGCGTCATTGCGCAAAGAGTTTTGAAGGGTGCGGGCTCCATAGACACGTTTTCGATGTCGAAACCTTTGGTCTTAATGGTCCGGAAAACCTGCTCAATGACCCAGCGCCGACGGTAGAGTTGAGTGATCCATCGTGCCTGTTCGAATGTTTCGACCCGATGGCTGGTCAGCAGGCGCCAACGTGCAGGCTGCACACCTACTGGCGGGTCGATTTCTCGCGCCTCAACGATGTAGACGGACGTGCTGGCGGGAACGCCTTGTTCAATCGGTCTGTTTTTTGGGGGTGCGGCAGGGTAAACGCAAAGCGAAACGAACGCCAATCCGGGCCGTGCGCTTCTTCTGCCCGGGTCGCGCGGGCAACTCGACCGTATGTTCTTGCTGCGGCGTGCCCTCAAGGCTGAAAAAGAGCTTGCCTGTATCATCGGAAAGATTGCGATCATGGGACGCTCGGACCAGGACGTCCACGCCTTTTGGGCGGCATGCAAACATCTCGAAGATGTCCCCCTTCACGGTCGGCTATAACCGTGACATTCGCAGCCGCGTTCAGAACGGCGGCACTAGTTTGCATGCTTTCAAGCCAGCGATTAGCTCTCTTTTTCACGAAGAGGTCGATTTTTGGGCGGCTTCTTGCGGCCGCCAGAGCGTTCAATGAGTTGCATGTCAACCGCTCCGAGCAACGTGCCCTGTTCGGCCTCCACCGCGATCGTAGCATGGCCGACAATGCAGTTTCCCGACCCATCATCACGAAAGCTCGTTGTGTCTTGAATCGCCAGAACATGCAGACCGTCAACGCGCCCGGACGTGACCTTCCCGGCCTTTTCAACAATCTTTTTCACTGTCACCTTCTCGTTCCTCAAAAACCGACCAAAGCGAACCTCACCTGCGCGATTGCCGCCGACGCTACGCACCGAAATACCACGAGGACCGACCTCGACAAGACGACCATGCAAAAAGCGTTCAGCCTGATCCAAACGACAATCACCAAAATGCGAACTCGAGTTTTGCATCTCTACCCCCTTGAAACAGCAAGACAGGAGATAGAACCGATATGACAAAACGGCAAGGTTCAGAACCTAATTCCGCGTGCGGGAAAAGATGTGTGCATACAGTAGGGCACCCAGCTGCAGATAGTGCAGTGTCTGTCCAGCGACACCGCTCATGAAAGTCAGCGACATTGCAGGTGGGTGATTTTGGCGAAAGCATAAGGAGGGCGTAGCCCGACTGGAGCTTTCGCCAAAATCTCGCGCGGATTTTATCCGTGCGGTTGGCGGTGACAGCGGTCAGGATTTTCCAATCTTCAAACCAGAAAGAGGATTGGATGCCTGGGCGTTTTATCACCGACCGACAATACGAGGACTACATGAAACTTCGGACTCAATACACCCAGAACATAGCGGCCGTGAAAGCCGGTTTCAGTTCGAGCACCGGATCGCGCATTGACCGGGACCCGCGCCCGCCATCGCAAAAGAAACAAGAACGCCGTCACGGCGGCGGCAAACCGGATCCGTTAGCCGGGATTTGGGAGGAGGTTGTTGTTCCTCTTCTGGAAAAGCAGCCCCATCTGCGTCCGTTTGCGATCCTGGAAGAGCTACAACTCCGGCACCCGGACCGTAATCTGGGCAAGGCGCGTCGCACGTTGGAACGGCGTATGCGTGCCTGGCGCGCAGAACATGGCCCGGATCGGGACGTCATCTTCCGCCAGACACATCCGCCGGGCCGGCAAGGGATGTCGGATTTCTTCAAGGCCGATGATTTGAACGTCACTATCGCGGGTCAGCCATTCGCGCACCGGGTTTATCACTTCACCCTGGTTTTCTCCGGCTGGGAATATGCCGAAGTTGTTCTTGGCGGGGAGAGTTTTACCGCGCTGGCCTGCGGACTGCAGAATGCCCTGTGGCAGGTGGGCGGAGCACCACGTGAGCACCGCTCGGACAGCCTGTCAGCTGCCTTTGGCAACAGGAAGAAGGATGTTGATGAGGATTTGCGGGCGCGGTACGAGGCGCTGTGTGCCGATTATGGCATGGAACCGACCCGAAACAATCGCGGCATCGCCCACGAGAACGGCTCCATCGAAAGCCGCCATGGACACCTCAAGGCGCGTCTGGAACAAGCGCTGCTTCTGCGCGGCAGTTCTGACTTCGAGACTGTGGAGGCATGGCGGCGCTTCATCGCTCAGGTCGTTGGCCGCCACAATGCACAACGCAGGGAGCAAGTGGCCCTTGAACGCGCCGATCTCCAGCCGCTGCCAGAACGGCGGAGTTGCGATTATGATGCGGCACGTGTGCGGGTGACCTCTTCCAGCGGCTTTGTCTTCCGCAAAGTGTTTTACACGGTTCCCTCGCGGCTGATCGGTTTCGAGTTGAACCTGCGTGCCTACGATGATCGTCTGGAACTGTTTCTTGGCAACACCCGGATCGATACGTTGCCACGCGGGCGGACCCCTGATCACAAGCGCGGCACACATGGCCATGTCGTCAACTACCATCATGTGATTCACAGCCTGCGCACCAAGCCCGGTGCCGTCGCAAACCTGACCTATCGTGATGCGCTTTTTCCCAGAACGGAATACCGCCGCACATGGGAGGCGCTGTCCGCAGCATGGCCCTTGCGCAAGGCTTCCCAAGCCATTGTTGACCTGCTGTGGATAGCACATGAACACGCTTGCGAGGCGGAACTTGCTGTCGCTCTGGATCAGATACTCAAGGCTGGCGGCCTGCCTGATCTCGACGATCTGCATGTGCGCTTTGCGCAGAAAACAGAAGCGGATCACCCCGATGTTCCGATCCATATCCCAACCATAGCGGTCTATGATGGTCTGCTTTCCGAGCCAGGAGCCACAGCATGAGCATCACGGTAGAAACCGCCAAGCTTCCCATCCTGTTGAGCAATCTCAGGCTGCCGACAATCGCCTGTTTCTGGCCGGGAGTTCTGCATCAAGGCGGATAAGGAGGGCTGGGCCTGCAGAGCGGCTGTTGGCGGCCCTGTTTGATCTGGAGTTGAGCGAACGGGACCAGCGGCGGATACAGCGCCACCTCGCGGCCGCCAAGCTGCCCCAGGGCAAGACCCTCGACAGCTTTGACTTCTCGGTTGTTCCGACCGTGAGCAAGGCCCGGATCAACGCGCTGGCCGAGGGCGACACCTGGTTGCAAGCCGGTCACAATTTGCTGGCCTTCGGCCCTCCGGGTGCCGGAAAATCGCATTTGGCGGCAGGCATCGGCTATGGAGTTGATCCAGCGGGGCCACCGCGTCCTGATGATCAGAACATTCGATCTGGTGCAGCGCTTGCAGACGGCGCGACAGAACCTTTGCCTCGCGCAGGACATCCAAAAGCTCGACAAATTCGACCTGCTCATACTCGATGACATCTCCTACGTGCAGAAAGATCAGGCCGAAACCAGCGTCATCTTCGAACTCATCGCCGCGCGCTACGAACGAAAATCAATCATGATCACTGCAAACCGCCCTTTCAGCGGTTGGGACGATGTGTTTCCCGATAAAGCCATGGGCATAGCCGCAATCGACCGGCTCGTACATCACGCGACAATCTTCGAGATGAATGTCGAGAGCTATCGACGTCGCGCAGCTCATGCCGCTGCAATGTCGCTCAGCGACATTGAAGATGAAACCCGCTCCAACGCCAAAAACAAGGAGGACAAAACCACACCAAAGAACAAAATCGAACCTTGAAATGAGTGCACCAAATTGACATTCTGCAACCCGTCACCGTCACCCGCCTTCAATGTCGCGCACTTGCACGAGCAATGTCGCGCTACAGTGTCATCCGGGATTTGGATTTGACGTAATCCCCAAGCAGATCGGTATACATGAGCGACTGGATTTCCTCGATCAATCCGATCAGAAGAAACGCCAGCACAAATGCCATCGCAGTAAGCGACACGACACCGGTGGCGGCCACTGCCAATGCCATGACAAGGCAGGCCCCGATCGCAACCTCGGTCATCGCAATCGCGCGCTTTTTCCGCTGTCGGGCCGCAATCGTCTGGGCAAGAAATACATCGGCAATCATACTGCCGGTCATGCGAACAGACACCAGAGCACCGGCCAGAAACATCGGCATTTCAAGGGACACCGCCAGAAACGACAATACGACGGATGGGCTGCCCAAGGTCCATGCGACCTGAGATAAAATGCTTTGCCCGGCCAGAACCGGAACATTCCGCTTTGCCAGATCGGGGGATGTGTCCGC
Source organism: uncultured Ruegeria sp. (assembly GCA_963422555.2). Taxonomy (GTDB): domain Bacteria; phylum Pseudomonadota; class Alphaproteobacteria; order Rhodobacterales; family Rhodobacteraceae; genus Ruegeria. The sequence goes on from CAXXPZ010000060.1 coordinate 28,470, forward strand.
CATGTGCTTGCTTTTGCCTTGATCGCTCGCCTGCCAACCCTTGCGGCTGGTTTACTGTTCCCGTTCAAACCTAACCACTTAAGGCGCAACGGCCAAGAACCCATTCAGACGCAAAAACCCGACCAGATCGCCGGGTTTTTCATATATTCAAGCGTTGAGGCGTCTTAAAGCTGCGACATAACCTCGTCAGTTGCTTCGAAATTGGTTGTGACCCGCTGGACGTCGTCGTCATCTTCCAGCGCGTCGACCAGTTTCATCAGTTTTTGCATGTCCTCAAGACCCAACTCGGTCGAGGTGGTGGGCTTCCAGATCAGCTTGGTCGATTCCGTCTCGCCCAGCGCGGCCTCCAGAACGTTCGACACGTCGTTCAGATCCGTATCGGCACACCAGATGATGTGGCCTTCGTCCGAGCTTTCGACATCTTCAGCACCCGCCTCGATTGCGGCCTCGAACACGGTGTCTGCGTCCCCGACCGACGCCGCATAAACAACCTCGCCCTTGCGTTCGAACATGAACCCGACCGAGCCTGTCTCACCCAGGTTGCCGCCGTTTTTGGAAAAGGTCGAGCGCACGGTGGATGCAGTCCGGTTGCGGTTGTCGGTCATCGTCTCGACGATCACTGCAACGCCGTTCGGGCCATAGCCTTCGTACCGGATTTCTTCGTATTCGTCGCCGTCACCTGCCTGCGATTTCTTGATCGCGCGGTCGATCACATCCTTGGGAACCGAATTCGACTTGGCCTCTTTCACCGCCAGACGCAGACGCGGATTTTTATCCGGATCTGGGTCGCCCATCTTGGCGGCCACGGTGATCTCTTTGGAAAGTTTGGAAAACAGCTTGGACCGCGCGGCGTCCTGACGCCCCTTGCGGTGCTGGATATTGGCCCATTTGGAATGGCCTGCCATGTTGCGTCCTCGTCATCGTGATTGCGTATTTGGCGCTCATATAGACTTTTGCAGGGCTTGGGATCAAGAGACCGGCTTGCCCGGACGGTCCCGGTGGCTATGGTGGCGGTATGACGACAGACCAGATTATTCTTTTTGCCCTTTTCATCAGTGTATTCGGAATGCTGCTTTGGGGTCGGTTCCGCTATGACCTGATCGCCTTTGCCGCGCTTATGATAGGGGTCGTTCTTGGCGTAGTGCCCGTGGATAATGCGTTTTCGGGCTTTGGCCATCCGGCGACAATCATTGTGGCCTTGGTTCTGGTCGTCTCGGCCGGTCTGGTCCGGTCAGGTGCCGTGTTCATGATCACGCGAACGCTGGTGGATGCCTCACGCGGGTTGGGTGCGCATATCGCCCTGATGGGTGGGATTGGCGCGGTTCTGTCAGCTTTCATGAACAACGTGGCTGCCCTTGCGCTCCTGATGCCGGTCGATATTCAAACCGCCCGCAAAGCCGGACGTCCGGTGGGCCTGAGCCTGATGCCGCTGAGTTTTGCCACCATTCTGGGCGGTATGGCGACCCTGATTGGCACTCCGCCCAACATCATCATCGCCTCGATCCGGGCCGAAACACTGGGCGAGCCGTTCGGTATGTTCGACTTTGCCCCGGTCGGCGGGCTGGCCGCGATTGCCGGTCTTGCCTTTGTCGCGCTGGTCGGCTGGCGGCTGATCCCAGACCGCGGCGCACAGACCGAAACCTCCGAGTCGCTGGCCGAATACATTGCCGAGCTGACCATTCCGCCCGAATCCGCCCATATCGGCAAACGGGTCGGCGAGTTGTACGAGGTGGCCGAGAAATCGGACGTCGCCATTATCGGCCTGATCCGCGACGGCAAACGGCGCTATGGCCGGTCCGCCCACGCCACCATAAGAGAAGGCGACGCGTTGGTGCTTGAGGCCCGGCCCGAAGCACTGGATGAATTCCGCGCCGCGCTGACCCTGGACTTCTCCGACACACGCCGGCAAGAGTTGCTGACCGCCGAAGGCGACGGGCTGGAAGTGATCGAGGTCGTCGTGCCGGAAAGCGCCCGCATCGCCGGGCGCACGGCGCAGGCCATCGGTCTGTCCTGGCGGCAGAGCACCGTTTTGATGGGCATTTCAAGGCAGGGCCGACAAATCACCAGTCAGGTTCGCAAAACCATTGTTGAACCCGGTGACATCCTGCTGTTGCTGTGTCCCCGGGATCGAAGCGCGGACGTGACCGAGTGGTTGGGATGCCTGCCGCTGGCCCAGCGCGGATTGAACGTGACGGCAAACGAAAAGGCTTGGATGGCCATCGGCCTCTTCGCAGCCGCCGTTCTGGCAGCAAGCATCGGGCTGGTCTACCTGCCGATTGCGCTGGGTCTGGTTGTGATTGCCTATGTGCTGACCAAGATCATGCCGATCGCCGACATCTACAATCATATCGAATGGCCCGTTGTTGTGTTGCTGGGCTCGATGATCCCCCTTGGCAGTGCGTTGGACAGCTCGGGCGGCACCGAGCTGATCGCCAATGCGCTGATCCAGCTGACCAATGGGTTGCCCGCCTGGGCCATCCTGACCGTACTGATGGTGGTCACGATGACCCTGTCGGACGTTCTGAACAACACGGCCACCGCCATTGTTGCGGCACCTGTCGGAATACAGATGGCCCGCACGCTTGAGGTTTCGCCCGATCCGTTCCTGATGACCGTCGCCGTGGCGGCGTCAGCGGCGTTTCTTACTCCGATCGGGCACAAGAACAACACGCTGGTGCTGGGACCCGGCGGCTATCGCTTTGGCGACTATTGGCGCATGGGGCTGCCGCTGGAAATCCTTATTATTGCGGTTTCTGTGCCAGCAATCCTTGTTTTCTGGCCGCTGTGACGGGTAAGAGCCGTACATGAAACGATTTCTGATCCTGCAACTGCGCCCGGAAACGGATGCCTCAGACGCTGAATATGCGTCCATTTTGGACAAGACGGGCCTGTCCGGGGACAGAACTCACCGCATTCGACTGGATTGCCAACCTTTGCCGAAACATCTGGATGTCTGTGACTATGCCGGTGTCATTGTTGGCGGCGGGCCGGGATGTGTCAGTGATGAACCGGAAAAGAAATCCCCCATGGATGCCCGTATCGAAGACGCCATCATGGGCCTGATGCCGCAGATCACGGCAAAGGATCATCCGTTCATGGGGTGCTGTTACGGGCTGGGCATTCTGGCCGCCCATCTGGATGGCAATGTCAGCAAGGCGAAATTTGGCGAACCGGTCGGTCCATCGACCTGTCGGCTGACTGATGACGGCTTGCAGGACCCTCTGACCGCTGACCTGAATAAAATTTTAGCTCTATTCGCACATCGTATTGATGTGTTATATTTTGTCTGAAATACAGGAGGATGCGCATTATGGACCGGAAAGCCTTTCTTGCCTGGTTGTCGGAGGTCGACACGTTGAGCGAGGCGCAGAAAGTAGAGGTCGGTGAGGTTCTGGCCGGTCGCCCAGCGGGTGAAGCCTCGGTTGCGGCAGTTGAGCTGGGTGTTGGAGAAGACCGGACCTGCCCGCATTGCGGCGCACACGGTGCAGTGGCCAATGGCAAGTCGCGGGGAATGCAACGCTATCTTTGCCGATCCTGCAATCGAACCTTTGGAGCGGTGACGGGTACACCACTGAGCGGCCTGCACCGCAAGGATCTTTGGCTGACGTTCAGCGAATGCCTCGCCAATGGCGATACGGTGGCAGTTTCGGCAAAGCGCTGTGGCATAGCCGGGAGCACCGCCTTTCGCTGGCGACACCGCTTCCTTGCCGGGATCAAATCCACCGCCGAAAAACTGAAGGGCATTGTCGAGGCCGACGAAACCTATTTTCTTGAAAGCCGCAAAGGGGATCGTGTTTGGACACGGGCCACGGAAGGCAAATCCTCTGCAAAAAAGCCGGACCGAAAGGCCCGAAAGCGCGGGGGCAAGGCAACAAAGCGGGGCCTGTCCGATGAGCAGGTGCCGGTTCTGGTCGCGACAGATCGCTCCGGCACGACCGTTAGTGCCGTCCTGCCTGCGGTCAATGCTGCCGCTCTGCGGGAGGTTCTCGCGCCGGTCATGGACAAGGATGCACTGCTGGTGACCGATGGGGGCACCAGCTATCCGCCGTGTGCTGCCGCCCTGTGTGTCAGCCACGAAGCGCTCAACCAGTCTTCCGGTGAACGCGTTCGCGGCGAACTCCATATCCAAAACGTCAACAACCGTCACTCCCGCCTCAAGGGGTTTATTGGTAACCGCCGGGGGATCGCCACAAAATATCTTGCCAGCTATCTGCGCTGGTTCCATCTCATAGTCCTGCAGAAGAACCCAACCCCGAGGCACTGCCTCGCCAGCGCCCTCGCTGGAATGAGCATCAATACGATGTACGAATAGAGCCAAAATTTTTGATGCCTTTGTCGGTCATAAAGAGGCCGTACAGGATTTGCCCGCAGGTTGCGTGCATCTGGTCGCCTCAGACCCCTGCCCCTTTCAGATGATCCGCTGGGGGCAGAATGTCTATGCCACCCAATTTCACCCCGAGGCCGATGCCGGGGATTTTGAACAGCGCATCAATATCTACAAGGATCACGGGTATTTCCCGCCCGAAGACGCACAGTCGCTGATTGATGTCTGTCACGCGGCCGATGTTACCCAGCCCGGTGAAATCCTGCGCCGTTTCGCTCAACGATACGGATGACCCAACGGCGCGGTTGCCTGCGCCGTGGCCCCTCGCATAGGCTGACCTGAACGGCTTTGGGAGGAGTTGTTCTTGGATCTGCTTATCAATGTGGGCCTACCTGTTTCGCTGGCCATAATCATGCTGTCTCTGGGGATCGGGCTGGAGGTGGCAGATTTCCGGCGCGTATTGAGCCGCCGGTACCCCTTTGCCATCGGTGCGCTGTGTCAGGTCGTGCTGCTACCCGTCGCGGCCTTTACAACAGTTAAATTACTGGCCCTGCCGCCCGAGATTGCCGTGGGTTTCATGCTGCTCAGTTTTTGCCCCGGCGGGGTAACCAGCAATATTCTGTCAAAGCTCGCCAAGGCGGATGTGGCCTTGTCGGTCAGCTTGACTGCCGTGATCAGCCTGCTGTCGATCCTGACGGTTCCCATCCTTGCTGCATGGTCGATCAGCCATTTCATGGGCGACCTCGCGCCTGAGGTTTCGATCAGCGGGTTGGCCGTCGCCATGTTCCTGATCACTACATTGCCCGTCGCCATCGGCGTGGCACTTCGCAGCCTTGCGACGGGGTTTGCAAACCGGATCGACGCGCCACTGTCCAAGCTCGCGGCGGTTCTGTTCGTCCTTATCGTCCTCGCCGCGCTGGCCGGAAATTGGCAGCTGTTCGTCGACAATCTGAGCATCATGGGAACCGGCCTGATTTCGTTGAATGTGGCCCTTTTGCTGATTGGGCTGGGTCTGGCACGCGCCGCAAATCTGTCGTGGAAAGAAAGTAAAACGATCTCCATCGAAACCGGCATTCAGAACTCGACGCTGGGGATTACGCTCGCGGCGTTGATCACCGGAACGGAAAGCGGGTTCAGCCCGCTTGCCCTGCCCGCCGCCGTCTATGGGATCACCATGTATGTTGTGGCGATCCCGTTTCTTGTCTGGTTCCGCAGTCGCTGAAAGGACATCTCATGACCAACAACACAGCAGATGCGATTGTCGTGGGCGGCGGTCTGGCCGGTCTGGCGGCAGCCGCAGAACTGGGCGATCGCGGTAAAAAGGTGATCGTACTGGATCAGGAGCCCGAGCATTTTCTGGGCGGGCAAGCGTTCTGGAGCCTTGGCGGCCTGTTCATGGTCAACACCCCGGAACAACGCCGGATGGGCATCCGCGACAGCCGAGAATTAGCACTGCGGGACTGGATGGGCAGCGCGCAGTTTGATCGCGACGTGGACCTCTGGCCGCGAAAATGGGCCGAAGCCTACGTTGAATTTGCCGCTGGCGAGATGCGCCCCTGGCTGCATCAGATGGGCCTGCGCTGGTTTCCGGTGGTTGGCTGGGCCGAGCGTGGCGGATCATACGCGGATGGTCACGGCAACTCGGTCCCGCGTTTTCATATCACATGGGGTACCGGCCCCGGTGTGCTGGAACACTTTGTTCGCCGGGTAAAAGTACATGTGGATGCAGGCCTGATCCAACTGAACTTTCGCCATCAGGTCAGCCATATCATCATGCAAAACGGTGCGGCCAAGGGTGTATCCGGCGAGGTTCTGGCCGATGACACCGCCCAGCGCGGCGGTAAAACCAACCGGGATGAGGTTGGCGAGTTCGAGGTCTATGCCCCCTCGATCATCGTCACCTCAGGCGGGATTGGCGGCAATTTCGAGATGGTGCGCAATAGCTGGCCGCGCGAGCATCTGGGCGAGCCGCCCAAGGATATGGTGGCCGGTGTTCCGTTCCATGTGGACGGGCGGATGATCCCCATCAGTCAGAAAGCGGGCGGTCACGTCATCAACGGCGACCGCATGTGGCATTACACCGAAGGTGTGCGGAACTGGGACCCAATCTGGCCTGCGCACGGCATTCGCATTCTGCCCGGCCCAAGTTCAATGTGGTTTGACGCCTGCGGCAACCGCCTGCAGCCACCTTGCCTGCCCGGGTTCGACACGTTGGGCACGCTGCGCGAGATTTTGAAAACCGGTTATGAATACAGTTGGTTCGTTCTGACGCAAAAGGTGATCAAAAAGGAATTCGCCCTGTCCGGGTCAGAGCAGAACCCGGATTTCACCTCGGGCAGTTGGAAAGAGGTGATCCGTCAGCGTATCCTGTCCGGCTCAAAAGCAACCGCCCCGGTGGAGGCTTTCAAGGACAAGGGCGAGGATTTTGTCGTTGCGAACACCCTGACCGAACTGGTGGGCGGAATGAACCATCTTGGTGGTGGGCTCATCGATGAGACGCACCTGCGGGCGCAGATCGAGGCACGGGATTCACAGGTCGACAATCCGTTCTCGAAGGATGCGCAGATGATGGCCATTCTGGCCGCTCGCAACTATCGCGGCGACAAGTTGATCCGCACGGCCAAACCGCACCGGTTCCTTGATCCCAAGAACGGGCCGTTGATCGCGGTAAAACTGCATATCCTGACGCGCAAAACCCTGGGTGGGTTGCAGACCAACCTGGATGGTCAGATGGTCGGTACCGACGGTCAGATCGTCCCTGGCCTGTTCGCTGCGGGCGAGGTCGCAGGCTTTGGCGGCGGTGGCTACCACGGCTATAATGCGCTTGAGGGCACATTTCTGGGCGGCTGCATATTCTCGGGCCGCAACGCTGGCAGATCAAGGGCCGTCGCTTGACGGCCCCATTTGGGTTATGGCGTGCGGACGAATTTCAAAACAGGCTCTCCTGCCGCATCCAGAAAGACCAGACCGTTCCCGGCAACCGCGTGCGTTGTCACCTTTTGCAACGCCTCAAAGAACTGTTTTTCTATCTCTTCCGAAGGGGGCGGGCAGGCCATCAGGGTTGCGGCCATATTGTCAGGGAAATCTATCGAATTACCAGAAATCTCGGCCTGCCCCGAAAACCGATTGCACCCGCCTGTACCGCCAAACGCCCCGCCGGTGGTAAATTCGATTTGCGGCGGGCGCTCGGCATTCAAAACATCTCCGTTCAGGCCAATGGCGGTCCACTTGCTGTTTTCCAGCGCGGCCAGGCCCTGATCCCCGGCCTGAACCAGCACCAGATCGGTCGAATTGCCAGCCCCATTTGTCAAAACCGGATAGGCCTGATCGGTGGTCATCAGCAAGTCGTCACCCTGATACATCGACGCGCACACCACATATTGCATCCTGTCGTCAATCAGTGCGTCGTCATACGTCAGCTCAAACGGCGCCAGCACACCCGTCAGGGCGTAGCGCTGCGCAGCCAGGGTGACCGAGGGCGCGTCAGCTCGGGAGACATCCTGAAGTTCGACAAACAAAGTTGCGCCGGGCCGCACGGCAATTCGTTCGCGATAGGTAGCCGTGCCATCGATTGTTCCGGCCAGTGCCCAGCCGCCAATGGTGGTCAAGACCATCGCAGCCAATATCGCAGTCTGTCCTGTTTTGGCCATGGGTTCATTCCCTTTTGCGAATAACATGTTTCAAAGGTCGTAAGATATTATGAATGGCTCAGTTTGCAAATCGTATGCGTTCACGGTACGTTCCTATTCAAATCAGAGGGAAAATCGGGTGATGGATCACAAGCAATTTCAGAAATGGCTTTCCGGGATAGACCAACTCAGCCCGGCGCAGCGGCAGGAAGCCGAAGCTGTTTTCTCAGGAGGTTCGCAAGCGTCAGCCTCGCTGGCGGCTATTGAAGCGAGTGTAGGGGAAGATCGCCCGTGTCCGCATTGCGGCACACCAGGGGCACTCTCGCGGGGCAAGGCCCGAGGCCTGCGGCGATATCAGTGCAAGGGGTGCAAGAAGACATTCAATGCCGCGACCGGCACCCCTTTGGCGGGTCTTCACCGCAAAGACAAGTGGCTTGCCTTTGGAACTTGCCTTGCAGATGGGTTGACGGTTCGCCGATCGGCAGAACATTGCGGGTTTGCCGTCACTACTGCATTTCGCTGGCGGCACCGGTTTCTCACCGCAGAAAGCCCGCAGCCCCGCAAGCTCACGGGCATTGTCGAGGCCGACGAAACCTATGTCCTGAAAAGCCGCAAGGGCCAACGGAAACTGGGACGCAAAGCGCGACGCCGGGGCGGCAAGGCCAGCAAAAGGGGGCTTTCAGATGAGCAGGTTCCGGTGCTGGTTGCCGCTGACCGGAGTGGCACGACAGTCAGTGCCGTTCTCCCTGCGGTCAATGCTGACAGCTTGCGGGAGGTCATCGAACCGGTCGTGGACGAGGATATCGTTCTGGTAAGTGATGGTCACCGCGCCTATCCGCCCTGTGCCGCCGTAATCGGTGTGCGCCACGAAGCGTTGAACCTGTCCAGTGGTGAGCGGGTGCGCGACGCCTTTCACATTCAGACAGTCAACAATCGACACAGCCAGTTGAAGGATTTCCTGCGGCGCTACCGGGGGGTCGCAACCAAATATCTCGACAACTACCTGCGATGGTTTCAGCATCTGGAACTGGAAAGCGCCTCACCCCGTGCGTGTCTCGCCAACGCAATCGACAGGCCATGCATACGAATTGGAAACTGAGCCTTATGAATTTACAAGAAATTCTTAAAAGGATCAGCGGTTCTGTGCCGATGTCAAAGGGGCCAGATCAATGGGATCAGCAAGGATGCGAGCAATCCAACGGTCAGGTTAAGCGGCACACCGACCTTAAGGAAATCCGTGAACCGGTACCCGCCGGGGCCATATACCATCATGTTGGTCTGATACCCGATCGGCGTCGCAAACGAGGCCGAGGCCGCAACCATCACCGCCACCACCAGCGGGCGCGGGTCGATCCCAACAGCCCCCGCCAGACCTATCGCAATGGGTGTGACCACAACGGCAACGGCATTGTTCGACACAAGCTCGGTCAGCACGGAGGTCAGCAGATAAACGGCCCAGATGATCAGGAAAGGCGGCAATGCGCTTAGCCCCGGCGCCACCGCCTCGACAATCAGCGATACAGCACCGGATTCCCCCAGCGCCGCGCCGATGGCCAGCATGGCGAAAATAAGCGCCAGCAAGCGACCTTCGACAAAGGAAAACGCCTCATCCGCATCGATACAGCGAGTTGTCAGCACGATGGCCACAGCCACGATGGACAACAGAAGGATAGGGGCCACACCCAAGGCTGCCAGAACGACGATACCAAAAAGCGCCCCGATCGCGATCGGGGCGTGGCTGCGTCGGAACGCCCGGACCGAGGGTTGGCTGACATCGACCATATCCATGTCCGCCGCCAGTTTCTGGATATCCCCCGGTGCGCCCTCCAACAGCAATGTATCACCCACGCGAACGGTCAGATCGTCCAGTTGCCGCCCGATATTCTGGTTCCGACGGTGTACCGCCAGAACATAGACACCATAGCGCCGACGCAGGCGCATCGCGCCCAATGTACGCCCGACCATGCGGCATCCGGGTGTGATCAGAACCTCGACCGTCCTGGTCTCAACCGCCGAGACCTGATCGACCCGCTTCAATTCCTTATTGGTCTGCAGGCTCAGAAGCTCGGTCATTTCGGTACGCAAAACGACCCGATCCCCCAATTCCAGCATGACACCTTTGAGGTTGCGGCGCAGCGACTCGTCACCGCGGACAACGTCGATCAGACGCACGCCGGGGCGTTTGAACAACTGCACACCCGTAACCTCGCGCCCGATCAGATTGCTGTCTGGCGGTATAACTGCCTCGGTAAAGAATTTCATCTTTGACCGGTCACTTAGCAGAGACGCCATACTGTCCCGTTCCGGCAGCAATCGCGGCGCGATAAAGCGCAGGTAAACCATGCCATAGATCACCAGCGCGATGCCCAGCGGCGTCACCTCGAAAATCGTAAAGGGCGCCATGCCTTGCGTCCGCGCGACACCATCGACCAGCAGGTTTGTCGAGGTTCCGATCAGGGTCAGCGTACCGCCCAGAATCGCCGCGTAACTGAGCGGGATCAGCAGCTTGGACGCAGGCAGGTTCAACGTGCGCGCGATCTGAACAAAAACCGGGATCATGACCACAACCACAGGCGTGTTCGACACCACAGCCGAGGCGAAAACAACAAAGGCCATCAGCAACCCGATCGCAAATCGCGGGTTCACCTGTGCCTGTTTCTGAGCAACCGAGGTAAAGGCATCCAGCGCCCCTGTCCGAACCAGCGCCCCCATGACGATGAACATGGCCGCAATGGTCCACGGGGCCGGATTGGACAGGACGATCAGCGCGTTTTGATACGACAGAATACCGGTGACCAACATCAGGGCGACACCGCCAATGGCCACAACTTCGGTCGGATAAACCTCCCGCAGGAACATCACGAACATGCCCGCAACGATCACCAGCGCCAGAATTGCACTGCCCATATCTGTCAGTTGAAGGAATTGCATTACTGGTATTCTGTCCGAACCCTGGCCTGGCGCATTTGCCTTTCAGCCAGTGTCCCGCATTGCGCGCGACAGGGCAAGTCCGACGTGTCGGTCAGGGACCGGCCTGCGGCAGACGCCCACCAATGCGCACCATTTTTACGCTTTTTGCCTGACCGTCGCGATCATCGGTTTCAACAAATACGCCGCTCAGTGTGGCCTCGCCATTGGCGGGGGTGAACCGCGCCTTGGGCATTCCAGTGATGAACCGGCGCATCGGTTCCTGCTTGTCCATCCCGATGACCGAGTCGTAGTCGCCACACATCCCCGCATCGGTCAGATAGGCCGTCCCACCGGAAAGGATCTGCGCATCCGCCGTCGGCACATGGGTATGAGTGCCAACCACCAGGCTGGCGCGCTTGTCGCAGTAGTGACCCATCGCCATCTTTTCCGAGGTCGCCTCGCAATGCATGTCCACGATGATGGCCTGCGCCTGCCCGCCGCGCGGGTGGGATTTCAGGATCGGCTCGATGGCCGAGAACGGGTCATCAAACGGGCGTTTCATAAAGACCTGACCCAGCACTTGCACCACCAGAACCTTGCGCCCGCCCGGCGCGGTATAAAGGCGATGCCCGCGTCCCGGCGCACCTTTGGCATAGTTGACCGGGCGCACGATTCGCGGTTCTTTCTCGATGAATTGAAGCATGTCCTTTTGGTCAAAAGCATGATCGCCAAGGGTCAGGCAATCGGCGCCCGCATCCAGCAGCAGCTTTGCGTGATCCCCGCTCAGCCCCATCCCGTTCGAGGCGTTTTCGCCATTGATCACAACAAAATCCAACCGCCATTCGTCCCGCAGACGTGGCAGATGCTGTTGAACCGCAGCGCGCCCCGCGCGCCCCATGACATCACCCAGAAACAATATCTTCATCCGGACTGTCCTAAGTGTGGTGTCGCGCAAGCACAAGTGGTTAACCTGCACCGATCAACGTCGAAGCAAACGCATGGAGAATTTGATGCACCGATTAATACTGACCGCCGCCGGTCTTGCGATCTTTCCCGCCTGTCAGCCCATAACACCGCCCGAACCGGCACCGCAACTGGCCAACCCGGCCGCGACTTTCTGCATAGAAAGCGGCGCACAGTACGAAATTCGCGACGGCGCGGATGGCCAGGCCAGCGTGTGCATCCTGCCGGATGGCCGCGAGGTCGACGCATGGGAATACTTCCGGGAAAACAACCCCGGTTGATGCAGCGTCGGGTCAGGACCGAAAGGTCAGAACCCGGCTTTCCGTGACTACCATATCCAGCGGCTGATCCGTAGGCTCCAGCGGCAGCTCATCGGCCTGTTGCGCGTCAAAGGCAAAACCGATGGCCAGAGTCGGGCGTTTCGCCCGCAACCCTTCCAGTGTGCGGTCATAAAAGCCGCCGCCATAGCCCAACCGCCCGCCTTGCGCGTCAAAACCCACAAGCGGCACAATCAGAATCTCAGGGTCAAAGTAATCGTCGATTTCCGGCACTTTCGCCCCAAATGGCCCGTCCCTCAGTGCCCCGTCAGGCGACCAGCGGGAAAACTTCAACGGCTGACCAGCGGCCTGAATGACCGTAACCCCGACCGGGCCGTGGGCAGTTGCCTCGGCCATGGCGGGCAGAGGGTCGATTTCGGTGCGGATCGGCATGTAGCCCGACATGGGCACCCCGCGATACCCGGCCAATACTTCAGACAAACGCCCCGCAGCCCCAGGCACACAGGTCTCGAATGCGGCCTTGCGGCGGGCAAAGGCGGCCTTTCGCGCGGCGGCTTTGATTTCAGTCAGATCAGTCACAGAAGCACCATGCTGGCAAGGCCCAGGAAGATGAAGAACCCCATGACATCGGTCGTCGTCGTCACAAAAGTTCCCGACGCCAGCGCCGGGTCGGCACCCAGACGGTCCAGCACCACGGGAACAACCGTCCCCACGAAGCCTGCAATGATCATATTCACCACAAGGGCCGTGCCGATCACCACGCCCAGCAACGGCGAATCGAACCACATCATGCCCACCGTGCCCAAAACAACGGCAAAGCAAAGGCCGTTCAAAACGCCCACCATCAGCTCTCGCCGGATAACACGCATTACGTTCGACCCGGTCAGGTCGCGCGTGGCCAGTGCGCGCACGGCGACCGTAAGGGACTGCGTTCCGGCATTGCCACCCATCGACGCCACAATGGGCATCAAAATGGCCAGCGCCACCAGTTGATCAATCGCCGCTTCGAACTGCGAGATCACCAGCGAGGCACAGATCGCCGTGCACAGATTGACCGCCAGCCAGGGTAAGCGCCGCTTGCTGGTGGCCGCGACGCTGTCGGACAGAGAGCTTTCGTTGCTGACACCAGCCAGATGCAGCATATCCTCTTCGTATTCCTCGTCCAGCACAACCATCGCGTCGTCGATCGTGATCACCCCGACCAAACGCCCGCCCGCATCCACTACGGGCGCCGAGATCAGGTGATATTGATTGAACGCATAGGCCACATCCTCCTCGTCCTGATCGACGGGAATGGTATGGAATTCCTCTTCGGCGATGTCCTGCAAAGGCGCCTCGCGCCGCGTGGCCATAAGCTTGCCAAGGGTCACCTGCGCAATCGGTTTCAGGCGCGGATCAACCAGAACCAGATGATAGAACTGTTCTGGCAGATCGTCATTGGCGCGCATAAAGTCGATGGCCTGACCCACGGTCCAGTGCTCGGGTGCCATAACAACCTCGCGCTGCATAAGACGACCGGCCGAGCTTTCCGGGTAGGCCAGCGCCTGTTCCGCCGCATGCCGATCGGGATCTTCGAGGGCATCCAGAATGGTTTCCTGTTGCGGCTCTTCCAGATCTTCCAGAAGGTCGACGACATCGTCGCTTTCCATCTCGCGAACGGCTTCGGCCAGAACGTCGGGGCGCAGGACGTTGATGACCTCTTCGCGGACGGCCTCGTCCAGTTCCGACAGGATATCGCCGTCGAAATCCTTGTCGTACAGCCGGATCAGGCGGGACCGGTCATAGGGGTTGATCTGTTCCAGAAGGTCAGCGATGTCAGCCGGGTGCAGCGGCTCCATCAGTTCGATCAGTTTGCCGCGATCATCCACATCCACCGCATACAGGATCGATGCCACGGTCCGGCGATCCAGCGCATAGGCGTCTTCGTCCCGGGGCTGATCAGGTCTGGCCTCGTCAATGCCTGTGGTCATGCGCTGCCCTCGTTTTCGGTGATTTGCGTCTAAATAGAAGAAGCAGCTACCAGAAAACAATGACAATGCGCCGATTTACCCACATCTTTCGCCCGCTTATGCTGTAGCGCGGCACAAAAATGGGTGGAGTATCGGAAACATGCCTCAAAAGACACTTCTGAAAGGACGCGTTCTGAGCTTTGACGGCTCACCCTTTGGCACAGAACCGACGCAGGCAGCCAAAACGCACGAGGCCGTGCTGATTGAGAACGGGCGCATCGCGTCCGTTGGCGCTGCTGCTGACCTGTCACAGACGCATCCCGATGCCCAGGTTGTTGATCATGGTCAGCACCTGATCATGGCAGGATTTATCGACCCCCATGTGCATTATCCGCAGACCGCGATGATCGCCAGCTGGGGCAAACGTCTGATTGACTGGCTGAACTCCTACACCTTTCCCGAAGAGATGAAATTCGGCGATCCGGATTACGCGTCGGACATCGCCAACCGCTATCTGGACCTGACAACGGCGCATGGCACCACGACCATGTGCAGTTTCTGCACCATCCACCCCGAAAGCGTTGACGCCTTTTTTACTGCAGCACAGGCACGCGGACAACGCGTTGTGGCGGGCAAAACCTGTATGGACCGCAACGCCCCCGACGGGCTGCGTGATACGGTGCAGACGGCCTATGACCAGTCGCAGGACCTATTGGAAAAGTGGCACGGGGTCGATCGGCTGTCCTATGCGATCACACCCCGGTTCTCGCCCACATCGACGCCCGAACAGCTTGAGGCGATGGGGGCCTTGTGGGCCGAGTATCCGCACTGTCTGATGCAGACGCATCTGAGCGAGCAGACCGATGAAATCGAATGGGTCCGGTCGCTGTTTCCGTCCGCCCGTGACTATCTGGATACCTATGAACAGTTTGGATTGCTGGGCAAGAACGGGCTGTACGGACACGTCATCCATCTGGAACCGCGCGAGCGGGACCGACTGCGCGAAGTGGACGCGGCGCTGGTCCATTGCCCGACCTCCAACACGTTCATCGGATCGGGACTGTTCGACATGGATGGCCTGATGCGTCAGGGGCACCGTGTTGGTCTTGCAACCGACACCGGCGGAGGGTCCAGTTTCTCAATGTTGCGTACAATGGCGGCAGCCTATGAAATCGGGCAGTTGCGCGGCACTCCGCTGCACCCGGCACAACTGCTGTGGCTTGGCACGGTCGGGTCCGCCCAATCGCTGCGGATGGAGGATTGCATTGGCAACATCGCACCGGGGCTTGAGGCTGATCTGATTGTGCTCGACCTTGCCTCGACGCCGGACATCGCCCAACGCGAAGCAAACGCCGAGGATCTGTGGGAGGCTGTTTTTCCCACCATCATGATGGGTGATGACCGGGCCATCGCCGAGGTTTGGATCGGCGGACGCCCGGTCACCCGTTAATCTTGGAGTTTGCGCGCCAATTGGTTCTGTCGCTCGATCGCACGCGGCAGATCGATGGTTGCGACCTGCCCGTCGCGCACGACCTGGCGACCTTCTACAAACAGATGTTTGACGCGAACCGGACCAGACAGCAGCAAGGCCGCCGGGTCCCAACTGCCCGCGCTTTCAATTCCGCGCGTATCCCAAATGGCGATATCTGCCCGTTTTCCGGGCATGAGCCGACCGCAATCAGGGCGGTTCAGAACATCGGCCCCGCCACGCGTGGCAATCTCAAGGGCCTCACGCGATGACATGGCATCTGCCCCGTTTTCCACGCGCTGCAATAACATGGCCTGTCGCGCCTCAAGCATCAGATTGCCGTTGTCGTTGCTGGCTGAACCGTCCGCGCCCAGACCCACATTCACGCCCTGGTCACGCATATTGCGAACCGGCGCAATGCCCGACCCCAGACGGCAATTCGAACAGGGGCAATGGGCAACCCCGGTGCCGGTTTTGGCGAAAAGGTCAATCTCAACCCCATTCAGTTTGACGCAGTGGGCGTGCCAGACATCCGATCCAGTCCACCCCAGTTCTTCGGCATACTGGCCGGGGCGGCATCCGAACTGAGCCTGAGAATAGGCGATATCCTCATCGTTTTCCGCCAGATGAGTGTGCAGCATCACGCCCTTGTCCCGGGCCAAAAGCGCGGTATCCCGCATCAAGTCCTGACTGACCGAGAACGGCGAACAGGGCGCCAGTCCAACGCGGCACATTGCGCCATCTGACGGATCATGGAATGCATCCACGACACGGATCATGTCATCCAGAATCGCGCGCTCAGCCTCAACCAGACTGTCCGGCGGCAGGCCACCGGCGCTTTCTCCAATGCTCATCGCGCCGCGGGTCGGATGAAACCGAAGTCCTACCTCGGCCGCAGCATCAATCGTATCGTCCAACCGAGACCCATTGGGATAGAGGTACAGGTGATCCGAGCTGAGCGTGCATCCTGACAATGCCAGTTCCGCCAATCCGATCTGGGTCGAAGTGAACATCTCTTCGGGGCCAAAACGCGCCCAGATCGGATAGAGCGTCTTTAGCCAGCCAAACAGCAAAGCATCCTGACATCCCGACACTGCGCGAGTCAGGGTTTGGTACAGATGGTGATGCGTGTTCACCAATCCCGGCGTCACCACACACCCCGCAGCATCATGAATTTCGCCATCAGTTTCCAGCTTGTGGCCGATCTGCGCAATTTGCCCGTCGCGGATCAAAATATCCGCATTGACCAGTTCTTGCCGCAAATCGTCCATCGTCAGAACGGTGTCGGCGTTTCGGATCAGTATTTCAGACATAACTTTCACTCCTGCATAGGCCCGTCTCATGCAAAAGGAGTGCGCGGCTGGTGGAAAACGGACTCAAGAACCAGCTGATCGTATGTTACGCCCGCCGCTGATCGGCGGCAACAGGTTTCAATACTGTCGTAATATTTCCAGCGCTGCGGCGTGCAATTCGGCGTTGGCCGCCGCCAGAGCCCGCCCGCCTTCGTGTGCGGGATTACCTTGCCAGTCGGTCACAACACCGCCTGCAGCCTGTATCAGCGCGATAGGCGCCTGAATGTCATAGGAATTCAGCCCCGCCTCGATCACAAGATCAACCTGTCCGGCAGCCAGCAAGGCATAGGCGTAACAGTCCATGCCGTACCGGGTGAGCTTGGCGTTCTGCGCAACGGCGTGAAACGCTTTGGCATCGGTTGGCGTGCCCACTTCGGGATACGTGGTGAAAACAATCGCGTCTTCGATTCTACGCGTCTTGCGGGTAGCAAGCTTGTGTTGACCGGTCGGGCCGGTGGATACCGCAACACCGTCCATGCCAGTAAACCGTTCGCCGATATAGGGTTGGTCTATGACGCCCAGAAACGGGCCGGCATCGGTGCCAAGTGCGATCAAAACACCCCAGGTCGGCGTGCCGCTGATGAACCCGCGCGTTCCGTCGATAGGATCCAGAACCCAGGTGCGCCCGCTTGTCCCGGCTGTATGGCCAAATTCTTCACCCAGAATGCTATCGTCGGGGCGGTATTGGGCAAGAACCGCGCGCATCGCCTTTTCCGCCTCGCGGTCAGCGATAGTCACCGGATCAAATCCGGACTCCAGCTTGTTGTCCGCTTGCAGATCAGGCTGTCGAAAAAACGGCAAAATGGCCGCGCGCGCCGCGTCGGCCATTGCTTCGGCAATCTCAAGATCGCTGGATGGGGTGTGTCGCATGGCCTACCCGTGCGATCACCGCACCCCAATGTCAAGCCGGTTCGATCAGGCGACTTCGCTCAGGACGCGGGCCAGTTCGAACAATCTGCGGCGCTGATTTTCGGGAATGGCATAGTAGGAGCGCACAAGATCCAGCGCCTCTTTGTCCCCCATCAGATCGGCAGGTACGGATTTCTTGTCGGCGTCATCCTTCTGAACTTCTTCTAGGCCTTCAAAGAAGAAGCTGACCGGAACTTCCAACGCTTCGGCAATGTCCCACAGGCGAGACGCGCTGATCCGGTTGGCACCCGTTTCGTATTTCTGGATCTGTTGAAACTTTATACCAACTTGCTGCGCCAACTGCTGTTGGGTCATGCCAATCAGCCAGCGGCGATGCCGGACGCGTTTGCCCACATGGACATCGACGTGATGGGTCATTGGTATTCTCCTCTTTAACTCAAACAACCATTCGGGAAATCGTTACGACAGCTATCCCCGCCAACGTAGCGGGACGCTGATTAATAACTCCCTAACTTGGAACATGCCCCCCGAACAGCACCTCGGCTAATATTGACTCATTCCAAGTTTTTTCAAGCGGGTTGTATTCGTTGATACGAATAGTTGTTTGCGGTTGTGCAAAAAGTCATCTGAATTGAATCCGTCCCCGAATTGGGAACAATGCTCTGTCCCTGCGACCGACATCATGCCCCTTTCGAATTGACAATCGCCCTGCACGGATTGCCTATGCCGGGACCAACAGGAGGACCCATATGCTTGCGTATCGCATCGAATCTCAGGGAAACAAGGCCGCGCTGTGTGATACGGACACGCCGGTCCCTGCCGAAGGGCAGATTCGCGTTCGGATCAAGGCCTGCGGCCTGAACTTTGCGGACCTGTTGATGCAAAAGGGTACTTATCAGGATACACCCGAATCCCCCTTTACGCTGGGCATGGAGGTCGCGGGCATTGTTGACGGCATTGGAAACAATGTAACCGGTGTCGCCACCGGTGACCGGGTCGCCATTTATTCCGGACAGGGCGGTTTGGCCGAATATGGCGTGTTTGACGCGGATCGGGCGATCCCGGTGCCTGATTCAATGAGCTTTGAGGATGCCGCAGCAATCCAGATTGCGTATGGCACCAGTCACATCGCGCTGGGTCATCGCGCCCGGCTGCAACCCGGTGAAACGCTGCTGGTCACCGGCGCAGCCGGAGGTGTCGGCTTGACCGCTGTCGAGATTGGCAAGCTGATGGGTGCCACAGTCATCGCCCTTGCCCGCGGTGCCGACAAGCTGGCCGTTGCCAAACGCGCCGGGGCCGATCATCTGGTCGACGCCAACGAGGATCTGCGTGACCGGGTTTTGGCCCTTGGCGGTGCCGATGTTGTGTATGACGCAATTGGTGGCGACGTTTTCAAAGCCGCCTTTCGCGCCACCAATCCCGAAGGCCGTCTATTGCCCATCGGTTTTGCCGGGGGCGAGGTGCCGCAAATCCCAGCCAATCATCTGCTGGTCAAAAACCTGACGGTGATTGGCCTTTACATCGGCGGCTATCTGAGGTTCCGGCCCGAAATCGTGCGGAACAGCTTTTCAACCCTCTTCCGCTGGCATGGTGAAGGGCAGATCAAACCGCATATCAGCCACGTCCTGCCGCTGCGCGAGGTGGCCGAGGGGATGCAATTGCTGAAGGACCGCAAATCCACGGGCAAGATCGTGATCACGCCCTGATCCTTACCCAACTACAGCCTTGAGCGGCATGCCCCCCAGCATAAGGAAATTCTGCCGCACCAAAGCCGCCAGAGCGTCCACCACTGCGTCACGCCCTCTATCAGCGCCATAAAGGTTGATCCGGTGCGCGGGCAGCTCAGGCAAAACCCCACCTGATTCGATCTGCTCAAGATGCGCGGCCTCAGTCCCATCCAGCATGGCGTGAACGGCCAGATCTGCGCTTACCGTGGCCTCGATCGTGCGGTCATTTTCGGTTTCGACGGACAATTCCCATGGGACGCCTGCCGTGTCCAGCGCCGCGATCACCTGCGGGCGGAACAAGCAACGCCGCCCCAACGCCAGCGGGATCGGACGCTTGCGCCAGGCTGACCCGCCCGGCGCGCCAATCCATCTGAGCGGCAATTCGGCAATGGTCTCGGCCCCATCCGCAGCCGAAGCTTCGGTCGTCAGAATCAGATCGCATTCGCCGCGCTGATACATCTCTTTCAGTTGAATCGAATAAGAAGATACAAGTTGCACCCGAACGCGAGGGAAGTCCGCGTTGAATCGCTGCAGCACGCGCGGGATGGCGGGATAGACGATGTCATGGGGCACGCCCAGAACAACCTCGCCCTCAAAGGCCTGATCGGTCAGTTTCGATATGACCTCATCGTTCAGCGCGATCATGCGGCGGGCATAGACCAGCAATTGCTCACCCGACGCGGTCAGGGCAATCGTCCGCCCGCTGCGATCCAGTAGTTCCAACCCCAATAGCTCCTCCAGCCGTTTGAGCTGCATCGAAACGGCTGATTGGGTCAGGTGCAGAAACCCGGCGGCGCGGGTGACACCGCCATGATCAGCGACGGCAATAAAGGATCGGAGCGTGGTGATGTCCAGATTGCGCATCTTCAAGATTCCTTATGGGTTCCGTCATAAACATTCATTTTCATAATGTGCCACGTTAAGCCATATATATCAACACAATTGATCTGAAACCGGATCATCATCAAGAATCCATGAAAGGGCAAGCACTATGACCCAAATTGCACTCTCGCATTCCAAATGCAGCGCACGCGCTGGAAATCGCAGCAAACTGTGGCAGTTGCTCGGCCTTGCCCGGCAACGTCGCGCCCTGACACGGCTGGATGACCGGGCGCTTGAGGATATCGGGCTGACCCGCCGCGAGGCCGACATCGAATCTGCCCGCCCCATCTGGGATGCCCCGGATAACTGGGTAAAACAGCTGTAATAATCAGCCGGATGGCGCTTTCAGGTCGCCTGTGTGGGCGGCCTGCCTCATTTACTGACAGTTTTGCTGAGTTTTGGGCGTAAAACCCTTGAAACAGCGGCCACACTCTCCGATATTTGCTGGGAAACCAGCCTGCATTCGCGGGCCGGGAACAGATGAATGAAGGGAGATCCTTTTAATGGCACAATTCGACACGATCCGGACGGCGACCGGTGCGCGCGCTGCCGAGATTGATGAGGGCCTGCGCGCCCATATGAACAAAGTCTACGGCACAATGTCCGTGGGCATGCTGATCACGTTTGCGGCGGCCTGGGCGATTGCCGGTCTTGCGACAACAACCGATCCGTCGGCGGCAGCCGCGCAGATGAGCAACGGTACGATGCTTACCAGCCTGGGCGCATCGCTGTTCTCGTCGCCACTGAGATGGGTCATCATGTTTGCCCCGCTGGTGTTTGTCTTTGGCTTCAGCGCGGGGATCAACCGCATGTCGGCCGCGACTGCACAGTTGGTGTTTTACGCGTTTGCCGCTGTCATGGGCGTTTCGATCAACTGGATTTTCCTGGTCTTTCCCGGACAATCGATCATTCAGGTGTTCCTGATCACCGCAATCGCCTTTGCCGGTCTGTCGCTCTACGGCTACACGACCAAAAAGGATCTGTCCGCGATGGGCACGTTCCTGATGATGGGTCTGATCGGCCTGATCGTTGCGATGATCGTCAACATGTTCCTGCAATCGCCTGCAATGATGTATGCGATCTCGGTGATCGGCGTGCTGATTTTTGCCGGTCTTACCGCATATGACACACAGAAGATCAAGACCACCTACCTGCAGATGGCCCATTCGGGCGACCAGGAATGGCTGGGCAAAGCGGCCATCATGGGCGCGCTGAGCCTGTATCTGGACTTTATCAACATGTTCATGTTCCTGCTGCAGCTGTTCGGCAGCCGCGAATAAGCCGGAACGGCACAGATGTTCAAAGGGGCGGGTCCAAAAAGGCCCGCCCTTTTATCTTTGGGCGCACTGCAAATCGCCACGCAATCCAAAGAAAAAGCCCCCGCCAATCTGGCAGGGGCTCAGGACTTGAGAGAGAGAATGCTTAGCTGCAGTTCAGCGGAACCGCGAAGCCGGAGCTTCTGTCGGATGATCCCTTGCGGTAAACTTGGCCTGCGGACAGGCAGCCTGTGAACCGCTCGGTTTCGGATCCGAATACCGAACCCACCGAATTGTCGACCCGAGTGCTGTTGTTGGGCGTGCGCAACACACCGAACAGCTTGCCATTCACGGAAACCGTGCTGAGGAACAGGGGCGTGGCGCTGCCCGACAACTGAACTGCAGTAGTGTCACTGCGTCCACCGGTATCGATTGCTACACCGGCCAACTTCTCCAGCTCGGTTTTATCCGAGGTGACCTGAATGGTTGGCAATTCTGCCAGCTCGGCCGGAACATTGGTGGCTGCGGGCACAAAGGCCGCCGCGCCAGCGACGTCAGAGACCGTACGCGGCTCTCCGTCGATTCCGGTAAACCCGACGCCCTCACGGTTAAAGGGATCTTCGCAGGCCGACAGCGTCAGAACGGCAAGTGCGGGCAATATGATTTTTTTCATGGCGGTCAACATTTTGGAACGGTTACCTCAAGCGTAGCGGCAGGTGGCAGGCAATAGCAAGCCGCCCCGGATCAGAATACCCCGGCGGCTGATGCGCCACTGCAACGGCCAGATTCGGAAAATCCCGTGCACCTGCCCGCAGTTCAAGCCATGCTGAAAACACAAAAAAGGGACCCTGCCCGCGCAGAGTCCCTTTTTGAATTTCAAGTCTGATGGCAGATTACTTAATCTTGCCTTCCTTGTACTCAACATGTTTCCGAACGACCGGATCGTATTTACGAACGGTCATTTTCTCGGTCATGGTGCGCGCGTTTTTCTTGGTCACGTAGAAGTGGCCCGTGCCCGCGGTCGAGTTCAGACGGATCTTGATTGTCGTCGGCTTTGCCATGGTTATCTCCTGCGTCCGAAAAGGCAGGGGCCTTTCGGTTGAATCCTCTTGAGCGTGCGCTTTTAAGCCCTGCACGGCGCGTGTCAAGGACAATCACGCCGTTGCCCGCCGGATATGAGTCTGGGCTAGGACGACAAGGTTGGCGCGCCCATATATGTATGGATTTGGTTGCGCTCGGCATCCGACAGACCCAGCGCGGTGGCGAGTTGATGCAGGTACGATGCCTCGCGCGAGTTATCCAGACGAATCGCTGCCAGCGAGGTGGCATAGACCTGTGTCCGCATCGGCCCACCGGCATCAGCGGCCAACCCCATCACGTCAATCGACCCCTCGAGTTGTTCCTGAACAAAGGCGCGTTCCTCGTCACTGATGTCGTCGCCCAATTCACCCAGGATCGTTTCCTTTTCCTGTGCGTCCAGTTCACCATCCGATTTGGCGGCCTGAATCATCGCGCGCAGCATCAGCTTGGCCTGTTCTTCCATGGCAGCCCCGCCCGGCGTGCCCTTGAACACGGTTTCCATCATGTCAACGGTTTGCTGGCTGCCGGATTTTGCGGCCCCCTGCATGGCATTCATCAACCCGCCCAGACCAGCGGCCCCGGCCGGATTGGCCATGCCCAGCTTGCCCATCATGTCCTCCAAGCCCGAGGCGCCGCCGGGCATTCCGAACTGTTCGGCCATTTTGCCAAGCTGGTCCATGCCAAACCCACCGCCCGTGCTCTGCATCATGTCCTGCAGCCCGGCCATGCCGCCCATTTGCTTGTATTTCTCCATTCCCTTGGCGGCAGCAAAGCCGACCGCAACCGATGCCAATGCTTTCATGAAACTCATTTTTATCCTCCCGATGGATGACACCTGCTGTGGCTCATAAGATTAACACCCGTACGAAAACTAAGAAACCAACGTCTTGTCCCGGCCCGATCCGGCAGCTCATCCCGGCATCCTAAACAAAAATTGCTTCACCACCCTAGGGTTTCACGCCAATCACCGCGATCATCTCAGGTTTGCAATTTGGCTGGCTGAATTGAACACATCACGGCTTCGTGATATGTTTCCTGCAATTCCATTTTCCTGGAAACCACAAGAAGCCAATTGCGGGCTCGATCTTCGAGGCATCAATAATAGGCAATAAACCCTCTGTCGGCAGAGTTTCAATGTACGACATTATTTGGGGGGCATCATGACAGAGTGGACTATCCAGGGCGAGGAACTGGCCAATTGCAATTGCAACTTCGGTTGCCCATGCCAGTTCAGCGTTCTTCCGACACATGGAAATTGCGAAGCGGTGGTCGTGTTCGACATTGCAAGCGGTCAGTACGGCGGCACAGATCTGGCCGGAACGCGTGCTGCGGGGGTGTATTACTGGCCCGGCCCGATACATGAAGGCAACGGCCAGATGCAGTTGATCGTCGACGAGGCCGCAAGCCCGGACCAACGCGCCGCCCTGCAGGCCATCATGAACGGCGAAGACACCGATGAGATGGCTACGATGTGGTACGTCTACAGCGCGATGGCCCCGACCAAGCACGAAACGCTGTTTATTCCGATCGAGCTTAGCTGGGACAGGGATGAACGCACAGGCTATGCCAAAGTGCCGGGCATTTTCGATGTCGAGGTCAGCCCGATTCCGCATATCGTGTCCGGCGCGGCGCATCGCGCGTCGATCCAGCTGCCGAACGGGTTCGAATATCGCCATGCCGAGGCTGCCTCTGGCTCGGCAAAGACGCATGGCGGCGCGATCAGCCTGACCTTTGACGCAACCCATGCGCATTTGGCCCATCTGAACATCTCAGGCCACGGTGTTCTGGGCGCCTGATCCGGGGCTTGTCATGACAACATCCCATACCCCGCCAAACACGGGCGCGGTTGAGCGGCTGATGCGGCAGGACCGCTATATTGTGCTGGGCAGCGTGGTTCTGATCATTCTGGCTTCGGTCTGGTACACCATCGCCGGGATCGGCATGGATATGTCGGCGCTTGATATGACCCGCATGGCCGGTCCCGTCGGAGAGCCCATGCAGATGGGTGGTCCATTGGCCTGGAACCTCGGCTACGCTCTTTTGATCTTTCTGATGTGGTGGGTGATGATGATCGCCATGATGACGCCCAGCGCGGCGCCAACGGTGTTGCTGTATACCGCGCTCAAGCGTGCCGGGCGCGAGCAGGATTTGTCGGCCCGGCTCAGCCTGTGTTTTCTTGCCGGTTACCTGATTGCCTGGGCCGCATTCAGCCTTGTTGCAACAGGCGCGCAATGGGCGCTGGAACTGATCGGGTTATCGGACGGGCCAATGATGACGATTCGGTCAAAAGCCTTTGCTGGCTGTGTTCTGATCTCTGCCGGGGCCTATCAACTGTCCGACCTCAAATCCGCATGCCTGAAACATTGCCAAAACCCGGTCCGGTTTCTGGCAGAACACAACCGGCCCGGTGTTTATGGGGCGTTGCGAACCGGGGCCTTGCACGGGACGTATTGCCTTGGTTGCTGTTGGGCCCTGATGGCGTTGCTGTTCGTGGGCGGCATCATGAACCTTTATTGGATTGCAGGGATCGCACTGTATGTCGCTGCCGAGAAATTGCTGCCCAGGGCCAGATGGCTTCCGGTGCTGACCGGCATCGTTTTGATTGCGGCGGGTCTTTGGTTGGTCCTTGGGACGGTATTGGTCCAAACCTGACGCACCTTCACCGGCTGTGGAGCCAGCCAAATTCGCGGTTCCAATATCTAGATCAAAGGAGAATTATTATGCCTGTTTTCATCACTTATGCCTCATATTCCCAATCCGCCGTTCAGGGCATGCTGCAAAAACCCGCAAACCGCACCGGTCCTGTCAAGGCGCTGCTGGAAAAGGTGGGTGGCAAGCTGCTGGCATTCTATATGACCACCGGATCGAATGATGTCGTCGTCATCAGCGAAGTGCCTGACGGAACGGATGCGGTTGCCGTGGGTATGGCGGTCGCGGCCTCGGGTGCGGTGGAAAAGATCGAAACCGTGCGCGTCTGGACTGCCGACGACTTCGTCGCAGTCGCGGAAAAGGCGGCGGCATTGACCGGGGCTTATACACCCCCTGGCGGCTGACCGGAAAAATGCGCGGAGGGCCTGTAAGCCGGATCTTGTTCCGGGGTTGCCCCCTTCGATGACCATTCCTCTAGGCCGTGCATTGCTGCGCGGCTCAAGCTGCCAACCCGGTCCCTCTCGGCCAAGACAGGCTTAGCGGCGGTATCGGCTGACGCCGACCGGCCCGCGCGAGGACCCTATTTGGCATTGCTCCAGGTGGGGCTTGCCGTGCCGCCACTGTTGCCAGCGGCGCGGTGGGCTCTTACCCCACCGTTTCACCCTTACCACGTTTTGTCGGAGGCGAACCCACGACCTGTTGTGGCGGTCTGATTTCTGTGGCGCTTTCCGTCGGGTTTCCCCGCCCGGGCGTTACCCGGCACCTATGTCTTGTGGAGTCCGGACTTTCCTCTCGGGCTTTCGCCCCAGCGGCCATCCGGCCCTCCGCGCAGGGGGTGGGTATGCGGTGCGTTGAGCGTCGTCAAGGGCTGAGAGGGGGATAAGGGGCCAGCCCCTTCTTGGCCTGCGGCCAATTCAACCCCGAGATATTTATGGCCAGATGAAGATTGGATCAGGTCCGTTCGACCGCGTGACCGAGGGGGCTGAAGTCGGCAGGATCCAAGGGGCCCGTGGCCCAAGGGCGGTACCTAAGCCGGATGGCAGCCAGCAGCGTTTCGTCATCCGTTTCCGCTGTAAAGCCAGCGGCACGGGCCAGCGCGCGGAACGCGTGCGGTGATGTATCCTGCGGCCCATCGTCAATCCCGCGCCGGGCAGCCAGTTGCAAACGTTCCAGCCGCGCCCAGTCGAACCGCGGACCGGGGTCGAATTTTCGACCTGGCGCCAAATCGGAATGGCCGATCACTCCGGCGGTTCTGATCGTCCAGCGTGCCATGATCTGGCACATCAAGCCTTCCAGAACTGCCATTTGGGGTTCCGTGAAAGGATGGGTTCCGGCATTGTCCAACTCGATCCCGATCGAACGGGAATTGATGTCTTTCAGCCCGTGCCATTCCCCTGCCCCGGCATGCCAGGCGCGATCTTCTTCGCGCACCATCTGCCAGAGCGTTCCGTCAGTGCCGATCAAGTAGTGGGCGGACACTTCGTGGACAGGATCGCACAACCGTTCCAGCGCAGCCGACGCGCTGCCCATGGCGGTGTAGTGCAGTACAATCAAAGACGGCGTCAGCCCATCCCGGCGGGGGCCGAAATTGGGCGACGGGTGCCAGATTGGCGTAAGGGGGTCAGTTGTTGACGGCACTGCGGAACGGGCTTGGATCCCACGCGCAGGCATATCCGTCACCGTCCGGATCAAGACCTTTGCGGTCGCGTTGCGGGCCGCCACTGGACAGGAATTCGATCTGCGCCTGATCGGGCGAGGCGAACCGGGCACAGTTGCGCTGTGCTTTTGCCTCGAGGTTGAATCCTGCGCGGCTGTAAAGCTTGGTGCCAACCGGGTTTGAGGTGTTCAGGGCATATTGGACGATATTAGGCTGCCCGTCCTGACCGCGTTGCGGGACCGCAGTGGGGGCCACGACCTCATAGGTCTGGCGGTTCTGTTCGATCAAGTCGGCGTCGGATTGGATGCTGCGCCGGCTGGAGACGGCTGCAAAATCCTGTTCGTCCGAAATTCCCGTATTGGTAATAGGTTGCGGCTGCACGGTCTGCGGTGTCTGGCCAGATGTGCTGGCCAGCGCTGCGGCGGTTTGGTTGGCGATATCCGAGGCGCTGCCATCACCCGCGCCTGCGTCACCCTGCACCGACAGAGGCTGCTGCGACACATCCTCGGGCGGCAACAATGGATTGCCAGCATATCCCTGCCCTGCCAGTTCCGCCTCGCGCTGCGCCTGATATTGCGGCGAATTAAAGCCGGTTCCCGCAACCGGGGCCACCGTGTTGCAGGCTGCAATCAAACCAAGGGCGGGGATCAGAAGCATCTTGCGCATGTGGCTGCTCCGTCTTTTTGCGTTGCTTTTCTGCCCGAAGACTTACCACCATTTACCGGGCTTTGCCACAAACCCAGCCGCGTTTTCCAGCGCGTAGGCGGTATTGAGCAGGTCGCCTTCGTCCCACGGACGGCCGATCAGTTGCAAGCCAAGCGGCAGCCCTTGTTTGTCGAGCCCTGCGGGCACCGAGATACCGGGCAGACCCGCAAGGTTGACCGTTACGGTAAAGACATCGTTCAAGTACATTTGAACGGGATCAGCATCGGTCACTTCGCCCAATCCGAACGAGGCCGACGGGGTTGCCGGGGTCAGAATCGCGTCGATTCCGGCGGCAAAGACGTCCTCGAAATCTTTCTTGATCAGCGTACGAACGCGGCGGGCACGGTTGTAGTAGGCGTCGTAAAAACCCGCCGACAGGACATAGGTCCCGATCATCACGCGGCGTTGCACCTCGTGCCCGAACCCTTCGGCGCGGGTTTTTTCGTACATTTCGGTGATGCCATCGCCCTGTGCCAGCGTGGCGCGGCGGCCATAGCGGACCCCGTCATAGCGCGCCAGGTTCGAGGACGCCTCGGCCGGGGCGATCACATAATAGGCAGGCAATGCATATTTGGTGTGCGGCAGCGAGATATCGACGATCTCGGCGCCGGCGTCTTTCAGCATCTCGGCCCCGTCAGACCACAGTTTTTCGATCTCGGCGGGCATGCCCTCCATGCGGTATTCCTTGGGGATACCGATTTTCTTGCCCTTGATGTCGCCGGTCAACATCGCCTCAAAATTCGGGACGGCCAGTTCAGTGCTGGTGGAATCCTTGGGATCATGGCCGCACATGGTTTCCAGCATGATGGCGGCATCGCGTACGTTCTTGGTCATCGGCCCGGCCTGATCCAGCGAGGATGCAAAGGCCACAATGCCCCAGCGCGAGCAGCGGCCATAGGTCGGTTTGATCCCGGTAATGCCGGTAAACGCCGCAGGTTGACGGATTGATCCGCCCGTGTCGGTGCCGGTGGCTGCAAGGCACAGGTCAGCGGACACAGCCGAGGCAGAACCACCGGACGAGCCGCCCGGTGTCAGCTGTGCGTCGTCATTGCCGCGCCGCCATGGGCTGACGGCGTTGCCATAAACGGATGTTTCATTGGACGAACCCATGGCGAATTCGTCCATGTTCAGCTTGCCCAGCATCACCGCACCGGCGTCGGCCAGTTGCTGGGACACGGTGGATTCGTACTCCGGCTTGAACCCTTCGAGGATTTTCGAGGCCGCCTGCGACGGCACACCCTTGGTGCAGAACAGGTCCTTGATACCAATCGGCAGGCCGCACATCGACGGCGCGTCGCCGCCCTTGATCCGTTCGTCTGCGGCCTTGGCGCGTTCCAATGCAATTTCGGGCGTCTTGTGGACAAAGGCGTTCAGCGCGTCGGCGGCGTCGATGGCCTTGAGGCAGGATTCGGTCAGCTCGACCGAGGTGACATCCCCCTTGCGCAGTGCGTCGCGGGCTTCGGCCAGACCCAGTTTGTTCAGATCGCTCATGTCTTACTCCACAACCTTGGGAACTGCGAAAAAGCCCTCGCGGGCGTCGGGGGCGTTGGCCAGAACCTTGTCTTGCTGGCTTCCGTCGGTGACCACATCCTCACGACGCTTCAGGCGCATCGGCTCGACCGAGACCATCGGCTCGACGCCGTCAACATCGACTTCGTTCAGTTGCTCGATGAACCCAAGGATGGTGTTGAACTCGGATGCCAGCGCCGGCAGCGCGTCATCCTCGACCTTGATCCGGGCCAGTTTGGCCACCTTGGCGGCGGTGCTTTGGTCAATCGACATCGGCTTCCCTCATATACGCTTAGAGGGGCATTTACCTGTCTGCTGCGCCAGTCGCAAGAGCACCAAACAGCCGGAAAGAACCACAGGCGGCCAAGGCCTGTCTGATCCAGTGAAATCCGCTGCTGCGCATCCTTGGAATACAAAGAATGAAAGATATGAACTGATCAGTTCACTTCACCTCTTGAAATCTGAACTAAACAGTTCATTTCGTATACACGGCACAGCCAAACTTGGAGAAAAACAATGAAAACCTTCGTGACCGCCTTTGTTCTGTCATCCGCTGTACTGGCAGCACCAGCGCTGGCTTTTAGCCTGAGCATGGACAACCTGGTTCGCGATCTGAACTTCCCCGCACCGGTCGCAGAGCCTGTCACCAAAGACAGCACGCATTCCGACAACTGATTTGACGGTTTGATCCGGGTCGGGGCAAAAATCCCGACTCGGAAATTGTTCAATTGAATGCTGCGCAGTCTTTCCCAACCCGCTACCATTGCTGAACAAGACCCACCTGTCGCTCAGGACAGCCAACCCGACGGAGCGGATGATGCGCGCGCAAATGCAAGCAGTTCTGGACGCAATCGATGCGGCCAATTCACAAGACCCCAACACCGAAGACGACGCGCCCGAAGCCCTGCTTTATGGTCAACGGATGAGCGCGGAACTGGATCGCCTGTTCCCCGACGCCTCGGAAGAGTTGCAGATTGCCGCACGTGGGCAACATGTGGAACGCTGGAAGCTGAAACGGTCCGAGTATCCCGAGGGCCGCGCCGGTTATCTGGCCTGGCGTAAGGCGCAGGGTGTTTTTCACGCCGACGTCGTCATGGGCTTGATGACAGACGCAGGCTATGGCCCTGACCAGACCGAGACGGTGGGCCGCATGTTGCGCAAGCAAGGCATAAAGCGTGATGCCGATGTGCAGGCACTTGAGGATGTGATCTGTTTTGTCTTCCTGAAGTGGTATTTCCAGCCCTTTGCCGCCAAGCATTCCGCAGAAAAAATTCAGCGCATTGTCGAAAAGACGGCGCACAAGATGTCAGAGGAAGGTCGCGCGCGCGTGCTGCGTGAATTTGACCTGCCTGCCCCTCTGGCTGCAGCATTTCAGGACTGATAAAGAACCGGCGCAGTTTTCGGTGCGATTAATGGTGTGTTTACCATTTGGCTCTTTCATTGGGTCATTAGCGAACTCCGAAATCCAGGTTACTCATGTCCAAAAAAATTATTACCGTCTTGGGATTGCTCGGCTTTCTGATCGGGTGTCAGGAATTGCCGTCCAGCGAACCGAATGCAAAGGTTATAGCCGTCGGTGATTCCCTGATGGCGTGGAATTCAACGACCCGCTCATCGGTTCCGGATGTGATCGAAGAAAGCATCGGCGCCCCGGTTGTCGACAGAACGGTATCCGCCGCCTGGCTGCAGACCCAGTATGATCCGGAGGGGCGGCCAAAAACCGGCATTCAGGCGCAATATCTCGAGGGCGACTGGGCCTGGGCGGTTGTCAGCGGCGGTGGAAACGATCTGTTGCTGGGATGCGGCTGCCTGAGATGTGATGCGGTCTTGGACAAGATGATCTCGACCGATGGTCAAAGCGGGCAGATACCGGACTTTCTGCGCCATATCCGCGATAAAGGGACACGCGTTATCTATGTCGGATACCTACGCAGCCCCAAGCTGATCACACCCATCGAGCATTGCAAGGGCGAAGGCGACGAGTTTGAGGCGCGCATCGCACGGCTGGCGCAACAGGACGACGGGATCACCTTTGTGTCCAGTCAAGATATCGCCCGCCCCGGCGACCCCACGTATTTCTCATTCGATCTGATCCACACATCCCGCAAATCCAGCCGCATCATTGGCCAACGGGTGGCCGAAATCATCAAGACTCAAAGCCGGTGATCACGTCTGGTTTGCGTGACTCTACAGAGCTGTTGTCCGAGGGGCTGTGCCGGATAGCACGCCGATAGACCTCGATCATCCAGCCCAGCATGACCGCGTTCAGGATGTGCCACATGAAATGCGTGCCCAGTGGGACCTGCCCACACAATGGCTCGTCCAGGGCACGGAACGTGATCGACGCGATCAGGATAACAGCCCCGATGGCCAAACCCCGCGCAGTCTGCGGCGCGCGATGGCGCAGCAGAGCGGCATAGATCAAAATCAGCAATGGGATCGGGGCATAGCCTGCCGAATCGCCCAAACCGGGCACCAGCTGAAACACCGGTAGTGTTGCCGCCACATAGGGAAAGAACAACAGGGTCAGCGCCAAGGCGTGCCATATCTTCAATCCCCAGACATCGCGGTTAATGGCAAAAATATAGACCAGAATGAACAACAGGATCGGCATAACATCCGCCATCGCCGCCCAGACCTTTGCATGGGTGTGAAACAGATAGCTGCCAATCCCGATCGTCGCCAGCAACGCGATCAGAATATAGGCCAAGGGTCCCTTTTGCCCACGCATACGGCGCCACATGATGAAAGCAGAGATCAGAAAGGCCGCATTTGTCACCGCGTTGATCGGTTCCGCCCAGTATGCTGGCGACAACCGCTCGCAATACCCGTCAATATGTTGTGTCCATTCCATGGATTTTTACATAGCGGATGCTAGGCTGAGTCCAAGCGAATTTTGGGAGGATTCTTTATGAAGATCATTTGGCTGGGGCATGGCAGTTTTCGAATTGAAACCCAAGGTCAGGTGCTGCTGATCGATCCGTGGCTGACCGGAAACCCCGTCCTGCCCGAAGATCAGCACGATGATGCGGTTGACGGTGCCACGCATATCCTTCTGACCCATACGCATTTTGACCACGTGGTTGATATACTGCCGCTGGCCAAGCATCTGGGCGTTCCCGTGGTCGGGCAATATGACCTGATGGGCTATTGGGCCGAGGCGGAAAATATCGAAACCGTCGGCTTTAACAAGGGCGGCACGGTCAATCTGAATGGTATCAAGGTCTCAATGGTTCCGGCCTCGCACAGTTCGACATTCTCGACGCCCGACGGGTTGCGCACGGGCGGGTCCGAAGTCGGGTTCATGATCGCGGCCGAGGGGCACATGGTCTATGTTTCGGGCGACACGGATATCATGGCCGACATGGATTGGATGGGGGATTATTATAAACCCGATATCGGCATCCTGTCGGCTGGCGGGCACTTTACAATGGACATGAAGGGGGCTGCGTATGCGGCCAAACGCTATTTCAATTTCAAAACCGTGATCCCCTGCCACTACAAAACCTTTCCGATTCTCGCGCAATCGGCGCAGGAGCTGGCCGACGGTTTGCCGGGCGTGGACGTGATCGAACCAGAGATCATGCAAGCGATCAGTCTATAAGCTCTCTGTCGTGGGCAAAATAACTCCTTCCCCTGAACTGGTCGCGGTCGTGCGCCGATGGAATCTGGCTGTCCAGAACAAGGACCGGGCTGTGTTGATGAACATGCTCTCACACTCGGAACATTTGCGGTATCAGGGCTCGGCGGATGGCGAATCCTGGTCTGGCACGGTGTTCCGGGATGGCTTTGCGGATCACACACGCGAAATCCCGGATTTCGACTGGGATGAGCACAGTCTGGAAGCTTTTGAATGTGGGGAAATTGGCTGGGCCCATTGTCTGGCAAATCTGACCTTTGCATCAAATGGCAATGAGACACCGCATCGGTTCACATTTGTGCTGCATCTGGAAGACGGCGTCTGGAGAATGGTGCAGCTGCATGTGTCCAACCCCATGTCAAATCTGAAGAAAATCGGCGTTGAGCATGAGGCCCTTAATGCCCTTGTCGAAGCCGCACGGTCAGGGTTCCGGCAGGATCAGCGCGACGGAACAGCCTCGGTCATGTTTACCGATATCGCTGAGTCATCCGAATTGACGCAGCGGATGGGCGATCTCAAATGGGCAGAGATCATTTCTGGTCATCTGCAACTTGCCGAAGACACCATCGTTTCGCACCGGGGCAGATTGGTCAAATCACTGGGTGATGGCACGATGTCGATCTTTCCCTCAGTGCAGGATG
>CAXXPZ010000061.1:0-21074 GCA_963422555.2 uncultured Ruegeria sp.
GCCTGCGTGTGAACACGTGGGCAGCCTGTGCCCAATTCGTACAACTGATACTTGGATTCAGTATTGCTTCACCTTCAAGGTGGAAGATGCCTACTTGTGCCAGAAATCGGCACGTGTTATCTAAGGTCATTCCAGATTATGGAACATTTTCAAGTCGAACTTATTCCAAACCGACGGTTATCGGCAGACCCGCAGCTCATTACGCGGATAGTGTCAATACAGTTCTTCCAATTCTGTCGATGTCTGAGGTTGCCTTCGTTCTCTTCGAGCTCTTTGGCTCACGTGAGCCTCCCCAACTGAACTGGTCCACCGTTATGTTTAGGAAACGGAGGACCACGAATGGCAAACAAGAGACCGAAGCCTGAAGAGATTGTCTCGAAGTTACGGCAGGTTGAAGTTCTGATGGGGCAAGGCATGTCTCGTCTTGATGCGATCAGACTGCAAAATCTGACGCACTTGACGGAAGTTCTGAATCAGCGACAGGCCGGGGCCGCTTTGGAAGGCGCTTTGCGGCATGATGGAGGGCGTTGTTGCACAGATCAGTTGCAACTCGGAACACGCCCAGCCCGAGACGGAATTCAGGCGGTGCGTTCGAAACTTGGGCGTCCAAGTCCGGTCATCCGGTTGAGAACCCGGACGCCAATCCCGGCTTCTGTTTTCTGATTTTCGAAGCCCCGGGCCTTTAGCTTGGGCGCAATGACAGTCTTCCAGCGACCCATGAGAGTTTCACCTCGGCTGCGTTGATTGTAGCCAGTGGCTTTCTGCCAGGCCATTCGCCCCTGGCTTTCGATCTCGGCGATGTGGCGGTCTCGTGCCGTCGGATCCTGGGCTGCATTGGGGCTCAGTATTGCATTTTTGGGAGGTGGGATCGTGACCTCAATCATCGATCCGAAACGAGCGGCAAGCAAATCAGATGTGGGTTCCCCATCGTAAGCTCCATCTGCCAGAAAGAGAGCCACCGGGCCGTCGACCTGATCCAAGAGATCTGGCAGCACCGTCGGATCGCCAACCTCATCCTTAGTGAGATCAGAGCAGACGATCTCGCCGCTGACAAGATCGAGGCCGAGGTGGAGCTTGCGCCAAGAGCGCCGTTTGCGCTTTGTTTTAGGCTTCTCCTCGAGCCAGTCTCCTTCGCCGAAGATTTTTAGGCCAGTACTGTCCACGACCAAATGAACTGGCTTGCCGCCTCCGGGCTTCCGCGTCGCACGCAGTGCTAGCCCACTGCTCCTGCGGGATAAGGTGGAGAAATCAGGCACTGCGATCTCAACTCCAAGCAGCCCTGCAATACTGCGCATCAGGCCTTGGGTTTGCCGCAGCGGTTGTTTGAAAACCATCCCCAATGTCAGGCACAACTCAATCGCCAGATCAGAATAGCGCGGCTGTCCGCCACGCGTTGTTCGCCGCGGTGCCGGCCACAGGGCAAGCGCGTCTTCGCTGATCCAGACAGTCAGATCACCTCGCTGTCGCAGGCCTTCGTTGTACTCAGGCCAATTAGTCACCCGATGCCTTTGCTTCGGGATCTTGTCACGACAAGCGGCGTTGAACTTATGCGGCATTTACAGCATCCTGAAAGGAACGGACCGCCTCGATATCAGCGCAGGGGCGATCCGTGCAACAACGCCATTCACACTCGGGAATAACGAAAGAGCAGCCGCTGAACGCGTCTGCAATTCCAATGACATGCTCAGTCTGCAAGACATAGATTTCGTCGAAAAAGTAGGCGAACCGCGCTCATTGGACCCTGAACATCGGCACGAGATGATTCAGAAAAAGATGGCAACCTGGCGTGAAATTTTCCTGGAAGGTCTGACGCGTCAGATCTGTTTGGCGCGCGACGACCATGTTGCATGGATCAGAATTGAGGCGAATTTGCCCCGCACCCCATCTCTTCAGACGACGCGCTCATACGCCGCACGACCGAGACCAGTCATGCGGTTGAGCGCCTTTGATGCTATTTTCACCTCAGCTATTTGATTGTCGAAATCACGCGCTTGCAGGCGATCGCCGATGACCTGTTTCCATCTGCCGATCTGGGCTTCAACGCGTGATCGCTGGTTGTATCCCGTCTTCGTTTGCCAGCTCATTCTGCCATGTTGAGCAATGGCATTGATGTGGTGGTTGCGTAGTGCATTCTTGCCGTGAACCGCGTTCTTCGGCGGAGGGATAATGATCTCTATCCCGGATCCGAATTTGTCCTCCAGGCAATCTACGACACCCTGACCGTCATAGGCACCATCCGCCAGAAACCGGCTCGCATCGGCATTAACATCGGTGAGCAGTTTTGGCAGCGCCGTTTCATCGCCCACATGCTCAGTTGTCAGCTTCGAGGCAAGGATATCGCCAGTTTCCGGGTCGAGCCCGATGTGGAGCTTACGCCATGTTTTGCGAGCTTTCCTGGTTCCGTGTTTTTCTTCATGCCAACCGTTGTCGCCACATACCTTCAGGCCCGTGCTGTCCACAATGAGTGTGATTGGCTTACTTGCAGCTCGCAGGTTTTGGGCGATCCTCAGCCCCTTGCCGCGTCGCGAAAGGGTCGAGAAATCCGGCACTACAAGGTCCATGCCCATCAGCCGAGCAATCGACCGCACGAAGCCCTGAGTTTGCCTGAGCGGGAGTCGAAACACGACCCGCAGAGTGAGGCAGATCTCGATTGCCAGATCGGAATAACGTGACTGACCACCGCGCGTTTTGCGGCGTGGCGACGCCCAGTTCTCCACTACATCTTCAGAAACCCAGATCGTCACGTCACCTCGACGCCGGAGGCTTTCGTTGTATTTCGAGCAGTTCGTGACCCGGTATTTTGCCTTGGGGAACTTGTCGCGACGGGCATCATTGAATTTGTGAGGCATCGACAGTCGCTCGCGTCAGAGTGAACGTTGGAGATACTGCGGCTCGGCGATCCATGCAACAAGGCCGTATCAAGGCTATAAACAAGATGCTCAATGGTTATGGTTGCCCGCTCCCGATCGAGATGGTGAGGCGGAAATACCTAAACAACATCGTGGAACAAGATCACAGGTTCATCAAAAGACGAACCCGCCTGATGCTGGGCTT
Organism: uncultured Ruegeria sp.; assembly: GCA_963422555.2. Lineage (GTDB taxonomy): Bacteria > Pseudomonadota > Alphaproteobacteria > Rhodobacterales > Rhodobacteraceae > Ruegeria. The sequence continues at coordinate 3,055 of CAXXPZ010000061.1, forward strand.
CAAGTCTTTTAAATCAGCATCTGCAACTCTTTCAGGTATCGCAGTCGCGCATATGATCCGCAAAGGTCAATTCACGCCCGGAATCTGTCCATTTCTACAGTTCGCAGAACTGGAGGTCTAACCCATCGACACAAATGCGGGATTCCGCAAATCCTCAACCATTGCAACGGATCCACTAAAAACTGACACACTTTCTTTGGTGCTGATAAGCTGCCGTGAGCCCTCTCAAAGTCATTGTTGAGACCTCCACAACCCTCCCACTAGCGCCCATAATGTCCAGAGCCGTCAGGTAGCGTTCGCACAGTGCTGGCGCTCCAATCAAAGTCACCGTTTGATCCTGCCAGTACTGTCTTACTGCTATCAATTCCTGGCCGATCAAAAGACCTGAAAGAGTGGCACGGGCTTCCGCGCTCGTTTGCTTTCCAACCAACATGTCCGCACGGATTGCGAAAAGGCGACGCGGGACTGCGACTGGATCGTCGGCAGCCAAACAAATTGCCGCCCGAAAGGCGCTGTCGCTCCACCCATCATCAGCCATCGAGTGCGACAACACGGATGATTTGGAAAAGAACGCGAATTGCTCGCCGGTCATACAGGTTTCAAATTCGATGATGGCACCATCCTTGACCCGGACCCATTTCGTGTGTGTGCCTGGCAAGCAAACGATGCCGTGAAAATCGGGAACAAGATGAAGCAGTCCGGCAATCTGAGTTTCTTCCCCGCGCATGACATTGGCTGGTGACTGCTGCTTTACTCCTGGAAGTATGCGCACCTCACGCGATGCGTCAACGACCCTGATGGCGCCCGCCCCAAGCTCATCAAGACGCGTTGGTGCCGATAGGTATGGGGCCTCGCACCAACCTTGTGCGGCCCCAGCCATGCCACAGATAATGGCTGGTACGTCCTGACCTATGCCCAGTTCATTCAGGCTTTCTTCAAGTACGCGACCAAAGTCACTGGGTTCTAGATTTGACATGCCAAATGGGCCATCGATCGATGCAAGGGTGTTTCCGTAGGAGTCCAGAACCCATAGCCGAAAACCAGAAGTTCCCCAGTCGACAGCAATCAAGGAAGGGTGAGACATAGCGCGATTCAACTGAAGATATCGTATCGGCGGATGAAGTCCCGGTCCGGCTCCACACCCAGACCAGGCCCGCTTGGAATAGCAACAAACCCACCGGTCGATGCGACTTGGGATTGAATGTTCAGCGGATCCACAAGCAGTTCATCCCGAAACTTATTGTCGGTGGTATCAAACTCGAGCATCGGTTCCCACGGGAACAACCCGCCTGGCAGGGGCGGCATGGCCGCGAGAAGGTGCATGTTGGTGGCTACTGCGACGGCTGAACCCCATACGTGATTCACAACTGGCGTAAAGTGCGCATGGCACAACGCCAAAACCCGTTGGTATTCAGTGATCCCACCCAGAGCACACACTTCTGGCTGCGCGATATCCAATCCACGGCTTTCCAACAGGGCGCGCCAGCCCCATCGGTTGAATTCAGCCTCACCTCCCGAGATATTGACGTTCAAACCGGCACGCAGTTCGCGATATCCGTCAAGATCTTCCGGAGCGACGGGTTCTTCGAACCAATAGGGGTCGAACTCTTCCATCGCGCGACCCACATAGAATGCGTCATGGGTCGTGTAGGCATGGTTTGCGTCGATCATAAAGCGATAGTCATCGCCGACGCCTTTGCGCACTGCTTCGATCAAGCGCACGTCATCCTTCGGACCAAGCCCGACTTTCATCTTGGTCGCACAGAATCCCATCTCCTTGATCGCGGCGGCTTCATCTGCGAAGCGAGAGACCAAACTGTCCGTACTCTCAGGGCGGAGCATCATGCCGTAGCCGTAAACTTGAATGCGGTCGCGATGGGTGCCTCCGATGAGTTTATGCAGCGGTAAGCCTGCGATTTTGCCTGCGATGTCCCATAGTGCGATGTCGACGCCGGAAAGCGACTGCAGCGGCATTCCTTTCTGGCCGTGATCGCGCATGAGGTTGTAAACTTTGTGCCAGATCACATCTCGATCGAGTGGGTCCATCCCCAACACCATCGGTTGGATCACCTGTTCTACAATCCCCTTGTTGGCCACGGCGATATTGCCTGCACCGAAGCATTCTCCCCAGCCTGTGACACCTTCGTCGGTTTCCACCTCGACCAGATGCGCCGTGCGCTTGTGGTAGTATTGCTGGGAATAGCCCAGTGGCTCGGGCAGGTCATAGCCCAGAACATGGCTGGTGATACGGGTGATCTTCATGGATTCAGCCCCCCAAATGTGGTGGTATCGAGGGCGCGCGTTATCCGCTTTTGCACGAGGTAGTCGTGCAGCGCGAGGTGCGAGCAATCATGCCCGATCCCCGACTGACCGATCCCGCCATGTGGCAGATCAATGTCGTATTTCACGCCATTGATTTGAACCTCGCCATAGCGCAGCCGCGCCGCATAATGTTCCGCGCGGCCCAGATTGCGGGTGAACAGATAGGCCGTCAGCCCGCCTTCCTCGCAATCGTTGGCCTTTTCGATGAGCCCGGTTTCACCCGCAAAAGGCACCAGGCTAACGATGGGGCCAAAGGTCTCCTGTCGGTAGACCCCCATCGTTTCGGTTACGTGGTCCAAAACGGTTGGCGCGATGTAATGGCCCTTGTTCAGGTGCGAGGGTCTGTCCCCACCCGCGAGCAGGGTCGCTCCATCTGCGATTGCTGCGTCAATCAAGCCCTTGATGCGCATCCATGCACGGTCGTCAATCACAGGCCCGGTTGTAATGTCGGCAGTTTTGTCAAACCCAACCGTCGCGGCCTTTGCCCGGGCCACCACTTTCTCGGTGAACGCTTCACGCACGGTCTCGGCCACAAAAACCCGGTTGGGGGACACGCATATCTGTCCGGCGTTCGAGAATTTCACACCGGTCACGATGTCAGCGGCCAGATCCAGATCGGCATCTTCGAACACGATAACTGGTGCGTTGCCGCCAAGTTCCATCGAATAGCGTTTGATCGATGTAGCACCGGTGCGCATGATGTGCTGCCCGGTCCTGGTCGAGCCGATCAGGGTTACAACTTGCGGGATAGTCGAAGCGGTCAGAGTGTCGGCAACGTCATATCCGTCCGTACAGAGAATTTGTACCACACCTTTCGGCAGACCGATTTTTGCGCACAGTTTTCCAACTGCATACGCAGAGATCGGCGTCGCCTCGGACGGGCGGATGATGATCGGGCATCCCGCTGCCATGGAAGGTCCGATCTTGAATGCCAGATTCAGCAGAGGGAAATTCCATGCAAGATAGGCCACTGCCACACCGGCGGGTTCATAGACCATGCGATGCGCATGGGTGCCCGCCCGGTCGGAAAGGCCATAGTCCTGAACGCGGGCGATTTCCTCGGCATAGAAATCCAAAGAGACGACCAGCCGATCCCAATCCTCATGCGTCTGAGCCCATGGTTTGCCCATTTCTTGATGCACGCAGTCGCGCAGAAACTCTTCATGGGCGATCACCTCATCGCGCAACCGCCGCATCCACATTTGCCTGTCTGCAATGGATGTTGCAGCCCATCCGGGAAACGCAGCCTTTGCAGCCTGCAACGCGCGCTCAACTTCCCCGAAGCCTGCCGTAGTGACCGTCGCGATGTGTTCTTCGGTGGCGGGATTGATGACCTCTTTGCGCCCGCTGCCACCTGTCAGTGTGCCGTCAATGTAGATTTGCGTTGGAAACTCCATGGCCACCTCAATCAAACAGAGTTGCGATGTTGGTCTTGATCTGACCGCCGATGTAAAGCGACAGCGCTTGGATCGTGGAGGTCGGGTTCACCGCCCCAGCCGTGACGAAAATCGAGCCATCCACGATGAAAATATTCTTCACGTCATGGCTGCGGCCCCAACCGTTCACTACGGACGTCTCGGGGTCATTGCCCATGCGACAGGTGCCCATCTGGTGCCACCCTGCCCGCCACCAGACCTTGTCACCCTTGGGCAGGATGCGCTTGGCTCCGGCAGCCAGCAGTACTTCTTCGGCGCGGACCTCGCCGTGTTTCAGCATCCTTTTTGTGTTTTCGCCCAGCCGATAGGTGATTTTGGGGGCCGGTATCCCATCGCTATCGGTCAGATCCGGGTCGAGTGTGACACAGTTATGCTCTTCCGGCAGATCTTCGGTTACCACGGTCAGGCCAGCGAGATAGGGATAGACATTGTCCATAATTTCGCGATGTTCAGAACCTCAGGGGATAGGACTGTCGATGCCATACCCACCAAGCGCATAGGTCATCGGTGTGGTTGAGCGTCCTGAATGCAGACCATAGCCACGTACAAAACCACGAGCGGGGTCGCTTTCGTAGAACTCCTGAGACAGGATCGAGCAGGCCATCGGCCCCTCGTGCCCTTTCATCGGTTCATCGAACACGCCCGCAACGCCGGAAAGCGGATGGAACATCAAGTTTTTCCCGACCTTACCAGACCGGTTCGCCAATCCTTCTGGGAATATGTTGGATTTGGAATTCAGCAGCAGACGCGGTGTGCCAATCCCGTTGCAGGCCACTATGACCAGTTCCGCCTTTTGCTCATGCACCTGCCCGTCGGCCCCATGATAGAGCACGCCGGTTGCGAACCCGGTGGTCTCGTCCACCAGAATCTCGCGGACGCGCGCTTTGGTGCGCAACTCGACGCCGGCGTTTTCAAGCATTGGCCAATAGGTGAAATTGGTTCCGCCTTTGGCGCCTGCCGCGCAGCCCAGATCGCAGGTCCCGGCATTCACGCATTTCTGGCGGCCATCGTCGTCCTCACTTAGGATCGCGACATCAGACGGCCACCAATGCCAACCCTTTTTATTGAACCCACGCGCCAGCGTTTGCCCCAGCTTACCCATCGGAATTGGCGGATGCGGCGGCATATAGTCGGGATAGGCTGGATTGCCACCCAAGCCAGAAACACCTGTGGTGCGGTCATTCATGTCATAGAACGGCGCTAAGTCATGGTAATCGACCGGCCAGTCCTCACCCACGCCATCCAGCGATCTGGTTCGAAAATCTGACGGGCGCATACGCGGCCAGTGGCCCAGGAAATTGATCGTAGATCCACCCACACCATTCCAGTTCACCGGTGTGATGCAGCTGTCATCTGCGTTGATCGGATAGTCCTGCTGAAGCCCGCGCACATTCGGGTCACAGGAAAACTCGGCGTATCGGGCAAGTTCATAATCCTCTCGACGCGATGGGAAGTCTTTGTCCGGCAGATGGTCACCCTGTTCCAGGCACAGGATGCGCATTCGTGTTTCCAGTAACGACCAGGCAATCGCAGCGCCCGAGGCCCCTGCACCAATGATCAGAACGTCAACAGGATCGTGGTTCATGTCTGACCTCCGGTAGGATCGCGAAACACCGGCCCGCGGGCGCGCACTGGTGCGGTCAGTTCGTTCAAAAGCTCAGGCGATTCACTGGCAACCTCATACCCGGCTGGATGCACAGGATGCGACCCTACCCCTAACTTTGCGCGCATGTCCGGTCGGCTGTAATAGCCTTTGTAGGTTTCCACGAGCAGCAATCTGAACGCCTCGGGCAATTCGGTTTCCAGCTGGCGGACGGTATGGGGAGTAACACCGTCCGCCAGTTCCCCGACGCGGGACAGCAAGGCGACAAGCGCGCTGTTGAGAGCGGGATTGCGCGCAGCCGCCTCCGTGACAAATGCCGCCACACCCAGTTCACCTGCCGCCGGGATGCCTCGGTCGCGATTTGCGGGAATGAGGACATCGAGGATCGCGTCGAGCGACGAAAGCGGATTGATATGTCTATGCTCTGACATCGCTGCCTCCTACCTGCCGCTTCCGTTGCCCGGGCGCGACAAGGCATCAATCGCGACGGCCAAAAGCAGGATTGCACCCGACACCATCAGCTTGTCCGCCGCGCTCGCCCCGGTCAGGTCCAGCCCGTTTCCGAGCGATCCGATGACCAAAGCACCAAGGATGGCATTCCAGACCGATCCGCGACCGCCAAAGAGAGAGGTGCCGCCAATCACTGCGGCCCCAATCGCTTCAAGCAGCAGTGAACCGCCAGCGAATGCCGTGTAAGACACCGATCCGTAACGGGACGCCCCGAAAATTCCGCCAATGGCGGCCATGAAACCAACGATTGCAAAGGCCGAGACCCGAATACGTTTGACCTTCATCCCCACGCGCCGTGCGCTTTCAGCATTGCCGCCAACTGCAAACAGGGATCGACCATACGGCGTGCTGGTCGTGATCCACCCCAACAGCGCGGTGATTGCAATAAGCAACACGAGTAACAAAGGCAGAGATCGATAAGCGTTAAGCGTCAGCACAACAGCCACGACAATGACGGTGAAGGCGATCACCTGACCCCACAGGGCGAGAGCACTGTCTTGTTCCAGACCGAGCACCTTGCGCCGGGCTTGCTTGCGCAGGTTGGCATTGGCAAAGAGACCTACAACTGCCAACCCGATCACAATCCCCCAAAGGTCCGGGATCAGAACCCGGGCTATTCCGCGCACGAACGGATCACCAACGTTCAGGTTTCCCGTCGGCAGGATCTTCTGCATCAGGCCCTGATATCCAAGAAGCCCGGCTAGCGTGACGACAAATGAGGGGATGCCGACATAGGCAACCAGGAGGCCCTGTGCCGCCCCCATGACGATGCCCACGAAAATCACGATGATGCAGGCCAACCAACCAGGCACGCCTAAGAGCGCGGCACAGACGCCTGCTGTTGCGGCTGCGGACAGATCGATGTCCCCCAGCAGCAAAACGATTGTTATCCCAACCGCCAACGTGGCAATCACAGCAGATTGCATAAACAGATTGTAGATATTGCGCGGGCTTAGAAAGATCGCACGAAAGCTGTCGGCTTCCCCGCTCATCAGATCAATGAGAGGCAGGACAAGCCCAAAATACCCCCAGATTGCGGCCAGCGCGAGCAACACGGGAACAAAGGCCCCGAACTGCGTCTCACGCATAACGCTGAACCGATCGAAGAACGTTATCTTCGCCTCAGGCTGCATTGCCATTCTCCGTGTCCAGGCCGCGTGTCATGGCGACGACAATTTCATCCGGGTTCGTTTCCGAGGTTGTGTAGGTGGCGACGTTGCCACCATGGCGCAGCACCGTGATCCGGTCCGAGACTTCGAAAATGTCGCGCATGTTGTGCGAGATGTAGACGACCGCATGGTTCGTTTCGCGCAGGCGCTTTACGACCTCCAGCACCTGACGGGTCTGCGCAACGCCCAGTGCGGCTGTGGGTTCATCCAGCATAACCACCGAGCTTTCGGCCCCGACAGCGCGCGCAATGGCAATGGCCTGACGTTGACCGCCCGAAAGACCGCCCACCTTGGCCCGAACCGATTGCAAAGTGCGCACTTCTAGCCTGTCGATGGCCTTCTTGGCCTTCACTTCCATTTCCAGATCGTCCAGCGGGCGCAGAAGGCGCGGCAGGAAACTCCAGCCGGGCTTGACGGGTTCCGCCCCAAGGGACAGGTTGGCTGAAACATCCAGATTTTCGCACAAAGCAAGGTCCTGATAGACGATCTGAATACCCAATTCTGTTGCATCATTGGGTGAGGCCACTTCGACTGGCTCGCCGTCGAGCAAAAACGCGCCATCGTCGGCAAGATGCGCCCCGGCAAGCACTTTCATCAGCGTGGATTTGCCCGCGCCGTTGTCGCCAACAAGGGCCATCACCTCGCCGCGGGCGACCTCGAAATCAACGCCGCGCAGGGCGTGCACGCCACCAAACCGTTTTTGGATTCCACGCACAGCAAGGTGCGCTGGTGGGGCAGCTTGCCCCACCGTTTTGCAATCAGATGTCATTGGTTTTCCGATTTACTGGCAGAAGTCGGTGGACGTCGCCTCGCCTTGGCATACCATGTCCTTGGTAATCGAAGGATCGTTTTCGATTACATAAGCAACACCTTCAGCTCCAACCGCCGAGTAGCTGTCAACCGGAACAAAGGCGACGTCAGCACCAACCCCGTTCTGTACGGTTTCAGTTGCGAGGTCGGCATAGCCCTCACCGTTGAGCAAACGTACGGTCACTCGCGCCGCCGCTGCCGCCATTTCATGAAGCGGACGCCAGCCACATTGAGTCTGCTTACCCAACAGCATTAACTGCTGCGCCTGCACAGTGCAGTCCAGCCCGGATACAGGGACGGTGCCTGCCATCCCCTGCTCTTCCATCGCGGCAATCGCCCCACCTGCATTGCCGTCATTCGACGACACAACACCTTGGACGTTGTTGTCCAACTGTGTCAGCGCCTGATCCATTGACCGACGTGCAATCGCAGGATCCCAACCTGGGGTCCAGTTTTCATATCCCATCTTTCGCTCACCCGAGTCGAACAACGGCTGAAGAACCGAAATCTGACCTGCTGCAATCACGCCGGCATTTGGGTCTGTTGGTGATCCCTTGAGAAGCACCAGCGTGTCGCCTGACTTGGTATTGTCCACCACATGCTGCGCCTGAGCAGCGCCGGTCGCAAACATGTCAGCCTGGATCCAGAAAGAGGTGTTTTCCGAGTGGCTCTATTCGTACATCGTATTGATGCTCATTCCAGCGAGGGCGCTGGCGAGGCAGTGCCTCGGGGTTGGGTTCTTCTGCAGGACTATGAGATGGAACCAGCGCAGATAGCTGGCAAGATATTTTGTGGCGATCCCCCGGCGGTTACCAATAAACCCCTTGAGGCGGGAGTGACGGTTGTTGACGTTTTGGATATGGAGTTCGCCGCGAACGCGTTCACCGGAAGACTGGTTGAGCGCTTCGTGGCTGACACACAGGGCGGCAGCACACGGCGGATAGCTGGTGCCCCCATCGGTCACCAGCAGTGCATCCTTGTCCATGACCGGCGCGAGAACCTCCCGCAGAGCGGCAGCATTGACCGCAGGCAGGACGGCACTAACGGTCGTGCCGGAGCGATCTGTCGCGACCAGAACCGGCACCTGCTCATCGGACAGGCCCCGCTTTGTTGCCTTGCCCCCGCGCTTTCGGGCCTTTCGGTCCGGCTTTTTTGCAGAGGATTTGCCTTCCGTGGCCCGTGTCCAAACACGATCCCCTTTGCGGCTTTCAAGAAAATAGGTTTCGTCGGCCTCGACAATGCCCTTCAGTTTTTCGGCGGTGGAATTGATCCCGGCAAGGAAGCGGTGTCGCCAGCGAAAGGCGGTGCTCCCGGCTATGCCACAGCGCTTTGCCGAAACTGCCACCGTATCGCCATTGGCGAGGCATTCGCTGAACGTCAGCCAAAGATCCTTGCGGTGCAGGCCGCTCAGTGGTGTACCCGTCACCGCTCCAAAGGTTCGATTGCAGGATCGGCAAAGATAGCGTTGCATTCCCCGCGACTTGCCATTGGCCACTGCACCGTGTGCGCCGCAATGCGGGCAGGTCCGGTCTTCTCCAACACCCAGCTCAACTGCCGCAACCGAGGCTTCACCCGCTGGGCGACCGGCCAGAACCTCACCGACCTCTACTTTCTGCGCCTCGCTCAACGTGTCGACCTCCGACAACCAGGCAAGAAAGACTTTCCGGTCCATAATGCGCATCCTCCTGTATTTCAGACAAAATATAACACATCAATACGATGTGCGAATAGAGCTTTCCGAGTTGATCATCCTGTCATAGGCAAGCGTCGGCACACTTTCCTCCGCCGCAGTATCGGCAATTATTGCCGAGCTTTCGCCATCAATCGGGATGACAACCAAAACCTTGGCACCCTGAGTTAGCGCCTGCTCCGCCTGACGCTGTTGTGTGGCAGTGTCATTGTTTGCGTTAAACACCTCAACGGTCACATCAGGTGCAATTTCTTTCATTGTCTGCAGAAAAGCTGCCGCATCCTGTTGCTCCCAACGCGGGTTCACATTTTCTGGTAACAACAGAGCGACAATATCCTCCGCCGATGCCGTCCCGGCTGCCAGCAACGCAGACGTCGCGACAGTACCGGCCAGCAGGCCTTTCGAAAGCTTTGAAAACATCATATCCTCCTCGTCGATGTTTCTGGCGCATTGCGCCGGATTATCTGGTGGAGTTCTCCCGTTTTTCGGGCCAACCTGACGACACGAGGCTGGGTAGAAGCATGTCTCGTGTCGTCACCACTAGCCCGGCCACCTTTCCGGACAGTGGACATCTCATCCCTTTTGTTCGCTTGCACCACGTTTGACGCTGAAATCCGGTAGGGCCCCTGAAAGGCGCTCATAGGTATCGGCCAAATGCTCGCGCATCGCGGATGAGGCCTCTTCACTGTCGTGAGCCTCTATCGTCTTCAACACTTGCCGGTGTAGTGGCAACGATCGTTTGTTTTCGCGCGGATCGCTGTTTGTCACTTTGATTGAGCTCAGGAGGGCCGAAAAGATCACTCCCTCCAGAGCGATTAGCACTTCATTATTGGCAGCGCGCAGAACAGAGCGGTGAAACAACGCATCAGCGACAACGAAATCCTGAATCGAGGCCGCCTGCTCCATGTCGTGCTGCGCTTTGCGAATATCTTCGATCTGCTCTGGTGTTGCCGTCTGGGCCGCCCAGCCCGCAGCATTGGGTTCCACCATTTGCCGCACGTCCATCAACTGGCGCAGAAACTCGGGCTTCGGCTCGATGCCCTGATGCCAGGCCAGCACATCATCATCCAGAAGGTTCCAGCTCGCGCGCCGCCGCACCCGGGTTCCACTACCGCGGCGCACTTCAAGCAGACCCTTGCCAACCAGCAGCTTGATTGCCTCACGGACAACAGATTTGCTAACCCCGAAACGGGTGCACAGTTTGTTTTCGTCGTCGATCAAACTGCCTTCCGCGAAATGCCCGGCCACGATACGCCGCCCAAGCTCGCGGCACACCTGCGTTGCAAGACCGGGCGCGACACCCGCGGAATCTTTCAGATCGTAGTACAGAAGTTCACTCATGACGTGATAATAAACATCAGATGTTTCATTTGTCCAGATGTTTTAAAACGAAACTAGCTCAACGAGGTGAGATTGCTCGATCTCCCGGGCTCTGTCGCAGTTTCCGCCTCGAACTACTCCCCCTCGCCTGCGTGGTTTCTGTTACAAAGCAAACTTCCACGCGCATTGCGCGCATAATTTAGGCATTTTGATCGTTACTTTCACTACATCCTCAAATCCTTGTTACATCTGATAAGTATCCCTTATCAGGTGTGATTGATTTCACCATGAAATCAGCGCAAAATAGCGGTCATGACAGCCCTTACCCCATATCTCCCCAGTCCCTCCCCTGCCCTGTCGCAGGCCGATCAGGAGGCGCTGAGTGATCTCTATATCCGCGGCACCCCCGCCAACACGCTCAGGGCTTATGAGCGCGACCTGCTCTATATCACCGCTTGGAAGTCCGCACGATTTGTGGAAGCGCTGGACTGGCCGGAATCTGAGGCCACCGCACTCGCTTTCATCCTCGATCACGCGCGCGATCTTGGTGGCGCGCCAGAGGACGACATTGCCCGGGAAACGGCGGAAGCGCTGATCGCGCAGGGCCTGCGCAAAACCCTCGCCTGCCCTGCCCCGTCGACGCTGGACCGGCGTATTGCCTCCTGGCTGGCCTTCCACCGGATGAAGAACCTGACCAGCCCCTTCGACGCCCCTCAGGTGAAACAGGCCCGCGCCAAGGCGCGTCGCGCCGCTGCCCGGCCCCCTGCCCCGAAATCGCAGCATCCGATTACCCGCGATATCCTCGAACAGCTGCTGGCCACATGCCGTGGCTCCCGCCGCGATTGCAGGGACCGGGCGATCCTGATGCTGGGCTGGGCTAGCGGCGGCTGGCGCCGGTCGGAGATCACCGGGCTGATGCGAGAAGATATCAGCCTGAAGGAGTTCGACGACAAAGGCCTCATTTGGCTGATGTTGCTGGAGACCAAAACCACAGCAAAGGGCGAAACCCCGCGGCTGGTGCTCAAAGGTCGCGCCGCACAGGCGCTGGTGTTTTGGATCGAGGTTGGAGGGATCAAGGATGGCCCGCTGTTCCGCCCGGTCTCCAAGGCGGACCGCGTGCTGAAACGCCGCCACAGCCCGGATGCGATCTATCAGATTGTCCGGCACCGACTGAAGCTGGCTGGGCTACCGGAGGACTTCGCCAGCCCACACGGGCTGCGGTCGGGCTTCCTGACCCAAGCCGCCCTCGATGGCGCCCCAATCCAGGCCGCCATGCGCCTGTCGCTGCACCGTTCCATGGCACAGGCGCAGAAATATTATGATGATGTCGATATCGCTGAAAACCCGGCGACAGATCTGTTGGGGTGAGTCCTTACAAATTGTTCAAGAAAATCCCAGCCTGAGGGAAACTCTGGTTGCAGTGCCTATGTCTTATTCCTTGCCGCATCCGTCAATGTGTTCAGCGCGGAAACATGTCGCGGCAGATCACAACGGGAATGCAGGATATCGACGATGATCACCGTATCCGAATGATCCAGATAAACCAGGAAATGCTCTCCTGCCCGTACATACCTGAGATCAACCGCCTCCTCGACCAATATGGAACAACTGCTGCTGACCGCCCTGCCCTCTGTGATGGCTTGGCAGCGCGCTATCAGTTCTTGTTCATAAAGATCGGCTTGATGCGGTCCAAACTTGTCGATTGTCCATCGGGCAATTTCCACCAGGCTGGCTTCAGCACGGCGTGTAAGTCGAAAGCGTCTGGTCACGCTTTGGTTCGTGCCCTTGCAAAGGCACGACGGATCGCATCCGAACCGCTGCCTTCTGCCAGATCTCCAGCCTGAGCCTGGTTCACACCCTCCCGCAGGCTCTGTTTGAGAGACACCAGTCCCGCTTCTTCTTGCTCCAGAAGCCGAAGGCCGGCCCGCAACGCTTCACTGGCGTTCTGATAGCGACCGGACGCAACCAGATTCTGCACCAGTTGATCCTGAGATTCTGTTAGTACGACATTTCGGGTTACCATGGCATAAGCCTCCTCATTGGCAATATATGCCAACGAAAAAGCTGGTTCAACAGTTGAAGCTTCCACAACCGTTAGCTTGATTAAGCTGGTCTTTTGGCTCACCGGGACCTCACAAATAGGTCTCTCCTGGTCGGAGCAATGCAGAAAGAAACTTGACATTAAGTATCAGGAAAGAGGCCTCATGTATCTCGGCTCGCCCTCGCTCAGCACCCCAATCACTGCAGGGATGTGTGATCTCTTTATTAACTCTGAGCTGACGCCAGGTGAACGTGAATAACTCGGATCGAGTCTGTGGACTCCAATCAATCTTATGACGGGAGACAATTGTGCTAAACGCCGCGCTCTATGTGAATCATACAATTTTACCCTGCGGTCAGGCCAAAACCACCGAGTTGAAGTTGTCGTATCTGGACATCATAAATGTCGAGATGGTGGGCAATACCAGAGATGTTGCCCTCGGGAATACGGCAACGTTGAGGCTCCATGACGTCAATGACCGGAATAGCCTGCAGGCCGGCCTGACAGAGCAAATACGTGCCCACGGCCGTGGCTGGGTTAACCATCGCCCTTCCACATTCGCTGAGTCCTAACGCAGGACCGACCTCCCTGCCCCGAAATCCGCCCGTCCGATCACCCGCGATTTTCTCGAACAACAGACGGCCACCTGCCGCGGAACGTGCCAGGAACCCTGTGACCGGGCAATCCTTTACTGGGCTGGGCCTCGGGTAACCGGCGGCGTTCGGTGATCGCCGAGCTGTTTCGAGAAGATGTGTCGCTGAAGGAATACCACGACATTGGCCTAATCTGGTTGTCGCTGCTGGAAACAAAGACCACACGGTTGGGCCAGATCCCTGTAGCGCGACATTGCTCGTGCAAGTGCGCGACATTGAAGGCGGGTGACGGTGACGGGTTGCAGAATGTCAATTTGGTGCACTCATTTCAAGGTTCGATTTTGTTCTTTGGTGTGGTTTTGTCCTCCTTGTTTTTGGCGTTGGAGCGGGTTTCATCTTCAATGTCGCTGAGCGACATTGCAGCGGCATGAGCTGCGCGACGTCGATAGCTCTCGACATTCATCTCGAAGATTGTCGCGTGATGTACGAGCCGGTCGATTGCGGCTATGCCCATGGCTTTATCGGGAAACACATCGTCCCAACCGCTGAAAGGGCGGTTTGCAGTGATCATGATTGATTTTCGTTCGTAGCGCGCGGCGATGAGTTCGAAGATGACGCTGGTTTCGGCCTGATCTTTCTGCACGTAGGAGATGTCATCGAGTATGAGCAGGTCGAATTTGTCGAGCTTTTGGATGTCCTGCGCGAGGCAAAGGTTCTGTCGCGCCGTCTGCAAGCGCTGCACCAGATCGAATGTTCTGATCATCAGGACGCGGTGGCCCCGCTGGATCAACTCATAGCCGATGCCTGCCGCCAAATGCGATTTTCCGGCACCCGGAGGGCCGAAGGCCAGCAAATTGTGACCGGCTTGCAACCAGGTGTCGCCCTCGGCCAGCGCGTTGATCCGGGCCTTGCTCACGGTCGGAACAACCGAGAAGTCAAAGCTGTCGAGGGTCTTGCCCTGGGGCAGCTTGGCGGCCGCGAGGTGGCGCTGTATCCGCCGCTGGTCCCGTTTGCTCAACTCCAGCTCAAACAGGGCCGCCAACAGCCGCTCTGCAGGCCAGCCCTCCTTATCCGCCTTGATGCAGAACTCCGGCCAGAAACAGGCGATTGTCGGCAGCCTGAGATTGCTCAACAGGATGGGAAGCTTGGCGGTTTCTACCGTGATGCTCATGCTGTGGCTCCTGGCTCGGAAAGCAGACCATCATAGACCGCTATGGTTGGGATATGGATCGGAACATCGGGGTGATCCGCTTCTGTTTTCTGCGCAAAGCGCACATGCAGATCGTCGAGATCAGGCAGGCCGCCAGCCTTGAGTATCTGATCCAGAGCGACAGCAAGTTCCGCCTCGCAAGCGTGTTCATGTGCTATCCACAGCAGGTCAACAATGGCTTGGGAAGCCTTGCGCAAGGGCCATGCCGCGGACAGCGCCTCCCATGTGCGGCGGTATTCCGTTCTGGGAAAAAGCGCATCACGATAGGTGAACCGCCCCGGGTTTACCGGAGAATAAAACTCTCAAAGGATGAACCCTATGGAGAAGAAAAAATCACCCCCGAAGTACAACGGCTGAGTTTCGCGCCCGCGGCGTTCGGCTTTATAAAGACCATCGCGCGGATTACGCCAGTGACAACGCGGCCTACCACGCGATCGCGCCAAAGCTCGGCTGCTCGCCGGACAGTCTCAGAGTCTGGTGTCAGCAGGCTGAGCGCGATGCCGGCGAACGCGATGGGCTGACCAGCGAGCAGAAGGCACGTCTGAAAGCCTTGGAGCGTGAGAACAAGGAATTGCGCACGGCCAATGAGATCCTGAAGAAGGCGAGCGCGTATTTCGCACAGGCGGAGCTCGACCGCCCATTCCGGAAATGATCGCATTCATCGATAATCATCGGGACGAGTTCGGTGTCGGGTCGATCTGCAGGGTGCTGCCGATCGCGCCATCGTCCTATTATGCGCGTCTGTCTATCCGGCGCAGCCCGGACAAAGCCTCGGATCGGGCCAGGAAGGACGATAAGGATGCGCGGGAAATCCGGCGCGTCTTTGATGCCAGCCGGGGACGCTATGGCGCGCGCAAGGTATGGCATCAACTGCGCCGGGAAGGCTATGACATCGCACGCTGCACGGTGGAACGCCTGATGAAAGTCATGGGGTTGCAGGGTGTTACACGCGGCAAGAAGAAGACCACGATCCCGGACCCTGCACAGGCCTGCCCGGAAGACAAGGTCAATCGCGCGTTCACGGCCACCGCACCAAACCAGCTCTGGGTCTCCGACTTCACCTATGTGTCGACCTGGGCGGGAATGGTCTACGTGGCCTTTGTCATTGATGTCTTTGCGCGCAAGATCGTGGGCTGGCGCGTGTCCACGTCCATGACCACCAGCTTCGTGCTGGACGCGCTGAACCAGGCGATCTGCCAACGAATACCATCACAGGCAGACGGGCTCATTCACCATTCGGACAGGGGGTCGCAATACCTGGCGGTTCGGTACACAGAGCGGTTGGCCCAGGCCGGGATCGACGCATCGGTCGGCAGCGTCGGAGACAGCTATGACAACGCCCTGGCAGAAAGCATCATCGGCCTGTTCAAGACCGAAGTCATTGAGTTCTTCGGCACATGGAAAACGGTTGGCCAGGTTGAGTGGGAAACCCTGGACTGGGTCAGCTGGTACAACAACAAGCGGCTGCACGGCGCGATCGGGCACCGGCCGCCACAAGAACTGGAGGACGCATTCTATGCAAACCTGAACACCCTTGATAAAGTCGCCTGAGTCTTGAGCAAAAAAGTCTCCGGTAAACCCGGGGCGGTTCAAGGTCAGGTTTGCGACGGCACCGGGCTTGGTGCGCAGGCTGTGAATCACATGATGGTAGTTGACGACATGGCCATGTGTGCCGCGCTTGTGATCAGGGGTCCGCCCGCGTGGCAACGTATCGATCCGGGTGTTGCCAAGAAACAGTTCCAGACGATCATCGTAGGCACGCAGGTTCAACTCGAAACCGATCAGCCGCGAGGGAACCGTGTAAAACACTTTGCGGAAGACAAAGCCGCTGGAAGAGGTCACCCGCACACGTGCCGCATCATAATCGCAACTCCGCCGTTCTGGCAGCGGCTGGAGATCGGCGCGTTCAAGGGCCACTTGCTCCCTGCGTTGTGCATTGTGGCGGCCAACGACCTGAGCGATGAAGCGCCGCCATGCCTCCACAGTCTCGAAGTCAGAACTGCCGCGCAGAAGCAGCGCTTGTTCCAGACGCGCCTTGAGGTGTCCATGGCGGCTTTCGATGGAGCCGTTCTCGTGGGCGATGCCGCGATTGTTTCGGGTCGGTTCCATGCCATAATCGGCACACAGCGCCTCGTACCGCGCCCGCAAATCCTCATCAACATCCTTCTTCCTGTTGCCAAAGGCAGCTGACAGGCTGTCCGAGCGGTGCTCACGTGGTGCTCCGCCCACCTGCCACAGGGCATTCTGCAGTCCGCAGGCCAGCGCGGTAAAACTCTCCCCGCCAAGAACAACTTCGGCATATTCCCAGCCGGAGAAAACCAGGGTGAAGTGATAAACCCGGTGCGCGAATGGCTGACCCGCGATAGTGACGTTCAAATCATCGGCCTTGAAGAAATCCGACATCCCTTGCCGGCCCGGCGGATGTGTCTGGCGGAAGATGACGTCCCGATCCGGGCCATGTTCTGCGCGCCAGGCACGCATACGCCGTTCCAACGTGCGACGCGCCTTGCCCAGATTACGGTCCGGGTGCCGGAGTTGTAGCTCTTCCAGGATCGCAAACGGACGCAGATGGGGCTGCTTTTCCAGAAGAGGAACAACAACCTCCTCCCAAATCCCGGCTAACGGATCCGGTTTGCCGCCGCCGTGACGGCGTTCTTGTTTCTTTTGCGATGGCGGGCGCGGGTCCCGGTCAATGCGCGATCCGGTGCTCGAACTGAAACCGGCTTTCACGGCCGCTATGTTCTGGGTGTATTGAGTCCGAAGTTTCATGTAGTCCTCGTATTGTCGGTCGGTGATAAAACGCCCAGGCATCCAATCCTCTTTCTGGTTTGAAGATTGGAAAATCCTGACCGCTGTCACCGCCAACCGCACGGATAAAATCCGCGCGAGATTTTGGCGAAAGCTCCAGTCGGGCTACGCCCTCCTTATGCTTTCGCCAAAATCACCCACCTGCAATGTCGCTGACTTTCATGAGCGGTGTCGCTGGACACGCAGTCGCAGTTGCGGGATTTATTGGGGCAGCGAGCGCCTTAATTTCGGCAATCTAAGCCTGCGAAAACTGCTTTCTTTGCTGCAATCGACTTACCGATAGTTGGGTAGGCGGGCGAGTGATTGTTCAGTGGGCGTCCAAACCGAGACTTTCGTTCGAGAAGCGCAGTAACTGCTATACAACTCTGGCGCCGCGGCAACTCTCTACTTACGATGCTTGAGGGTAAAAGCGTTAACAGAGCGCCGCACTAGTTTCCGGAATTTCACTAATCCCTTGAAATTGTCAGTTCAAATCGAAGGGGACCGATGTACCTACAATCGGGCAGCC
>CAXXPZ010000062.1:0-62848 GCA_963422555.2 uncultured Ruegeria sp.
AACTGCACCGCCTTGGAAACTGAAGAACATAGACCGTTGTCTCAAGATTTCCTGTGGATCTTTGAACTGGATGTTTCGTCGAGAACCGCTGCGACCAGCTGCGGCCGCAGAAATGGTGTCATAGAGTGCGGGCACTATCGTATATAATTCCCAAATAAAATGCATTCTTCACTTCAGTGCTCCACCCCCGGCGGCGGTGTCAAGGCATGAGAGTAAGGCAGAAGCTTCCGATGCCATCCCCTTAATAGTCCGGCCAGCGGGTCGGGCGCAACCGTGCAGAAAGGGCACAATCCGACCCGGAAGCAGCACAGATTCACAGGGCCGGATCAGGATTGATCTGGCGGCGTGTTGCTTTGGGATATAATTCCCCGCCGGACAAGCGCGCCTGCATCGTCGCCTAGGGGCGGGAGTTCAGGGTTGCGGGCAGGCTGGCGGAGGCACGCGTTAAGCTGAGGGCCACTCCGGTGGGCGAAAGCCATCCAAAAGCCACCGCATAACCTGCGAGGCCACGGGGTTGGGGTTGCGAGATGTGCTGCGGTCGGCCTCTGCTTCCCATTTGCGAATGGTGGTTGGGCTGGTGTTAAGGATCGCCCCCAGCTGCGCTTGCGAGAGGCCCAGCGTGATCCGGGCCTCTTTGAATTCGCCGCTATCCATCAGAAAAACAGCTTAACGATTGCGGCGGTTGCACCCATCAGGCCAGCAGCCGCGAGGAATGGCGCAAGAAAGGTTGATACGCCGATCTGGCGCGTTTCTGCGTTGAGCTTTGCAATCTCAGAACGAAGCTTTTCGTTTTCCATGGAGAGTTCTGCGTTGGTCATTTGGTTTTCCTTTCAACCGAGCTTCATTGCTCATGAGTTATGTATAGCGCCAATGGCGCTGTATTGCAAGGGGTATATCACAAAATCGTCCCGGCCACAACGATCCAACCACCCGGGCCAGCACCATCTTCGACCGGCCTATGCATCGTTCGGCTGCCGACCTCCGGGAAACACAAGTGGTTTTTCCCAAGGCTTTGAGCAAAGAACTACCTTTCGTTCCTGCCGATGCGGTCTTCGCGTCGGATGCCATCGGCAAAGGCCGCGAATACGTCGTGAGTTTCGCCAAAGACGGTTGTAGCCGCGAAATGTCGGGCGGCCTCCCGTGTGATCTGATCCACAGACTTGCCTGGCTCGTTGTCCTCTGCCCAGCCACGGCCTGGGTGCATTGTGTCCCAGGGAGAACGTTTGTTGGCTCGCGTTGACGCGCTGTCGCCGTGTTTGCCTATGCCGAACAATATCTTGGTCTCATTGTTCCAGATCGGCCTGAATAGGTTGATAAGATGGCTTTCCGCCGCCGCCTGATAACCGCTCTGCACCGCCAATGCGCGATACTCGAAATCCTCAAGGTCGATACCCGCGACTTTGGTGATATTCCTTCGGTGTTCGTTCAGTCGGCCGTACAACTTGGTTTCCTGTTCCAGCAACGTCGTCGCGCCACTTGGTGGATCAGCCTTGCCAACATAGATCGGCGTCTCACTGCCGCTGATTGGGCGATAAACCGGATTTGGTCCAGTGTAGTAGATTGCGTAGACGCCCGCTCCATAAAAGGGTTTGATCTCATCAAGGTGGCGGCGGTCTTGGGAAATCAAGGCGAGCGCAACGAAGTGGCCGATCAATCTCGGCTCACTAGGATCAAAGAACGCATCCGGGAGCGTCACAGGGTCAATATCGCGCTCAAGACGATCGAGATTTTCTCGCATCGCGGTGATTGCGGCCAAAACCTTCCGCCGAGACGGGTCAGTCATTTCCGCATCGCGCACCACAGCAGCGAATTGATCCAACAGCGAAGCCGTTTCGTCAGCGGAGCGTAGCTCGGGTCGCCGCACCACTAGGCACTCTCGGTCGCGTCAAGTTTCTCGCGGACGCTATCACCCACTAGCTGTGCCAGTTTCGCGGGTACCGCGTTGCCAAGCTGGCGCATACATTCCGACCACGCTCCATGAAACATGTAGTCGTCCGGGAAAGTCTGAATGCGTGCGCTCTCGCGCACCGTAAAGTATCGCACGTACCCGTCGGCTCGGCGCAGCATGTTTTCGCCGCCCGGCACACCATGCACGCCGGCTTTCAACGTCTTTGACGGGTCGTCCAGGTAGCTGCCTGTATGGCCCGGATAGCTCCGCGCTCCAGGTTGAAATCTGTGATCAGGCACTAGGGCCGACTTCCTTGTGTGGCGGGGATCGGGCAAATCGCCAATCGCGTCGCGTGTGGTGCGCCAGGGCAGTTTTTCGGGTTTTTCCCCCTTCGAGATTCGTTTGGCGATGGCAGCCGCTCTGCTCTCTAGCTTACGATGCGGTTTCGCCACCTTGTGCCGACCCCAATAGTCCCCAAAGACCTGGTCCCATACCAACGCCTCATGGGTGTGCGCGCCTTCGCCAAACGACCAGCATGCGTTCACGTCGTCCCGAAACCCGACAAAAATCACTCGCTCGCGCCTCTGTGGCACCCCGTGGTCGGCGGAGTTAAGAAGCTTTGTCACAACATTGTAATGCAGGCCATCGCGTTTCGATGAGGTATGATGGCGTTGCAAGCGGCGGAAGTGGTCGGTCCATTTTTCCTCGCCGCGCGGGGCGATTTCCGGGTGTTCGAGTTGGAGTTGGACGTATGAGAAGTAGTCAGAGAAAGCCGCACGCGTGAGGCCTTTTACGTTTTCGAACACAAAGGCTTTGGGCCGTGTTTCTCGCACGGCCCGCACCGCCTCGGGAAACATGTCCCGCGCGTCGTCAAAGGCGCGGTGCCGCCCTCCTAGGCTGAAGGGTTGGCACGGAGGCCCACCGGACACCAGATCAACTTTCCCCGCGTATGGCTTGAAATCGACCATTCGGACGTCGCTCTCGACAACTTTCCAGAACACGTCATCCGCCGAGTCGTCCCCTCTGGGAGCTTGATGGTTCTCTCTCAAGGTGTCGCAGCACCATCGATCATACTCGACAACAATTCGTGGGGCAAAGCCCGCTTTCGCTAGGCCGATCCCAAGCCCTCCCGCGCCGGCGAACAGCTCTATCGAATTCCGTTGAGCCCGTCCTGATCCATTCGCATCATCCATGTTGCTGTCCTGCTCGATAGTTTCGCACAGTAAGAGCAAAATCTACAGAACAAAGCAAGAATTTCGCTACAACATCTTGGGGATTTTGTAGCGCGAAAAAAATAATGATCAATTCGCGACACTTTGGTGATAAATCCGGGCGATTTTTCTGCCAGAAAAACTGCCCGGGTTGCCTGAGCAGAAATAGGCGCGAATCTTCCTAAATCGTGGGGTAGTCCGCAATCTAAGTGATTGATTTTGTTTAGGCTGGATTTCCTACCCCGTGGGGTAATGGAAGTCAATAAAAACAATAACTTAGCGGTTGATCTGGTAGGCCCGGAGGGACTCGAACCCCCAACCAAAGCGTTATGAGCGCTCTGCTCTAACCAATTGAGCTACAGGCCCGCCTGAGCGCCTTGGGTACCACGATCGTGGCCCGCGTCAAGCCTGACCGTTGCAACAGGTCGCACAATCGAATAACCCGCGCCCAACGCACAGATGAGGGACTGGCCATGACAGAGGGCAAGAACGGAATTACCTATGCCGACGCGGGTGTGGATATTGATGCGGGAAACGCTTTGGTCGATCGGATCAAGCCAGCCGCAAAACGCACCAATCGCACCGGAGTGATGAGTGGTCTGGGCGGGTTTGGCGCTTTGTTCGATCTTAAGGCCGCTGGATATTCTGACCCTATTCTCGTTGGTGCCACCGACGGTGTTGGCACCAAGTTACGGATCGCGATTGATACGGGCTTGGTCGATGGCGTTGGCATCGATCTGGTTGCGATGTGTGTCAATGACCTGATCTGTCAGGGGGCCGAGCCGCTGTTCTTTCTGGACTACTTCGCCACCGGCAAGCTGGATACCGACACCGCCGTGCGGATTATCGAAGGCATCGCCGAGGGATGTGCGCAATCGGGATGTGCCCTGATCGGCGGGGAAACGGCGGAAATGCCTGGCATGTACCCGGACGGTGATTTTGATCTGGCCGGATTCTCGGTCGGCGCGATGGAACGTGGCGCCGCATTGCCCGAGGGCGTGCAAGAGGGGGATGTGCTGCTGGGACTGGCCTCGAACGGGGTGCATTCCAACGGCTATTCTCTGGTGCGTAAATTGGTTGAGATGTCCGGACTGGGCTGGGATGCACCGTCGCCCTTTGGGGGCGGATCGCTGGGCGAGGTCTTGCTGACGCCGACGCGTTTGTATGTGAAACCCGCGCTGACGGCGATCCGGGCAGGGGGCGTTCATGCGCTGGCGCATATCACCGGTGGCGGTCTGACCGAAAACCTGCCGCGCGTGCTGCCGGAAAGTCTGGGGGCCGAGATCGATCTGAACGCTTGGGATCTGTCGCCGGTTTTTGCCTGGATGGCCGAAACCGGTGGTATCGCCGAGGCCGAGATGCTGAAGACATTCAATTGCGGCCTCGGCATAATCGTTGTTTGTGCCGCTGATCAGGCTGACGCACTTGCCGGATTGTTGTCTGATGCGGGCGAGGCCGTGTCGCGCATCGGAACGGTGACGGAGACACCCGGTATTGCTTATTCGGGCAAGCTGCTGTGAGCCACAAGCGCGTCGCCATTCTGGTGT
The DNA here is from genome assembly GCA_963422555.2 of uncultured Ruegeria sp. Lineage (GTDB taxonomy): Bacteria > Pseudomonadota > Alphaproteobacteria > Rhodobacterales > Rhodobacteraceae > Ruegeria. Next base: position 4,647 of record CAXXPZ010000062.1, read on the forward strand.
CGGGCGGGGGGTCGAACATGGTCGCGCTGGTTGACAGCATGACCGGTGATCACCCGGCGCGGCCTTGTCTGGTGATGTCCAACGACGCGCAGGCCGGCGGGCTGAAAAAGGCCGCAGATCGCGGCATCCTGACGGCGGCTGTAGATCACCGCCCCTTCAAAGGCGACCGCGCCGCGTTTGAACTTGAATTGCTGAAACCCTTGCTGGATGCCCAGCCGGATATCGTCTGTCTGGCGGGGTTCATGCGGGTACTGACTGCCGGTTTCGTGTCGGAATTTCAGGGTCGGATGCTGAACATTCACCCGTCTCTGTTGCCAAAATACAAGGGGTTGCACACCCACGCCCGTGCGATTGCGGCGGGTGATGTCGAACATGGTTGCACAGTCCATGAAGTGACTGCCGCGCTGGATGACGGCCCGATTCTGGGGCAGGCGAGGGTCCCGGTCGAGGTCGGGGATACCCCCGAAACACTTGCCGCGCGGGTTCTGACCTATGAACACCAACTGTATCCTGCGGTGCTGAAACGCTTTGCCGTTGGGGACAAGACGCCTGTTCTGATGCCTTAACCGTTCTCAGGTGATTTACACGCCCCCGTTATTCGGCCTATGGTCGCCTGCAACGCTCGGGACGAGGACGGACAGACGGGCAGTCACCAATATACAAGAGCAAGAACAGCACCACGCATGAGAACCCTGACAACGACGCAAGAGCTGGCCGATTTCTGCGCGGCCGCGGCGAAACATCCCTACGTTACCCTGGATACTGAGTTTCTGCGCGAGCGGACATATTATTCCAAGCTCTGTCTGGTTCAGCTCGCATACCCATCCGAAGACGAAGACAGCGCCGTTCTGGTCGATCCGCTGGCCAAAGATATATCGCTGGAGCCGCTGTACGAGTTGTTCCGGAACGAAGATATTGTCAAGGTTTTCCACGCCGCCCGTCAGGATCTGGAAATCTTCTGGGTCGAGGCGAATGTCTTTCCCACGCCCCTGTTCGACACGCAGGTCGCAGCCATGGTCTGCGGCTTTGGGGAACAGGTAGGGTACGAAACTTTGGTGCGCAAGATTTGTAAGGAAGGTGTCGACAAAAGCTCGCGCTTTACCGACTGGTCGCGCCGCCCGTTGACCGAGGCGCAAAAGACCTATGCTCTGGCCGACGTCACGCATCTGCGCAATATCTATGAATATCTGGCAGCCGAGTTGGACAAGACCCGGCGCAGCCATTGGGTAGCTGAAGAACTGCGCATCCTGACACGGCCCGAAACCTATGACATCCGCCCGGAAGATGCCTGGCGCCGGGTCAAAACACGCACGAATTCAGTCAAGTTTTTAGCCGTGGTGCGTGAATTGGCGCGGTTCCGCGAGGCTTATGCCCAGGACAACAATGTGCCGCGTAGCCGTGTGTACAAGGATGATGCCCTGATCGAGATGGCCTCGATCAAGCCCAAGTCGTCCTCGGATCTGGGGGGATCGCGCCTGCTGCTGCGCGAGGCCCGCAAGGGGCAGATTGCGGATGGTATTCTGGCGGCCGTAAAGCGCGGTGTAAACTGTCCGGCTGATGAGATGCCCAAGGTGGACAACAGCCGCGACAAACTAAAGGTCAACCCGGCGCTGGCCGATCTGTTGCGGGTGCTGTTGAAGTCGAAAACCGAAAGCTCGGGCGTGGCTGCAAAACTGATCGCAACCAGTGCGGATCTGGATCAGATCGCCGCGGGTGAGCGTGATTTGCCCGCGATGTCCGGCTGGCGGTTCGAAGTCTTTGGCGAGGATGCGTTAAAGCTGTGCGAGGGCAAGATCGCTTTGGCTGCCAAGGGTCAATCCGTGCGCGTCGTCTCGCTGTAAGCACCGCCTTAGCGGCGGCGCGATTCCTGCGCGTTTTGCTGTCCGACCACGCGAATCAAACGAATACCATCCAGATCCTGGCGGCTGACATTAATCGCGTCCGACACCATGCGGGACCGGGGCGTTCCCTGTGGGGTCGGTGACACAGGGTAGTTGACGCGAAACGCAAACTCAAGAATGCCGTTCTTGGTGTTTTCGTCGGTGATGACCGGGGTCAGGCGGGCGTCAAAGGCACCTTGGCGGCTGGCGGTGCCTGTCGCATAGATGATCGCACCATGTGGCGTCTGATCAATCTGCAATTCGTCGATTACCGTAATCAGAACGCGGGTATCTTCGGGTTCGTCACCCGAAAACAGGCCGCTGCCTTCTTCTTTTTCTGGTATCAACGCGTTTGCATCGTCGGGTGAAACCGGAGTTGACGAAGATGTGCCGCTGCCAAACCAGTTCGATGGGTTGGCGCGGGACCCTCTCCAACTGTTGCATGCGGACAGAGCCAGAGTGGAAACCAGAAGAATGGAAATAGTTTTGTTCATGGGCCCAACACTTTGCGCGACTTGACTTGCAACGGGATAGCGCAATTTCCTTGGCTTGAAAAGCCACGGCAAGGACTGGACAGCCGGTTAAGCTGAGCATACTTCACAATTGTGATCGCGAAACGCAAGGATAGGCCCCGTCATGGCAACACCCGCCTTTGAAGAGATTGTCGAGGATTTCGAATTCCTTGAGGACTGGGAAGACCGGTATCGTCACGTGATCGAGCAGGGCAAGGCGATGACGCCGCTGGAGGACGCCTTTAAAGTGCCCGCCACCAAGGTCAATGGCTGCGCCAGTCAGGTCTGGCTGCATCCCGTGATTGAGGGCGCGACGTTTCGCTTTGACGGTGACAGCGACGCACTGATCGTGCGCGGGCTGATTGCGGTGTTGCGCACTCTTTACAACGGATTACCGGTGTCCGAAGTGGCAAGGGTGGATGCTGGTGGTGAACTGGCGCGGCTGGGTCTGCACGATCACCTGTCGGCGCAGCGGTCCAACGGCCTGCGCGCGATGATCGAACGCATCCGCGAGGTTGCGCTGGCCAACGCCTGACGGAGTGCCTTACCGGGTCGCCCAGTCCGCCAACGTCGTTTCAAGATCGCCATAGCCAGTCATCCGACGCTCGAACGCGAGGCCCATCTTGTCGGCGCACTCCATGGCGCGCCGGGTGAGGTCGGGATCATCAGTTTGGGCCTGATACACAAGCTTGGTATAATTGCCGAAATACATGTCCCGCAATTCCGGGTGACGATCCAGACCCAGCGGTTTCCAGACAAAGGCATCAAACTGCCGGGCCAGGAAATCGGTCAGGTAAAAGGCGGTTGTCTCATCTTCGAGATGTTCGGCAAAAACATCGTTGCCTTCAAAAAAGGAATAACAATGCGGGCCTTTGACCATTTCAACACCCAGACGTTCGCAAGCTTGCTGTAACAGGCCGCCGGTTCCGCAATCGGCATAGACCACAAAGATCCGGTCGTACTGGTCCCGGTGTTTGGCGACCGCATCCTCGACGGCCTGCGTAATTTTCTCGGGGTGTATGTGCAGGATTGCGGGCAGGCAGGTCAGGGACATATGATCCCAGCCGTTCCGTTTCTTGAGGTCCAGTATCTCGCGCGCAAGAGCCCCGCAGGCGAGCAACAGGATGCCGCCCGGCCGGGTATGGTCGGTATAGCCTTGTGTTGTCAGGCTGGCGTCATCAAGTGGGTTGTGCTGCTGCATGGGTTCGATCCGGCAGGAATGACAGCGTCAAACTGAGATTTCCGGAACGTGGCGGGCCGGGTTCCGGCTGTCTGTTTCAGGTAAGTGGCGCGCGGGTTCCGCTGGGGGTCGCCGCGCGCGATATTGTCTTAACCGGCCAATTGATTGTGCTTGCGCGACATATAATCCTTGGCGGTTTCCACCGCAACGGCTGCATCGCGGCAGTAGGCATCGGCCCCGATGGCCTTGCCGAATTCTTCGTTCAGGGGCGCACCGCCGACCAGAACGACATACTCATCGCGCAGCCCCTGTTCCACCAATGTGTCGATGACAACCTTCATGTAGGGCATTGTGGTGGTCAGCAGGGCAGACATGCCCAGAATGTCGGGCTGTTCGGTTTCCAACGCTTCAAGGTAGTTTTCGACCGGGTTGTTGATGCCCAGATCGACCACTTCAAAACCTGCGCCTTCCATCATCATCGACACAAGGTTCTTGCCGATGTCGTGGATGTCACCTTTGACTGTGCCGATCACCATCTTGCCGACGCGCGGCGCACCGGTTTCGGCCAGCAGAGGTTTCAGGATCGCCATGCCACCCTTCATCGCGTTCGCGGCCAGCAGAACCTCGGGCACGAACAGGATGCCGTCGCGGAAATCGTGCCCCACGATGGTCATGCCGCCGACCAACGCCTTGGTCAGGATGTCGTAGGGCACCCATCCGCGTTCGAGCAGGATGTTGACGGATTCCTCGATCTCTTCCTTCAGGCCATCGTAGAGATCGTCGAACATCTGTTCGACAAGCTCTTCGTCATTGAGTTCGGACAGAACGATGTCTTCTTCATCGGACATGGGGCGATTCCCTGAGCTGAGCGGGCCAGTGGCCCAAAGTGGCAATTTTTACTGTTTTGGCCATTTCGTCGCACATGTACTGTGACGATTGCGACCTAGGCCGTTCTGAGACCGACCTATATGGCAAATTGTGACGCCTTGCAGTGGAATTTTCCGCATGGTCTTCCTGCATAGATTTCAATTTATTCCGCAAAAGCTTCTGCCAGCCTGCCGGGTGCATGATCCGACACCACGCGATGCGCGACACTTGCACGACACCACCGAGTCGGTTAATTCTACACATTGGAACAAAAGGTGAACCGATGGCCGTTTTTGCAAAAACTCCCGGACGCGGGGCCGCGTCGAACCAGGCGGGGCGGTTTGAACGGTATGCCACAGTGGCAACGCAGGACGGGTGGGATGACGCGGATGATCTGCCGCCACTGCGAACCGAGGTCAGGGACGAAACCGCGCGCAGCGTGATCACCTATAACAAATCGCCTGACCTGCCATTCGATCGGTCGATCAATCCTTATCGGGGGTGTGAGCATGGGTGCGTCTATTGTTTTGCGCGACCCTCGCATGCCTATCTGGGGCTGTCGCCGGGGTTGGATTTCGAAACCCGCCTGATCGCCCGGCCAAATGCGTCTGACATCTTGCGGCAGGAACTTTCACGCCGCGCATATAAGGTTGCGCCGATCGCTCTGGGCACCAATACAGACCCGTATCAACCAGTCGAAAAATCCCGCGATATAACAAGGCATTGCCTTGAAGTTCTGAGCGAATTTCAGCACCCGGTCGGGATCGTGACCAAGGGCGCGCTGATTGAACGGGACCTTGATATCCTGGCCCCGATGGCACAACGCGGGCTGGTGCGTGTCGGGATTTCCCTGACCACGCTGGATGCGGACCTGTCCCGCCGGATGGAGCCGCGTGCACCATCACCGCAACGGCGGTTGCGCATGATCGAGCGGTTGACAGGGGCCGGGGTTCCGGTTCGCGTGATGACGTCGCCGATCATTCCCGGATTGACCGACCATGAGTTGGAGCATCTGCTGGAGGCCGGACAAAAGGCCGGTGCCGATGCAGCCAGTTGGATCATGCTACGCCTGCCGCGTGAGGTTTCCGAGCTTTGGCAGGACTGGCTTGCCGAGCATGCTCCGGGCAGCGCCGACAAGGTAATGGCCCGGCTGCGCGAAATGCATGGTGGCAAGGATTACGATCCGCGCTGGGGCCACCGGATGCGAGGCGAAGGCGAATATGCCGGCATCGTCGCGCAGAGATTTACAAAACCTGCAAGCGTCTGGGTCTGCTAATAAAATCCGCGCCGCTGCGATGTGATCTGTTTGCGGTGCCGCCACAACCGGGAGACCAGATGAGCCTGTTCTGAAATCAGAAGCTGATGCCGATTCCGGCGGTGAAACCATGCACCGTGTCACTGCCGTAATAGCGGACCATGACGCGGGTGGTGGTGACCCATGGAACCCAGGTATCGGACAGATCAACTTCGATCCCGCCACCGACACGCGCCAGCCAGTCGGTGCCCAGCACAGTGGCTTGATCGCCGATCAAGTAGGAATAGGAAAGGCTCTATTCGTACATCGTATTGATGCTCATTCCAGCGAGGGCGCTGGCGAGGCAGTGCCTCGGGGTTGGGTTCTTCTGCAGGACTATGAGATGGAACCAGCGCAGATAGCTGGCAAGATATTTTGTGGCGATCCCCCGGCGGTTACCAATAAACCCCTTGAGGCGGGAGTGACGGTTGTTGACGTTTTGGATATGGAGTTCGCCGCGAACGCGTTCACCGGAAGACTGGTTGAGCGCTTCGTGGCTGACACACAGGGCGGCAGCACACGGCGGATAGCTGGTGCCCCCATCGGTCACCAGCAGTGCATCCTTGTCCATGACCGGCGCGAGAACCTCCCGCAGAGCGGCAGCATTGACCGCAGGCAGGACGGCACTAACGGTCGTGCCGGAGCGATCTGTCGCGACCAGAACCGGCACCTGCTCATCGGACAGGCCCCGCTTTGTTGCCTTGCCCCCGCGCTTTCGGGCCTTTCGGTCCGGCTTTTTTGCAGAGGATTTGCCTTCCGTGGCCCGTGTCCAAACACGATCCCCTTTGCGGCTTTCAAGAAAATAGGTTTCGTCGGCCTCGACAATGCCCTTCAGTTTTTCGGCGGTGGATTTGATCCCGGCAAGGAAGCGGTGTCGCCAGCGAAAGGCGGTGCTCCCGGCTATGCCACAGCGCTTTGCCGAAACTGCCACCGTATCGCCATTGGCGAGGCATTCGCTGAACGTCAGCCAAAGATCCTTGCGGTGCAGGCCGCTCAGTGGTGTACCCGTCACCGCTCCAAAGGTTCGATTGCAGGATCGGCAAAGATAGCGTTGCATTCCCCGCGACTTGCCATTGGCCACTGCACCGTGTGCGCCGCAATGCGGGCAGGTCCGGTCTTCTCCAACACCCAGCTCAACTGCCGCAACCGAGGCTTCACCCGCTGGGCGACCGGCCAGAACCTCACCGACCTCTACTTTCTGCGCCTCGCTCAACGTGTCGACCTCCGACAATCAGGCAAGAAAGGCTTTCCGGTCCATAATGCGCATCCTCCTGTATTTCAGACAAAATATAACACATCAATACGATGTGCGAATAGAGCTATAGGAAAAGTCGCCGACCCACCGCACCGGTCGGCCAAACATGCGCCCGCCGGTTGGAAAGCGGTATCGGGACCAGAGCACGGCATTGGCCGCGGTAGATTGAACCAACAGATCCTCATCATCGCCGATAGGCCAGTATTCGATATGGGTATAGCGAAAACTCATCTCGAATTCGCGGTCATTTGTCAGGGGGCGGGCATAGTCCAGGGTCAGCGACCCGCCCGCGCCACCGGCCCAAAGCCCGCCGCTTTCGACAAAATCGCGTTCGATCCCCAACCGGTTGGCAACGACCTGTGTTGCCACCGAAGCGTCCGATTGGGTGCGCCCGACGGAAATATGGGCCATCGGCGTAAGGTGCCACCGTTCGCCTAGATCAAATTGGTACCCGATCCCTCCGGTGACTGCAGCGCTGGTCCATTTCAACGGCAGGGCCGTGGTCTCTCCGGATCCCGAAAAGGTCAGGACGGGATCGTATCGGGCGTACCCGATATACCCCTCCAGATAGATCGGCACGCCCTCGCTCAGCCGAAAGCCACCGCCAAGCTGGGCGGATTTGAAGTCATAATCGCGATTGTCGGTATTGGATTGCAAAGAAATGGCACTGGCAGAATCGTCAGGGATACCGGCCAACCCCATGACAGCCAGCGATCCTGCCGCGTTCTCACGCTGAAGCGACTTGAACGCGTCTTCGATGATACCCTGCGCAAGGGCAGGGCAGGACAATGCCAAAGGGGCCATCATGGCCAGAACAATCGACCGAAATATCATCGCAACACGAGTTTATGACTATCACCGGCACCCTATGCACGATGTCCGGCGCCGCAAAGCGACAGGTGGAGCGGGGCGCGATATTCGGTCCAAGTGGCAACAATTCGGTAACACAGAGGGGCCAAAATGAGAAAAACCCCGGAATTTCCGGGGTCTTTTGTAAAGATCTGCGGTGATCCAGGGGATCAGCGGTTTTCGATGTCAACGTAGTCGCGCAGCGTTTCGCCCAGATACAGCTGGCGCGGACGGCCGATTTTGTTCTGAGGATCGGCAATCATCTCTTTCCATTGACTGACCCAGCCGACGGTGCGCGACAGCGCAAAGATCGGTGTGAACATCGAGGTCGGGAAGCCCATCGCCTCAAGGATGATGCCCGAATAGAAATCGACATTCGGGAACAGCTTCTTCTCGGCGAAATACGGATCCTCCAGCGCTTCTTTTTCCAGCTCTTTGGCGACCTGCAGTTTCGGATTGTCTTCGATACCCAGCAGATCCAGCACTTCGTCGGCCGATTGCTTCATCACCTTGGCGCGCGGGTCAAAGTTCTTGTAAACACGGTGACCAAAGCCCATCAGGCGGAACGGATCGTCCTTGTCCTTGGCGCGGGCGATGTATTCGGGGATGCGGTCAACGCTGCCGATCTCTTCCAGCATTTCCAGGCAAGCCTGGTTCGCACCACCATGAGCCGGACCCCAAAGACAGGCGATACCGGCGGCGATACAGGCAAACGGGTTCGCACCCGAGGATGAGGCCAGACGCACGGTCGAGGTCGAGGCGTTCTGTTCATGATCCGCGTGCAGCGTGAAAATCCGGTCCATCGCACGGCTGAGGATCGGGTTGACCTCATAATCCTCGGCCGGAACCGCAAAGCACATGCGCAGGAAGTTCGACGCGTAATCCAAATCGTTACGGGGATACACGAAGGGCTGGCCGATATGGTACTTATAGGCCCAGGCCGCAATCGTCGGCATCTTGGCGATCAACCGGTGCGAGGCGACCTCGCGCTGATGCGGGTCCGCGATATCTGTCGAGTCGTGATAGAAGGCCGACATTGCGCCAACCACACCGACCATGATCGCCATCGGATGCGCGTCCCGACGGAAACCGCGATAGAAATACTGCATCTGCTCGTGCAGCATTGTGTGGCGGGTGATCGTGGTTTCGAACTTCTCGAGATCCTTGGCTGCAGGCAATTCTCCGTACAATAGCAGATAGCACACTTCGAGGAAGTGCGATTTTTCCGCCAGCTGATCGATCGGGTAGCCGCGATGCAGCAGTTCGCCCTTTTCACCGTCGATATAGGTGATGGTGCTGTCGCAGCTTGCGGTCGAGGTAAAGCCGGGGTCATAAGTGAAAACGCCAGCCTGACCGTAAAGTTTGCGGATGTCGACAACATCGGGCCCGACGGTCGGCGAGTGAACCGGAAGCTCGTATTCTTTACCGTGGACAGTCAGAGTGGCGGTCTTGTTGCTATCGGTCATTTCGTCCCTTCCTCATTCATGCACGTGTCGGATCGCTGTCCGAACTTGCGGGCAACGGCTGCGCGTGGGCGCGCAGTCCGGGTGTTAGCGGAGCAGCGTTACCCGATTGTGAAGATCAGGTTTAATTCACTGCATCAGAAAGCCGCGCCAAGGTCTCATCTTGCCCTAGCACAAGCATCATATCAAACACCGAAGGCGTTACAGCCCGACCAGCCAGCACAGCCCGCAGGGGGCCAGCCAGTTTGCCGAATTTCACCCCATTCGCTTCTGCAAACGAATTCAGGGTCTCCTCAAGTGTGTTCCTGGACCAGCTAGCATTTTGCAACTGCGGCGTCAATTCTTGCAGTATACCATCGGATACATTCGCCAGTGCCTTCGCCGCTTTTTCATCCGGTGCGATCGGGCGTTCTGTCAGAACAAAATGCGCTTTTTCAAGCAGTTCCGGGAATGTACGGGCACGGTCTTTGAGACAGAACATCGCGCGTTCAAGATCACTGGATTGTGTCTGTGTGAGAGGCGAAAGTTCCGCTGCGGCAAGGTAGGCTTCGATTTCATGCCGCAATGCAGCATCATCTGAGACGGCGTTATGCTGGCCGCATAGATTCTCCAGCTTTTTCAGATCGAACCGGGCAGGGCTTTTACCGATTCCGTTCAGATCGAACCATTCGCGCGCCTGTTCGTCGGTAAAGAATTCATCATCTCCGTGGCTCCAGCCCAAACGCGCCAGATAATTTCGCATTCCGGCGGCCGGATAGCCCATGGCCTGATATTCCTGCGCGCCCAACGCGCCATGCCGTTTGCTGAGCTTTTTGCCATCCGGTCCGTGGATCAATGGGATGTGGGCCCAAACCGGAACCGGCCAATTCATCGCCTGATAGATCATCATCTGCCGCGCAGCATTGTTCAGGTGATCATCGCCCCGGATCACATGGGTGACGCCCATGTCGTGATCGTCCACCACAACTGCCAGCATATAAACCGGTGTTCCGTCCGAGCGCAGCAGGACCATTTCGTCCAACTGGTCGTTACGGATGGTCACATCGCCCTGCACCTGATCGCGGATCACCGTTGTGCCGTCTTGCGGCGCCTTGATGCGGATTACAAACGGCGCATCGGGGTGGGCAGAGGGATCTGCGTCGCGCCAGGGGCTGTGAAACAGGGTGGATTTCCCCTCGGCCCGCGCCTGTTCACGGAAGGCGGCAATTTCCTCCTGCGTCGAGAAACATTTGTAGGCCTTGCCCTGGTCCAGCAGTTGATGCGCGACCTCGGCATGGCGTTCTGCGCCCTCAAACTGGCTGATGACGTCCCCGTCATGATCCAGCCCCAGCCACTCCATTCCTTGCAGGATCGCGGCTGTTGCTTCGGGGGTCGAACGTTCGCGGTCAGTATCCTCGATCCGCAACAGGAACTTGCCGCCGCGACCCCGGGCATAAAGCCAGTTGAACAGCGCAGTACGCGCGCCGCCGATATGCAGGAAGCCTGTGGGCGAAGGGGCGAAACGGGTGACGACCTGATCGGACATTGTGTTGATTAACCTTTTGGTAACCGCAACGGGCATAGATTTGTGGCCTGTCTAACGAGCCCGAAGGACGGGGGCAACCATGCGTGTTCTGGCACCGGTCGAGGCCGCATTACTGCGCCAGCGCGGGCATTTGTTCGTCTGGTCTCCGGTCTGCATCGCCATCGGCATCGGGCTGTATTTCAACCTCAGGTTTGAACCCGGGTTTTCCCTTTTCGCCCAGCTGGTTGCCGTGATGGTTGTTGCCGGGCTCTTCGGCTGGAAGCTACCCGCTGCGTGGGCGCCGCTGATGATTGGTCTTGCGCTTGTCGCTGCCGGTTTCCTGCTGGCGGGTGCCCGGTCGCACATGGTTGCCGAGCCGGTCCTGAAGTGGCGGTACTATGGCCCGATTGAGGGGCGCGTCGTGGCGCTGGACCGATCCGCGTCGGATGCGCTGCGGGTGACATTGGATCGGGTCCGGCTTGAGGATTTGCCAGTTGATCAAAGGCCGCAACGCGTCAGGCTGTCGCTGCATGGTGGGGCCGCCGAACTGTCACCGGGCCAAAGGGTTATGACCACCGGCCATCTGTCCCCGCCACAAGGACCGGTTGAGCCGGGAGGTTTTGATTTCCGTCGCCACGCCTGGTTCCTACGTCTTGGCGCTGTTGGTTACACCCGGGTTCCGGTGCTGACCATCGCCCCGCCCATCACGGGGATTGAGGGGATACGGATCACCGGTTGGCGCATGGCGATATCCAACCACGTAAGAACCGTTCTGCCCGGCGAGGTCGGCGGGTTCGCCGCGGCGGTCACAACAGGGGATCGCAGTGGAATGGGGCAGGGCACGCTAGACGCGTTGCGGGCGTCGAATCTGGCCCATCTGCTGGCCATTTCCGGACTGCATATGGGGTTGCTGACTGAACCGCCCCGGGTTTACCGGAGAGTAAAACTCTCAAAGGATGAACCCTATAGAGAAGAAAAAATCAACCCCGAAGTACACGGCTGAGTTTCGCGCCCGCGGCGTTCGGCTTTATAAAGATCATCGCGCGGATTACGCCAGTGACAACGCGGCCTACCACGCGATCGCGCCAAAGCTCGGCTGCTCGCCGGACAGTCTCAGAGTCTGGTGTCAGCAGGCGGAGCGCGATGCCGGCGAACGCGATGGGCTGACCAGCGAGCAGAAGGCACGTCTGAAAGTCCTGGAACGTGAGGTCAAGGAACTGCGCACGGCCAATGAGATCCTGAAGAAGGCCTCTGCGTATTTCGCTCAGGCGGAGCTCGACCGCCCATTCCGGAAATGATCGCATTCATCGATAATCATCGGGACGAGTTCGGTGTCGGGTCGATCTGCAGGGTGCTGCCGATCGCGCCATCGTCCTATTATGCGCGTCTGTCTATCCGGCGCAGCCCGGACAAAGCCTCGGATCGGGCCAGGAAGGACGATAAGGATGCGCGGGAAATCCAGCGCGTCTTTGATGCCAGCCGGGGACGCTATGGCGCGCGCAAGGTATGGCATCAACTGCGCCGGGAAGGGTATGACATCGCACGCTGCACGGTGGAACGCCTGATGAAAGTCATGGGGTTGCAGGGTGTTACACGCGGCAAGAAGAAGACCACGATCCCGGACCCTGCACAGGCCTGCCCGGAAGACAAGGTCAATCGCGCGTTCACGGCCACCGCACCAAACCAGCTCTGGGTCTCCGACTTCACCTATGTGTCGACCTGGGCCGGGATGGTCTACGTGGCCTTTGTCATTGATGTCTTTGCGCGCAAGATCGTGGGCTGGCGGGTGTCCACGTCCATGACCACCAGCTTCGTGCTGGACGCGCTGAACCAGGCGATCTGCCAACGAATACCATCACAGGCAGACGGGCTCATTCACCATTCGGACAGGGGGTCGCAATACCTGGCGGTTCGGTACACAGAGCGGTTGGCCCAGGCCGGGATCGACGCATCGGTCGGCAGCGTCGGAGACAGCTATGACAACGCCCTGGCAGAAAGCATCATCGGCCTGTTCAAGACCGAAGTCATTGAGTTCTTCGGCACATGGAAAACGGTTGGCCAGGTTGAGTGGGAAACCCTGGACTGGGTCAGTTGGTACAATAACAGGCGGCTGCACGGCGCGATCGGGCACCGGCCGCCACAAGAACTGGAGGACGCATTCTATGCAAACCTGAACACCCTTGATAAAGTCGCCTGAGTCTTGAGCAAAAAAGTCTCCGGTAAACCCGGGGCGGTTCAGACCGGCTTTGTGTTCGTAACCTGCCGGATCGGGCTGTCCACCATGCCTGCGCTGGCCCTGCGGTTGCCGGTGCGAAAACTGGCCGCACTTTGTGCCTTGGGCGCGGCCACGATCTATCTGCTGTTGTCCGGTGGGAACGTGGCGACCGAGCGGGCCTTTGTCATGGTTTCCGTGATGCTTGGCGCCGTATTGGTGGATCGGCGGGCGATTTCGCTGCGAGCAGTTGCGCTGGCTGCGATGATTGTTTTGGTACTGCGGCCGGAGAGCCTGCTGAGCCCCGGCTTTCAGATGTCCTTCGCGGCAACAACAGCGCTGGTCGCAGTGTTTGGGGCGCTGCGCGATTATGGCCGGATGCCCGGTCCAAAATGGTCGAAACCTGTGACAGGGTTGATCCTGTCATCTGCCATTGCCGGGTTGGCCACCGCACCCATCGGGGCGGCGCATTTCAACACCATGTCCCACTATGGGCTGGTGGCGAACCTGTTGTCGGTTCCGGTGATGGGCACGATTGTTGTTCCTGCGGCGGTGGTCGCGGCCCTGTTGGCACCATTTGGGTTGGATTGGCTGGCGCTGGCGGTCATGGGGGTGGGATTGCGCTGGATACTGGGTGTGTCCGATTGGATATCCGGCCTGGATGGGTCGCAGGGATTTGTGGTCAGCCCGCCGGGCTTTGTTTTGCCGGTGCTGGTTTTAGGCTTGCTGTGGGTCATCCTCTGGCAGGGGCGTGCCCGTTGGGTCGGGTTGGCCCCGGCGATTGCGGTGATAACGTTCTGGGGGCAGGGCCAACGCCCCGAAGTTCTGGTCGCCGACAGTGGCGGGTTGATCGGTGTGATGACGGAACACGGGCGCGCACTGAGCAAAAGCAAGGGCAGCGGATTTGTGGCCTCGGTCTGGCTGGAAAACGATGGTGACGGCGTGGGTCAGCCGCTTGCTGCACAGCGATGGCCCGGAAAACCCGAGCGCGTTCAACGATATCTGATCAACGGCACGGAATTGATCCACGTGACTGGTAAGCGCGCAGCCGATGGGTTTGACGAATGCCTGCCGCATCAGATCGTCGTATCATCGGTTGCACTGAAGCTGACCGGAGAGTGTGTGCTATACGGCCCGGACAAGCTGTTGGATACGGGCAGCCTGGCGTTGAGTAATGGACGAGTCGTCACCAGCGCGGATGTCTCGGGTCAGCGCCTTTGGTCTCCGGGTCGCAGAGGTCAATAACTGCGGATCAAGCCCACAAGGCGGCCTTGCACCTTGACCTTGTCTTCGGGCAGCACGCGGGTCTCATAGGCGGGGTTTGCAGCCTCCAGCGCGATGGCCTGCCCGCGTCGGAAAAAGCGTTTCAGCGTCGCCTCCTGATCTTCGACCAGTGCAACGACGATATCGCCGTTATCGGCGGCAGAAGTCTCTCGGATCACCACCACATCACCGTCATTGATGCCCGCGTCGACCATGGAATCGCCGCGCACCTCAAGTGCGTAATGCTCACCGCTGCCGGAAATCATCGACCCGGGCACAGCTACGCGATGCGACACGTGGCTGATCGCTTCGATCGGAACACCGGCTGCGATACGGCCCATGACGGGCAATTCCATCGCGTCCACCGTCACCGGTTCGAAATTCGCCGGGCGGGGGCCTGTGGGCCGGTCGCCTTCGATAACGCGTGGGGTAAAGCCTGCCGTGGGCTCTCCGCCCAGGCTTTCGGGCAATTTGACAATTTCGATGGCACGGGCGCGGTGCGCAAGGCGCCGGATAAAGCCGCGTTCTTCCAGCGCGGTAATCAATCTGTGGATGCCGGACTTGGACCTGAGGTCCAATGCGGCCTTCATTTCATCGAAACTGGGCGGAACACCGTCCGCCTGAACGCGTTTATGGATGAATTCCAGCAAATCCAATTGCTTCTTGGTCAGCATCGCTCACACCTCGTCGCTCATACGTTTTCTTTTGTTCTACGCATGTTCACGTTTTGTGTCAACGGATTTGCCAATTTTCTAGATCGGCAGGTAGGAAACCGTATCGCCCGCAAGGCGCGCCGGATCATGAGGTACGCGCACCAAAAGGGCGTTGGCCTGTGCCAGAACGCTCAGTAATGAGCTGTCCTGATCCGCGCAGGCCCTGATGCCGGTTTCATCCACAACCGCGCGCATATAATGCTCGCGCGGACCGTTTTGGCCAATTGGTTCCGACAATGACGCGGTGCGGAACGGCTCCAGCACGTTTTCGACACCCAGCATGCGTCGGATCATGGGGGCCAGAAACAGATAGCCGCAGACCATCGCGCTGACCGGGTTGCCCGGCAGGCCGACCATGGCAGCACCGTCGATCCGGCCCGCCATCAGCGGTTTTCCGGGGCGCACGCGAATCTTGTAGAAAGAGCGCTCCATTCCAAGACCGTGCGAGACATCGGCCACCAGATCATAATCGCCGACCGAGGCGCCACCGATGGTCACCACCAGATCGGCACCCTGTGCCAGTTTGAACGCGGTTTCCAGCGACGACACGGTATCCTGCGCGATTGGCAGGACACGGACCTGGGCGCCAACATCTTCCAGTAACGCCTTGAGGCCAAACGTATTTGACGCAATGATCTGATCGGGGCCGGGGGTCTCTCCGGGCATGACCAATTCGTCTCCGGTCGAGATCAGCGCCACGACCGGTTTCCGGGCAACTGGGACTGAGGCGATATTCATCGCGGCCATCAGGGCCACATCCTCGGCCCGCAGACGGCGCGGCGCCGGGATTGGCGTGCCAGTTTTGAAATCCACGCCAGCCGGGCGGATATTACTTTTGGTCCCTGGCGTATCGGTGATTGTGATCAGGTCGCCGCGTTGTTTTGTGTCTTCCTGAATGACCACAAAATCCGCGCCATCTGGCAGGGGCGCGCCAGTAAAGATCCGCACCGCCTGACCCGGGCTGACGGTTCCGGTAAACCGCCGCCCAGCTGCAGACTCGCCGATGACCTTGAACATGGCGTGCCGCTCAACCTCGGCTGCCTTGACCGCATAACCATCCATGGAGGACGCGGCAAAGGGCGGCTGATCGCGTGTCGCGCGGACCTCTTGCGCCAGCACCCGACCAGCGGCTTGTGCCAGCGGAACGGTTTCGGTCGGCAGGTGATCGACCAGATCAAACAATAGCGCGCGGGCCTCGGTGACTGTGATCATTCCGCCTCGTAACGTCCGGATTTTCCGCCATCTTTCAGAAGAACACGGATGCCACCAATCTCCATCTCTTTGTCCACGGCTTTGGCCATATCGTATACCGTCAGCGCGGCGGTGGACACGGCGGTCAACGCTTCCATCTCGACGCCGGTCTGGCCGGTGGTCTTTACCGTCGCCTCGATCTGAACGCCCGGCAAGTCCGGGTCCAAGGTCAATTCAACAGCGACCCGCGTTACAGGCAGCGGGTGGCACAGCGGGATCAGGTCGGGTGTCTTTTTGGCACCCATGATCCCGGCAAGACGAGCGACGCCCAGAACATCACCCTTTTTGGCGCGACCTTCGGAAATGATTTCAAAGGTTTCCACCGCCATCCTGACGTGGCCGGCTGCAACGGCAACACGATCCGTCACTTGCTTGCCGGACACATCCACCATATGCGCCTGACCTTGCGCGTCAAAATGAGTAAGCGGCATCACATCACCCCGGGTACAAGCGGGTTGGCCAGCAGCGTGTGGGTCGCAGCAGCGACATCATCCTGCCGCATCAGACTTTCGCCGATCAGAAAGCTGCGCGCGCCATAGCGGGCAATATCGGCCAGATCGGCAGGTGTGCTCAGACCGCTTTCACAAACGATTGTACGATCCGCAGGCACCAGTTTGGACAAATGCCGGGTCGTGTCCAAACTGGTCTCGAAAGTTTTAAGATTGCGGTTGTTAATCCCGATCAACGGGCTTTTGAGGTTGGTAGCCCGCTGCAGTTCAGCCTCGTCATGGACCTCAATCAGAACATCCATGCCCCAGTCAAACGCGGTTTGTTCCAATTCGGCGGCCTGCGCGTCGCTGACCGATGCCATGATAATCAGAATGCAATCGGCCCCCAGCGCGCGGGCCTCAACCACCTGATAGGGGTCATACATGAAATCCTTGCGCAGTGCGGGCAGCGCACAGGCGTCGCGCGCGGCGGTCAGGTATTCCTTGGCGCCCTGAAAGCTGGGCGTGTCGGTCAGCACCGACAGGCAGGCCGCGCCGCCTTGTTCATAGGCTTGTGCCAGCGCAGGTGGATCGAAATCGGCGCGGATCAGACCTTTGGAGGGGCTGGCTTTCTTCACCTCGGCGATCAGGCCATAGCCGCGCCGCGTGGCGGTCTGCAGCGCATTGGCAAAACCGCGCGGCTCTGAGGCGTTGTTGGCCTCGGATTCCAGCGTTTCCAAGGATTTCTGGGCCTTGTCCGCCGCAATCTCTTCCAGTTTGTAGGCTTTGATCCTGTCCAGTACGGTCTCGGTCATGCGGCTTCCTGTGTGATACGGGCCAGAGCGGCAATCTTGTCTTTCGCTTTGCCGCTGTCGATGCTTTCAGTGGCCATGGCGACGCCTTGGCGCAGATCTGCGGCAGCGTCGGCCACAACCAGCGCCGCGGCCGAATTCAGCAGCACGGCGTCGCGGTAGGCCGACGGCGTTCCATCGAGAAGCGCGCGAAAGGCAACGGCGTTTTCTTCGGGTGTTCCGCCAAGAATATCCTCGAACGGGTGGACGGGCAGGCCAGCGTCTTCCGGGTGAATTTCCACCTCTTTGACCGCGCCGTGCTCGACCGAGGCCACCCAGCTGACGCCGGTGATGGTCAATTCGTCCGTTCCGTCCGATCCGTGTACCAGCCAGGCATGTTCGGCGCCCAACAGTCCAAGCGTTTCCGCCATCGGGCGGATCAGGTCGCGGCTGAAGGCGCCAGTCAACTGGCGCTTGACCCCGGCGGGGTTGGTCAGTGGCCCAAGGATGTTGAAAATCGTTCGCGTCCCAAGCTCTTGCCGCGAGGGCATGACATGGGCGATGGCAGGGTGGTGCATGGGGGCCATCATGAATCCGATGCCGACATCTTTCAGTGCCTTTTCAACGGTTTCCGGGCCAACCATCACGTTGATGCCCAGCTGACCCAGCGCATCTGCGGCACCGGATTTCGAGCTGAGGTTGCGGTTGCCGTGCTTGGCAACGGTAACGCCCGCGCCAGCCACAACAAAGGCAGTCGCGGTCGAGATGTTCAGCGTTCCCTTGCCGTCTCCGCCAGTGCCGACAATGTCCATCGCGCCCGCCGGGGCGGTCACAGCATTGCACTTGGCGCGCATTACGGCAGCAGCCGCGGCATATTCGTCCACGGTTTCGCCCCGTGTCCGCATCGCCATCAGCAAACCGCCAATCTGGCTGGGTGTGGCGCCGCCTTCAAACAGGATTTCAAAGGCTTGTTCGGCTTCGGCACGGGTCAGGGGCCGATCAGCCGCCGCGCCGATCAGCGGTTTCAGGGCGTCGCTCATGCGGGGACTTTCATCTCATTCAGGAAATTCTTGAGCAGGGCGTGGCCATGCTCGGACGCGATGGATTCGGGGTGAAACTGCACGCCGTGGATCGGCAATTGCTTGTGCTGCAGCCCCATGATGGTGCCATCCTCAAGCTCTGCCGTGATCTCAAGGCAGTCGGGCAGGGTCTCACGATCCACGATCAGGGAATGATAGCGCGTGGCCTCAAAAGGCGACGGAAGACCGGCAAACACGCCTTTGCCTGTATGCTTCATGGTTCCCATCTTGCCATGCACAATCTCGTGGCAGCGGACCACCTTGCCGCCAAAGATCTGGCCGATTGTCTGGTGGCCCAGACACACGCCCATCAGTGGGGTTTTTGTCTCGGCCGCAGCTTCGGTCAGCGCCAGACAAATACCGGCCTGATCGGGGTCGCAGGGTCCGGGGCTAAGCAGGATACCGGCCGGATTCATCGCCATCGCCTCCTGCACGTCCAGGGCGTCGTTACGGCGCACCACCATTTCTGCACCCAGATCCCCGAGATAGTGAACCAGATTGTAGGTAAACGAGTCATAGTTGTCGATCAGCAGCAGCATTCCGGTACTTATCTTTGCTTGGGCAATTGGGACTGGCGATGCAGGCCCGAGCCACGGTATAATGTCGGGACATACATGCTCAGGCTTGTGCGGCAGCGTCAAGAGGACATCCGGTCCGGGCGCGCGGTGCAAGAGAGTGTCGCAGCAGACGGCACACGGGCGATCGAGGCAGGAAACAACGCGAGAGGCAGGTTTTCAATGGGCGGATTTTACGGTGGATTGATGGCTGGGGCGGTCTCGGTACTGGCCCTGGGTGCGGTGTTGTCGCTGAATACGCCGCTGACCAGCAAACCGCAGGTGACAGTCGTGGCGCCCGAAGTGGCCCCTGCGCCAGCCCCTGCGGAAAATACGGATCTGAGCGTTGAGGGACAAGATGCGGATCTGGTTGATCTGCCACCCGAGACCCCGACAAACCCGGAAACCCAGACCGATACGCTTGCGGGTCTATCCGAAATTGAGTTGGCGCCCGATAGCCAGCCGGTTACCGGATCCTCGCCTTCGGGCCCGCAAACGCCTGATGCGCCTGCATCGCCACCCGTAAGCGTGACCACTGACGCGCCCGCAGCACCTCCGGCCCCTACGCTTGTCCCGTCCTTGCCGGAACGGGAGGCCAAACCGGATGTGACCGCAGACAGCGTGCAGCCGCCCCAGCCGCAGCCGGTGGCAGAGCCCGCGCCGGAACCAGATACACAGGTGGCCAAAGCCCCGGACCCACAGACACCGATTGCCGAAGAGCCCGACACGCAAGTTACCGATGCGCCTGAGCCGGAAGCGACCGAGGCCCCTGATGAAGAGGTGGCCGTGGTGCAGCCGGAAATCTTGCCTGAACCTGCGCCGCAATCCCCCCCGGTCGAGGACCTACTCGATTCACACATTTCCAGCGATCCCATATCCGAGTTGGATTGACCTAAATTGATAGAGACCGCGCAACATAACCACGGGGCCCGGTTTCCCATAATATCCGGTCCAGCCACCGAGACGGGCGCACACCCAGGCTGCAAAGGCGAGCGACCCCTTTGGATGCGGGTTTTTCTGCTTTTCGGTCTTACCTTCAAGCGAAGCGGATACGGCCTCAAGGACCGGTTGATCCTGCGCCTCGAATACATCCTCCAGCGGGCGTTTGCCTGCGCCATCCCGGTCCTGCACGAGCTGCATGCAGGATATCCCCGCGATAAGCGTCATTGCGCAAAGAGTTTTGAAGGGTGCGGGCTCCATAGACACGTTTTCGATGTCGAAACCTTTGGTCTTAATGGTCCGGAAAACCTGCTCAATGACCCAGCGCCGACGGTAGAGTTGAGTGATCCATCGTGCCTGTTCGAATGTTTCGACCCGATGGCTGGTCAGCAGGCGCCAACGTGCAGGCTGCACACCTACTGGCGGGTCGATTTCTCGCGCCTCAACGATGTAGACGGACGTGCTGGCGGGAACGCCTTGTTCAATCGGTCTGTTTTTGGGGTGCGGCAGGGTAACGCAAGCGAAACGAACGCCAATCCGGGCCGTGCGCTTCTTCTGCCCGGGTCGCGCGGGCAACTCGACCGTATGTTCTTGCTGCGGCGTGCCCTCAAGGCTGAAAAAGAGCTTGCCTGTATCATCGGAAAGATTGCGATCATGGGACGCTCGGACCAGGACGTCCACGCCTTTTGGGCGGCATGCAAACATCTCGAAGATGTCCCCTTCACGGTCGGCTATAACCGTGACATTCGCAGCCGCGTTCAGAACGGCGGCACTAGTTTGCATGCTTTCAAGCCAGCGATAGCTCTCTTTTTCACGAAGAGGTCGATTTTTGGGCGGCTTCTTGCGGCCGCCAGAGCGTTCAATGAGTTGCATGTCAACCGCTCCGAGCAACGTGCCCTGTTCGGCCTCCACCGCGATCGTAGCATGGCCGACAATGCAGTTTCCCGACCCATCATCACGAAAGCTCGTTGTGTCTTGAATCGCCAGAACATGCAGACCGTCAACGCGCCCGGACGTGACCTTCCCGGCCTTTTCAACAATCTTTTTCACTGTCACCTTCTCGTTCCTCAAAAACCGACCAAAGCGAACCTCACCTGCGCGATTGCCGCCGACGCTACGCACCGAAATACCACGAGGACCGACCTCGACAAGACGACCATGCAAAAAGCGTTCAGCCTGATCCAAACGACAATCACCAAAATGCGAACTCGAGTTTTGCATCTCTACCCCCTTGAAACAGCAAGACAGGAGATAGAACCGATATGACAAAACGGCAAGGTTCAGAACCTAATTCCGCGTGCGGGAAAAGATGTGTGCATACAGTAGGGTCGAGGACGAGGTTTCGGTCGAAGACAACCCCATCGCTGTTGAAGGCGACGAGGACACGTTGCCCCGCAACCAACCACGTATCTTGTCCTTGCCCCAGATCGCCCCGGATCAGCCGTCTGGTACACTGGTGGGCAAGCGGGTCGTGCCGCTGACAGAACGCGACAACGCACCCACACAGCAGGTCGAGGTTCAGCCTGCAGTTCCGGGCAAACCCATCGAAGACTACGCTGTGAGTTTTGAAAACCCCGAGGCCAAGCCACTGATGTCCATCGTTCTGATCGATGATGAAGGTGCGTTTGGGGCCGAGGCGCTTAGGGATTTTCCCTATCCGCTGAGCATTGCGGTCAGTCCAGCCGATCCGCAGGCTGCGGAAAAGATGGCCCGTCACCGTGATGCGGGGTTCGAAGTGCTGGCCCTTATCGATTTGCACGCCGCTGCCAGCGCACAGGATGCCGAAGTGTCCCTGTCTGTCTGGCTGGACACGCTGCCGGAAACCGTCGGTCTGCTGGAAGGCGTTGGCACCGGAATCCAAGGCAACCGAAAACTGGCCGATCAGGTTGCAGCCATCGCCGGTGACACCGGTCGAGGGATAATTACACAAGATAGTGGGCTAAACACGGTGCAGAAACTGGCGGCGCGCAACGGCATTCCGTCCAGCGTGGTGTTCCGCGACTTTGACGGGGCCCGTCAGGATGCGCAGGTCATGCGCCGTTTTCTGGATCAGGCTGCGTTCCGTGCCGGTCAGGAAGGTGCGGTCGTAATGATGGGACGCCTGCGCCCCGAGACGATCTCGGCCCTGTTGTTGTGGGGGCTTGAGGACCGGGTCAGCCGCGTGGCCATGGCCCCGATCTCAGCAGTCATGATGAGCGAAGTCCAACAGGACACAAACGCCGCCGAATACTGAGAGGCAGGGCGGCAGATTGGCCGCCCCAAGGTTTCAACCGTTGCCGTTGCCGGTAAAGCGTGCCGCGTCTGCCGCCGCGCGCCGGATGGCGTTCGATTTGTGCACGGTCTCCATATATTCCGCCTCGGGGTCGCTGTCATAGACAACGCCGCCGCCGGCCTGAATATACAGCTTGCTGTCTTTCACGATGGCCGTGCGCAGTGCAATGCACATGTCCATGTCACCACCCGCGCTGAAATAGCCGACACCGCCGCCATACACACCGCGTTTTTCCGGTTCCAGTTCGTCAATGATCTGCATCGCGCGCACCTTGGGCGCGCCCGAAACCGTACCCGCAGGCATTCCGGCAAAGAAGGCGTCCAGCGCGTCTTTATCCTCGGCCAGTTCGCCAACCACGTTTGACACGATGTGCATCACATGGCTGTAGCGTTCGATGATGAACTCTTCGGTCGGGCGCACCGTGCCGATCTTGGCCACGCGGCCTGTGTCATTGCGGCCCAGATCCAACAGCATAAGATGCTCGGCCAGTTCTTTTTTGTCGGCCAGCAGGTCGACCTCATTGGCCTTGTCCTCTTCGGGCGTCGCGCCACGGGGGCGGGTGCCTGCGATGGGGCGAATGGTCACTTCGTCACCAAAGACACGCACCAGAATCTCGGGGCTGGCACCGACCACCTGAAAACCGCCGAAATTGAAATAGAACATGAAGGGCGACGGATTTGTCCGCCGCAAAGAGCGATACAGCGCAAAGGGAGGTTGCGGAAAATCCTGCGTCCAGCGCTGCGCGGGGACGACCTGAAAGATGTCACCGGCGCGGATATATTCCCTGGCCTTTTCAACTGCTTCCATATAGCCGGATTTGGTAAAGTTCGACACCGGCGGCGCGACCTCATGCGCGTCACCCAGATCGCGGGTCTCGGCGGGCATCGCGCGTTCCAGATCGCGCACCGCGTCCATCACACGTTCTGCCGCCTGCGCATAAGCGGCTTTGGCCGATTGCCCGTCGCTGACCCATGCGGGCGAGACCACGGTGACCTCTCCCTTGACGCCATCCAGAACAGCGATGACCGATGGGCGCAGCATGATCGCATCCGGCAGACCCAGCGGATCGGGGTTTACATCGGGCAGGTATTCCACCAACCGGACCATGTCATAACCCAGATACCCAAACAGGCCCGCCGCCGCCTGAGGCAGATCGTCGGGCAGGGCAATACGCGACTCGGCCAGCAGATCACGCAGGTTGTCCATCGGATTGCCGTCCTGGGCCGAAAACGCCTCGGCATCGAAACGGGCGGTCCGGTTGATCGCCGATGTTTCGCCCTGGCACCGCCAGATCAGGTCAGGCTTCATTCCGATGATCGAATACCGCCCACGCACCTCTCCGCCAGTGACGGATTCCAGCACAAAGGCATCTTTCTGCGCCCCCGTCAGTTTGAGCATCAGGGACACGGGCGTATCCAGATCAGCGGCAAGGCGGGTATAGACGACCTGATTTTCGCCCGTGCCATAAGCGCGTGCGAAATCGTCGAACTCGGGTGTCAGGGCCATGTCCGGTCTCTTTTAATAGCTTGCCCGCACGGCATTCAGCGCCTGCTGATCCAGAACGGGGCGCGCGCGGGTTTGGGTGTCGCGCACATAGATGTCAAAGATGTTCTGCGCCAGTGCTTGGTTCAATTGCGTCGACAGAGCGTCCTGCATCTGGCGTTGCTCGTCTGTCTCTGCAGGGGGCAGGACTTCGTCCAGGCGCACGATCAGGGCCGATCCGTTACCGGCAATGACGCGCAACTCATCCGGTTCCATTTCGAACACTTGGGTCATGAAATCGGCTGGAACGTCTTCCAGAAACGCGGTGCGGGTCAGGGCATTCTCGACCCGGAAGGGCAGGTCGGTGGCGGTGAAATCACCGTCAGTCGCCAGCTGGGTCAGAACCGATCCTGCCTGCGATTGAAGCGCCTTGGCAATCTCGTCCTGCATCCAGGCACCGGCAACGCGTGGGCGGGCGGTGTCCAGCGGTTCGGGTCGGGGCGGCAGAACCTCGTTCAGGCGCAGCGCAAAGATCGAACCGTCCTCGAGGAACGCAACCTCGGGGAAATCGCCCTCTTGCACGGCCTCGGCCACGCTGCGGAACCCGTCATAAGCCGCAACGCCCTCATCGCTTTGCTGGGTCCAGTCGATCTGGCCAAGCTCCATCTCGGTCTCATCGACCAGTTCTTCCAATGTGGCCCCACCGGCCAGCAAGTCATTGATATCTTCGGCCTGTGCCTCGATCTGGCGGCGCGCGCGGTCGGCGGCCTGTTCGTCGCGCAGCTCGGCCTCGGCCTCTTCGAATGTGACGATGTTTTCCGCCAGCGAACCGTTGATACGGAACAGGGCAGGCCCGAATTGTGAGGGCAGCGGGCCGACCACGTCGTCGATTTCCGCAGCGAACACACCCTCGGCGGCCTCGCCCAGATCATCGCGCGTGACATCGCCCAGATCGACATCGCTCAGTTCAAGTTCGCGGTCGCGAACCAGTTGTTCAAAGTTTGTACCGCCAACCTCAAGCTGCGCCAGCGCCTCGGTCGCGGCGGCTTCGTCGGAAAAGACCAGCCGTTCAACCAGACGACGTTCGGGCTGCTGATATTGGTCCGCGCGCTGATCATAGAGACGGCGCAGCGCGTCCTCATCGACCTCGACTGTATCCAGCAGCATTTCGGGCGACAGGACCGCGTAGGTCAGCATCTTGGTGCGTGGCAGGGTAAAGCGGTCGGTATTTTCGTCGTAATAGGACTGAACCTGCGCATCCGTTGGTTCCGCCACCGGAGTTTCCAGCGCATCCGAGGACAGGGTCGCAATGGTAAAGCTGCGGCGTGCCAACACGTAATTTGCCAGTGCTTCGGTCAGGGTGCGCGGCATTTCGACCCCACTCATAACAGCACTCTGCACAATTGTGCGGGCCGATTCTTTGCGTAAATCGGATTCAAACTCGGTGTCGTTCATGCCGATCTGATCCAGCTGAAAGCGATACGCCTCGCGGTCGAAGGTTCCGTTGACGCCCTGAAAGGCCGGGATATCGACGATTTCCTGCTGCAGGTTCTCGTCACCGATGGAAATGCCCAGTTGCGCAACCTCGTTGTCCAGCGCAGCCAATGCCACCAGACGCGACAGGGCCTGCTGATCCAGACCGATATCATGCGCCTGCGAAATCTGCAGGGGCTGGCCGGTCTGCGCCTCGACCGCGCGAATTTCGCGCTGGAGCTCGCGAACATAAGCCTCGACCGAGACATTCTCGTCACCCACCTGCGCCACACTGCGCACGGTGCCGGTCAGGCTGGTTGCGCCGAACCCGGCCAGACCCAGCATCAAAAGGCCCATGAGAATCCAGACAAAGGTCTTTGATAGGTTTTTGAAGCCTGCGGCCATGGTGCCCTCTTGTTTTGTGGTGGCAGGATCTGCCCGGTCGGTTGCGGCCCTGAATACGACGCGCGCCGCCGGGGGGCAAGCTTAGAAGGACAGCGCCTGCAAGCGATCGAAAAGTTGCTTGATACCCGCCCGGTCAAGATTGGCAAAGGCGACGCGAAGCTGCCGATTTCCGGCTGGATCGTGGGCTGGCATGAACATGGTGCCGGGCAACAGCAGGATACCTGCCTCGGACACAAGCCGCCGCGCCAGATCGTCGGAATTCACATCAAACGGATGTTCGAGATACGCAAAATACGCGCCCAACCCCATCAGGCGCCAGCCCTTGGCCGACAATTGCGGCATCAGGTCGGCAATCGCAGCCCGTCGGTCGAGGATTTCGTCGCGTTCTGCGGCGACCCATTGCGACAGGTTCTGCATCCCCCACAGTGCGGCGAATTGCCCGATCTGGCCGGGGCATATGGCGACCGTGTCCAGAAACTTCTCCATCTCCGCCAGCAGGGCCGCGCCGGTGGCCACAGCGCCGACACGATGGCCGGTCAGGCGATAGGCTTTTGAAAAGGAGTATAAATGCACCAGCGTTTTGTCCCAGCCCGCCTGTTGGAACAGGTCATGCGGTGGGCCGCTGCGGCTGTCGAAATCGCGATATGTCTCATCGACCAGCAGGCGAATGCCTGCGTCGCGCGCCATATCAAAGAAGGCGCGCAGAAGGTCAGCAGGATACTCCACCCCGCCCGGGTTGTTTGGGGTCACCAGGGCGATGGCGCGGGTTTTGTCAGTGATCAACCGGCGCGCTTTGTCCGGGTCCGGCAGCAGATCCGGGCCCGTCGGCAGATCTACGGCTGTGACCCCGGCCATGTCCAGCCACATTTTATGGTTGAAGTACCAAGGGGTCGGCAGGATGATCTCATCCCCCTGATCGGTGATGGCCGAGATCACGGCTGAAAAGGCCTGATTGCATCCCGATGTGATGGCGATCTGATCCCTTGAGACCTGCGCCGCATAGTGATGCCCGATCTGGGTCGCCAGTTCAGACCGCAAATCATCATTGCCCAGAACCGGACCATACAGATGTGCGCTGTCCTCGCGTATCGTGAACTCGGCCATGGCTTGCCGCAGCGCCAGCGGCGGCGGGTCAACCGGTGCGGCCTGGCTTACATTGATCAGAGGCCGGTCAGCAGGGAAAGACATGCCTTGCAGCCATCGCCGCGCCTCCATCACCGGAGGGGCAAAGGTGGCGGTGGTTCGCGTTGGGGTCATTAGGAGTCCGTCACTAGCGATGCGCCCGACGCCACAGTGGTCTGGGTCGACTTAGTCCGTGCCTCGATAAGGTTCGACATATTGCAGGGCCATGTCCCAAGGGAAGATTATCCACGTGTCCTGGCTGACCTCGGTGATGAATGTGTCCACCATCGGACGGCCCTTGGGCTTGGCATAAACGGTGGCGAAATGCGCGTTTGGATACAACGCGCGTACCAGGTCCAGGGTTTTGCCGCTGTCGACCAGATCGTCGATGATCAGAACACCAGTGCCGTCGCCCATCAGTTCGGCATCCGGCGCCTTGAGCAGTTCAGCCTCGCCACGCTCCTGATGGTGATAGGATTTCACGCTCTTATGAGCGTTTTTGGATTTCCCGACATGAAGAGACTACCCCGCTGGTGCGGAATGGTCAAAGTATTTAGCCTGTGCAGGCGCTGGAGACGGCGGGCCGAACCGATGGTTATCATGCTCTTATCCGCGGATTGGATACCGCCTTGCCGAATACGATGCGGGATTGCCTCTCTCTAAGGACGGATATTTGTCCCAACGTGCTCCGAGGATTTCCCTATCATTGGCCGCCATCTCCAGCGTACTGCACAGGCAGGTTGTCCGCTGTGATCAGGTTACCAGAGGTGTTTTTCTGGCGATGTCCCAAATGAAGCCAGCCAGTTCACGAGCGATGGCCGCAAGCACTCGCGGCTGAGGCTTACCTGCATTCGACAGATGTCGATATCGTTTGTAGAGGCGGATCTGCGCTTTCCATCCGATGTCCTTGATCTCTTGGGGCAGGTGCGCAGAACGCTTCAGATACGGATGCCCTTCCTTGGGCGGGTGCCGATATGACCAGCCGGCCTCAACCAACATCGTGCGCGCCAGAGCATTGCCCGTTTTGGTCAACCTTCCCCGCCGTGTTGTATTCCCGCTGGAGTGCTCACTTGGAACGAGCCCCAGCCAGGCCATAAGTTGCCGCGGATTTTCGAACCGGGTGATGTCGCCGATCTCGGCCACCACAGTTGCGGCAATCGTGGTATTGACGCCACGCAGAGCGCGTAATGCATCGACCACTGGCGCAAAATGCCAGCCTGGGATGGCCTCTTCGATAACCTGATCCAATGTCGCAACGCGAACTTCGGCTTGATCAATTGCGCGCTTGAGCTCCTCGAAGGCGAGCTGCTGATGTGGATACGGGAACCGACGCAACTCGGCCAGCCAGCGTCTATGCCGCTTGGTCCAGTATTTGCCGGTTTGATATTTCAGCCCGTGACGCAACAGAAAGCTGAGCAATTGTTGCTTTGCGGCCCTCACCGCATCGACTGCTTGCTTTCGAGTTCGGATCAGATCGCGCATAGCTTCCTGTTCTTCGTCTGGCGTCCAGATCGACGTGAGTTCTCCCGCGCGCCAAAGGCGAGCAAGCATCTCAGCATCGCGCCGATCCGTCTTGACCCGATCCCCTGTCTTGCGCGGGATCATTGAAGGCGCGATCACGGCGCATTCAAGCCCAAGCTTGGTCAGATGTCTGTGAAGGCCATAGCCGCAAGGCCCGGCTTCATAGCAAAAGGACGGGATGTGCCCGTTCCTCGTCAGGGTCTTTGTGAGTCTCAGGACAGCATCTGCCGAGTTGACGATCGTTCCGTGAAACCTGAGTTCTCCGCTGCGCCCATCCTCAGCGACAGCTACTGCAATCGTATCCTTGTGGACATCCAGCCCAACATAAAGTGCTTCGTTCATTCGCGCTTCCTCCGTCGAACAGTTCATGTTTGCCGAGAAAATCACAGGACTACGCCCGCCGCAAAAACGCTCATCCGGTCTGACGGTATCGACGGTGCGGATGTCCAGTTCCCGGCTGACGATCATGGCAGGAGCCATGCCGCCGCGGGTAATAGCGACGACAGCGCGCCAGGCCCCGTCATCTGGGCCTTGTCCGTCCAGTCGCCACGCCAGCGCACGCGAGTCGCGATGAATCTGGTCCCAGCTGATATGAAAGCCTTTTTCGTGCGGCAGGCGGTCCTTGGCGCTCATGTTCATCTATCCCTTTGGCTCTATTCGTACATCGTATTGATGCTCATTCCAGCGAGGGCGCTGGCGAGGCAGTGCCTCGGGGTTGGGTTCTTCTGCAGGACTATGAGATGGAACCAGCGCAGATAGCTGGCAAGATATTTTGTGGCGATCCCCCGGCGGTTACCAATAAACCCCTTGAGGCGGGAGTGACGGTTGTTGACGTTTTGGATATGGAGTTCGCCGCGAACGCGTTCACCGGAAGACTGGTTGAGCGCTTCGTGGCTGACACACAGGGCGGCAGCACACGGCGGATAGCTGGTGCCCCCATCGGTCACCAGCAGTGCATCCTTGTCCATGACCGGCGCGAGAACCTCCCGCAGAGCGGCAGCATTGACCGCAGGCAGGACGGCACTAACGGTCGTGCCGGAGCGATCTGTCGCGACCAGAACCGGCACCTGCTCATCGGACAGGCCCCGCTTTGTTGCCTTGCCCCCGCGCTTTCGGGCCTTTCGGTCCGGCTTTTTTGCAGAGGATTTGCCTTCCGTGGCCCGTGTCCAAACACGATCCCCTTTGCGGCTTTCAAGAAAATAGGTTTCGTCGGCCTCGACAATGCCCTTCAGTTTTTCGGCGGTGGATTTGATCCCGGCAAGGAAGCGGTGTCGCCAGCGAAAGGCGGTGCTCCCGGCTATGCCACAGCGCTTTGCCGAAACTGCCACCGTATCGCCATTGGCGAGGCATTCGCTGAACGTCAGCCAAAGATCCTTGCGGTGCAGGCCGCTCAGTGGTGTACCCGTCACCGCTCCAAAGGTTCGATTGCAGGATCGGCAAAGATAGCGTTGCATTCCCCGCGACTTGCCATTGGCCACTGCACCGTGTGCGCCGCAATGCGGGCAGGTCCGGTCTTCTCCAACACCCAGCTCAACTGCCGCAACCGAGGCTTCACCCGCTGGGCGACCGGCCAGAACCTCACCGACCTCTACTTTCTGCGCCTCGCTCAACGTGTCGACCTCCGACAATCAGGCAAGAAAGGCTTTCCGGTCCATAATGCGCATCCTCCTGTAT
Organism: uncultured Ruegeria sp.; assembly: GCA_963422555.2. GTDB lineage: Bacteria > Pseudomonadota > Alphaproteobacteria > Rhodobacterales > Rhodobacteraceae > Ruegeria. Next base: position 34,630 of record CAXXPZ010000062.1, read on the forward strand.
TTCAGACAAAATATAACACATCAATACGATGTGCGAATAGAGCTATCCCTTTTCAACATCCGGCGCGTCGACGGCCTTCATGCCAACAATGTGATACCCCGAATCCACATGAAGATTTTCGCCGGTGACACCGCTGCTGAGATCGGACAGCAGATACAGTGCGGATTTACCGACATCGTCGATGGTCACGTTCCGGCGCAAGGGCGAGTTATACTCGTTCCACTTCATGATATAGCGGAAGTCGCCGATGCCGCTGGCGGCCAGCGTCTTGATCGGACCCGCCGAGATCGAGTTGACGCGGATACCGTCCTTGCCCAGATCTTCGGCCATATATTTTACCGACGCCTCAAGCGCTGCTTTGGCGACGCCCATGACATTATAATGGGGCATGACCTGCTCGGCGCCGTAATAGGTCAGGGTGATCGCGCTGCCACCTTCGCCCATCATCTTTTCCGCGCGCTGCATCACGGCAGTGAAGGAATAAACGGACACATCCATGGTCAGGTTGAAATTGGCACGGCTAGTGTCGACGTAACGACCGCGCAGCTCGTTTTTGTCCGAAAACCCGATGGCGTGGACAACGAAATCCAGCTTGCCCCATTTCTGTTCCAGCGCGGTGAACAGGGCATCCACGGATGTCTCGTCACTGACGTCGCAGGGCAGGACAATCTCGCTGCCGAGTTGTTCGACCAGCGGATCGACCCGCTTTTTCAGGGCGTCCCCTTGATAGGAAAAAGCAAGCTTGGCCCCGGCATCGGACAAGGCGCGGGCGATTCCCCATGCGATGGATTTGTCATTGGCCAGTCCCATGATGAGGCCGCGTTTTCCGGCCATCAACTGATTTGACATGTTTGGTTCTCCGCCTGTCTTCGCGTTGTGTTGGATTGGTTTATGCCATTGATTGCCCTGCATCAAGGCCATGCGCTCTTGCCCGCAGCGGGTTCTCGCCTTAGTGTCGGGATCAATTGTTTCCAGGGGATGGAAATGAACGAGCAAAGTGGCATTTTCGCTGGCACCGATCCGTTTAAAATTGCGGGACGGTGGCTGGAGGAAGCTGAAAAATCTGAACCGAATGATCCGAATGCGATTGCGCTGGCAACCGTTGATTCTGACGGTTTGCCCAATACCCGGATGGTTTTGCTGAAGGATATCGAGGCCGAGGCCTTTGTTTTCTATACCAACTATCACAGCGCAAAGGCTGAGGAGCTGGATGGGGCCGGAAAGGCGGCGTTTGTGATTCATTGGAAATCATTGCGGCGCCAGATTCGGGTTCGTGGTACAATAACGCGTGAGGACGGACCGCAGGCGGATGAATATTTCGCGTCACGCTCGCTCAAAAGCCGCCTTGGGGCCTGGGCGTCGCGGCAGTCGGAACCGCTGGAAAGCCGGACTGCTCTGATGGCCGAAGTGGCCAAAGTGACGGCTAAACTGGGCCCCAACCCGCCGCGCCCTAGTTTCTGGGGTGGATACCGGCTGACGCCAGTCGAGATCGAGTTCTGGGCGGATGGTGCTTTCCGGTTGCATGACCGGTTTCGCTGGAGCAGGAATGCACCGGGGTCAGAGTGGCAAGTGCAGAGGTTGAATCCATGACAGTCACGTATCGTGAAATGCAACGGCCTGGAAACAAAGGATTTTTTCGGCTTGAATTTGCAAGCCATTTCCATCAACAACGGACCCCTGACGACTTGCATAATTTCGTGATGGGAACACAGTGCCAGAAGATATGAACAGCATGTACCGCGTTCGTGGACACGTTAAATGGTTCGACCCTACCAAGGGGTACGGATTCGTTGTGTCTGATGAGGGCGGTCCGGACATTCTGTTGCATGTGAATGTCCTGCGCAATTTCGGGCAAAGCTCGGTTGCGGATGGCGCCGGTATCGAGATCATGACCCACCGCACCGACCGTGGTGTGCAGGCCGTCGAAGTGGTCTCGGTCGATCCGCCCGAGCGCGCGGATACGCTGATGCTAGCTGACTTTGCCGAGTTGGACCCGGGCGTCATCGCGGAAACCCCGCTCGAAGCGGCGCGGGTCAAGTGGTTCGACAAGGGCAAGGGTTTTGGCTTTGCCAATGTCTTTGGCAGTAACGAAGACGTGTTCCTGCATATCGAAGTTTTGCGCCGGTCGGGTCTGGCCGATCTGCAACCGGGCGAGGCGCTGGCCATGCGGGTCATCGACGGCAAGCGCGGGCGCATGGCGGCTCAGGTTCTGGCCTGGGAGGCAGCCCTGAACGGCTGATCACCGGAATGAAGACACTGCTTTCGGCCTTTGCGATCCTGTTTCTGTGTCTCAGTGCAACCGCCCGGGCCGAGTGTCGTGCCAACCGAGTCGAATTACGGAATTCTCAGGCCGAAATCCGGTTCGATATTGAATTGGCTCAAACCCCACAGGAACGTTCACGCGGTTTGATGTTTCGCGAACATCTACCGGACCGGGCAGGGATGCTGTTCGTATTTGATCCGCCGCAGCCCGTCGCCTTTTGGATGAAAAACACACTTATTCCTTTGGACATCATTTTCACCGACCGGGCCGGAACCGTGACCCATGTGCACCAAGGTGCGATCCCGGGTGATCTGACGCCGATCGAGGGCGGCGACTCGGTTTATTCCGTGCTGGAAATCAATGCCGGGCTGGCGGCGCGCTATGGTATCCGCCCGGGAACTCAGATCCGGCACGAAGTTTTTTCGCAAGGTCCCGCAATTTGGCCCTGTTAGGGCTTTTCAAATCAGAACGGCACAGTTAGGAAGGCGCACGGTTCGGGGCGTGGCGCAGTCTGGTAGCGCACCTGTTTTGGGTACAGGGGGTCGTAGGTTCGAATCCTGCCGCCCCGACCACTTCCACACTAAATTGGTGTTCCACCATATCTGGTGTAGAGACGGCTGAAATCCTGATCCAGCGTCTCGCTTTCAACTGGTATTCTCAGGGTTTTTCCGTCTTTCTGCGGCACCAGAAAATACAGGTCCGCATCGACGCGGTACCCGAGTTGATTTTTGGACGAACTCAATCGGGTTACGATTCTGGGCAGATCCTGCGGATATCCGTCAAAAGAGAGAATCAAGAATGCCGTCGCATCGGGCGACAACTGCTCGCGACATTCGAAACTGCCTTTGCCCGCATTCACATAGTCTTCGCCCGGTCCCGCACATTGGGTTTCGAAGGAATTGAACATTTGTTGTAACTGCCCAGGTGGTCTGACTGCGACGATTTGAATCGGGCCATGCGGGTTATTTTTGTTTCTTGGTTAGCGTTTCTGTGACTCGATAGGCGTATGGATACTGCTCACCTGACCCGCAGCCGGCTTGCGACCTTCTCAAAGTCAAATCTGATTGATCTGGTCATTGTTCTGGCGGAGCAGAACGCGGCCTTGCGCACCAAGATCGAGAGGCTTGAAGAGCAGATCGCGGATATCACCGAACAAAACGCCCAACTTTTCAAGCAAAACGTAGAGCTGGAGAAGGCCAACAAAACCCTCGCACAGCGCGTAGAGGATCTGGAGCGCCGCCTTGGGCTTAACAGCTCAAACAGCGGCAAGCCTCCCTCAAGCGATGGGCTGTCGAAGCCTGCGCGCAAGAAGCGAACCAGAAGTTTGCGCGGGTCCTGCGGGCGCAAGTCCGGAGGTCAGCCCGGCCATCCCGGCAAGACGCTGCGCCAGACCTCGACGCCGGAGCAGATCATCGATCACTACCCACACATCTGTCCGGACTGTAAGCACAGGCTGTCTGGCGTTGTTTGCGACCGGTATGTGAGGCGACAGGTCTTTGACCTGCCACCCCCACCGCCGCTTATTGTCACTGAGCACAGGGCGCGTGTCTGCGTCTGCCCGGCCTGTGGCACCCGGGTGCAGGCCACGTTTCCCGCAGGGGTGAACGCCCCGGTGCAGTATGGCGACAACCTTGCCGCCATGGCGAGCTATCTTCAAACCCGGCACCGCATCCCTGACAACCGCCTGGCGCAGATATTTTCCGACCTTCACGGGGTCGACATTTCCGCAGCAACGCTGGCGTCGCTCGTCGCCAGAACCGCGGCTGTAATGCGGCCCGTTGTCAACAGGATTCAAGCGTTGTTGTGCGGCCCAGACGTTGCGGTGAAGCACATGGATGAGACCGGCCTGCGCATCAACGGCAAGACCCGGTGGCTCCACATCCTGTGCTCACCAGACTTGAGCCATTTCCGGATTGGCCGTAGCAGAGGCGATGTGACGCAGGAGGTGACCGGAAGTGTCGTTCACGACAACTGGGCGTCCTACAGAAAGATCCCCGGAGTGCGTCACGCCTTATGCAACGCCCATCACCTTCGGGAATTGCAGGCTTTGATCGACATTGAGAAAGAGCCATGGGCCACGGAGATGCGCTCCATTCTGCTGGACGCCAAAACAGCCGCAGACAGGGCGCGAGACCGGAATTCCCGCGCGGTGGTGCCCGCCCGGATTGCTGCCATCGAACGCCGATATGACGCATGTTGCCAGACGGCCATCCGGATGCACGAGGCGCTTCCCCCGCTGGTCCCGGACAAGGTCGGCAAAACGCGGCGAGGCAAACCAAAGCGCAGGATCGGACATAATCTCGCGCTGCGGATGCAAACCCGCAAAGAAGAGGTTCTGCTCTTCCTCAACGACCTGAGTGTGCCGTTTACAAACAATGAAGCCGAAAGGGACCTTCGCATGACCAAGGTCCGTCAAAAAGTGTCGGGATGCTTCCGAACTCACGTCGGCGCAGAAAACTTCTGCACGCTTCGAACCGTCATTGAGACGGCGCGCAAGCAGGGGTGGAGCATACTCGAAACCTTGAGAACTCTCCCCGATCAACTCATCCTGAACCTCAAACCATGCTGACCAATTCCGGGCTTGTCAGGTCGTTGTAGTTGGAGAGTTACTCTGACTACAGTTGACCGCCGCGCGGAGGCTGGCTGCAATGCTAGTGGCCTCTGGCACAGCGTCTGCCACTTCAAGTAAGCGCTTGATTGCAGAGATGTCGTTCGCATATTGCTGTCTTCGTCTGGTGTAGCTATCGCGGGTCTTGGTGCAGATGAGCGTATAAGGACTACCCTTGCGTTCAGTTTCACAACTCAAATCCGCACCCGCTCTTTCGATCACGGACCGCAGATGCGACCGCAACTCCCTTCTCACTGGAATTTGATGTGTGGTTGTAACCGGATCTGCACAAAATCGAACAAGTTCGGCACAGTATTCGCACCCGCACCCCAAGTCATTTGAGCTAACGACCCAATCGGTCGGTTCAGGAGGTGTGGTACGACTGCGAGCCAGCAGGACGTTGGCCGAGTGCCGCCAAAACCGCGCGAATGCCTCACTTTCTGATGCCTGCGCGTGAAACGACGTGCCCAATTTTGCCAGAACGGGTGGCAAGGTGCGATCAGGCGGCACGATGTCGGGCGCGTTGACAAGATTGCCAACCACCCCAGCAAGGCTGCTTTCCAAATCAAAACTCCAGGCCAACTGAAAAATTTCCCGGAGCGTGCGTTCAGGCAAAGGCGTGGCAGACTGTCGACGCGACCCGTACCAAAATGGCTCTGCGTTTTTTGGCCGGTGTACGTTGAGCGCGACCGGTATCTCCGAACAAAGGTGCTTGATAAGATCTTTCAGTGCATTCCGCGTCATGACTTTCTGCCCCTGATCACTTGCCTCACTCAGGCCCATGACCAGATTTATGACAGCTTCTGGCTGCTCTGTGCATTGTGCGCTAACAAGGCCAAGAAGCCGCTTCAGCATGTCTTTTTCAGCCAATTCCGATGTTGCTTCAATCAGTGCGGCTTTGAGACCCGGTCCGTAATACGGTATCACAACCCGATCGAGAAATAATTCCGTTGCTTTCCGACTTCCGATACGACAAAGCCGTGACAGCATTACTGCGCCGCTCTCTTGCCACTCATCCCGGTCCGAGTAATGCAAGACTTGGGGCGCTGGCCAAGCTTCAGCAATTTCAGCAGCAATGGTGTCAAGCGACAAATCATTCCCGTCAGAGGTCGCAGCGCGTTGCTCAGACTGTACAAAAAGGACGGAAAGCGCCTTGGCACCGGCTTGGGCAAGAACACGAGGGCCTTCTTTAGCAGGCCAAAGAACAAAGGCCGCGCTTCGATAGTGTCGCTCAACTGTGGCCCCCTCATTGCCGCTCGCCTCCGTCAAGCGATTCACGTCAGGTTCCCAATTTGTGATCCGTTCTGGTGGCATCAATTCGTTTTGCGCCAACGCCAGTTGGCCATAAGCGCTCGCGCCCAAATCGGGATGCACCCAATCATCAAGCTCACATCTCCGCTCAATGATATCATAGAGTTCGTATTCGTCCGCGCCGATGTCTTCGATTTCCCAGACATAGTCCCGCCCAAGGTAGGCAGCGGCGGCATATTCATCAACATGCACGATGGCCGCGTGGAGGGAACAGTCAGCCTGTGCCGCAGCTGCAATCAAAGCACGCCCAACCGTTGCATCCGTGTTTTTTAGGGTTTCAAACGACAGGCCTGCGATGCTGTAATCATGCTCGAGAAGCCAGACAAGTTTTTCAGGCGCGTCCGACGTTGCGAAGCAGTTTTTGATCTCCTTCGCAATCTGACCCATAAGATCTGCATAGTTCGGTGCCGAGGTGGCCACATTTTGACCCGGAGTGAGAACCAAATTGTAAACCAGACAGGCGCGATGACCTTCTGTCACAGGCCTAATTTCATGTTCGCAATCAGCATAAAAGGCCGCAAAAACCAGTTCGGAAGGATCGTTGCTACACATTTCGACAATCGTCTCTCGACCGCGATGGCGGATGATCAGTTCGCCCCCTTTCCCTGCAACCGGTAGTGAAACGACCAAGGTCGCCACCATGCCGGTAACCTTCTCGGTATCACGGTGCGGCGCAAAAAAACCGCCTTCCTCGTAAACGAGGATTTTGTAAAGTTCCGCGTCGACAGCTTCCGGCGGGTAGCCGAGGCCTTCGGCCGCACGGTTGAGGATGCGATTGAATGTTTCGCCCCAGGTTTCTCCTCCTACGCTGATTTGATCTGGCGAAACCTGCCAACAGTCACGAACGGACCTGTCCAAAATTGTTTCTGCGCCGCGTCCATATGGTGCGCGTTCACCAAGTGTGATCAAGTCCTGTAATTGTGCCGGTTGGAGAGGGAATGCGAGGACGCCTGTCGTGTGGTTCCAGATGCGAGGCATTGGGGTAGGAAACCGCCCATACACACAATAGTCGCCCGGTCGGTCGATCATCGAGATCAGTTCGGAAAGGGCTGACAGCCGCTCATCGAAAGTAAAGTAACCGCCGTCCACATCACTGGCATAATAGCTCATTGATCGCTGACCCCCAAATTGTCATCTCAGGTTTCTATGCAATCTGTTACCCCAAACTTCTGAAATTCGGCAATGCGCCTTTCCGACATTTCAGGACGATCCCACGATGATTTTGGTTGATTCTTGCCGATGCAGCGCTCGACCACCTCGTCCGCAAAGAATGTCATATTGAATTCAGTCAGAGGGGTAGCTGGGTAGTTACCATTTGTTTTGGGTAATCAGTGAACTGCGCGCTGCGCGAACCGGGCGGGTCGTCTTGTGGTGTGCAGGACACGATCAGGGCCAGAGCCGGAAGTGAAGACAACTTACGCATACAGAATCTGGCCCCAATTCGAACATGTTGTGTTCACATGATTATGGCACGCGCCTTTGGCTTGCGACGATGATTCTCTGACACGTTCGTTAATTCTGCCTTGGGTGATCATTGGCCCGTAACTGTGGCGAAAAAAAAGAAAATTCAAATTGGGACTTCGCCGGGTTCGCGTCGGACGGCTTGTTGATAGCTTGTGGAGGAATCGGGCTGTGGCGATTTCCCGCCGATCTCTCAGGGTTGGTCAACAAAAAAGATTTCAAAAATCACTGAAAAGCCCGTTGACCAACTATGGCAAGATACGCCAAATTGTATTGGCCGAGAGATGCGCCGCTATATCTGGTAGTCCTTATCCAGAAGCAAGGCGTCGGGCAAGGGACGGAAAGCAAACCATTGAGACGTGCAACCGATTAAGCGGTTTTGCGCTGTTGAAGGCAGCGAACAGTCCTTTGTGCCCGGTCTTTAGGGCACGGCGGGTGGCACCCCGCGACACAAGATTTAGTGCCTGAAACAAGAATTTGGACAGATTGAAGCTGGGGCAGCGGACATGAAGATTGAAAGAAAATTCACCAAACCAGGTCAGGATGCATACGCAGAGCTGGATTTCGTGACCGCGACATCCGAGATTCGCAATCCCGACGGCACCATCGTTTTTCGTCTGGACGATATCGAAGTTCCCTCAAGCTGGAGCCAGGTGGCCAGCGACGTCATCGCACAGAAATATTTCCGCAAGGCCGGTGTTCCCAGTGGCCTGAAAAAGGTCAAGGAAAAGGACGTTCCCGAATTCCTGTGGCGTTCGATCCCCGACGATAGCGCCGAGTTCGAAGGGGAAACTTCCTCGAAACAGGTATTTGACCGTCTGGCAGGCGCCTGGGCTTATTGGGGCTGGAAGGGTGGATATTTCACGACCGAAGAAGACGCCCGCGCCTATTTTGACGAGATGCGCTATATGCTGGCGACCCAGCGCGCCGCGCCGAATAGCCCACAGTGGTTCAACACAGGGCTGCACTGGGCGTATGGAATCGACGGACCCGCGCAAGGTCACCATTATGTCGACTATAAAACCGGCAAACTGACCAAATCCAAATCCGCTTATGAACATCCGCAACCGCACGCGTGCTTTATCCAATCCGTCGATGATGATCTGGTGAACGAAGGCGGAATTATGGATCTGTGGGTGCGCGAGGCGCGCCTGTTCAAATACGGATCTGGCACCGGGACCAACTTTAGCCATCTGCGCGCAGAGGGCGAGGCACTGTCGGGTGGCGGCAAATCCTCGGGTCTGATGGGCTTTCTCAAGATCGGTGACCGCGCCGCTGGCGCGATCAAATCAGGCGGGACAACCCGTCGGGCAGCAAAGATGGTGATCGTCGACGCGGATCACCCGGACATCGAGAAATTCATCGAGTGGAAGGTGCTTGAAGAGCAGAAAGTCGCCTCGATTGTTGCGGGATCAAAGATGCACGAGAAGATGCTGAACCGCATTTTCGAGGCCATCCGCACATGGGACGGAGCGCAGAACGATGCTTATGATCCCAAGAAGAACGACGCCCTGAAATCCGCCATCCGTGAGGCGAAAAAAGTCGCGATCCCAGAGACCTACATCAAACGTGTGCTGGACTACGCCAAACAGGGCCACGACAGTATCGAGTTCCCGACCTATGATACGGACTGGGATTCTGAAGCCTACAGCTCGGTCTCGGGCCAGAACTCGAACAACTCGATCCGGGTGACCAACGCATTCCTGACAGCGGTTGAGAAAGATGCTGATTGGCAATTGATCAACCGGACCAACGGTCAGGTCGCCCGCACCGTCAAAGCGCGCGATCTATGGGAAAAGGTCGGACACGCCGCATGGGCCTGCGCCGATCCGGGCATCCAGTTTCACGACACGGTCAATGAGTGGCACACATGCCCTAATGACGGTGAGATTCGCGGCTCGAACCCGTGCTCGGAATACATGTTCCTCGATGACACGGCCTGTAACCTGGCGTCGATGAACCTGCTGACCTTCCTGAAGGATGATGAGTTTCAGGCAGCCGACTATATGCACGCCTCGCGACTGTGGACCCTGACGCTGGAAATCTCGGTGACCATGGCGCAGTTTCCGTCCAAAGAAATCGCGCAGCTGTCCTATGACTTCCGCACTTTGGGTCTGGGTTATGCCAATATCGGCGGTCTGCTGATGAACATGGGCTACAGCTACGACTCGGACGAGGGGCGCTCGATCTGTGGTGCGCTGACGGCGATCATGACCGGTGTGGCTTATGCGACCTCGGCTGAGATTGCAGGCGAGCTTGGTCCGTTCAAAGGGTACGAGCGCAACGCCGACCAAATGCTGCGGGTCATCCGCAACCACCGTCGCGCATCGCAGGGCGTCACTGACGGATATGAGAAACTGGCTGTTAAACCGGTGCCTCTGGACCATGCCAATTGCCCCGACAAGCGTCTGGTCGATCTGGCCATGTCCGCCTGGGATGAGGCGCTGAGCCTTGGTGAGAAGAACGGCTATCGCAACGCGCAGGCCACAGTTATCGCGCCGACCGGCACCATCGGTCTGGTGATGGATTGCGACACCACCGGGATCGAGCCGGACTTTGCGCTGGTGAAATTCAAGAAACTGGCCGGCGGCGGCTATTTCAAGATCATCAACCGCTCGGTGCCGTCAGCGCTGGAGAAACAGGGCTATTCCTCGTCTCAGATCGAAGAAATCGTGTCCTACGCGGTCGGTCACGGCACCATCGGCAATGCACCGGGCATCAACCACACCTCGTTGACCGGTCACGGCTTTGGCCCGAACGAGTTGGCCAAGGTGGACGCCGCTCTGGAAAGCGCCTTTGACATCCGGTTCGTGTTCAACCAGTGGACATTGGGTGAGGATTTCTGCACCGGCGTTCTGGGCATCCCGGCCACCAAGCTGAATGACCCGACCTTTGATCTGCTGCGGCATCTGGGCTTTACCAAGGCTGATATCGATGCAGCCAATGATCATGTCTGCGGAACAATGACGCTGGAAGGTGCGCCGCACCTGAAGGAAGAGCATTATTCGATCTTTGACTGCGCCAACCCGTGCGGCAAGAAAGGCAAGCGTTTCCTTGGTGTTGACAGCCACATCACGATGATGGCCGCAGCGCAGAGCTTTATCTCGGGTGCGATCAGCAAAACGATCAACATGCCCAATGACGCGACCATCGAAGACTGTCAGAAAGCCTATGAACTCAGCTGGTCGCTGGGGGTAAAGGCCAACGCGCTGTATCGCGACGGCTCGAAACTCAGCCAGCCGCTGGCAGCGGCGTTGGTCGAGGATGATGACGAGGCGGCAGAGGTTCTGGAAAGCGGTACCGCACATGAAAAGGCCGTGACGCTTGCCGAAAAGGTCATCGAAAAGATCGTGGTCAAGGAAGTCATCCGCACGCATCGCGAGAAACTGCCGCATCGCCGCAAGGGGTATACGCAAAAGGCAATCGTGGGCGGGCACAAGGTATACTTGCGCACCGGAGAATTTGAAGACGGCCAGTTGGGCGAGATCTTCATCGACATGCACAAGGAAGGCGCCGGCTTTCGCGCGATGATGAACAACTTTGCCATCGCCGTCTCGGTTGGTCTGCAATATGGCGTTCCGCTTGAGGAATTCGTCGACGCCTTTACGTTCACCAAGTTTGAACCGGCGGGAATGGTCCAGGGCAACGACTCGATCAAGAACGCAACGTCGATCCTTGATTATATCTTCCGGGAACTGGCCGTATCCTATCTGGACCGCACCGACCTGGCCCATGTCAAACCCGAAGGCGCCGCCTTTGACGATATTGGCCGTGGCGAGGAAGAGGGTGTGTCGAACGTCTCTGAAATCAGCGACAGTGCCGCGTCCAAGTCTTTGGAAGTGCTGAAACAAATCAGTTCGACCGGGTATCTGCGGAAACGTCTGCCGCAGGATTTGATGGTGCTGAACGGGGGGCAGGCCGACGTGACCGGCATGGCAGAGACCGCGCCCCAGTTCGAAACGCCGACCGAGGCCACCGTGGCAACCGGAATGGACGCCCGAACCAAGGCCAAGATGCAGGGCTACGAGGGTGATCCCTGTGGCGAATGCGGAAATTACACGCTGGTGCGCAATGGCACCTGCATGAAATGCAACACCTGCGGATCCACGTCAGGGTGTAGCTAGAGAACAGCGCTCCGGCACCCCGGGGCGCAGGGACCGTGATTTTCCTCCCGGATATCCGGTCCCGACGAACACAGGACCAAGGCGCCGAGACTTACCACCGCCGCCCTGGTCCACTCGGCCGACATGTCCGTGTTGGCCGGGAACAGGGTGGGGCGGAATATTTGCTCTTTCCCACTCTTTCAGGGGACGGGTGCGCTCGTCCCATGCGCAGTTCAGGCCGCAGGCAAAAAAATACCGGGCGGTCAACGAAATGAGCCTGGAAGGCGAAACTAACAGGGGGCTTCGGCCCCCTTTTTTCTTTTTGCGTCTCGACTCAGCTGTTCCGGCAAAGCTTTGCCGGATTTTAGACGGTGCATCGGGAAAGAACCGCCGAAACCCCCGTCCGGCATTTCGCCCAGCGGTTGATTGCAGACGCGACTCGGACAAACACGCGGAGAATGGCGCGAATTCCGCACCTGCAAGCTGATGGGGTGACGGCGCCGGGGCAAAGCGTGTTTCTGGTGCCTGTCCGGACGAAAACAAACATGAATTCACTCAGGAGGCATCAAAATGAAACCGCAATATCTGGCTGTTGTATCAGCAATCGCATTCGGTCTGCCGGCAGTGGCGCTGGCGCAGTCCAGTGCAGACACGAACGGGGACGGTGTTCTGACCCTGGAAGAAGTGCAGGCTGTTGTGCCCGAGGTTGACACCGATGGCTTCGCCGCGATGGACGCCAATGGCGACGGTGCGCTGGACGCGGATGAGATCGCGGTTGCACAAGAGGCCGGTCTGCTGCCGCCCAGCAACGGGTGACACAGCACGGGCGGTCCAAATCCCAGTGAACCACCCAATATCAACGGGTTACGCGGGCAAGTATATGTTGAATTTGCCGCGTAACTCGGCATCCAGCATCGGGTCGAACCGGGCTGGTGACGGCGCCGACAGGATCTCGTGCTTGCGCGCGATGGCCTTTTCGATCAGATCGGGTTTGTCTATTTCGGCCCATTCCTTGGGGGACGTCCGATCGCCAAGAGTCGGGTATACGTAATCCGACTGCATCCGTCCCAGAGTTTCATCTGTGCCGAGGTAATGACCGGGACCCTCCAGACAGACCTGCGCGATCTGGTCCAGCGCCAATGTGTCGTCGTTGACCTCGATCCCGCGCACACAGCGCTGCGCCTGACCGATCAGATCGTCGCTCAGGATCAGCGACTCATGGCAGAACCCCAACAGAGACGCATGCATACCCGCAGATTCGTAAACCATGTTCAGACCGGCCAAACCGGTCATCACGTTTGAGCACATCTGCTCCCAGCCGGCCTGCATATCGGGAAGCTTCGAGTCGGAGGCACCAGCAGCGGCACCGCCGGGCAGGCCGTAGAACTTATGCATCTGCGCGCACCCGGCGCTGAGAAGTGCCTGTTCGCCAGACCCCACCGACATCGCGCCCGTTCGCAGGTCCAAGCCAAAGGGCCAGGTGCCAAAAATCGCGGCAGCACCAGGGCTTATGGCGTTTACATAAACCAGTCCGGCCAGACATTCTGCCGTGGCTTGCATGATGGCCCCGGCGATGGTGGACGGCGCCGTTGCGCCCGCCATACCGGCAGACAGCAGCAAGACCGGCAGTCCGGCTTTGACGCATTCTTCCATCACCTGACAGCTTTCGGTGGCAAATTTCATCGGTGGGACGACAAAGCAGTTGCTGTTCGACACAAACGGCCTCTCGCGCCATTTGTCTTCGCCACCGGCGATCATATGCAACATTTCGACCGCGGGCGCCACATAGCTGGGATCGGTGAAAGATGTTCCGATATGCTTGTAGGTGCCTGAACAGCAAGCATAAATCGTGTTCAGATCCATCTCAAGATTGTCAGTGATGTCGCGGCAGACCATGGGGCGCTGGACAAAGTGGATATTGTCCAGCTGTTCGCAGATACGCGCCGCGTCATGCAAATCCTGCACGGTTGAGTCTCGGTATTCGCGGCCCGCCACATCCACCATATGCACAGCTGCACCGGCGGTACCGTAATGCACTTTGCTACCCTGTAGCAGCAGGTCGGTCTTGCCGTCCCGGCTGTACAACGTGACCGAGCGGTTCGCTTTGGCCAGAACATCCTCGACCACAGATGGGGGAAATCGGACGCGACCATCATCGCCCAGAATGCATCCCGCGTTGACGAGGTATTCAATCCCGCTGTCGGGGGCGTCTGCCAGACCGATGGTTTCAAGCGCCTTCAGGGCGCCTTTGTGGATGCTTTCGACATCCTGTTGGCTGAGGGGTTTATAGGTGCCGCCTTCCATACCGGGGCGTACGGGGCGCAGGTGATCGGGCAGGGCAGACGCGCGGGCTGCACGTCGTGCGGCGCGGCCACCGCTGCGGGAGGTGGTGCGGGGCTGGTCGTTCATGTCGGGATTCCGATTGTTGAATCAGGGAAAAAGGGTCAGCGAGATTAACCCTGCTGCGGTCGTCCCCGCGCAGCCCGACCCCGATCTGCACCAATGGTGCGACTGATCAGGTGAATTTTCCAGACTTCGTTTTTCATCCGCTTCCTCGGCATCGTTGCGAAACTATTCCAATTCACACCGACAAAATCTGTTCTGTTTACGACCTGAGCCCAACAATTTTTTCCTCGACCCGATGCACTGTTGCGGTGACACCCGATCAGATCTGCGTGAGCAAAGTTTTTTCCCGTAAGGATAGAAATCTGTTAAGATATACATAGTTATTGTTGCACAGGTGTTAGTATTTGCGGATTTTTGGGTGCCCGGCCATGGTGTGGTCGCAGTGCCCGACACGGCGCCAGATATTCGGAGGTCTGCGTGAAGGCAATTAAGGCTGCACTGGCCGCATTGATACTGGCGGGCGCATCGCCCGTACTGGCCGAGGATTGGACGGGCCCCTTTGCCGGGTTCAGTTTTGGCTATGCGGATGCAGACGGACCCGGAGGGGTGGGCGGCAGCGATTCAGCCTTTGGTCCGCATATCGGTTACGACTACGATTTCGGCAGTTTCGTTCTGGGCGGTGAGTTGGAATACAACCGCCTCAACCTTGATCTGGGCGAGTCCGAGGGCAGTCTGGACAGCGTATCGCGTCTGAAACTGCGTGGCGGATATGATTTCGGCCCCGCACTTGGCTATGTGGTCGTCGGAACGGCCCGGGCAGAGACCTCGGGCGACAGCGATACAGCCGCTGTTTATGGCATCGGAGTTGCCTACCCGATAGGCGACAGGTTCGTTATCAGCGGTGAGGCGTTGCGGCAGGATTTCGACATCGACTCGGCGCCGAACGGCTCGCTGGACACCAGCGTTTTCAACCTGCGCACAACGTTTCGGTTCTGACCGTCAGGCCGCGCCCCTGTTTGCGGTCAGTTGAGCAGCAAAATCACACACAATCTGCAGTGCGTTGACGAAACTTTCGTCATCAATGGTCATGGCCAGGCGGATGTGTCCTGCGGCTGCAGCGCCAAAGCTTTCACCGGGCATGACCGCAATCGAATGCGTGTCGAGCAAGGCGTTGGCGAAACCCTCGCCGCTCATCCCTGTGGCGCGGATATCCAGCATCAGATACATGGCCCCCTGGGCCGGGATCAAACCAACGTTTTGTTGCGTGCGCAGCACCTGCATCGCCAAAGACCGACGGCGCCGAAACGGGGCGGCGATCTTTTCCTCCAACTCAAGTCCGGCGTTCAGGGCATAGGAGGCCGCATCCTGAACAAAACCCGGAACGCCATAGGTTGTATGTGTGGCCAGATTGATCAGATGCCCAACAACCTCAGCGGGGCCGACAATCCAGCCGCAGCGTGATCCGGTCATTGCATGCGATTTCGACATCGACCCAACGACCAGAGTACGCTCGGCCATGCCGGGCAATGCGCGCGGGGACAAATGGCTGCCATCCCAGACCTGCGTGTCATAGACCTCGTCCGAGATCAGCCACAGATCGCGTCGGCGGCAGACATCCGCGATGCCCTGCAGTGTTTCCGGCCCATAGACCACTCCGGTAGGGTTGTTGGGCGTGTTGATCAGTAGCGATACCGCGTCATCTGCGGCTGCATCAATGTCAGCGGGGCGGGGCTGAAAGTCGTCTTCGGCACGGGTCTGCACCGGTTTGGCTTCAGCACCGACGCCGCGAATCGTGCCGGGGTAGGTGGCATAATACGGATCCAGAAACAGACCGGTGTCGCCGGGGTTGCAAACGGCCATATGCGCGGCGAACAGGGCCGCTTGGCCCCCGGGCGTGATCATCACGTTGTCACGAGTGGTTTCGACACCGGTTTGGGTTTGCACGCGCGCGGCCACCGTGTCGCGCAACTGATCAGTGCCGGGCACCATGGCGTATCCGGTATGCCCGCCGCGCGCCGATACGTCCATTGCAATCAGAATCTCGGGGTCGGTGCGAACGTCATGCTCACCGATAGTGAGTTCCGTAACAGCCTGACCTTCGGCAATCATGCGCCGCGCGCGGTAGAATACGTCCCAACCGTCCGAGCCACCTCCGGTCAGATGTGTAATGCGATGCGACAGCTTCATGACGCGCCTCCGTTAACCCTCTGGCGCTGAATGGGGCAGAGCGGCGGCGGTTTGTCAATCAGGGGCGCGACGGTAGCGTCGCCTGAACCTTTTTTGTGAGCGAGGCACGCACGATATCGTATGAGGCGGTTAGCCTGTGGCGCATTTCCTCGGGGTCGGTGTCCCAGGGCAGTCGAATCCAGCTGCGATGAAAATAAGGGGCTTTGGTGCCGATGCCCGCATCAATCAGCATCTGAGCGGTTTCGATGTCCGGTGTCTTGACCGAAACCCCGTCATTGGCGGTGCCGATACAGGCAAACATCTTACCGCCCACCTTCCACGCATCATGACCGCCGCCCCAGGGGTCGGACAGGTCGGAACCGGGCAGTTCGGCGTAGATGGCGTTGACGGTTTCGCGGCTCATGCCAGACAAACTGCCGTCAGGTGCGTCAGAACTCAAGTCTTGGCTCAGCCTGCGTCTTCTGTTATGCGAGTGCCCATGAACCCGATGACCTGCATCATTATCTGCTGCATTCCCTGCTGATTTATCAAGCGGGCCGGTTTCTTTCGTTTTCATCCCTGAGACAAGTTGCTAAGCCCGCGCCAACGCGAGACGTTTACGCTGTTTCAGGAGCTTGACCCGATGACGACGATCAAACTGCACAACACACGGACGCGGGCGAAAGAGGATTTCGCGCCGATCGACCCTGACAATGTGCGGATGTATGTCTGTGGTCCGACGGTCTATGACCGGGCCCATCTGGGCAATGCGCGACCTGTTGTTGTGTTCGACGTGCTGTACCGCTTGCTGCGCCATGTCTATGGCGTGGGTCACGTGACCTATGTGCGCAATTTCACCGACGTGGATGACAAGATCAACGCCACCGCACTGGCGCGCAAACAGGCCGGGGCCAAAGGGTCGTTGGAGCAGCTGGTGCAGGAGCGTTCGGACGAGACAATCGGCTGGTATCTGAACGACATGGGCGCGTTGGGCGCGCTGGAGCCGGATGAGATGCCGCGTGCCACGCAATATATTCCCCAGATGATCGCGATGATCGAAGACCTGATCGCCAAGGGCCACGCCTATGCGGCTGAGGGACACGTGCTGTTTGCGGTTGATACCTGGAAAGAGAGCTACGGCAAGCTGTCGGGCCGCTCGGTCGATGACATGATCGCGGGGGCGCGGGTTGAGGTGGCGCCATACAAGAAAAACCCGATGGATTTTGTGTTGTGGAAGCCGTCGACCGATGAACTGCCGGGCTGGGACAGCCCATGGGGCAGGGGTCGTCCGGGCTGGCACATCGAATGCTCTGCCATGGCTTATGAATTGCTGGGTGAAAGTTTCGACATTCATGGCGGCGGCAACGATCTGATGTTCCCGCATCATGAAAATGAGATCGCCCAGAGCCGTTGCGCCCATCCCCATGGCGACTTCGCCCGGGTCTGGTTGCATAATGAGATGCTGCAGGTTGAAGGTAAAAAGATGTCCAAATCTCTGGGCAATTTCTTTACCGTTCATGACTTGTTGGATCAGGGTGTTCCGGGCGAGGTGATCCGCTTTGTGTTCCTGCAGACCCATTATCGCAAACCGATGGACTGGACCGAAAAAAAACGCGAAGAAGCGGCGCGTGTACTGCACAAATGGCGCGAAAACACTTTGATGTTGCACCCGAATGGCGAGGTGCCAGCCGGAATACTGAACGCATTGAGCGATGATCTCAACACAGCCGGGGCATTGGCTGAGATGCATCGTTTAGCGTCAGTCGGCGATTGGCAGGGGGTCATCAATGGGTGTGAATTCCTCGGCTTTTTTGACGCGTCTGCTGCGCCCGAGCAAGATGTGACAGATCAGATTGCAGAGTTGGGCGAACAGCTGTCCGCGGCGCGGGTCGAAGCCATGCAGAGTAAGGATTTTGCCGAGGTGGACCGGCTGAAGACAAAATGCATCGAAGCCGGGCTGGAAGTCCGCATGAGCAAAGAAGGTGTTGAACTCGTACCCGGCCCGACCTTTGATCCGTTGAGGTTGGACAACATCTAGACCACGTTTCCGCCCGACCCGCCCCAGGGCGGGCGCTTTTCGCCCACTCCGGGCCGGGCGGTGCCCGGTCAAGCCAAAGAGCCAGAATGATGACCAAGGAACGCCTCTATCTATATGACACGACCTTGCGCGATGGGCAGCAGACGCAGGGCGTGCAATTCTCGACCGCTGAAAAGATGCAAATCGCGGCTGCGCTGGACAGTTTGGGGATCGACTATATCGAAGGCGGATGGCCCGGCGCGAACCCAACCGACAGTGCGTTTTTCGATGCGCCGCCAAAAACCTCGGCCCGGCTGACCGCGTTCGGGATGACCAAACGGTCGGGCCGGTCTGCCGAGAATGACGATGTGCTGGCGGCGGTGATGAATGCGGGCACGCAGGCGGTTTGTCTGGTCGGGAAATCACATGACTATCACGTCACCCACGCGCTTGGCATTCCGCTGGAGGAGAATGTGGAAAACGTCCGCGCCTCGATGGCGCATATCGTGGCGCAGGGGCGTGAGGCGCTGTATGATGCCGAGCATTTCTTTGACGGCTACAAGGACAATCCCGCCTATGCGGTCGATGTCTGCAAGGCCGCTCTGGACGCTGGCGCGCGCTGGATCGTGCTGTGCGACACCAATGGTGGCGCGCTGCCTGCCGAGGTCGGGCAGATCGTGTCCGAGGTGATTGCTGCCGGAATTCCGGGTGACCGGCTGGGCATTCACACCCATAACGATACCGAAAACGCGGTCGCCTGTTCGCTGGCCGCCGTCGATGCGGGCGCGCGGCAGATACAAGGGACACTCAATGGGTTGGGAGAGCGCTGCGGCAATGCGAACCTGACCGCTCTGATTCCGACACTGCTGCTGAAAGAGCCGTATGTTTCGGCTTATGAGACCGGTGTCAGCCTTGATGTGCTGGCCGATCTGACCCGGATCAGCCGGATGCTGGACGATATCCTGAACCGGGTGCCCAGCAAACAATCGGCCTATGTCGGGGCCTCGGCCTTTGCGCATAAGGCGGGGTTGCATGCCAGTGCGATCCTCAAGGACCCGACCACATACGAACATGTGGACCCGGCCAGTGTCGGCAATGCGCGGATCATTCCGATGTCGAACCAGGCGGGGCAGTCGAACCTGCGCAAGCGTCTGACCGAGGCGGGATTGGTCGTCAAGGCGGGTGATCCGGCCTTGGGACGTATTCTGGAACGGATCAAGACGCGCGAGGCCGAAGGGTATTCCTATGACACCGCGCAGGCCAGTTTCGAACTGCTCGCGCGCGACGAGCTGGGGCAGTTGCCGCGGTTCTTTGAGGTCAAACGCTACAAAGTCACCGTCGAGCGGCGCAAGAACAAGTACAACAAGATGGTCAGCCTGTCCGAGGCGGTTGTTGTCGTGAAGGTCGATGGCGAGAAAAAGCTGTCGGTCAGCGAGTCGATGGATGAAAGCGGCAGCGATCGGGGACCGGTGAATGCCTTGTCTAAGGCTCTGGCCAAGGATCTGGGGCAATATTCGCCCATTCTTGATGATATGCATCTGGTGGATTTCAAGGTTCGGATCACGCAGGGCGGGACCGAGGCGGTGACCCGCGTCATCATCGACAGCGAGGACGGGCAGGGGCGGCGCTGGTCCACTGTGGGCGTCAGCGCGAACATAGTCGACGCCTCGTTCGAGGCGCTGCTTGAGGCGATCCAGTGGAAGCTGGTGCGCGATTGCGGGCCACGGTCGGCGGTGGCGGAATAGGCGTGCAGTTCGACGATGACACCAAGGCCTGCGCCGCTCTGGTTCATCGCGCCGATCCCGACCGGTTCATGGCCGCAATGGCGGCGCCGGTCGCGGCGCGCCCTGTCCTGTTCCCGATCTACGCGCTGAATGTCGAAGTCGCCCGCGCGCCCTGGGTCACGCAAGAGACGATGATTGCCGAAATGCGCCTGCAATGGTGGCGCGACGCCTTGCAGGAGATTGTCAGCGGCCCGACCGTCCGGCGGCATGAGGTGATCACGCCGCTGTCCCAGATTTTGTCGCCACATCTTGCCGGGATGATGGATGAATATGTCGCCGTCAGACGGTGGGATATCTATCGCGATCCCTTTGAGGATGACGCGCATTTTGACGCCTATATCGACCATAGCGCGGGCACGTTGATGGTGGCCTCGGCACAGGCCTTGGGCCCGGCGGACGAAGAGATGTTGCGCGATTACGGTTACGCGGTTGGGATCGCCAACTGGTTCCGCGCCATCCCCGATCTTGAGGCGCGCGGACGGATACCGCTGTTGAATGGAACCGCTGAGGGCGTGAGGGCCCTGGCGCAAAAAGCGTTGCAGCGACTGGCACGGGCACGGGCCGCGCGCTCGGGCATATCAGATGCGGCAAGGCCTGCATTGATTGCCGGGTGGCAGGCCGATTGGGTATTGCGGCGGGTTCTGGCCCGTCCGCAATGCGTGGCTGAGGGCAAGCTGACCCAAGGCGAGATCCGCCGCAGGCTGTCCCTGATGCGGGTCGCGGCCACGGGACGGTGGTAAGACCGATCAGGCCGTTCGCGTGTCCGACGGTCTGAGGATCAGCCACAGCAGCGCCCCACCGGCCAGCGTCAGCAACGGGATCATCGCAAGGTTGACGGCGGTCCAGCCTTCGATCGGCGACCCGCCCGAGCAGTTCATCAGCCCGCCCGAGGCCAGCGAGGCCAGCGTCACGCCACCGAATACCAGCAGGTCATTCAACCCCTGCATCCGCCCGCGCTCATGCTCATCATGCGAATCCGCCAACATGCTGGTGGCGCCGATAAAGCCGAAATTCCAGCCGATACCCAGCAGGATGAGGGCGAAAAAGAAATTGCCCAGTTCAACGCCCTGCAGGGCGACCACACCAGCGGCCGCAAGAATCGCAAGCCCCATGGCGACGATCTTTTCGACCCCAAAGCGTGCGATCAGGTGGCCGGTGAAAAAGCTGGGAATATACATGGCCAGCACATGGGTTGTGACCACATCCGCCGCATTGCTGGCGGTGTATCCGCAGCCGACAACGGCCAGCGGCGTCGAGGTCATCACCAGATTCATCAGCGCGTACGAGACCATCGCGCAGATGACCGCCACGGCGATGCGTGGGGTTTTCAAAAGCTCCAGCTGGCTGCGGCCTTTAGGGGCGTCGGCGGCGGGTTTATCCGGTGTCGGGATGTCGAGAAAAAAGAACAGCGCGGCGCCAAGGACATTGATGGCAATCACCGCGATATAGGTTCCCAGAAACGGGATGACATAAGCCTCGGACGTCAGTTTGACGATCTGCGGGCCAATGATCGCGGCGGCCAGACCGCCCGCCATGACATAGGAAATCGCCTTGGGCCGAAACGCGTCCGATGCGGTGTCCGCAGCGGCAAAGCGATAGAACCCATGCGCGCTCATGTAGATGCCGGTCAACAGGCTGCCCAGCAGAAAGATCGGGAAGGACCCCAGATACAGGCCATAAGCCCCGATCATGCCGCCACAGGCGCCAGCCGTCGCACCGATCAGAAACCCGGCGCGGCGGCCCCATCTTTGCATGATGGCCGAAATCGGCGTTGCCGCCAGCATCGAGCCCAGAACGATCAGGGAAATCGGCAAGGTGGCAAGGCACGCATTGGTGGCCAGCGACTGTCCGGCCAAACCCCCGACAATAAAGACCATCGGCATTTGCGCGCCCAGAATGGCCTGCGCCGCCACCAGAACAGCGACATTGCGTTTGGCCTGATCGTCGTTTGGTGTTGTGGCGGTGATCGTCATGCGCTCATGCGTAGCCGCGAACCGGGATGGGTACAAGCCGCTTGCATCTGTGACGCGGTGCCCTAACGTGCGTCGCGATTGTCTATGTCGGGAGAGGGGCTGGTGTCTGTTGGACGCATCATCGAAACGCCGGATTGCGTCGCCGAGGGGGCCGAGTGGCTGGCTGCGGCCTGTCCCCGTATGGCCTATGCGATGGAACAGACGGGGCCGTTGCCGCTGCGCCGCCGACCTGACGGGTTTGCCCAGCTGCTCAGCGCGATTGTCAGCCAACAGGTCAGCGTGGCCTCGGCAAACGCCATATGGAAAAGGCTGCAGCAGGCCAACCTGACCGGGCCGCGCAAGATCATGTGGGCCACGGATGACGATCTGCGGGCGGTCGGGCTGAGCCGTCAGAAGATCCGCTATGCCCGCGCCCTGGCCGAGGCCCGTATCGATTACAAGGCGCTGCGCACCGCATCCGATGACGAAGTCGTCGCCATCCTGACCCAGGTGCCAGGCATTGGCGTTTGGACGGCTGAGATCTATGCCATGTTCTCCTTGGGTCGCGCAGACGTGATTGCTCCGGGCGATCTGGCGCTGCAAGAGGCCGCGCGCGTTCTTTACGACCTGCCTGAACGGCCCACCGACAAGGACTTGCGCCAGATGGCCGAGGCATGGTCGCCCTGGCGGTCGGTTGCAGCCCGGGTTTTGTGGGCCTATTACCGGGTCGCAAAGAACAGGGAAGGGATCAGATGACACGGGTTTTGAATGCGCTCAGGAAAGAGCCGGTTTCGGGCAGCACACGCTCGGTCGTGGTGTTCGTGCATGGCTATGGCGCGAACGGGGCCGATCTGCTGGGGCTGGCTGATCCATTGGGCGAACACTTGCCCGACACGCTTTTTGTGGCCCCTGACGCACCCGAACAGATTCCCGGTATGCCCAACGGGTTTCAGTGGTTCCCGATTCCATGGATCGATGGCTCGTCCGAAGAAGAGGCGCGGCGCGGCATGGACATGGCCACCCAGGATTTCGACGCTTTTCTTGACGCGCTGATGGTGGACGAGGATGTGCTGCCGGAACAGGTCGTCCTGTTCGGCTTTTCGCAAGGCACGATGATGAGCCTGCACGTTGCGCCGCGGCGCGAGGACCCCGTGGCTGGTATCGTGGCCTTCTCGGGCCGTTTGCTGGAACCCGACATGCTGGTCGATGAGGTGGTCAGCCGGATGCCCATCCTGCTGGTACATGGGGATGTCGACGACGTGGTCCCGCCGCAATCCTTGCCCGAAGCCGCCGAGGCCTTGCAAGGCGCAGGATTCAAGGAAGTCTATGCCCACGTCATGAAGGGCACCGGCCACGGCATCGCCCCCGATGGGTTGAGCGTGGCGCTGGCCTTTATGCGTGACAAGCTGAGCTTGTGATGATCACCATCCGCCCGATGATGCGCGAAGATGTGGCTGAGGCTTGCGAAATCCTCAACCAGATCATTCTTGCGGGCGGGACAACGGCGCGTGAGCTGCCATTGTCTCAGGCTTTGTTCGCGCAAGCCTTTCTGGACGGGGCGGACAAGATCTGCTGCCACGTGGCGCTGGATCAGGATGGCGCGGTCGCCGGGTTTCAATGGTTGGGCGCCAGCGACGACCTGCCTGAGGATTGCGCCGATATCGCAACATTCACCCGGCGCGATCCAGTGCTGAAGGGTGCCGGGCGCGCGCTGTTTGGCGAAACTGAGAAAACCGCACGTGCATTGGGGTTTCGGTCGCTTAACGCCACAATTCGCGCTGATAACGCAATCGGGCTAAGTTACTATGAAAAGCTAGGGTTCTCGGATTTCTCTGTCGCCTATGGAGTTCCGCTGCGCGATGGCACGCCGGTGAACCGGATTTCGAAACGTTTTGATCTGACAAAGGACACGCAATGCTGATTGTAACCGGAGTGGTCGAGATGGATCCCGCAGGGATCGACAAGGCATGCGAGGCGGCGCAAGATATGGTGCGTGAAACCGTAAAAGAACCCGGCTGCATCATCTATGAATTCAGTCAGGTTTTGGGACAGGGCAACCGGTTCCGCGTCTATGAGGAATGGCAGGATCAGGCCGCGCTAGAGGCGCATTTCGCGACCTCGCATATGGCAGCGTTTCGCGCGGCCTTGGGTGAGATTGGGGTGATCTCTCGCGATATCTACCGCGTTGTGGGCGGCGAAAAGCAACCGCTGCAATAACCTATGGGCTTTACGACCGACGTCGTCGGTCGCGTTTTTCTGGGCCCTGATCAGGCGGGATTTGCGGCATTGGCAATGCATCCCAGCGCCCCGGCTCCAGCCCCTCAAGCGTCCAGTCCCCGATACGCGCGCGGATCAGGCGCAGGGTCGGATGGCCCACTGCGGCTGTCATGCGGCGTACCTGACGATTGCGTCCCTCGCGTAGTGTCAGTTCGACCCAGCAATCCGGCACCGTTTTGCGCATACGGATCGGCGGAGTGCGCGGCCACAGGCCGGGTGGGGTGTCGATCAACCGGGCTTTGGCAGGGTGCGTCAGCCCGTCTTTCAACTCGACCCCGTCGCGCAACGCGCTAAGTGCTGCGTCATCCGGTATACCCTCGACCTGAACCCAGTAGGTTTTGGCCATCTTGTGTTTTGGATCGGCAATCCGGGCCTGCAACTGCCCGATGTCGGTCAGCAACATCAGCCCTTCGCTGTCCCGATCCAGTCGACCGGCGGGATATACGTCGGGCAGATCAATGAATTCTGACAGCGTTCGACGCGGAGTGTCGGCATTGGCGCGGTCAGTGAACTGCGGCAGCACGTCAAAAGGTTTGTTGAAGCGGATGAACCAGGACATGACACTCGCCATAGCCTGCAGGCCACAGCCTTGCAACCTGTGGATAACTGTCACAAAGATGTTACGGATTCGCCTTAACCAATCACCGAGATGTTGTGGAAACTCAGGGCTTGTCAGAGTTTTAACACGATATATAGTTGAAGTAAGGCTGGGGCGGGTGTTCCCCGCTCTGGTGTCAAAAAACGGGCAGTGCAGAGCGAGGAGCGATTCTGTTATGGACGGAGACTTCAGGACCGAATTTGTCAGGGAACCTGGTGCGCTCAGGCATCATCCGGCATTGGTTTTGAACGCCGATTACCGCCCGCTATCCTATTATCCGCTGTCTCTTTGGCCCTGGCAGGAGGCGATCAAGGCCGCCTGGCTGGATCGGGTCGACATCGTCGCCGAATATGACGAAGTGGTCCGAAGCCCCAGTACCGAGATCCGAATACCTTCGGTGGTTGTCCTGAAAGATTACGTAAAACCCAGAAAGCGCGTGGCCTTCACGCGCTTTAATTTATTTCTGAGGGACGAATTCAAATGTCAGTATTGCGGCAGCCGGGGCGAGCTGACTTTTGACCATGTTGTCCCGCGCGCGGCGGGCGGTGTGACCAGCTGGCAAAACGTTGTGGCCGCTTGCAGCCCGTGCAACTTACGCAAGGGCTCGAAATCACTGCGGCAGGCTGGCATGTCGCTTAACAAACCGCCGCGTCAGCCGGGGGCTGAGGCGTTACGCAATGTCGGGCGCAAGTTTCCGCCGAACCACCTGCACGAAAGCTGGATCGACTTTCTGTATTGGGATGCAGAACTGGATCAGCAATAACGGTCAGCGCGCACGCCACGCCGCAATCCAGATCAGCACCAGCCCGGCTGAGGCAACCGCATTCCATCCCGCCATCGACAGGCCAAACATCTCCCACGGGATATCGTCGCAGCGCACCAGCGGGGCAGTCATGATCTGATCGAACAGATCCTGTTGCGACAGCGCGCCCACATCGCCCGAGGTACAAGTGGATGGACCTTCCCACCAGCCCTGTTCGACACCAGCATGGTAAAGTCCAACCCCGGTGGTCGTTGATGCAGCCAACGCGCCCAACAGGGGCGTTATGCGGATGCCGGGAAAGGCAAAAGCCAGCACGCCCAGAATAACGGCAGCACCATGAGGGTATCGCTGCCAGATGCACATTTTGCAGGGCGCCAATCCGCCAAGGTACTGAAAACCCCAGGCTGCCAGCAGCAACGCGGCCGACCCGCCTGCGGCCAATATCACCAGTGTCTGTTTCCGGCTCATAGGTATCGCACCAGAAAAAATCCGCCGATCAAAAGCACGACGAATAGTGTAAAGACCAGCCCCAGGCGCTTTTCAATGAATTCGCGGATGGGCTCGCCGAATTTCCACAGCAGACCGGCAACAATAAAGAACCGCAGCGCACGTGCCAGAATAGATGTCGCAATAAACGTGCCCAGCGGCATACCCGTCCAGCCCGACATGATCGTGATGACCTTGTAAGGAAAAGGCGTTACCCCGGCGGCCAGAACCGCCCAGAACCCGAAATCGTTAAAGCGATGGTTGAACTCTTCCATCGCCTCGGCCTTGCCCATAGATTCGAGAATGGGCTGTCCCAGGCTTTCGTAGAAAAACGCCCCGATAGCATAACCCAGCATCCCGCCCAGAACCGACGCAACCAAGGCGACCAGCGCGATCAGCCACGCCCGCGACGGGCGCGCCAAAATCATCGGAATCATCAGCACATCCGGCGGAATGGGAAAGAACGAACTTTCGACAAAGGCCACAATGGCCAACGCCCAAAGGGCATGCGGATGTTTGGCCAGACGAATGGTCCAGTCATAAAGTGATCGCAACATCAGGTACTGAATTCCATAACCAAGTTGATGCAAGCCAAACCATGCACCTGCGAAACCGTCAACCTGCGCCGGGAAAACAAACTGAGAATTGGTTGATTTTTGCCTCTGGACCTTCGCGTCGCCGGACGGTAATCCAAGAGTCGAGGCCCAAGTGGCGGAATGGTAGACGCAGGGGATTCAAAATCCCCCGTCCTAACGGACGTGCCGGTTCGAGTCCGGCCTTGGGTACCAAAGTAAAAACAGAGGGATAGGGGAACCTGCTCTCTGTTTTTTCTTTTCAGCCACTTCTCTTGCCCTCTCCATCGGCTCACACTTTCCCGTCCTGATCCTTTTTTCTGAATCGTGGGGCCGGAACGTGTGGTTTTCCAACCGGCGCTTTAGCGATTGGCAAAAATTGAACGGATCACCAGTTCGGAAAACCAACTTCTGATCATTGCTTTTGACTGTGCCGGACAGACAGGACTTGTGCCGCGATGGACAGGCGGGCTCGGCCAAGTCTCAAGCAGAAAACTATCCCTCAACGACATTCCCTATTGGAAGACACGTGCCGTTGACGACCTGAAAGCGCTGCAAGCGGTAATAACCGGCCCAACCGAGACCACCGGCGACTCCGTTGACGATCCGAATATTTATTTTCGGTGCCAAGTCCAAAGCCTGACGCATTGAATCGGAGGAATCCAAAAACAGGGCTTCGCACGCGACCTTGAGGTCGACTTGATCGTATGCAACCCGGGTTTTGCCACGGCGTCCGAAGGTGATCGTGAAAGCCTCGTTCTTTGGTTGTTCATAACGCACCGGGGACCAGCCGGACAGCTGACCCGGGTAGCCCCAGTCAAAAATCATCTGGTCTTTGTGAGCCAGACACGACCCGTCCTGAACCGGCAACGGGAATTTGTCCGTAAGCGCGCTGTCTTCGGCCCGGATAAACCGAAAACCAAGACGATAGATATCGTTTCGGGACACGCTCTGGGGCGGGTTGGGAAGCTTCGTCAGAACAGAACCGCACAGCGCACGAAGAAGGGCACCGTCAATCGTGTTGGTTGGTTCGTTGGACGAACGGATGCGTTCCACAACAACTGTCATGTCCAGCGCGTGTTCTTCGAACAGTTTGGACCACGTTGGGTTAAAACTTTGCCAAACGAATTCACCGCTGGTGTATTTGGGTCCTTCCTGACCCAACGATTTGGTGTCCAGAAAATAGGTTTTGGCCAAACCGATCAAAACAACCAGACAGGTGCCAATCAGGATTTGCTTAAACGGGATCTTCCGCCTGGGCGGTGGGCGCGGTGGAATATGCGCTGGCTGAACTCCGTGTGCGGAATCATGCCTTTTCATATTACTGTCGTCTGCTGGCATATGTTCGATTCCACTCAATTACCCGATCTTCTCTGGAGAATTCGACGATTCCATGGCATTTCAATTTGTTCCGACTTTCAAAGTCACGCAGCGTGGTGCATTTTTATCCGCGTTCCGGGGGGCATCACGGTTCGCATCACGCGAAGGCGGAATTTGCAAATGCGGCGCGAT